>CAZMSD010000015.1:0-80727 GCA_964568855.1 uncultured Bacteroidaceae bacterium | reverse complement strand
GGCTGATAGCACGCGAGTTTACGGACTGGAGGCCGGTCACTCCATAAGGTCTAGCTGAATCGTGTTCGTGAACCGAAGTAGAGAGCGAAGGAATGGCCAATGAAACTGGTTGAAAACAGACTGGGCAGAAAGGTGCCGGTTGAAGTGAACGGCAGGCCGGCAAATGCCTTTGCCGGAGTGGGGCTCACCCCGCCCACGGGTCTGAAGATCGGTCCGCCCGTCAAGTACGGCGCGGACTATGAAAACAAGTTGCTGCAAGACCTTGAAGAGGCTGTGGAAGCGGCCGGGTTGCAGAACGGCAGCGTGGTCTCATTTCATCATCACCTGCGCAACGGCGATTTCATTCTCAACCGGGTCCTGGACAGCATCGCCCGCCGCGGACTGCGCGACATCGTGGTGGCGCCCTCGGCGCTTTTTCCATGCCATGAGCCGCTCTGCGAGCACATCCGCAGCGGGGTGGTGAGTCACGTGGAAGGGTCCATGAACGGTCCGGTGGGGCGTCTCTGCTCGGTAGGCGGATTCAGCAAGACCGCGATTCTGCGCAGCCACGGCGGGCGCTACCGGGCGATCCAGGACGGCGACCTGCGCATCGACGCGGCTTTCATATCGGCTCCCACCGCGGATTGCCACGGCAACGCCACGGGAGATCGCGGTCGCAGCGCCTGCGGGCCCCTGGGATTCGCACTGGCGGACAGCCTCTACGCGGACTGGGTCACGGTGGTGACCGACAACCTGGTTCCCTTTCCCTGCTTCCCCTGGATGATCGAAGGCGGCAACGTGGACCGCGTGGTGCAGGTGGATGCCATCGGCGATCCGGAGAAGATCGTCAGCGGCACCACCCGGGTGGCCACCGATCCCAACCGGGTGAAGATCGCCGAGCTGGCCGCCCGTGTCGTCAAGGACAGCGGCATTATGGATGAGCCCGAGTTCAGCTTCCAGGCCGGCGCGGGGGGCATGAGCCTGAAGTTCGTCGAGTACATGGGCAACTTCCTGCGCGAAAAAGGCATCGTCGCCGACTTCGCCCGCGGCGGATCGACCGAGCTGCTGGTGCAGCTGCTCAAGGAAGGACTGACCAAGTACATCCTTGACGGACAGAGTTTCGACCTGGCCGGGGTGGCGAGCCTGCGCGAGGATCCGCGGCACATCAACACCAATCCCTTCGTGTCCTACAACTACCACAGCAAGGGCTGTTTCGCGCCGCGCGTCAAGGCCGGCGTGCTGGGCGCCACCGAGATCGATTTCGATTTCAACGTCAACGTGAACACTCACAGCGACGGCTGGCTGCTGCACGGCATCGGCGGATTCACGGACGCGGCCGACGCCTGGATGACCATTATCACTGCGCCCCTGGCTCGCAAGATCCACCCCGTGGTGGTGCCGCGAGTGCACACGGTGACCGCCCCGGGAGAGACCATCGACGTGCTGGTGACGGATCACGGCATGGCGATCAATCCCCGCCGGCAGGACCTGCTGGACCGTCTGAAGGACAGCGACCTGCCCATTTACAGCATCGAGGCCCTGCATCGCAAGGCGCTGGAACTCACCGAAGGTCACATGACCCGCGCGAAGAACGGTGAGGAAGTGGTGGCCGTGATCGAGTACCGCGACGGTACGCTGATCGACAGCGTGAGACGTGTGCTGAGTGATGAATAAAAAGGAAGCCCACCTGCTGGTGGGCTTCCTCGCCGGCTGCAGCCGCATTCCGGGGTGTGCGGAAGATCGCGATCAATTGCCGGCTGTCACTCGATATGTAATGGCCGTTCCCGGCGGCAGGATCTCAGGAATGACGAATACAGCCATGGTGTCCGTGGTCGTCAGAATGAGTTCCCAGCCCTCGTAACCCTGCCCCTGGTAGACGTTGTAATACTCGGCGCCCGCCACGAGCTCCCAGGTCAGCGTAACCAGCCTGTTCAGGTTGTCGTAGGAGTACCCGATCTCGAGGTTCTGCGGCGGATCAAGCTGACCCAGATCCTCGCCGATCAGCGTGGGCACCCCCTGCCAGGTATCGCTGGTGGCGTCGTAGGGACGGATGTACTCGCCGTTCTCAAGTGGACGGCTCAGGGCCATGTCCATTTCCACCCAACTCATCAGCCCGACGCTGAGCAGTTCGATGGGATCGCCGTCCATGTTGGTGCCCCAGATCTGTATCTCGTGGTTCCAGGTGCCGAAGATGGTCGCCCAGTCGTCGCCCGGCTCGGGAATCGGAGCCTGGATCACGGGCACCAGGTCGAGGAATTCGAACCAGTGCACGGGCAGTGTTACATCGCCCACCAGGTTCCAGTCCAGGTCCTGTACAAGCGTCATCTCCTCCATTAAACGCGGAACACCGCTGAAGAGCTTGTCGCGCTCGCTGAGCAGGATCCCGTAACCATTGGTGGGATGCTCGGCCCAGTCCATGCGCTGGTATTTGGCGATGAACGGTTCATACATGTAGAAGATATCGAAGAAGCTGTCGGGCAGGCCGTCGCCGTCGGTGTCCTCCAGGTTGATCACCATCCAGTTCTGAGTGTCCAGGACCTGGATGATTCCAGGCGCGAAAGGCCATGGACTC
The DNA here is from genome assembly GCA_964568855.1 of uncultured Bacteroidaceae bacterium. GTDB lineage: Bacteria > CAIWAD01 > CAIWAD01 > CAIWAD01 > CAIWAD01 > CAZMSD01. Next base: position 78,176 of record CAZMSD010000015.1, on the reverse strand, counting down.
ATGCAGTGATAGTTCGCAAAGGGCTGGGCGTAGAGCACTTCCTCCCAGAGTACGTCGCCGGTCATGATGTCGATGTGGGCGGCCATGATCATGCCCTCGCCGAACCAGGTCTGCCCGCTGACCAGCAGCACGTCGGGCGGCAGAAGAGGAAAGTCGTCGCTGTCCCGGCTGCTCAGCAGGTCGTTGGGATAGAATAGCCCTTCATAGAACCAGTGCTGGGTATGCCAGTCCGGCTGATTCAGCTCCCCGACGCGCAGGTACCCGACATCGCCGGTTTCCATATCGCCGCAGACCACCTGGTAGAGCTGATTTCCCCGTTGCAGCACGTCCGAGACGCGGCGCCGTTCCTCGGTGGTGTCCTGGGCCGCGCTGTCCACGAGAGCCTGATAGTAAGCGAGGTTGTTCTCGCATTCATCGTAGTGCCTGTTCGTGGAATCCACGCCGATTGAATCCTTGTAGGCCTTTTCCAGGCTGTATGCTTCGGTTTCATCGGCCGCCTCGGACGAATTGGCCTGGTGCTTGTGCCGTTCTTCATGAACCAGCACTTCCTGCAGAAAGGCCGAGTCGCCGGACAGAACCGAGGGTTTGAAATCCACCTGGTCTCCGTTCGTGGAGGTGCTGCCGTCCTGTGTGGTGACGGCGTAGTCATTGGCGGCAAGCGAGCTGTCCACGCGGATGCGCCCGTCGTCGAGCTGCTGCTGCAGGACCGCGGCGATATCGGCCGCCTGTACCGTGTCCACGTTACCCGCGGAATCCACGTAGGTGATGGAAGTGGGCGGGCCGTCCTTGATGGCGTTGATGGCGTTCTGGACATTCTGCGTCTGTTCCGCGTTCATGGAGTCAGGGGCGCGAGAACCCAGAAGCCAGGACTTGTTCAGCGGAGTGCGCGGGGTAGCGGAACGTGGTTCACGTTCCAACGACAGTGCCGTCATGCATAATACGGTGGACAGTACAATCAATTGTACAATCCAGATTCGCTGCTTCATGATTCCTCCTCACGGTTCTTGGCAGTGTGTGACGTAGTGTTCGCTTGTGCGCTGGGACCGGGGGCACCGACAAGGTGGAATCGCGGTGTAGCGGGCCGGTCCTTGATCCACGGCTAAGATGCAATCGCAATACCGCTGAGTGAGTGATGCGGGCAATCCGCGGGGTGTGACGCAGTTAACACGAAAGAGCCCGTCCGGAGACGAGCTCTTGGGATTGTTGGGAAGAAATGCGCGCGCGCCTTCGCCCGCGCTTCACACTACCTCGAGTAGTACTCCACCACGAGCTGTTCCTGGAATTCCCCGGGGAAGGGGACCTCGTGGCGCTCGGGGAAGTGCTCGAGCTTGCCGGTGAAATTGTCGGCGTCCAGTTCCACGTAGGGTGGCGGGGTGATCTTGCTGCCGAAGAACTGATGCAGGATCATGGGGATCTTGCGGCTCTTCTCGCGCACGCTGACCACGTCGCCTGGCTTCACGCGCGCGCTGGGAATGTTACAGCGCTTGCCGTTCACCAGGATGTGGCCATGGTTCACCACCTGCCGGGAGGCCCAGATTGTGGGCGCGAAGTTCATCCGCACGCACATCATGTCCAGGCGGGTTTCCAGCAGGCCCACGAAGACCTCGCCGGTCACGCCGGCGCGCATGCCGCGGGCCTTTTCGAAGGTCCTTCTGAACTGCTTTTCGGAGATCATGCCGTAGAAGGCGCGGAACTTCTGCTTCTCCTTCAGATGCAGTCCGAATTCCTTCTCCTTGAATCTCCGGTTCTGTCCGTGCTGGCCCGGCGGATAGCCCTTGCGGTCCAGCGGGTTGCGCTTGGCGCCGTAGAGGTTGACGCCGAATCTGCGGGAAAGCCGGTCCTTGGGACCGCGGTAACGAGACATCTCGCTCCTCCGATGTGATGGCACTGGAGCCCCGGCCCACGGCGGCGATCGGCCCTTCCGATCCGCCTCGCCCAAACCGCTTCCACGGCTGCCGGGGAGCTACCGATAGACGCGAACAAAGACTCTATCGTTTTTCCGGAAATATTCCAAGTCGCCTCACGGAATTTCCGCTCCCGCCGACTTCCCGCTTACGGCGTTCTTGATTCGCCGAATTCAGAAAGATTCCCGCGCCCGCCGGCGCCAAGTGCCTGTTTTCCGGAGGGGATTTCCTGGCATCCCGCTTGCCCTGTGGGGGCCGAGGTTGGAGCTGTTCGGGAGAACGGCCCAGGGGGTTCCCGCTTCGGCGGCGAACCCCCGCCATATGTTTCTGTAACACAACCGTTGGAAACCCGCGCAATGGCGAATCCGTATCAGCACCCGCCCTAGCGAGCCGGAAGGCGGGATCAGGAATGGAACAGGGCGGCGCTGCGGCGCCGCTCGAATCAATCAGAGGAGATCAATCATGACGAGTTGGAAGCGCATGGCGCTGGCGGCGGTGCTGCTGCCGGGCGTCCTGCTGGCGCAGATCAGGATATCCGAGGTCTTCTACGATCCGGTGGGATCGGACGGGGGCCAGGAATGGGTGGAACTGGTGAACCAGGGGGCCGCGGCGGTCAACATCGGCGGGTGGCTGCTGGATCTCTCCGGACCGAACTTCGTGCTGCCTCCGCTGGAGGTTCCCTCGGGGGCGACGGTGCTGATCCACAGCAACGCCGATGCTCCGCAGCCGCCCTCGGGCCTTGAACTCTGGTTCGTGGCGGGACAGAATCTGGGCAATACCCACGGTTTCGTCGGCTTGTGGGAAGCCGAGCAACAGAGCGTCGAATTCATGCGGGACTACATGGAATACGGCCAGCCCGGCCATAGTTGGGAGTCGCAGGCCGTTGAAGCCGGGGTCTGGGTCGAGGGCGGCTTCGTCGGCGACGTGGAGACCGGCATGTCGCTCGTATTGACAGGCGAGGGATTCGGGCCCGAATTCTGGGACGTGGAGGAGAATCCCGTTCCGGGCGACGAAACAACCGCGGTGCTCGAACTGACCTCTATCCGCCTGCTGGTGCAGGACAGCGTCGTCCGGCTGGAATGGGAATTCACCGGGCGGGTCGAACGCTTCAGCGTGCGCCGCCGGGTCGGAGAGGGACCCGAGTTGCTGCTGGGCGAGGTCCTGGTCCACCCGGAATCGACGGTCTACGAATACGTGGACTCCCGGCCGCTGCCGGGATCCGTGTACTTCCTTTACCTGCACCGGCCGGGCGGCGGCGAGGAATTGCTCGCCGGACCCCTGCAGCCGGCCGCCGGAATCGACGAGGGCCGCCTCCCGGAGAGCCCGCGGCTGCTGGAAGCCTGGCCCAACCCCTTCAATCCGGACTGCAACCTGCGTTTCGAGATGCCCGGCCCGGGAAGCGCCCGGCTGGTGCTGTACGATCTGACCGGCCGGGAGGTCAAGGTGGTTCACGAGGGAGAGCTGAGTGCCGGGATCCATGACCGGAGGCTCGAGCTGGCCGAGGCGCCCGGCGGTCCATACTTCCTGGCGCTGGAAACGGGAAGCAGCCGGAGCGTGATGAAGCTCCTGTTGTTGAAGTAAAGCCGTCGGAACACCGCCGGTGGACCGATTGAGTCGGATCGGTCTTCCAGCGCCTGACCGCCGCGATTCCTGCAGCGTTCCTTCGTTTCGGGGGAACACCGGGAATCGCGGCGCTATGATCCTCGATTGGTTCCTCCGTTCGAAGCCTGTACCGCGGTGCGAGAGCCTCCCGGGTGCATTCGCTTCGCTCGAAAAGGCCCGCTTGCCACTGCTGAGCGAATGTGATATGCTTTCGGATAGTGAAGTGTATCACGTTCCATCGATGGTCCGTCGACCGGCGCGCGGCGGCCTGCGCCCTGGCCATGCTGTTCATGCTTTGCCGGGAAGACCTCCCCGTCTGCCTCGGCGGAGTGGATCCGCAGGCTGGCGCTGCGGGGGCTTTGGACGTGGCGCAATCGGCGGAACCCGACTCCGCTGCCTCCCGGGATCCTTTACGCAGGAGCTGGAGCTGGGATTCCGGTTCGCTGCTGGAAGCGACGCGGAACCTCCCCCGGCCGGAAAAGCACTGGGAAGCGCCGCGCCTCGGCCTGGTCCTCAGCGGCGGCGGGGGCCGCGGAATCGCCCAGATCGGCGCCCTGGCCGAACTGGAGCGCGCGGGCATCCCCCTGCACTGCATCGTGGGCACTTCGATGGGGGCCGTGGTGGGCGGCCTCTACGCCTCGGGCTATTCCCCCGGCGAGATCGACAGCCTGCTCAGGCAGTACGACTGGAACGACCTCTTCGGTGACCGTCCGGACCGGCAGTCCATGTACACCGGCCGCAAGGAGATCACGGGCCGGCACCTGCTGCAGGTGCGCCTTCGGGGCCTCACTCCCGTCTACGCGCGCAGCATTTCCTCCGGGCAGCGGGTCAGCGAGTACTTTTCGCACATGGTCCGCAGGGCTCCGCTCCAGGCCTTCGGCGACTTCGACAAGCTGCGGCCCTGTTTTCGTGCGGTGGCCACCGACCTGGAAGACGGATCGCTGGTCGAGCTGGGCGTCGGCGACCTCGCGGAGGCCATGCGGGCCTCCATGTCCGTGCCGATTCTCTTTCAGCCGGTGGAACAGGACGGACTGATTCTGATCGACGGCGGAATCGTCAGCAACATTCCGGTGGCCAGCGCCCGGTGCCTGGGCGCGGACCAGGTCCTGGTCGTGGACACCACCAGTCCCTTCCGGAACCGGGAGGAGATACAGGAAGCCTGGGAAGTGGCCGACCAGGTGATCACCCTGATGCAGGCCGAGAAGAACAGTCGCAGCCTGGAGGACGCCGATTTCGTGGCCCGGCCGCGCCTGGGTCACATGCTGCTGGCGGACTTCTCCCGGCGCGACGAAATGATCGAGGCCGGCGCGGCCAGCATCAGGGCCCTGCTGCCCGAGCTGCAGGCCCGCCTGAGTGTCAGTCGGGCCCGGGCGGCCGGTGTAATCCGCTGGGATTCCCTGCGCGTGGAGCTGCTTCCACCGGAAGGCGGACTTTCAGCGGGCGAAGGGGCACGGGAAGGCGATCCGGTGGTGCTGAGCACCCGGAGTGGCGACCTGCCGCTGCACCGGGGAATCATGACTCAGATTCACGCGAGCCCGCTGGGCGGCGCTCCCGGGGAGATCTCCGAGGCATGTTTGCATGGGCTATTCGCAGAGCTCGACCGGTGTGGAACCTGCGAATCGATCCGGGTCGAGCTGCTGGAGGGCGAAAACGGCAACCTGCTGGCTCTGACGCTGCGGCCGACTCCCGGGATTCGCGGACTCAGGCTGAGCGGCCTGGAAGACATGAAGCACCAGCCCCTCGAGGAACTCGCAGCCCCCGTAAAAGACGGCAGGATTGATCGCCATGCTCTGTCCCGGGAGATCGACGAGCTGTTGAAAACCCTGCGCCGCCAGGGGTATTCCCTCTGCGAGCTGGACAGCCTGGTTGTTTTCGGTGATACACTGGAGCTTCGCCTGCGGCCCGGTCGCCTGGACGAGGTGCGGGTCGCGGGTCTGCGGAGCCTGAACCCGAAGCTCGTGCTGCGCGAGTTCAGACCGCGCCGCGGCGAAGTCTTTCAGCTAGATCTCGCCGAGCGCTCGGTGAAGCGGATCTACGCCACGGGCCTCTACAGCCAGGTCTATCTGCGGCTGCTCCGCGAGGGCGGTCTCAACATCGCCGAACTGCGCCTCGTGGAGAAGGAATTCCCGGTACTGCGCGCGGGCCTGCGCTATTCAAGCGTCTGGGAGGGCAAGGGCTTCCTCGAGGTCCTCTGGGAGAACCTGGCCGGCGGCGCCCTGCGCGCGGAATTGATCATGGTCTACGGAGCGCACCAGGAACACGGCGGAATCGTGCTGGAAAGCGACCGGATCTGGAAGACCCTGCTCACCAGCCGCCTGAGCCTGGAGCGCGACCGCGAGATCATTCACCTGGAACCGGAAGTCGCCGCCGCCGCGGGTACCGGCGAACGCCTGGAGCGGGAGCGGCTGGCGCTGGAATTCCGTGCCGGCCAGCAGATCCAGAGGCTGGGCGGCGTCTACCTCACCGGGGCCCTGGAGTCGGCCAGGGAGCGCGGAGGCGACACGCCGGACTGGGAGCGGCATATCAGGCTGCGGGCCCTGAGTCTGGTGGATTCGCGGGACCGGACGGTCTTCACCGAGAACGGCGAGTACCACGTGGTGTATTACGAAAACGTCGTTGCCGCGGAGGATCCCGGACGCGGTTTCTTCCGCACCATGGCCGCCTTCGATTCCTGGCGGACTCTGTCCGGCAGGCACACCGGCCACAGCACCGTGCTCTGGGCCCTGAGCGACGCGCCCCACCGCCGCGAACTCTTCGAATTCGGCGGTGACCGCTGGCTGCGGTCGCTGGGTCCGAGGGAGGCGGCCGGGCGGCACGCCATGGGGCTGCGCCTCGAGTACCGTCCCCGGCTGCTGGAAACGCCGCGCGGAGCGCTGCACCTCGGTCTGCGCTGGAGCGCCCTGGGAATCAGCTTTCCCGGCAGCCGGACGCTCAGCCGGAAATCCGTGCTGCAGGAGGTCGGCGCCCGCCTGAGCCTGGACAGCGTGCTGGGCGGGTTGAGTGCCGGCGCGGCCCTGCTGACCGAGAGCCACGGCTGGCGCGATGCGGGCCATTGGCGGCTCTGGGCGGAACTGGGCTTCGATTTCTGAGCATGCGACGAAATCGACAGGGTCGGAATTTGTAACACGACCATGCTGGCGAAGAAACGCGTACTGAAGATAGGTCCCCTGCGGATCGAGAACGCCCTGCTGCTGGCCCCGATGGAGGGCTACAGCGACCAGCCCTTCCGCCTGATCTGCCGCCGGCTGGGGGCGGACCTCGTCTACACCGAGTTCACCAGCAGCGAGGGCCTGGTGCGCATGGCGGGGAAGACGGCCCGCAAGATCGCCATTGCCGACGAAGAGCGCCCGGTGGGCATCCAGATCTACGGCCGCGATCCGGGACGCATGGCGGATGCGGCCCGGAAGGTGGCGCGGAACCGGCCGGACCTGGTGGACATCAATTTCGGCTGTCCCGCCCGCAAGGTGGTGGGCGGCGGCGCCGGCAGCCAGCTGATGCGCGAACCCGAGCTGCTCTACGAAATCGCCCGCCGGGTTGTTGACGCCGTGGACCTGCCCGTGACCGCCAAGCTGCGCCTGGGCTGGAACCAGGAGAGCATCAACGTGGTGGAGGTCTGCCTGCGCCTGCAGGACCTGGGCGTCCGAGCGGTGACAGTCCACGGGCGCACGCGCTGCCAGAAGTTCGAGGGCCGGGCCGACCTCGACTGGATCGCCAGGGTCAAGCAGGCCCTTGACGTGCCGGTGATCGGCAACGGCGACGTGCGGGACGCCCGGGGCGCACAGCAGATGTTCGAGGCCACCGGCGCGGACGGGGTGATGATCGGTCGCGGAGCCATGCGGAACCCCTGGCTGTTCCGGGAGGCCCGCTCCTGGCTCGATCGCGGCGTCCTGACCGATCCGCCCGCCCTGGTCGAACGGGTCGACCTGCTGTTGGAGCACCTCGACCTGGCCGTGATACACAAGGGCGAGTTCAAGGCGGTGCTCGAGATGCGCAAGATGTACGGCGCCTACCTGCGCGAGTATCACGGGATCAAGAGCCTGCGCGCCGTGCTGGTGCGGGTGGAAGAGGCGCAGGACATCCGTGATCGCCTGCTTGCCTTGCGCGAGGAGCTGCAATGAGCGGATACCGGGAAACGCTGCCCGGCGATATGGGTCCCGGCGAGGCTGGCGGGAGCGGCGCCCCGGAGGGCGGCCGGTACCCGGAGAGGGGGTGGTCGCCGGGTCCGGCGACGGGGCCCGGGAGCGCGGGATCAGCAGGCGCGCAGGGGCCGCCGGTGCTCGTCTTTTCCACCGGCGATCCCGGCGGCGTGGGACCCGAGGTCCTGCTGAAAGCCTGCCGCCGCGTGCTGGAACGGGGCGCGGTCGGCGAGGAGACCCTGGCCGGCGTGAAACCGCCGATGGTCGTCTGCGCGGATGCAGGGTTTCTAAGGGAAACGGCCGGCGCGCTGTCGGTCGGTCTGGCGATCGAGGAGCTGCCGGCGGGGGGCCTGGAAGAGCCGGGCGAACTCCCCGCGGATCGACTCTACGCGGCGGGCTGGGACGCACGGCCCGGCGGAGGCTCCGGCGGCGGAACTCAGCCTGCGGGGGACCGGGATGCAATCTCCGGGACCGCGGAGGAGGAAGGAGAGGCGGAACCTCGAAGCGAGGATCGGGAACCCGCCTTCATCGAACTCCGCGAACAGGCGCCCGCGGAGCTGTTGCTCCCCGGAGTACACCGAGCCTGCCGGGGGCACAGCGGCCTGGCCTGGCGCAGCCTGAAGTCGGCCGTCGACCTGGTGCTGGCGGACCCCGGGACGAGGGCGCTGATCACGCCCCCGATCTCGAAGTCCGCCATGCGGGAGGCGGGATTCCGCTGGCCCGGTCACACCGAGTACCTGGCCTGGCGTGCCGGACGCGCGGAAGCGCTGATGCTGATGCACGCCGGTCCTCTTTCGGTGGGGCTGGTCTGCAACCACGTGCCCTTGAGGGACGTCCCGCGCTGGATCACGGCTGAGCGCGTGAAGCACAAGGCACTGCTGATGCTGCGCTTTATCGAGCGCCAGGCTCCCGGGGAAGAGCTGGTGCTGCTGGGGCTCAATCCCCATGCCGGGGACGACGGGCTGCAGGGGACGGAGGAGACCGAGATCCTGGCGCCCCTGGTGCGGCGGCTGCGCGGGGCCGGCGAACCGATCCGCGGACCCGCCTCCGCCGACGGGGCGCTGCGCCGGGGCCGGGGGCGCTTCCTGGCCATGTATCACGACCAGGGGCTTGGCGCCTTCAAGCTCGCCGCCGGGCGCGCGGGAGTGAATGTTACCTTGGGCCTGGGCCTGGTCCGCGTGTCGCCGGACCACGGCACAGCCTTCGATATCGCCGGCGGCGGAACGGCGGATCCCGGCAGCATGCTCTCCGCCATCGCCGCCGCTCTGCGGCAGCACCTCCAGGGGAACTTTGTCACGTAGCGTCGAAAGAAAGGGAAACGCGCCGCCCGGGTCGCCTGAGAGCGTCGAGCGCGTCTCCCCGGACTACACCGTGATCGCAGAGATCTACGATCGGATGATGTCCCACGTGGCTTATGGTGACTGGGCCGAGCACGTGCGCAACATCTGGGAGCGCCACGCCGCGGGAAGGTTCAGGAGCTGCCTCGACGCCGCCTGCGGCACGGGGAGGTTCCTGGAGATCCTCCGCGAGCAGGGAGTGGAACTCTGGGGAATGGACGTATCGGAGAAAATGCTGGAACTGGCGCGCAGCAGGCTGGGAAGCGGCGAATCCCCTGCCCCGGGCGAGCCCGTGCTCTTCCGGGCCGACCTGCGGGACTTCCGGCCGCCGCGGCGTTTCGAGCTGGTGACCTGCCTGTACGACAGCGTCAACTACCTGCTGAGCATGGGCGAGTTGGTGGCCGCCCTGCGCAACCTGGCCGGCTGCCTGGAGCGGAACGGACTGCTGGTCTTCGACATCTGCACCGAGCGCAACAGCCTGGAGCATTTCCTGGACTACCGCGAGGAGCGGAAGCTGGAAGGCTGGGAGTACAAGCGTCACAGCTGGTACGACCGGAATACGCGGATCCACCACAACGATTTCGAGGTCCGGAAACTGTCGGGCGGCGGACGGCGGCGGGAGTTCCACCGGCAGCGGATCTACCGCGTCCGGGAGATGGACCGCGCCGTGCGCGAGGCCGGCCTGGCGCTGGTCAACCGCTACGCCGAGTTCACTTTCCGGCGGGGCGGCGAATCCGCCGACCGCGTGCATTACGTTGCACGGCTCCCCGGCGGCTCGAACCGCTGAATCACAATGAACGGGCGATTCCGGTGAGCGAAACGCAGCACGATCGAGTCGAGGGAACAGCGGGCGAACGGTGCGGCCCCGCCCTGCCCGTCCTCGAAGCGCGGGGAATCGCCTTCCGCTACCCCGGGGGATTTACCATCCCGCCCTTCGACCTGCGCATCCACCCCGGCGAGCACCTGCTGCTCTTCGGCCCGCCCGGTTCGGGCAAGACCACCCTGTTGAAGCTGCTGGCCCGCCGCCTGGCGCCCTCGGGCGGGACTCTGGTCTTCCGGCAGGGCGAACTGCAGGGCTGGAAACCGGCCGAGATCGCCGCCTACCGGCGACGGATCGGCGTCACGGACCAGGAGGTCGAGGTCCTGGGCGACCGCAGCGTGCGGGGGAACATCTACGCCGCGCTCGGCGCCCGAGGCGTCCGCGGAAACCGGCTGCGCTGGGAGGCCATGGAGCTCATGCTGGCCTTCGAGCTGCTCCCTTTGGCGGAGACGCGCTGTGATACGCTTTCCACGGGGCAGAGACGGCTGGTCCAGCTCTCTTTGGCCCTGAGCGGGAAGCCGGGGCTGGTGCTGCTCGACGAGCCGCTGAACCACCTGCCCGCCGAGATGCGCGGCCGCATCTACGATGCGCTGCTGGAGGCCGTCCGCGGCGGGGCGGCGATGATCATGGCCACGCACGACGAATCCTGCACGACCCGGGGGGCGGGACGCGCGCTGCGGATCGACGAGGGCCGATTGCAGGACGCCTCCGGGAATGCTCTTTCGAGCGCCGGCGGCGCGGGGGGCGCCGCGCAGGGGATTGGGCGATGAGGGCCGCGGGGGAAGCCTGGAGGATCCTGCGGCGATCGCGTTACCGCGCGCTGCTGCTGGCCTGCGGCCTGGCCGTGGCCGGACTGATCCTGTCTCACCTGCTGCTCATCGCGGCCAACAGCGAGATCATTCTCAGCACCTGGTTCAGCCGCATCCCGGTGGACGTCTACCTATCGGTTCCGGCCGGGCAGGAGGTCCCGCCACGCCTGCTGCAGCTGGTGGACAGCCTGGAGGAGCTTGAGACGCTCGAGGTGCTCAGCCCGGGGGAGGCGGCCGAGGAGTTCGAGCGGGCCTTCGGCCACGACGTGACCGAACTGCTGGGCGAGAATCCATTCCCGCACACCATCGAACTGGCCATGCGCCTGGGCGGACGGCGGGAAGTCATGGAGCGCGAGCTGGATTTCCTGCTGCAGCAGCCCGAGGTGGCCGATGCGGCCTACGATCCGCAGCTCTTCGGCGGCATCGGGCGCTCGCTGCGCCGGCTGGGCTGGTCCCTGCTGGGGGCGGCCGTCCTGGCCCTGGCCGGGGTGGTCCTGATCGCCCTGCGCGTCCTCCGCTCGCAGGTCCTGTGCTACAAACCGGAGCTGCGCCTGCTGGCCCTCCTGGGCGCGGAACCCTGGAAGCTGCGCCTGCCGATCTGCCTGGCGGCCTTTCTGGAGGGAGCGATGCCTCTGCTGCTGGTGGACGCGGTGACCGGCCTGGAACGTTGGCTGGCCTTCAGGATGGATCTGAACCTTGCCTCCTGGGGTCCGCCCGGCCTCTATCCTCTGGCGGGGGGCTTACTACTGGCGGCGATCGCCTGTTTCAAGTCGATCCGCGCCGTGAGACGTGTGTACTTGGATTGAAGCACGGCGATCTTCCAGTTCCGCCCTTCGCAAACAACCCAGCATCATGAAGAACCACATGCACCAGCCCGTCTGGCGCAGGACCTCGTCCGTCATGCCGGCAAGGAGGTAGCAGAGACAGGCGACGGCGAGGGAATATCTCAAGTCGCCGAAAGGGCTGGATCGGCGGGCGGTGCGAAACAGGTTGGAAATTACCGTGTAGTGGATATATCCGAGGAAGAGGATCGCCGCCGGGAAGCCAATTTCCAGGAACTTGTTGAGAAACAGGTTGTGCGCATGAAACAGACGGATTATCGGGACCTTGATGAATTGAACGTATTCGAACTCGTAGGTGTGGTAACCGATGCCCAGCAGGGGTTCCAATCCCAGCATCTTGATGCCCGCGATCCAGCCCATGATTCGCGATAGAATGCTGATGTCGACGTCCGATTGGGACATCTCCTGGATCCTTCCGAACACGTCGAGCTGCTCGCCGAGCAGTAGCATCGCAATGGTGATTCCGCCGAGCAGGAACAGGAACTTCATCCGCCGAAAGAAGAACATTGCGCCGATGAAAGTGGTTATCAGGGCCATCCGCGTGTTGGTCAGCAGCATTCCGGTGAAGACCAGGGCCAGCAGAACCAGTTCGAGGGTTCTGTGCCTGGAATGCTCCACCCGGTAGTAACACAGCGGCAGAATCGCCGCGGCGGCGTAGCCCAGGGACGTGTAATACAACGTGAAGGGGCCGCCCAGCCGGGGAATCGAAGGATCCAGGATCTTCATCAGCATGCTGGAGCAGCCGATCGCGGCGAAGACCCAGATGGTAACCCGGATGATGCGGTCGATCAGCTCCGGGCCTTTCGAATGCCTGAGGATGGCCAGGTACAGCCCGAAAGGGAGCAGGATGGTGCCGGCGTACTGCAGCGCTCCCTTCATCGTGTCCATGGCATTGATGATGCCGGAGGCGGGGGCGATCATCACCAGCAGCAGAATCCAGAACTCGCGGCTGTTGAGTCGCCCCTCGCTGAACCTGTCCAGGCCCAGGTAGAGCAGAAACAGCAACCAGATCACGATTCCGTACAAAAGGTCGAAGTTCTCGGAAGCCTTGATCAGGCTGAGGGGGAATACAACCAGGGCGAGACTCAGGGGCTCGCGGATACCGAGCATCAGGATCATCAGCACGACCAGGGCGCAGACGCCCGTAAGGGCGATCATCGGCTTGCTTTGACCCAGTCCCTCGAAGATTATCCACGTCGATAGAACGGCTGGAAAGGCACAGGCGGCGACGAAAATCGCTTCGAGCCGGGGGTTTCTGCCCGGCAGACTCTGGAGGCTGTCGACGAAACGATCACTCCACATGGCGAGGCGTCGCAAAGATGTTTCGGATTTACGGGATCTTCCTGCTAACGGTTCACTCCTGCTACTTCTGTGCGTTTTCCAGCAGCAGGCGGTAGTCGTTCAGAATCAGGTCAACCGCCCTACCCCGGGCCAGGTTGTGGTGTTTCTTCACATGCTCCCCCCCCTGGGTGATAATCCGGGCGCGCAGGTCCACGTCCTGGTGCAGGCGTTGGAGCTGTAACGCTAGTTCGTCCACGCTGCCCTTCCTGAACATCAGACCCAGGCCCTCGTGCTGGAGAATGTCCGGGATGCCTCCCACGCGCGAGGCGACGCAGGCGCAGCCGCTGGCCATAGCTTCGAGCAGGGACAGGCAGGTGGATTCCATCCGGGAAGCGATGACGAAGACGTCCAGCGCCTTCAACAGCCTGGGAACGTCGTCCCGCCAGCCGGTGAAGCGCACCTCGTTCCGAAGCTGCAGGCGTTCGCAGAGCGCTTCCAGGGCGGATCGCTCGCTGCCGTCACCCATGATGACCAGCTTGATGTCGGACAGGTCCTTCTTCAGGCGCGCCACGGCCTGGATGATCAGGTCGATCTGTTTCACTTGGACCAGCCGGCCGGTGGTGCCGATGACGAAATCGGAGCTCCCTAGATCCAGTTCCTCGCGAGCGGCTTGTCTTATGGGTTCCCGGTTCGAAGAGTCGGCGTACCGCGAATAGTCGATCTCGTTGAACACGCAGATGATCTTCCGGGCTTCGACGCCCTGGCGGATCAGGGACTGTTTAATTTCACTGGAAGTCGCGTAGATTCTATGGGCGATGTGATCCGTGGCTTCCACCAGTTTCGGTATCACCCAGTTCCTTCCCGGCCAACCCCCGCCGGCCAGACCCGCACCCCCGGTCATGTCCGTGTGAGCCGAGGTCACGATCACGGGCACTCCCGCGCGCTTAGCCGCCGGCCGGGCCATGATATCGGGAAAGTAGGTGTGCGAGTGGACCACGTCCGGCTTCAAGTCGCGCAGGAGTTCTGTCATCCGCCGGATCGCGTTGATCCGGTTCCACATATTTCCGCCGGGCAGGCGCCGAGCAAGATGGTAGGGCAGTCCATGCGGAGCCACATCGCGGGCCACGCTTCCGTCGCGGAATGCGCAGACGTGTACCTCATGCCCCCGTCGCCGGCTCTCGAGCGCGAATCTCAGCATCATCACCGTGGCGCCGCCCGCCTCGACCCCCAGCATGAGATGAGCAATGCGCAAGAGCCACTCCCAACTTGCATGTTCCAATGGATTTGGAACCCGTACAGGCTACGAAAAACCTCGGAAATAAGTGTATTGTGCCCTCCCGGTCCAAGGAAAACGACCTGGGATCCGTAGATTCAGGAACCGGGCCGTCCGGTTCATGTCCTGTGACACATGGTTCAGATCTGCTGAATTTCGAATCCGCCGCTTTGCGCATGAAAGAGAAACCGAAGTACCTCTTCCTCAGCTCAATGCTCAACTATCCGTTTCATGGAAAGCGCATGCTCGCCGTACACGAGCTCGAGGTTCCCGTGGAGGCCATCGGCTTTGACCGCGAGCTGAATTATCCATCCTTGGCCTATCCCTTTGCCTGTTGTTCGCTCGGCACGAACCGCCATGGCCGTTATTTCTCGCGGCTGATGGACCTGCTGCGAGGAATTCCAAAGGTCAGGGCGGCGATGGACAAGGCCGATGTCGCACATTGCTTCGGCCTGGATGCGCTCCTGCTCTGCTTCATCTCCCTGCTGTTCAAGTCGAGGAAGCCGGCCATCGTCTACGAGGTGCAGGACATCCGGGGGATTCTCACGAGACGCGGCCTGGTCTCATCGATCCTGCGCGGCGTCGACAGGCGCCTGGCTGGCCGCTCAGATCACCTTGTGGTCACCTCCCCATCCTATGTAAGGAACTACTTCGAGGGCCTGCTGAAAATGGTCGATCCTCCTTTCCAGGTGATCGAAAACAAGCTTCATCCCGAAGAAGTACCCGCGCGGATCCAGCAATCGCCTCCGCCGGACGGCAGGATCAGGATCGGGTATTTCGGTTCGATCCGCTGTCCAGTGGCCTGGGCGGCGCTCGTGAGCCTGGTTGAGGAGGCGGAAGGTAGAGTACAGTTGTACGTACGGGGGGCGCCCAAGGATATCGAGTCCTTTCATACCGACGTTGAGCGGTGCCCGGAAATCATCTACGGCGGTCCATACAAGGATCCGGAGGACCTTGGAGAGATCTACTCGCAGGTCGACCTGGTCTGGACAGCCGGTTTCGACGGTAAAGACAGCTATCTCTGGTCCAGGCATTGCCGGTATTACAACGCCTGTTGCTTCAAGGTGCCCCTGGTTTCGCAGGTGGGCACGGACGAGGCGGAAGTTGTGGAGAGTCTTGGGATCGGAACCAGCGTCGATATCCGGGACGCGAGCAGCGTGCGACGGCTGCTCGACCTGCCGCATTCCTTGATTCGCGAGTGGCGGGAGAACATGATTGCCCTGCCCGCGGAGCACTATACCTACACCGACGAGCACGCGGAGCTGGTCAAGCGGCTTGTGGAGGTGCTGGGCGGAAGGTGATCCGCCGGCCCGTCGGCCGCCGATCTTGTATCACGAATTGCCCCGGTCCGGGTCCCAGACCAGGATGTTCTTCCCGCGGACCCAGTTGAGCAGGCCCAGCAGGGCCGCCGCGTTCACCGTGAACACGTAGTAGGGCAGGCGCAGAATCGACGGTCCCAGGTTCCGGCAGTCGAGCAGGAATCCCAGGAGCACCGCCAGCAGGAAGGCCAGCTGCGCCTGCAGTGCCAGCAGGAAGAGCGGCCGGTGCGACAGCGTCAAAGTGCCGGCCAGGACCAGCAGTGCAAACAGGGGCAGCATCCAGCGCAGCAGGCGGTGGCTCCAGATCTGCAGGGCGAAAACGCCGCCGCTGAAAGGGTTGAGCAGGCCGGGCACGCTGGTGATGCTGTTCAGGCAGCGGGTGATGATTCTGACCTTGCGCTGGAATTCGTTGGACATCTCCGCCAGGACCGTTTCCCGCGAGATCGCTCCCGGCTCGAAGACCTGCCTCTTCCCATGGACGTGCATGATCATGATCGGTTCCATCAGGTCGCTGATGGCTTCCGCGGGCAGCTCGATGTAGCAGGATCTCCGCACCCCGTAGATCGGGCCCGTAGCGCCGGTGCACGACGCCACGCGGCTCTCCAGCCGCTTGATCCATGATTCGTAGTCGCGGTAGGTCAGTTCGTGACGCGCCGTAGCCGCGCACTCGGCGTCGAAATCCAGCCGCCGGCCTTCGACGCAGCCGACGCCCTCGTCGGAGAAATGCTTGGCCAGCTTCTTCAGCGCGTCCTTGTCGTACATGGCGTTGGCGTCGGAGAAAACGATGATCTCGTTGGTGGTCTCCTTCACGGCCGCGTTCTGGGCGCTGGTCTTGCCGCGGCGGCCCTCCACACGGACCAGGCGCATGCCGCTTCCGGCGAAGCCCCGGACGATCCGGTCCGTGCGATCGTCGGAAGCATCCGAAGCGACCACGACCTCGAGCCTGTCCGCGGGATAGTCGATCCGCAGGGTGTTCCGCAGTTTCTCGGCGATCACGCCCTCTTCGTTGTGCGCGGCGATGATCAGGCTGATGGAGGGCCAGTCTCCTGGCGTTTCCGGATTTTCGGCAGTGTCGCCCCGATCGCAAAGCATCAGGACCAGGGGGTATCCCAGGTAGATGTAGGCTATCGCCGCGAGGCTCAGCCAGAAAACGCTTAGCGCGAGGGCTTCAACCATACGGGTCGGTTCTCTTCCAGTCGCAGTTCGTATTCCTTCGGTCCGACCCTGACGCCGAGGATCGGTTCCCCGGCGGGGTCGCCGGCGACGTGAAGGCTGAATTCATCCAGCAGTGTATCACCTTGGAACGGAAAAAGCGCGCTGAAAAACGTCGCTTCTCTCTCCGCGCGGCGCGTCCACTCGAGAACGGGGGCGGCTTCCTTCACGCCCTTGGCGTACGAGATCCAGCCCTGCGGGGGGTCCTCGGATCCTTCGACGATCTCAAGGAGGTCGCCCTCCGCACTGTGACACAGCACTGCGAGTCCGCAGGCCGAGTCCCCGCCCCGCGCCGCCCGCACGATCAGCAGGTGTCCGCACTGGTTCGCCCTGAATTCCGCCGCGTAAAGCGGGAAGTGCAGGCGCCAG
Source organism: uncultured Bacteroidaceae bacterium (assembly GCA_964568855.1). Taxonomy (GTDB): domain Bacteria; phylum CAIWAD01; class CAIWAD01; order CAIWAD01; family CAIWAD01; genus CAZMSD01. The sequence continues at coordinate 61,272 of CAZMSD010000015.1, read as the reverse complement.
CAGAAATCGTGCGCCCGAGTCCGCCACAGCCGGTCGGCTATCAGCAGCAGCCGGCTCTCCAGCAGGACCAGGCGTCTCCTGTGGACCACTCCGCTCGCGCGATGCAGGTACTCGGCGTCCGCCCAGGCCAGTCCGCCCTCGTCCCCCCACGACAGCAGCCGCGCCCCGTTGGGCCTGTAGGCGCGGAAAGCGCCCCACAAGTGAACCTGGTCCGTCCCGTCCACGCCTATGGTGTTGTGGGCCCTGGTTCCCCGGAAGAAATCGCGCCACCGGCCGGCCTGGTAGGTGAACACACCGGGGTCGACCACCAGATTCCGGCCGAAGGCCGAAAACTCGAAACTCAGGGCGTCCGCGTGTCCGTGGGCCGGGCTGTCCTCCAGGGCGAAGGGCCCGCAGTCGAAACTGACCATCGCACGCGCGTCGCCTGTATCACCGCGAAGGATGCAGCAGCCGCCGTCCGGGAAAAGCCTGCTGCCCGAAGCCTTCGTGCGGAAGACTTCCGCCGTCGGGGACGGGAGTTTATCGCCCAGCAGGCAGAAAGCCCTCAGCATCGGTCGCTCTCCGGCGTACAGCCCGGAACACCCCAGGATCGAGGCCGCGCAGCACAGGACCTCCTCGACGTATGGCGTCTGCGGGTCGTGCAGGGCCGTGTCGCCCTGCATCGGCGGAGTTCCGTCGGGCCTGGTGATTTCGACCAGGAAGTCCGTCATCCGCTGCAGCGCGGGCTCCCACTGGGCGGGCACCGCGGATCCGCCGGATCGCAGGATCGCGACGGCCGTCAGGTACTCCTGGAGCACCTGCATGTGGTAGCCCGTTGACTGCTCGGCGTGGCAGCCGTCGTGTCGGACCTGGTGCGCCAGCTCCCGGTCCAGGGCTGCCATCCCCCGTTTCAGCCACCGCTTCGCGCCGGGCAGCCGGGGAAAGGCGCAGGCGGCTTCGATCAGGCTGCGCCCCTCGAAGACCAGGTGATTGTTGAGGATGTCGTACTCCAGGTTGGCGGCCAGGTAGTCGGCATGGCTGGTCAGTGCGAGCATGACGTCGAGATGCGCCCGGGCGCCGAGTCGGCCCGTGCCCCGCAGACATCCGTAGGCCAGCAGAATCGAATTCAGGCGCAGCGCGGTCGTCAGTTCGTTCCAGGGTTTCCCCCGCCGGTCCGTATTCGAATTCACCCATTGGTGAAGCAGGTCCTCGAACTCTTCCAGGCAGCGGCCATCATCGTTGAGCCGCGCTGCGATCGCCAGGAGGGGCAGGTGATACAGGCGATTCAGCGCGTAGGTCTTCTCGCAATGATCGAATTCCCCGGGCTGCCAGTCGATCACTTGGCCCAACGCCAGCTTCGGCGAACCCTCCGAGGTGAATTCGCGCTTCAACGATTCCCGCGCCCGTACCGTGATACTCTCCGCTAATTCGGCGTGAGTCTCTCGCAGCGCCTTGATCGCGGCGGACCAGAAGGTGGCGTTCACCGGCCAGGCTTCCGTCTCGGAGGCTTCCAGAACCCGCGCCAGTTCCTCGCTTGCGGCCCGGCTTCCCGACTCGAAGTACAAGCGGGCGGCCCGCTCAAGATGGCTCGATGCTGCCAGCCTGCGGTAGAGTCTGCGTTCGGAATCGGCGGCGGATCGAAGAAAGGCGCGCAGCCCGGGAAAGACCTTGTTCTTCACGATCCGCCGGGCGCGCCGGGAGAGTTGCGCAAGGGAAGTCTGTGATACGAGATCAATGTAGAGCCTGAGAACCGAAGGAGGCGCAGCGGACATCCCACTCGGGGTATGCGTGCGGTTCGCGTTCACCCCGGCTCCCGACAGGTCTCCACAGGCGCCCTCGCTCTCTCGAGATGTCCCTGACCGGGACGAACGGGAATCGTGTGCCGCGCCACTGTTTCCTTCCTGCGAGCGCCGCATCTGCTCACTTAGAACGGTTGTCCAGCAGGTGCCCCCACCCGTTCTGGAGCACGGTGGATTCGAATTCGTCGTAGTTGATGATCAGCTCCCGCAAGGACATCGTGGTGATTTTTCTCAAGTTCGTGCGGATGGTACCTTGTTCCAGGCCGAGGTATTCGAAAACCCTGTCAGCTACTTCCTGATGCATCTCCGGCTTCTCAAGGTCATCCTCGTAGACGACCTCGTGATACTCAAGATCGGCAAGAACTTCTCGTTCGTGCTCTTCGAACATGAGAAGCTCTTTCACTTTTTCAACAAAGACCTCGCAGTCAACGTTGATACGGATCTTTTCTGAGGATCCACTCAGTTTATGATATGCGCCACGATGCTCGGCGACCAGGTTCGATATGCTTTGCCTGAGCCGGTTTTCACGCCTCAGGTAGATGATCTTCCAGCCCCGCTCCTGCAACATGGTCAGGAATGCCGTCGGATCGACGGGCCGTTTCCGGTACTTGGTCAGCTGGTAGATCTTGACATGGAAGATGAAGTTGCCCGGGAACAGCTTGGACAGGCCGCTGATGAACTGCTTCGGGAACCATATCTCGCATCTCTTGGTGCTCAACAGTTCCCCGTTCTTGCGCAGGGATCCGGTGGAACTGAGCAGGCTTTCCAGCAGGGTGCTTCCCGTCCGGCCTTGGGCGAAGATCACAGCCCGCCGCTGGTTGGACGGCCTGGGGAGCACGAAGTACGACAGGTAACCGACGACCTCCCGGCAACGAGTCAGAATTGTCTTGACGATTTCCGATGCTTGGTTCATTATCGGATTCCAGTTGATCCCGCGTTCCTGAAGCGGACCAGGCGCCCCTGGTCCGGTCGGACAATATAACCACAGCCGCCTATCCGCCGACAGTCAGGGCCGGGCATCGCGAGGCGAATGGCGGTCCGCGACCGCGCCTTCGATACCCGCCTTCGTTTCGCGGCGCATATGGCATATTCTGCGAGATAGTTGCTGTGAAAGCGCCGAGAGTTGATGCTTCGTAATGTTGTCCTGATTTTCCGCACCCGGCTGCTGGTCCGGGTGTTCAATTTCGCCCTGGCCGTCCTGATCGCCAGGGCCTTCGGCGCGGAGCTCCAGGGTGTGATCAGTTACATGATCGTGCTCTGTGGTCTGTTCTTCACGATCTCCGCATTCGGATTGGAAGCCGGCGCGATTTTCTTTCCCCGCCGTCGGGCGATGCCAGACGTTGAATACCTTCGCCGGGCCATGCCCCTGCTGCTGATCAACTCCATCATCCTAAACCTCGCCTTCCATGTGGTTGCGGAATTCTGGCTGATAAGCTACTTCGAACAGTACCCCCGCCTGCTCAGGATCCTGGTGGGCCTGATCTTTCCCCTGGAGATCTTCACTCGTGTATTCAGGCAGATCCTGCTGGTTCGTGACCAGGTGAGTGGTTACAATCGCATCGATCTGTTCAGGTCTGCACTCACCCTGCTATTTATGGCTTCAGCGATTCTGCTGTTCGGAAAGTCGATGGCGCCGGTGCTGGGGGCTTACTGCCTCAGTCGATTCATCGCGCTGCTGGTGGCCCTGAGGTACTTGCATCTGCCCCTGCTTTCCTGGACCTTCAGCGGTCTTCGCGAGGTAATTGGCTACTGCCACAACCCTTGGCTGGCCAACCTGCTCTCCCTGCTCAACCTGCGCCTGGACGCCATCATGGTCTCCTGGTTCGTCGGGCTGAGCATGGGCGTGAGTCCCGCCGATCTGGGGCTATACACCATCTGCGTGCTGACCATCTCCCGTGTCATGGATCTGCAGGCCTCCGTACAGACCGCCTTTTTCCCGGCGGTGGCGGAGATGGAAATCGCCGAGGCCCGATCCCTGGCCGCCCGCGTCTATCGCCTCAGCTTCCCGATCTACTTCCTTCTGGGGCTGGGAATCCTCGCGCTGGGTTATCCCGTGCTGCTGCTCTTCGGACCCGAGTACCCTGCGGCCTATCCGGCCCTGGCCGTACTGACCGTGGGCGTGATCATCGTGCGCAGCAATTCCGGGGCCATCTCGCTGTACTTTACATCCTCCAGCGATCCAAAGGTGCCGGTATACATGCACCTGATGGGTCTCGGGGCCAACATCGTCCTCAACCTGCTGCTGATCCCCCGCCTGGGCATCCTGGGCGCGGCGCTGGCCACGGCGGGTTCGGCGGTTCTGGCAAAGTTGTATCTCAATCGCCGCTTCCTGCGCGAGATCGAGGGCAGCTGGTGGAGGGACCTTCGACTCACGCGTTCTGAACTGGTCGAGAGCCTCGACATCCTCTGGAGAAAAACCAAGACGGCCGTATCACGGGAACGGGCCGCTTAGGGCGCGGACGGAAGAGACCGGGCGAGCGAAGCTCAGCCGGGCGAGTCCCGGGGGCCGTGGATGCGAAGCTGTTTCGCGAGGGGACTTGCCGCGGGGAAGTATATTGCAGCCATGTCCGCGACCCGGCGCGTTGTGTTACAGGGAATTCTCGGATGAAGGATTGGTTTCTGCCTTGGCTTCTGGTCTTGCTGCTCGCCGGCTGCGGCGGTCTGCCTGAGCAGTCCCCGGAGCAAGCGCCCTCGCCCGCGGTGGCGTCGGTGGGCGACAGCGCGTATACTCTGAAGCGTCTGGGCGCATTCCTGGAAGCCCACCCGGAAACGCTCTCCCGTGACGCCATCGAGAGGCACCTGCTGGACTGGGTGGAGGCCCAGGCCTACGCCCAGGAGGCCGCGCGGCGCGGGATCGCGACGGATCCGCTGGTGCTCGAGCGCATGGCCGAAGTGCGCCTGAGGCTCCTGCGGGGAGTGCTGGTGGAGCAATTGCTGGCCGAGGAAGTGGTGATCGACGAGGCGGACCTGCGTCGCTGGTACAGGCGGCACCAGGACCGGGCGACCCTCAGCGAGCGGCAGCTCAAGCTGGCCTGGTACAGCGCGCAGGATTCCACGCTGGCCGCCGAGCTGCATCGCGCGGTGGCCGCCAACCGCCTGCGCGCGGACCAGCTGGCCAGGGAAGGCGTGCGGCACGGCAAGACGTCTTTCCAGCACCGGCGCGAGATGGATCCCCGCTGGGCCGAGGACGTGTTTAGCCTCGGCTACCTGGACCTGAGTCCGCTCTACGAGCAGCCCGGTGGCTGGATCTTCTTCCACGTCGTGGGACAGCGGCCCGCCGGTTTCGTGCTCTCGCTGGAAAGCGCCGAGGGCGAGATCCGGCAGAAGATGGAGGAACAGATCCGCCTGGAACGGCAGCGCGACTTCGAGCGGCTGCTGCTGGAAGACCTGCAGTACGAACTGGACCTGGCGCCCCTGTACTCCCGGCCGGAGGAGCCCGCCGCCCCGGACACTCCCTGAGAACCGCGCGAAGCGGCCCGGCGATCCCTCGAACCGCGGGATTGCTACCTTCAAAAGCTTCGAACAAGAAACCACGGGATCAACGATGCGAGTCACGCTCATCCTCCTGTCCGTGTTGCTGCTGGGGCTGAACGCCCGGGGCCAGGAGACCCTCGACCGGGTGCTGGTGGTGGTGGACGAGGAGATCATTCTCGAGAGCGAGGTATCACAGGAACTCCAGCGCTACGCGATGGAGAGCGGGATCGAACCCGCGGAACTCGAAGGGCGCCTGGACGAGCTGAAGTTCCAGCTTGTGGAAGCCATGATCGACAACAAGGTGCTCCTGGCCGCGGCGCGACGGGACACCACGATCGTGGTGGACGATCGGGACGTGGATCGCCAGGTGGAGAACCGCCTGGACGAGATCATCCGCCGCGTGGGCACGCAGCGCCGGCTCGAGGAGATGATGAGCCAGACCATGAAGGAGATCCGCCGCGACCTGCGCCGCGACATGCGCGACCGGCTCTACGTGGAGGAGCTCCAGCGGCGCAAGATTTTCGGAGTGGACATCACCCGCCAGGAAGTGGAAAGCTTCTACGCCGCCTGGCAGGACTCGATCCCCGACGTGGGTGAATCCGTGCGTCTCGCCCAGGTCTTTCTCGAATACAAGGTGACTGAGGAAAGCGAACGGCGGGCTCGCGTCCGGGCCGACAGCGTGCGCGCACTGCTCTTTGCAGGCGAGAACGCGGAAGCGACTGATTTCGCCGAGTTGGCCCGTCTGTTCAGCCAGGACCCTGCCAGCGCGCCTGGCGGGGGAGGCATCGGCCGCACCAAGCGAGGCATGCTGGTGCGGCCTTACGAAGAAGCGGCTTACCGGATGGCCGCGGAAGAGATCTCGGAACCCGTGCGCAGCGACTACGGCTGGCACCTGATCCGCCTGGACGGGCGCACGGGCGAGTACATCGAAAGCAGCCACATCCTGTTCAAGCTGGAGCCCACCGCCGAGGACATGGCGGTGATCGACCGCGAGGCGGATTCCCTGCACGCCCTGCTGCAGGCTGGCGAGGATTTCGCGGAAGCGGCCCGCCGCCGCACCGATCACGCGTTGAGCCGCGAAGCGGGCGGAGACCTGGGTTGGATCGAGCTGGAGCAGCTCCGGCCCCTGGTGCGTTCGCGGGTACGCGATCTGGAGTCCGGAGAATTCACGCGGCCGATCCGCGGCGAACTGGAAGGCAAGTCGGGCGTGCAGATCTTCAAGCTGCTGGATCACCGCCCGGCGCGCCGGCCCAGCCTGGAGGAAGACTGGGAGCAGATCCGCGCCCTGGCGCTGAATCACAAGAAGCAGCTCGTGATGCAGGAGTGGGTCGCCGAGTTGCGCGCCGATGTGTACATCCGGGTGGTGGATTGAGTCTCGCTTTCCGCGCCGTCCCCTGGATCCCGCTATGAGATCATCGATAAACAGTCAATGGAAACCTCACCGGCCAGGGACCGGGATCGCGTGTCACACGCATCCGGTTGTGGCCGGCGAGGAGGGGAGAGCCGGCCGCCGATACGGCGTGTTGCACCGGGGCATGGCCCTGTTGGTTTGCGCCGGTCTGCTGACGCTCCTGGCGCCCGCGCGGGCACCGGGTGAGCCCTTCACCATCGCCCGGCTGAAGTACGACGGCGGCGGGGACTGGTATTCCGATCCCAGCAGCCTGCCCAACCTGCTCGAGTTCCTCGCCCGCGAAGCGGGCCTGGAAACCGCCGCGGAGGAAGTAGTGGTGGAGGCGGACGATCCGCGGCTGTTCCACTATCCCTACCTCTACATGACCGGGCACGGCCGGGTGGAATTCAGCGAGCTGCAGGCGGAACGGCTGCGGCTCTACCTGAGTCACGGCGGATTCATGCACGTGGACGACAACTACGGACTGGACGAGCACTTCCGCCGCGAGATCCGCAAGGTCTTTCCCGGGAACGAGCTGGTGGAAGTGCCCTTCGAGCATCCCGTGTACAACTCGCTGTTCGATTACTCGAGCGGCCTGCCCAAGATCCACGAGCACGACGACAAGCCCCCCCGCGGCTACGGGATCTTTCACGAGGGTCGCCTGGTTCTGTTCTATACCTGGGAATGCGACCTGGGCGACGGCTGGGAAGATCCCCAGGTGCACCGCGATCCGCCGGAAGTCCGTCGCATGGCCCTTGAAATGGGCGCCAACATCGTGATCTGGGCCCTCGGCGGATAGATCCGCGACCGGCACTGCTAGCCTTTCGACGCTATGAAGAATCTAAGCGCACACAGCCGGGTCCTGCGCCTGATCCTCGCCACGCGGCGAAGAATCAAGTGGCTCCGGATCCTGTCCTGGTGGAGCGTGCTGCTGGGCCTGCTGCCGCTGGGGCTGCTGCTGGTCCTGGCGATCGAGCACCTGGGCAGCCACGAGCCGGCATTCCGGCTGGCGCTGCGCCAGTGGCTGCTGCTGGGATTCCCGGCCTGGTGCCTGCTGATGCTGCTGCCTCCTTTCGTAGAGCTGCTTCCCCTGCGTCGCCGGCCCGGCGTCTACCAGGTTGCGCGGCTCATCGGCTGGGGCGGCGAGGATCTCAGGGACCGGCTGCTGAACGGGGTCCAGGTGGTCGAAGCCGGCCGCTCGAACGTCGAGGGCTACGACCCGGAGCTGATCGCCGCCAGCCTGGACCAGATACTGCCCTCGCTCGAGGGAGTGGAAACGCGCAAAGTCCTGCCCTTCCGCATGCTGCGCCGAGGGCTGGCCTGGGGCGGCGGCCTGTGCGCCGCCTGTCTGGCGCTGTTCCTGGCCGGCGGTGCGGACAGCCGCCTGGCCGCCCAGCGCCTGGTGGATCCCCTGCGGGATTTCCGGCCTGCGCCGCCCTTCACGCTGGAACTCAGCGCCGACAGCACGGTTGTTGTGCGCGGCGAGGAGCTGAACTTCTGCGTGCGACCGGTGGGCAACCGCATCCCCGGCGAGCTGAGGCTGTTCTCCGAAAGGCTCCCGGAGCGGACGGAGCCATCGGCGGTCACTGCGCCGGATGGGCCGCGGAGAAGCTGGCCCCTGCTGGTGCGACGGGGCCGGGCGGAGCTGAGCGGGCTGAAGATCCAGGGTCCCACCCGCTTCTGGGCCCAGGCCGGCGTCACCACCCTGGGCAGGACCCGTGACATTCACTCGGATACGCTGGTCGTCGAAGTGCTGGATCCTCCCCGGCTCGAGGACTTTCACGTGGGAGTCCGTCCGCCCTACTACACGAACCTGCCGCGGCGCGAACTGGAACCCGGTACGGGCGATCTCGTCTGTCCCGTGGGCAGCCTGATCCAGGTGGGGGGGCGCGTCTCGGAAACCCTGGCCCGGGCCGAACTGCTGATCCAGGGTCCTCGCGGAATCCGGCGCACGGACCTCCTGGAAGACAATCCCGGACTTCTGGCCACTGAACCGCCGCCGGAATCCAGGCCTGAATTCCTTGCGGAATTCAGGGCACGCCGCGACGGTGCCTGGTGGATCGAGCTGAGCGATCCGGAGGGCCTGGACAACCGCTCGCCCGTGAAGCACAGCCTCAAGGTGATTCCCGACCGGCCCCCGAACCTGAGAATGCTCAGCCCCGAAAGCCTGGAGAGCCGGCTGGAGCGCGACCTGCGCCTGCAGATCGTGGCCCTGGCGGAGGACGATTACGGTTTCAGCAGCCTGCGCATGGTTCACAAGACCGTCTCCAGCGTCCTGCGCTCGCTTTTCGAAGCACCCGATCCCGCGGCACTGAGCGAGCCCCCCGCGGACTGGGCGCAGCGCGACCTCGAGCTGCAGTCGCTGGGCTCGCCCCGGCGCGCGGCCCTCGAGTGGGAATGGAACCTGGCCGAGGAAGGCCTGCTGCCCGACGACGAACTCTACTTCTACCTCGAGCTCTTCGATAACGACGGCTGGCACGGACCCAAGGCGGTCCGCACGGCGCTTTACCGGGTGAAAGTGCCCGGCGTAGAGGAGCTCTTCGCCGAGGTGGAGGAGGACCAGTCAGAGCTGATGGAGGAAGCCGGGGAAATCCTCGAGGAAACCCGCCGCAACCGCGAACGGATCCGAGAATTCCAGGAAGAACTGAAGCGCGACCCGGAGATGAACTGGGAACGCCGCCAGAAAATGAAGCAGGTACTCAAGCGGCAGGAGAAGCTGATCGAACGGGCCGCCGAGGTGGGGGAGCGGCTGGAGCGCCTCGAACGCAAGATGGAGCGCAACGAATTGTTCTCCGAAGAGCTGCGGGAGAAGCTGCGGCACCTCAAGGAAGTGCTGAACGAGGTGATCGATCCCGAGCTGCTTGAGCGCCTGCGCAAGGCGGCGGAGGAGGCGCGGAAAAAGCCGGCCGACCAGGATCGACGCGCCCAGGCCCGCGACCTGGAGGAGCTGCTGCGGCAGATGGAAGAGCAGCTCGACCGCTTCCTGGCGGTGCTGGAGCAGTTGCGGCTGGAGCAGCGCCTGGAGGAACTGGCGAACCGGGCCGAGGAGCTGCTCGAACGCCAGCGCGAGGTCAACCGGCAAGACGAGGAAGCCGCGCGTGAAGGCCGACCTTCCGAAAGGGAGCGGAACCGGGCGGCCGCCCAGGAGCGACGGCTCGAGCAGGACGCGGAGCAGCTGCGGCGGGACCTGGACTCGCTGGAGGAGGAATTCGGCGACCGCGAGAGCTTCCCTCAGGAGCAGGTGGACCGCGCCGCCGGGCACATGGACGAACAGGAGATTCCGCCCGACATGGGTCGCATGGCCCAGCAGCTCAAGGCGGGCGACAGTGCTTCGCAGGAGAGCGGCGAACGGCTGGACCAGGACCTCAACATGCTGGCGGAAATGCTGCAGCAGGCCTTGAGAAACTCCCGGCAGCAGGCCATGGAACAGCTTAGCCGCGATATCGACCGGGTCTGCCAGGAGCTGCTGGTGATCTCACTCAGCCAGGAGGCGGTGGACGGCGAGGTGAAAACCCTGACCCGGCGCAGCGCCCGCGTTCCCGAACTGGCGGAGCACACAGTCGAGAACCGCTTGGGCGTCAGTGCCAGCGCCGACGCCCTGATGGACCTGATACGGCGAAGCTTCCATATTCCGAAATCGGCGATGACCAGCCTGGGCGACGCGCTCTCCAACCTGGACCGCATGCTGGAGCACTACCACGAGCGCAGGCTGGGGGAACTCGGCCGGCGCGGGCCGCAGGTCATGGGCAAGGTGAACCGCACCATCCTGCTGCTCAAACAGGCGCAGCAGCAGATGCGGAACTCGTGTTCGTCAACGGGATTCGAGGAGCTGATGGAACAGCTCTCCCAGGCCTCGAGCAAGCAGGAATGCCTCAACGGACAGTGCAACAAGTTGCTCTGCAACAAACCCGGCCAGGCCCAGAAGCCCATGTCCATTTCATTCGGCGAAGCGCAGGCTCAGCAGAGCGGCATCCGGCAGGAAGTGGAATCAATCGGCGAGAAGCTGGGCGAGGAGGGACAACCGCAGACGGGCGACCTGGGCAAGATCGCGGGCGACATGCGCGAAGTGGAAAAGGACCTGGAGGACCAGGTCTATACGGAGCGTACGCAGCGGCTGCAGGAGCGCATCCTGACCCGCCTGCTGGACGCGCAGCGTTCAATCCGCCGTCAGGACCAGTCCAGGAAGCGCGAAAGCCGCACGGCCCGGGTGCTCCAGGCGCCCGAACCCCCGGCGCTGGACCTGGAAAGGCGTACCGAGGACCTGCAGCGGGACCTGCTGCGGGCGCTGGAGGCGGGCTATTCGCCGGACATCGAGGAACTGATCCGGGATTACTTCGAGGCGCTCGAGCGCGCTGAGGCGGGACCCTAGGAGAGAGAAAAAATGGGTTCCTGGTTGATAGCGGCGCGATCGGCGGGCAGGCGGTGAATTAGCAAAATCAAACGGTGGTGTCGAGAAGGGGTTCAGAACAGACTTTGTGAAGGGGGGTACAAAGCCCGCTGAAATGGGGGTGCCTGCCTACCAATCACTTCTCAACAAGAAACCCATTCGGGCGAGAAGCACAGCAAGCATTATGCCATAGCTTCTTCCACGAACGGGTTTCTTGCAGGTATAAGGAAAACAAGCACTAGCGTCTACAGCTCCTTCACAGGGACTGTATTCTGATTTTGCCGCGTTGTCCTAAATCGAGCACCTCAAAAGGCTCAGCCGTCGATCTAACTCCAGAATCCAGTTTATAACCCCTTATAACTCAGACGCTTGTGGGAGATGGGCAGTAGCCGCTACGCATGCCCATAATCGAACAGGCTGAACAGGGTCGACGGACAACAAATGCTTGTGAGAGAGACGAACCTCCATTCGATGAACCAGTCCCTTGACGGGACATGCAACTCTATTTTGAGATTGCTTCTGATTGAAAGATGGAAAGGGCTCTTCAGAAAAAGATAGCGGCTTTGATCCTGGTTACATGCCGAAAAGACACAGAACCAATAGCAAAATCAGAAATACGGGTGAGGAGATTAGGAGGTTTGAATGGAAGATAACCCGGCGCGCCATCTGCCTAACAGCGGGCAGGTCATCCATTGTGAAGTTGTGAACTTCAAAAATCTTGTCCATTCAGCACCCAGGATCATTCTTTTCTGAAGAACCCGATCCGGTGGTCGTTGTGCAAGAGATGTGCCAACGGATGGGAGTTCGCTTAGTTCAAATTATTCAACAGCTTGCAATTTCCCATGACGGGCCGGCTGCCTTGAGAGTGTCCAATTCCCGCCGCAGGTGCTCGATATTGGACAGTCAATCCTCGCAACATGGCGGCATGCCTTCATGGTCGCACTCAAACATAGCTCCGTTGTGATACGCAGCGGCTCCAAGCGTATTCTGTACACGGGTTAGCGGCGCAGCCGGGCCGCTGCGAACTCCGCGAGACGTCCGTAGGCCTTTTCCAGGATCTCGTCTCCGGGAAGAGTCACCACCCGGAAATGGCGCGTACCTGGACGCTGGCCGAAACCGTCGCCGGGAACCACCACCACACCCGTTTCGAGGATCAGCGCGCGCACGAAGTCGCTGTCCGCTTCTTCGATTTCCAGTCGAGGGTAGGCGTAGAAGGCGCCCCCCGGCCGGACGCAGGAAATGCCCTCGATGGAATTGAGCATCCGGTCCGTCAGTTCGGCGCGGCGCCGCAGGGTTTCGTTCATTTCGCGAAGGTGGCTCTGGTCCCCTTCCAGGGCCGGCTGGATGGCGTACTGCTCCGGGTGGTTGGCGCAGAGCCTGGCCCGGGTCAGCTTGAGCATGGCGTCCAGGTATTCCGTGCAGGTTTCCTCGGGACCCGACACGATGCACCAGCCCAGCCTGAAGCCGGGCGCCACGTAGTTTTTCGAGAGGCCGTTGAAGGTCAGCACGCAGACATCGTCGCAGAGGGAGCCCGTGCTGATGTGCCGGCCGCCGTCGTAGAGCAGCTTGTCGTAGATCTCGTCCGAGAACAGGACCATGCCGTTGCGGCGGCAGAGTTCCACGACCTGCCGCAGTGTGTCTTCGCCGCAGTTTGAACCGGTGGGATTGTTGGGATTGATCAGCACGATTCCGCGGCTGCGGTCGTCGATCTTGGCTTCGATGTCGGCGAGGTCCGGTTGCCAGCCATGGTCCTCGTCCAGGTGATAGGGCCGGATTTCCGCGTCCAGCTTGCAGAGCAGGGCGCTGTACAGAGGGTAACCCGGATAAGGAATGAGGAAATTCTCGCCCGGGTTTACAAGGGCGCTGAGCGCGATTTCGATGGCCTCCGATGCCCCAGTGCCGATGAAGACGTCGCGGACTTCGCGAATGTCTTTGCGTTCGGCCTCCCGCCGGATGGCCGCCAGCGCCTCTTCGATTCCCGAGGAAGGGCTGTAGCCGTTGTGGTTGGCCTGCAAGGCCTCGATGGTCGCCTCTATAATGTGGGGCGGTGTGCGGAAGCCGTAGGGATTGGGGTCCCCGATATTGAGGTACAGCATTTCCAGGCCCTGTTGCTTCGCCTCATCCGCCACCAGGATAACGTCCCGGACGGCATAGCGGATGTTCTCCGTGCGGCGGGCGGGGATGATTTTCATCGTGCGGTTTTCCTCGCTGGATTCAGCTGATGCGACGTGTTCGAATTTATCACATGTTCGCCGTTGAGCACAGAACAGCCTGGCTTCAGAGTCCCATTTTCCCGGCCTTACCGACTGCGCTGCACAAAGGAGTACGCCGATGGACGCTGCGAAGCTTTCTCGCTACCGAGAATTCTGACTTTGGCTGAGCAGCTTCAATTCTCCGACGAGGGAATGCGGATCAACTCGCATACAGTTTCTATGTATACTTCCTTCCTTGGAATCACAAGCAGAAGATAATTGTCGACGAACTTGACCATTCAGAAATATAATAGCTTTAGACACTCTCACGGCCACTTCAGACCAAATAATAGTGTGGGACTTCGTGCAGTATCGGGCAAGAGCTGTTCAAGTTCCGACATCTCGTACCGGGATTGAGACCTGAGTGGGATTCAGCGATAGTTCAAGTGCCTGATTTTCAAAGCTCTTTGATCTTGGATAATTGTCTGAATACTCTGGCACGCCTCTTGCTCCAAAAGACTCGTCCTAAAGCCGATTCGTCACTAAACAACCACATAAACTCATTTCACAACCCCTAAAGCTTTGTGGGAGGACCCTTATGAAGAAGCGAATCATCTGTAGCATGGCCTTGCTTGGGCTGCTTGCCGGCACAAGCTTTGCCACGATGGAGATGCAGAGCGTGACCGTCGAGAAGCGGGACAGGCCTGAAGTGCCCGTCGATCGTGACAACACCTGTGAAGAAGCTATCGTTATCGACTGCGACTACGGCCCGGCCGTCTACACCCTGACGGCGGGTGGCGTGCAGTGGTTCGAGTACGTGGGAGAAGGTGTTGGTCTTGAGATCGCCACCTGTTTCGAGGCGACTCCGGATCTTGACACGGATCTCTACATCTACGACGAGTGCGGCGGAACCCTCTTGTTCTACCGCGACGGCGACGGCAACTGTGCCTGGGGCAACGGCTGGCAGACCTACATGGAATGCAGCGACATGCTCTTCGATCTGGGTGAAGACTACTTCATCATGATCGCCGACTACTACGGCAACGCCGGCGATTTCACGATCGAGTTCACCTGCTGCGAAGCTCCCGAAGAGTTCGTCTGCCCCGATGGCTTGATCTGGCACGTGGACGACTACCCGACCCCGGGCGACTACTGCGGCGACTACCTGAACGACATCAACTGCGATCAGGCCAAGTGCGGCGAGATCCTGGATTCCGGCGACAGCGACTGGTTCTGGTTCTCCCTTGACGAAGAGACCAACGTGATCTTCGACGTCTACGGCGATGACACCTTTGGCATGCCGCCTTTCGGCTTCGGCCTGGATCCGGCGATCGAGATCTACGACATGAACTGCGTACCCGTGGGTTGCTATGACGACGACGGCGGCGAAGGCTACGACTCGCACCTCGAGTGCTGCCTGCAGCCAGGCTACTACATGGTCGAGGTTCGCACCGACTGGTCGGCCCCCGGTCCGTACATCATCGCCATGGACTGCGAGATCTGCTGTGACGAGGACAACGACTGCACGAATCCGGACGTCCTGACCACCGACCTGGACTACATGAACTACATGGGTTACGACAATGCCGGTTCGATGAACCTGAACCTCTGCGACTGGTGCAACTTCACCGATGTGAGCGGATGGCATGGAACCTATCCCTGCGTGCCCGCCACCCCGATGGACGCCGGCGAGTACTGGTTCTCGTTCTTCCTGCCCTCCGACGGCTGCATCGGCCTGGCCTACTGCTTCCTGCCGGGCGGCGATCCCGCAGTGGATCCCATGGCCTGGGGCGGCCCCTGCATCGACGGCAGCACCTACCTGTGGACGGGCGGTGACCCACCCTGCGCGGACATCAACTCCAGCACCGGCCTGTTCTTCTTCGAGTACGACAGTGCGCCCGACTACTACCAGACCTTCTGGGTAGACTCGCCGATCAGCATTTGCGACCAGGTGAGCATCTGCTGGTGGTACGAGGACGACTGCGTCGAGGCGAACGAGCTGGCGGCCGACTTCACGCTGGGCCAGAACTACCCGAATCCCTTCAACCCGGCGACCACCATCGACTTCACGGTGCCCGAGGCCGGTCTGACCAGCCTGAAGGTCTACAACCTGAACGGCGAAGTGGTGGCCACCCTGGTGAATGGGATGATGGAGCGTGGCGAGCAGAGCGTCACCTTCGATGCCAGCAATTTGAGCTCCGGTGTGTACTTCTACACGCTCGAGACGGCCGGTCTGAGCAGCACCAAGAAGATGGTGCTGGCGAAGTAAGCTGCTTCGTTTAGGACCGCTGTCCGCGTACTGCGCACCGACAGCATCACCCTTGCCCCCGGCCGCTGTGGCGGTCGGGGGCCTCTTTTTCAACCAAATGCCAGCGGTCGGGCGCCGGTCGTGTGAACGTGAACCAGGAGCATTTTCATGTAACGACATCCGGCGACTTGGGCGCAGGTGGCATCGACCGGTCGATCAGCTTCCAGCTGCTTGCAGCATGCGGCGCCGCGATCGATCCCAGCTTCGCGTCGGTGGAGTTATTGAGTCCAATATCGGGCGAATCATGTTCAAGTTCCGACAGCTTACAAACTGAAGGGACATTCAGTACTCCTGCGATAGGCTGGAATTCGATTAAAAACAACAATTTCAATGTTATGCTGCTTTCAACCGAGAATGGCGCGCATTTTGCGGTTAGCAGCTTGTCCTGAAGCCTGGAAACAGCTTTGAACAACAGTCAACTTCGCTGATGCGCAGCACCATCAGCGCGTTTCCCATGGTCTGACGAAAAGACATCCAGATATACCCCTAACTCAGGACTGTGAAAGGAGAGACGATGATGAATGTGAGGTACATTCTTGCGATGGCCGTGATGGCTGGAACCTGCGCCACGGCTTTCGCCGACTCGGAACTGGATCGCAAGATCTACGCCGCTTCGCAGGGCGACTACACGCCCCGGGCCAACGACTGCGACACGGCCATTCCGGTGGTCGTGGGCACCACCTACAACGAGGTTGGTCCCGGTCAGGTGTGGTTCTCGTACATGGGAGACGGCAACGGACTGGAAATCGAGACCTGCCTGCCCGGCACGAACTTCGACTCCCAGCTCTGGATCTACACGGGCGATTGCCAGAACCTGACCCAGGTTTATTACCGGGACGGCGATTCCAACTGCCAGTACGCTTCGTGGGCGACCTACTTGTACTGCGATGAGTTCATCTTCGCCGACGGCGTAATGCACTACATCCTGTTCAATGAGTACTACAGCGACGACCTGACCGACACGATGACTCTCGAAGTGTCCTTCACCGAGTGCGGCGCGCCGCCCGAGCCGCCCGAGAACGACACCATGGCGGGAGCCCTGCCGGTGACCTTGAACGGCGACTGCATCGCGGGCAACACCTGCGACGCCACCGACACCACGGGCCCGTATGGGTACGGTCTCTGCTGGAAGAACACGCTCTATGCCAGCAGCGGCCTGGGCAAGGACATGTGGTATTACGTCGACCTGGCGGACCTTACCCATGTACAGGTCGACCTCTGCGGATCCACCTACGACACCTGCGTTGGGCTCTTCGATGAGTACGGCGTGCAGATCGGCGGCAACGACGACAGCTGCGGACTGCAGTCGGAGATCTGCTGCTGGCTGCCGGCCGGCCGCACCTACATCGCGGTCGATGGTTACGATACCGCCTGCGGAGACTTCCTGCTCTGCGTCCTGGACTGCCCCTACAGCGAGGCCGAGGAAGTTCCCGTGGACTTCGCGCTGGGCCAGAACTACCCGAATCCCTTCAATCCCTCCACCTCCATCGAGTTCTCCGTGCCCCAGACGGGCGAGGTCAGCCTGCAGGTCTACAACCTGAGCGGCGACCTGGTGAGCACCCTGGTGAGCGGAATGGTCGAGCAGGGCGAGCACACGGTCACCTTCAACGCTGCGGACCTGGCCACCGGCGTCTATTTCTATACGCTGGAAGCCGAGAACTTCAGCAACACGAAGAAGATGGTGCTTCTGAAGTAAGCCACGGCTTGCCCATCTGCTGAATAAGCAGAACGTCATACGTTGCGATTGCGATGCCCCCACTTGCGCCTGCAGGTGGGGGCTTTTTCTACCCATCCAAGCGGTCGGGGCCCTTTTGTTGTGTTATTCACCGATCGGGGTGCCGACCATGCCCGCTGGAGGGTTATCTCCACGGTCAATAGCCAAATGAACCACTTTGGCCCTTCCGAACTACCGCTTGATTGATTCGGCGTCCTGCCCGAAATCCATACCTTTCTGAATTCCACACTTCGTAATCCCAGTATTTCAGCTTCGGAAACGCTGACCATGCAGACAACCGCCCCCCGCGGATGTGACTGGCATTACAATTGCGCAACGAGGAACCGGCAGAATCGGATCACGAAACGACCAGACACAGAATGGAAATACGGAGGATCCCCATGTTCAGGATCAAGATTCTTAGTGCGGCGCTGCTGACGGGCCTGCTGTCCGGCGCCGGTTTCGCCGACCTCGCCGTGGTAGGCCCGCCCGTCACCAAGGACGGGCAGCCCCACAGCGCCCCGGCCATGCGCTTCGCCACCTGCGAGTCGGCGGTGGACCTGACGCTTCCCTTCGAAGCGGAATACGACATCACCTCCGAGGGGGCCTGGCTGCGCTACACGCCCGCAACGGATTCGCAGCTCGAGTTCTCCACCTGCCACGAGGAAAGCGTGGTGGACGGCGATACCAACGTGGACATCTACCTCGGCCCCTGCACCAACCTCTCCTGGCTGGCCGGCTGGGACCGAACCGAGCCCTGTAACGGCGGCGGGGGCCAGTGGCCGGCCTGGTATGCCTCCTTCGGCTGCGAACATTTCACCTTCAGCGGCGGCGAGGAGTACTACATCTGGATCTCCGACTACAACGACGTGGGCGGCCACGTCCGGGTGACCGCGGAATCCTGTGGCGGCGACGAGCCCTGCGAGGACCCCGACTGCACGGACGCCGTCCCGGAGAATGAACCCTACTACGGCAACATCCCGCCCTACGAGGACCTGACCAACGGCGGCTGCAATTTCGACCCGGAGACCTACGGCGAAATGGAGTGCGGCGAGGCCTACTGCGGCACCCTGTTCACCTTCCTCAACGATGACACCGGCCTGAACACCCGGGACCTGGACTGGTTCCTGTTCACGCTGGACGCGGACGGCACGGTTACTTTCGACGCCTTCTCCTGCATCGCCGACTATCGCATCTGGATCGCCGCCGGCGACTGCGACGATCTTGATGTGATCGAGACCCTCGCCGGCAGCGAGGAACTCTCCCTTACGGTGGGGTTGGATGCGGGCGAGTACATGTTCATCATTGCGCCCGACGGCTTCGACCACGTACCCGACGAGACCACCTGGCGGGTCGACGTGTCGGGGGACTGCGGACAGGGCGATCCCTGCGAGGACTGGGTCTGCGACCTGGAACTGGACGATGCCTGCGGCGACTATTCCGGCGAGCTGCTCGAGGAGTGCGCCGAGGACTGGTACTGCTTCAGCGTCGACGAACCCTGCGTGCTGGACATCTACACCTGCAACCAGGCGGATTTCGACACCAAGCTCTGGCTCTACGATCTGCCGCCATGCGACGCAGCCTGGGATGAGGGCACTTACATCGCCTACAACGACGATGGATGGGCGCAGGGGTGCACGGGTTTCACCTCCTACCTGGACGACGTGGCGCTGGACGCCGGCAGCTACTACCTGCGCGTGAACGGTTACGCCTGCGATTACGGATCATACGCGGTCAGCCTGGTGGGCGATTGCTGCGACGCGGTTTTCGCGGATGAGCAGACCGCCGCCTTCGAGCTGGTACAGAATTATCCGAATCCCTTCAATCCGACGACCACCATCGCGTATCACGTGCCGGAGACGGGCATGGTCAGCCTGCGCGTCTATAATGTGACCGGTGCGGAAGTGGCCGTCCTGGTGAACGGCATGATGGAGCACGGCGCTCACAGCGTAGTATTCGAGGCATCCATGTTGTCCGCCGGAGTCTATTTCTACACGCTTGAGACCGGCGGCTTGACCGATACGAGGAAAATGGTGCTGGTGAAGTAGGTTCAACGATCAGGATCCGGACGAACACGCCGAGTCCCCCGGTCAACCGATCGGGGGACTCGTTCTCTTTCCGAGGGAGCAAGGGGTGGTTGACGCGTCGAATCGAGCTGTCGAGCCAGACCTGTGCAAGAACTGGCAGTATTGCCCAGAATCGGGCGTATTCAGCCAATGGGCAGAGTAGCGTAGTGCAATAATTTGCACTAACATCCTGGTTTTTCAGGGCTGAGGAGACGAGGAAAGCTGGCCAAATCTGGCACAACCCTTGCGGTTTTCATTCCGACAAATTCAGGAATAGACTCGACATCAAACAACCACCGTACCCCCTAGAAAAGAGGCACCCCCATGGCTCGTTTGAAAATCCTTCTCTTGATGGCCTTAGCGGCCGGCCTGGCTGGTCCCGCACCAGCCGACATCCTGATCGACGATTTCACCGCCGGAGATGTGCAGCTCGACGACACGGGCGTGGACTTCACCTAATACTCGATCCGGCGAGCGGGCCCGCTCGTGCATGCGAGTGGGGGCTTTATACTCGATCCGGCGAGCGGGGGCTTTCTACCTCATAACGGAACCAGTTGAAATAGCAAACAAAATCAATTTTTTAACAGTATTCCTTGCCATTTTCATCACTGATCTACATCATATAAGGGTAAGGGAGAGGGGTCGTCCATGAGCAGCCGTGAATGGAAAGTACTGGAACAGGTCCTCAAGCTGACCTGTGGGGTTTCCTCCAGGATTACCGGACTGGCAAAGCAGGAACACCTGCCGGCCACCGCGCTTAAAATCCTGATCCTGACCAGCTATTCACCTTTCACTTGTGTGAGCACCCTGACAGATTGCACCGGCCTGCAGAAGGGTCGCATCAGCCCGCTGGTGCAGCACCTGGTTCAGCGGGGCTTCCTCAGCCGCCATGAAGGATCAGACCGGCGTTACAGCCTGCTCAAGCTCACTTCCGAGGGCGATAGCTTCCTGCAGGAAATGATGGCCGACGAAATCGATCGCATCCGCCGGCTGGTGGAGGACAGTTCAGAGACGGAACAGGGTCTGTTGATGGAACAGCTGACGAAAGTGGCCGACGAACTGGGTTTCACCAGCAGCATCCCGCCAAGCATCAGGGAATCAGCCTGAGCGAGCGATTCCTTAACCTGCGCATCCCCCGCAACTCTCAAATACTGCTTCCAGCCTGCTGGCCGAGGGACTTTCTTCCGATCTCGATCAAGCCCGAGCAATAATCTTCCGATGACTCCGTTCCAGTCGTGTATCTATTGATGGACAACCAAGGAGGCTCAAGATGACACGCGCAATGATTCCCGCTATCCTGCTCGGCGTGGGACTGATGATCGGCTGCAGCCAGGAAAGCAACTCACTCGGCGACCAGGACACTGTGACCCGGGCGGAACAGAACGAGGAAGCGGCATCCATCATCGGCGAGAGCATCGCGCTGGAGTCGGGCGGAGCGCTGGAGGCCATCGAATACACCATCGACACGCACGTGGACGGCGGAGGCTTCGACAGCTACACGCCCGACGGGCTGGACAAGTCCGACAGAACGGACGACGCGGTCTTCGACAGCACCACCTGCACCTGGACCCTGAATTGGTATCATGCCTTCGAAGGCCCCTGGTCGGGCTTCGAGTGGGAGGAAACGCGGACCGTGCACTTCATGGATGAAGAAGGCGGCTGCATCGTGGTTCCTCCCGGCGACGGCAGCGTCAAGGCCGTTGATTTCACCCGCGAATTCAGCGGCAGCAGCTGGAACCGCCGGCACAGCGGCGAGAAGGCGGGCACCGGTGACTGGGAGATCCGCGAGCTGCACGACGAGGTGCCGGGCGCCATGGTCAACGGCGAGCACCATCGTGCCGGCGAAGGTGAAGTCTACCGCAACCAGCGGACGATTCCCTACGACTTCAGCCTGGATCTCACGGGAACCGACCTGCGCGTGATCCGCCGCGACGGGCGCCGGATTCCCATCGAGGGGACGATCCACATCTACTACCTGGCGCATCGCGGCAACATCACCATCGAGCGTGAAGTGACGATCACCTTCGGCGACGGCGGCGGCGTGATGGTCTTCGACGACGGAGACACCTGGAACGTGGATCCGCTGACCGGCGAAATCAGCCAGTAATCCTCCTCTCCTACGGCGGCTGAAGCCGTTTGCATCGAGGGCCCCGGCCTTGTGTGGTCGGGGCTTTTCTCTCGTCAACAGACGGTCGACTCTGAATAGGTCGCCAACCGCCCGCCGCCGCTGGATGGACATCCCTTCAAGCTGGGCGTGCTTGCCGCCGCACCGAGGCTTCCTTACTTTATTTGACCATGCCTCGTTTCACATGCAAAAGCGCGCTGTCGATCCTCTCGGTCCTGATGCTGGTCGCCGGTTGCAGCATCGACAAGCTGGTCGAAGTCGAACAACTCGGCGCGCTCTATGTCCGCGCCATCGATGCCTACGATTCGAGCCCCGTGGATGGACAGATCTATCTCAACGGGGAGCCGGCAGGGTTCTACCCTCCGGACGGCGCTCAGTGGAACCTGATCGACGAGCTGCCCCTGGACAGCAGCTACGTGCTGCGTTTCCTGCCCTTCGACACTGACAACTATTTCGAACCGGGCGAGCAGCCTTTCCTCTTCTATGAGCAGGACGTCGACTCGCTGACCATCGAGGTCCTGCCGCGGCTGGATTCCCTGTTCACCATGACCGTGATTTCCATGCTGGCCGGCGGCGATACGCTGGATGGCCTGCCCTTGCTGCTCAACGGCGAGGCGCTGCCCACCCTCACTCCGGCCCTTGTTCAGTTTACGCCCCTGGTCGAAAATGAACTCGCGGTGGGCAACGCGGAGTGCGTTCGCGGCGACACGACTTTCTCCTTCGCCGAGGATCCTCAGCAGGCGGCCATGCTGATCGAGGTCGACGACGCGCAGCTTAGCATCGATCTCGGCGACGCGGAGGCCGAGCTGATCCTCGACGAGGAGGCCACCGGCCTGCTCGACGCCGCCGCCCTGATCAACCTGATGGGCGCCCACTTCGTATCCGCCTACCTGCCGGCCCATGTCGTCTCGAGCGAGGCGGCGTTTCTATTCGACAGCATCTGTGACACGGATCTGTCCTTCGCCTGGGAACCGGGGGAGCTGAGTTACCAGGCCGGCGGTCTCTTCGAGGATTTCACCCTGCCTGAGGCGGGCGCGCAGGAATTGTCGCTGCGCCAGTTCCGGGGCCGGGTGGTCCTGGTGAATTTCTGGTTCACCACCTGCGCTCCCTGCCTGGAGGAGATTCCCATGCTGCAGGAGGTGCTCGATGAGTATCACGGAGAAGGCTTCCGTATCCTGGCCCTGGACCCGCTGCAGGCGGACATTACCGGCGATCCGAGCGTGCTGGATGAATGGATCGCGCAAAATCCCGGGTACGATTTCCGCTTCCTGGAGGACTCGGTGGATCCCCCCGTCGCGCAACTTGCGGGCGTGAGCGTCTTCCCGACGAACTTCATCCTCGACCGGCGCGGCGTGATCCACTCCGTGCACGGGCAGCTCGAGCAGGAGACGCTGGTTTCGATCGTCGAGGAACTGCTGGCCGAATAGGCTCGCGACGTCGCGGTGCCGGCGGGAGCGGAACCTGCGGGGCATCCAACAGTACTGGAGGAACGATGAAGATCAGGATCCTGCTCATCCTCGCCCTGGCCTGGGTCGCCGGCGCCCGGGCCCAGTGCAGCGAATTCACGCTCAGCGACAGCACCGAGGTGAGCGTCGAGGCCGACGAGTTCCCGCCCGAGGGAATCAGCGCCTACTTCTGGTATCACGCCTCCAACCCCGGCTTCCAGGACGAGACCATCACCCTGATCCTGCGGCTGCTCGAGGGGCCCGAGGACTGGACCTACCAGATCTGCCGCGGCGACATCTTCTGCCTGCCGATTTTCTTCGGCGACATGGTCTCCGGCGAGGACCTGCTGGTCAGTGAGACCGAGTGCGACTACGACGTGGAAGTCATCACCCGCAGCCACGGCAGCGCCCTGCTGGAAGTGGCCTTCGTCCGCGAGTTCTGTCCCGAGGACACGCTGAGCCAGGAACTGGCCGTCGTCGCCCGGGCCCAGTGCAGCGAATTCACGCTCAGCGACAGCACCGAGGTGAGCGTCGAGGCCGACGAGTTCCCGCCCGAGGGAATCAGCGCCTACTTCTGGTATCACGCCTCCAACCCCGGCTTCCAGGACGAGACCATCACCCTGATCCTGCGGCTGCTCGAGGGGCCCGAGGACTGGACCTACCAGATCTGCCGCGGCGACATCTTCTGCCTGCCGATTTTCTTCGGCGACATGGTCTCCGGCGAGGACCTGCTGGTCAGTGAGACCGAGTGCGACTACGACGTGGAAGTCATCACCCGCAGCCACGGCAGCGCCCTGCTGGAAGTGGCCTTCGTCCGCGAGTTCTGTCCCGAGGACACGCTGAGCCAGGAACTGGCCGTCGTCGCCACCACGGAGAGCGCCATACCGTCGCTTGCCGCGGATTTCGAGCTGCGGGACAACTGGCCCAATCCTTTCAATCCCGTGACGCACATACCCTACCTAATGCCCGCTCCCGGACCCGTGACCATCAGGGTCCTGGACCTGGGCGGCAGGACCGTGGCCCTGCCGGCGGAAACGGCGCCGCGCGCCGCCGGCCGGCACGAGCAGCTCTTCGATGCTTCGGGCCTGCCCTCGGGCGCCTATTACTACACAGTGGAAACCCCCTGGTACGAGCGTTCCGGAAAAATGCTGCTGCTGAGATAAGGCGGAAATGTAATCTATGGCCGATCGAGTGACACGAGTCCTGTTCTGTATCACGCTGAGTCTGATCCTGGCCGGAGGCGCGGTCGCCGAGAAGGCCGACTTCAAGCTCCGTGCGCTCGACGGCAAAATGGTGGAGCTGGCGGATCTCTGCGCCAAGGGCCCGGTGCTGATCAGCTTCTGGGCCACCTACTGCGAACCCTGCAAGAAGGAGATCCCGCACCTGTTCAAGATCGTCGAACGCCTCAGCGAACGGGACCTGCAGCTCGTCCTGGTGTCCGTGGACAGCCCGCGCAGCCAGAAGCGTGTCAAACCCTATGCGAGGGGCAAGGGCTGGGACTGCCCGGTGCTGCTGGATACCAACGGCAGGATCATGAAACAGCTCAAGGGCTCCAATCCCCCCTACACCATGGTGGTTGGCCGGAACGGTGAAGTGCTGTACGCGCACAGCGGATACCGTCCCGGGGACGAAAAGGAGCTCGAGCAGAAACTCGCCGGCATGCTGGCCGCCGCGCCCGGCCCGCAGGACGCGCCGCCGGAAGAAGCGGCGGACCCGCCCGTGGAGGAGGAGCCGCCCGGGCCCGAGCATGAATCGCCGGAGCAGGAAGGGTGAGCCCGGCCGAATCAAGGTCCTGGCTCGTGTGTCTCACGGCGCTCCTGCTGATCGCCGCCCTGGCGCCGGCCGAGGAAGACGCGACAGGCATCAGCCTGTCGGGCGTGAACACGGCCAACCTGGGAACGGGCAGCGTGCGCACCCAGTTCGGGGACGACGCGCACGTGGTGTACCGCGAGAACGTGCTCGACGTGGACGCGGCCTGGAACGACATCGTGCTGAACGTCGCCGCCGCCGTGTATCACCCGGCCGAGTTTCCAGCCGACCGCACGGACGAGGCCCTGAGAGTCAGCCGTGACGCCGTGATCCGGCGCTACCTGGAATGGCGGGGGCCCGTGACGCTTCGACTGGGCAACGCCTGGACCACCTTCGGCAACGGCCTGGCGCTCTCGCTCTACCGCGACGAGACCCTCGACAATCCGCTGCTGCTGGATCCCGCGCGGGTGGAGACGCCCACCACCTGGGACAATTCCTGCGACGGCCTTTTCGTCGAAGTGCTGCGCGAGTCCTGGGGCCTGAAAGCTCTGGCGGGCAGCTCGGACTACTACGGGAACCTGCAGGCGGCCAACGCCGAAGTATATACCGCGCCCGTCACGATGGGCGCGTCATGGGTCAGCGCGGACGCGGTGGTGCAGTCGGACACCCCGGACCGCCTGGAACTCGACAATCGCGAGATCTACGTAGCGGGAGCCGCCGGACCGGTGGAGTTCTCGGTCAACCACCTTGACCAGCACCAGCGCGACCAACTCGACCGGAACGCCGGCGCCGGCGGGCTGGCCACCTACTCCACACTCGGCGGACCGCTCTTCGGCTGGTTCCTGCAGCTCGAGCACAAGTATTACCGCTTTGCCGGCGGTGATCCGCGCTTCAACAATCCGCCGATCGTACAGCGGGAGATTCCCACGCGCCTGATCGCCCGCAAGCGCAGGCAGAACACCTTCGAGGACGAGGTTGGGCTGCAGCTGGATGTATCACGGTATTTCGAGGACGGCCCGGAGTTGAGCTTCAGCGCCGCCTGGGCTTCGCACATCGACGACGGCGCATACCTGCCCCTGATGGAGCAGCGCTACGCGGCCTACCAGGAATACACGGCCGGCTGGGACTACGCGGGGGAGCACGACCGCCACCTGGTCCTCGCCGCGGCCTACGCCGAGGAAGCCAAGCCCGACCCGGGGGAGTGGACGCGGCGCGGCGGCCTGGGCGCCTCCCTGTCGACACCGGTTCCCCTGCTGCGTTCCATGGAATGGAGCAGCGAAGTGATGTTCAAGCGGGACCGCAATCCGGTCCGCACGGGGCTGGCGGCCCTGGTCTGGACGGACGTGTTTCCGGTCCGGGACTTCTCGCTCAACCTGACCGCCGATTACGAAGAGCACAGCGGCGCGGGTCGCGACTGGATGTTCTCCACGGAACTGCGCTGGGATTTCCGCCTGGGAGATTATCTGAGGAACAGCATCACGCTGTTCGCCGGACGCCAGCGCGGCGGACTGGTGTGCAGCAGCGGCAACTGCCGCAACGTGCCGCCCTTCAACGGCGTAAAGGCCGCGCTCAGAACGCAGTTCTGAGTGCGCGCGCTCGTCTGAGCGCGCGTGCTCGGGAAACGGGCCCAGAACTTACATCGCCGCCGTTCAACAGACAGAACCAATCGCAGCATGTGCAACAGTGATACAAGTGTCGGGTCCGTCAACCGGGACGAGTCCGCGGGCCGGGAGGAACTGCTGCGTTCCCTGCCCGGAGTCGATCGACTGCTGGGGCATCCGCGGCTGCGCGGGCTCGAGCAGCGCATCGCGCGGTCCTACCTCGTACGGATCGTTCGCGACGTGATCGAGGGCCGGCGGGAGAGGATCCTGGCGGGGCGCGTGCGCAGGCCGGCCGCCGTCGAGGCGCTGGCGGCCCTGGTCTGCTCGCGGGTCGAGGCGCTGTCGGCGGGGCGGATGAGGCGCGTGATCAATGCCTCCGGCGTCGTGCTGCACACGGGACTCGGTCGGGCCGCGCTGCCGGAGCGGGTCCGCACGAGGTTGAACGAGGTCCTGGCCGGCTATTGCGACCTGGAATACGAGCTGGATTCCGGACGGCGCGGGCGACGGGAAGAGCGGGTCCGCGGTCTGCTGAAGGTCCTCACCGGCGCGGAGGACGCGCTGGTCTGCAACAACAACGCCGCGGCCGTCTACCTGATGCTCAACACGCTCTGCAACCGGCGCGGTGTCGTTGTATCACGCGGGCAGCAGGTGGAGATCGGCGGCGGCTTCAGGATCCCCGACGTGGTCCGCCGCAGCGGGTGCCGACTGGTCGAGGTGGGAACTACAAACCGGACCCACCTGCGGGACTACGCGGAAGCCCTGACGCCCGGGACGGCGGCGCTGCTGAGGGTGCACAGCTCGAACTTCAAGATCGTCGGCTTCACCAGCGAGGTGCCGTTGGCCGAGTTGGCGGAGCTGTCCCGCGAGCGCGGCGTCCTGCTGCTGGACGACCTGGGCAGCGGCGCCCTGGTTGACTTCCCGGGCGTCGAGCGACCCGAGCCGCTGGTCGCGGCCTCGCTCGAGGCGGGGGCCGACCTGGTCAGTTTCAGCGGCGACAAGCTGCTTGGCGGCCCGCAGGCCGGCATCGTACTCGGCCGGCGGGAACTCGTCCGTCGACTGGCCCGCAATCCCATGATGCGCGCGTTGCGCTGCGACAAGATGTCCCTGGCCGCCCTCGAGGCGGTGCTCCAGGTCTACCTCGAGGCGGGCGATCGGCCCGCCGAGCTGCCCGCGTTCCGGATGTTGACGGAACCGCGCGAGGCGGTCAGAAAGCGCGCCCGCCGCCTGGCGGAGTTGCTGGAGGATCGCCTGGAAGAGGAGAATCTCCGGCTGGTCGACAGCGTAGCCCGGACGGGATCAGGGGCGCTGCCGGAGCAGGACCTGCCCAGCGCCGCGCTGCGCATCGGCGCCGCGGGCGGATCCGCCGAGCAGCTGCACCGCCGGTTGCGCCTGGGCCGACCCGCGGTGGTTTGCAGGGTCAGGGACGAGGCTCTGCTGGTGGACCTGAAGACGGTGGACGAATCCGAGCTGCCCGATCTGGCCGCCGCGCTGACGGCGGTCCTGGGCGACGCTGCAAAACGATAAGGAGCTGGAATGGCCTGGGCAGGCAAACTGATCGGCGGCGGTCTGGGGTGGGCGATGTTCGGCCCGCTGGGAGCGCTCTTCGGCGGAATGATCGGCAACATCTTCGACCAGCGCGGCCGAGCGCGGGAGATTCCCTACAACTACTACCGCAACGCGGAATACGTAAACAGCCACCAGGAAAGCTTCCAGCGGAATCTGGGCGGCAACTTCGCGGTGGCCCTGCTGGCGCTGTGCGCGCACGTGATACGCGCCGACCGGCGCGTGCTTTCCTCCGAGGTCCGCAAGGTCCGAGAATTCCTGGTGGCGCAATTTGGCCAGGACAACGCTCAGGACATGCTCAAGATGCTCAGGCAGATCCTGGAGCGCGAGTTCGACGTCTCCGAGATCTGCGCTCAGATCACGGCCCACATGGGGTATCACGACCGGCTTGAAATCCTTCATTTCCTGTTCACCATCGCCATGGCCGACGGCGAGCTGCACCCGGAGGAGACGCGCGCGGTCCAGGAAATCGCCCGCAGGCTGGGGATCAGCGAAGAGGACCTGCGGGCCGTCTTCGGCAGCAGCCGGCCTGCCGGCGGGCCCGCCGCCGCGAGCAGTCACTACGAGGTTCTGGGCATGAATCCCTCGGCAGCCGACGAGGAACTGAAGAGGGCCTACCGCGAACTGGCCAAGAAATTCCACCCCGACCGCGTCGCGCATCTTGGAGACGAGTACCGCTCCTTCGCTGAAGAGAAGTTCAAGAACCTGCAGCACGCCTGGTCCGCGATCCGCAAGGAACGCAAGCTCTGAACGGGGACGGAATGTCTCACATCGTAATCGGAACCGCCGGCCACATCGACCACGGCAAGACGGCCCTGGTAAAGGCTCTCACAGGCGTGGACACCGACACGCTCAAGGAAGAACAGCAGCGCCAGATTACCATCGACCTCGGATTCGCCTTCCTTGGCGAGAACATCACCGTCATCGACGTCCCCGGGCACGAGCGCTTCATCAAGAACATGGTCACCGGCGCGGCCACCGTGGACTTCGTCCTGCTGGTGGTGGCCGCCGACGACGGGATCATGCCCCAGACGCGCGAGCACTTCGACATCCTGCGCCTCCTGGGCGTGCGACACGGCATGGCCGTGATAACCAAGGTCGACACGGTGGAGGAGGAATGGCTCGAGCTTGTGCGCGAAGAGTTGAGCAGTTTCGTCACGGGTAGTTTTCTCGAATCCAGCCCGATTGTCTGCGTGGATTCGCTGAGCGGCAGGGGGATTCCCGAGCTTGGAGAAATCCTGCGCGCGCGGCTGGAGGAACTGCCGCCGCCGGACAGGCGCGGTATCTTCCGCGAATTCGTCGACCGCGCTTTCAACATCAAGGGCTATGGAACCGTGGTGACCGGCACGGTGATCTCCGGATCCGCCGCCGCCGGCGACGAGGTGGAAATCCTGCCCGGAGGCACTCGCACCCGGATCAGGAACCTGCAGATCCACGGGCACGCGGTAGAGCTGGTGCAACAGGGGGACAGGGCGGCGGTCAACCTGCAGGGCGTGGGGCTGGGCCAGGTCCGGCGCGGCGACTGCTTGGCGAGCCCCGGGGTGCTGAAGCCGAGTTACATGCTCGACGCCCGGCTGGAGATCCTGCCCGGGGCGTTCCGCCTGCGCAACCGTGATCGCCTGCGGGTACACGTCGGAACTTCCGAACTGATGGCCAGGGCCGTGCTGCTGGGCCGTGAAGAACTCGCGGGAGGCGAATCCTGCTACGCGCAGCTGCGGCTGGAAAGCCTCGTGACCGCCCTGGCCGGCGACCGGTTCGTGATACGCCGCTATTCGCCCCAGGTCACCATCGGCGGCGGCGAAGTGGTCGATCCGACGCCGCGCAAGCACCGCCAGGGATCCGGGCAGGTGGTGGAGCGCCTGCAGCGCATCGCGGACGAGGACCTCGCCCGGCAAATGCACGGAATCCTCCACAGCCTGCAGGACCCGCTGTGGACGGCGGAGGCGCTGCAGGAGAAGACGGGCGCCACCTTCGAGGAGCTGCGACAACCCCTCCGCAAGCTGGCGGACGAGGGATCGGCGGCAGCCTTGGAGCTGGGCAGCCGCACCGTCTACATCTCGACGAAGATCCATGAGCGGATCTCGGCGAAGCTGCTCGATAAGTTGAGGGAGTATCACGAATCGCGGCCCGAGCTGCCGGGGATGCCCTCCGCCCAGTTGCGGAGCGAACTCTTTCCGCGAACGGGACAGCCCTCCGGGGATCAGGCCTTCTTCGAGCACCTGCTGGGAACCCTGGAAGGCTCAGGCGCGCTGACCCGCGACGGTGGAGTCGTCTCGCTTCGGGAGCACGAAGTGCGCGTACCCGAGGAACTGCGCGAACAGATGCGCCGCCTGGTGACGGAGCTCGAGAAGGCCGCCTACAGCGCTCCCCGCCCGGCCGAGCTCGCGAGCCGCCGCGACCTGAGCACGGCGGAGGTCAAGCGCCTCCTGGCCTTGTGCCGCAACGAAGGCAGCGTGGTTCAGGTCACGCCCGAAATCCACCTCAGCCGCGGCGTCTTCAAACGCGCGCTCAATACCTTGAAGAGCCTGTCCGATAATTCTGAACATGGCTTCACCGTAAGCGAGGCGGGCAAGGCCCTGGACGGGGCGGCGCGTCGATTTTCCGTACCTTTTCTTGAATACCTGGACGGGCGGGGAAGCACGGAGCGAAACGGTAACTTCAGGGTATTCAAGGATTGAGCATTTCGTAGGAAGGATGAGAGTCCGGCGGATCCACATTATGCGGGCGCTGGTTCCGATTGTCCTGGCAGGGACCGTCGCCTGCGTCGACCTGACTCCCTCGCCGGGCGACCTGCTGATCGCCGGGGAAACGACCCGCGCGAGAGAGGCGCTGGAGCAGCAGCTCGAATCGCTGCGCGCCGCCGGCGGCCGGCCCTCGAGCGAGGAATTGCGACAGCTGGCCTGGCTGCGCTGGCAGGACGGCGACCTGCGGGCGGCGGCCGAAACCCTGGAAGGCCGGTTGCCGGCGGATTGGCGGCGGGATCTCTGCCGCTGGGCGGACGCCCGCCCGCCGGCGGAACGGGATTCGATCTACCGATTGCTGGACCGCGCTCTGGGAGGCGGCCGCGCGATGGCCGAATGCTGGGTGCGGGCCCTGGCGGCCGCAGCCGAGGAGACGGGCAGGTCGCCGGAAACGGCGCCCGACAGCATCTTCGAGCGCTTCGCCTCGCTGCCCCGCGAAGGCCTGGACCTGGCCCTGAGGGCCGGCGGCGCGGAGGCCTGCCTGGCGCTGCTCAGGCGCCCGGGAGCCGATCCGGATCATCGGGACCTGGTTCGCCTGCTGCTGAGGCATCCCGATCGGACGAACGACATCTGCGAGGCATACCGGACGGCGGTCGGCGATCTGGATACCGGCGACCTCGAAGCGCTGGGTGCGGCCGGTGCCTGGTCCCGGCTGCTGCTCGAGTTCACCCGGCGGCCTCCCCGGGGGCGCGACGAGCGCTACCTGCGGGCCGTCGCCCTGGCGCGCACGGGCCGTTACGCCGAGGCCCGCGGCGCCTTCGAGGACCTGCGACCCCGCGGTTACCGCGATACGGCCCTGTGGCTGCGCTTCATCGACAAGCTCAAAGATTCCGGTGATACAGGTGGAAGCGATGGTTGATCGTTCCAGGTTTTTCCGCTTCGTGCCTGCGCTTTCGCTCTGCTGCGTGCTGCAGGTCGCGCAGGCGCGGATCTCGCAGGTGACCCCCGCGCCGGGCGACCCGCTGGGCCCGCTGGACAACATCCAGCTGCAGCTTTCGCCGCCCATGTCCGTCGACGAGTTCGTGCAGCTCGGGCAGTTGATCGAGATCCGCGACGAGCAGCGCGGGTTTCTCTACTGGAACCCCTCCCCCGTGGGCCAGCCACCCTACGAAACCGTTTTCCTGATCCCGCTGGTGGACAATTATCCCTGGATCACGGCCTCGCGCGTGCGCATCGAGCTGAAGGCGGACTCGAGCGTCGCCGACACCGTAACCCTGGAGATGTATCACACCGAGTGGCCCTTCGTCTGTTCCGACTGCGAGTGGATCGGCGAAAGCCAGCCCTACTCCCTCCAGCTGCAGGGCGAGGCCAGCGAGATGGTGGACCTGCTGCCGATGGAGCTCGACCGCGACGGGATGGTGGACCTGACGCTGGTGGCCCGCGACCGGATCGTGATGCTGGGCCTGGTGGACTGCGCCGGCACGCCCCAGGCCCAGGGCCTGGGAGGGGAGCTGCTGTCCAACTGGTCGGTGGACCGGCGCATGTCGACAATCTCGCTCAGCGGGCACCAGGGCCAAGGTTTCGTGCTCAACACGGGCGGCCAGGAGGAGCAGATCACACTGTTCCTGCGCACGGGCCCGGACGACGTTCCCCAGTTCGAGCAGATGGTCCTCGAGGAGGAGATCTTCACCGAATCGCCCAAGCTGGCGCTGGCCTATCGCGCCCGGCCGGATCACCTGTGCCAGGACCTGCTGGTGGCCAACCGCGGAGGAGAGCTGATTCTCTATCCCAACGCCGGCGACTGCTCGGGATTGCTGCCCGACTCGGCCGAGGTACTGCTCAGCGGCCTGGGCGACCCGCTGGACATGCTGATGCTGCACGGCCAGCAGTACCCGGCGGAAGGCGACACGGACTACCTGCTGCTGCTCGAATCGTCGCCCGAGCCGTTGAAGATGGCCGGCTGGGACGGCGAGCAGATGCATATCGTATGGACGGCGGAAACCGCCGTGGCCGAAGGACTGCAACACCTGGAGCGCTGGAACGACTTCGATCCCCAGTACATGCCGGACGTTATCGCCTGGCGCGAGGACGGCCGGGTGGTCGTCTTCAGCAACATCGATCCGGTGGAGGACCGGGTCGACGTTTCCACCTGGACCTACCCCGAGCCGCTGCACGACGTGGAATCCATCGCGGGCGGCGGCGTGCTCTTCGCCGGGCATTCGGGCATCCGCCTGCACGAGGATCCGCGCAGCCCCGAGGGCGTCGATCTCCTGTCCGACGGGGCGATTCCCGCTCCGCCCAGCCGCCTGCGCGTTTTCGACGCCAACGCCGACGGTGATCACGACATGGCGGTGCTTTACCAGGACGGCCGGTTGAACCTGTATCTGGACGAGGTGGTCGGAGTGCACCAGTTGACCGTTCCCGACACCTTGTATTACCTGCAGGTGCCGGTGGGCGAGGAACCTGTCCGGACGGTCGAATTCCACAATCGGTCGGTGGCCGCCGAAATCGAGCTGACCCTCTCGGATCCGCCGGTGGATCCAGGTTTTCCCTTCTCCTGGTCGAATCCCGGAGTAACGACGCTGTTTCCGGGCGACAGCCTGCTGGTGGAGGTGACGTATCACGCCGAGGCGGTCGATGATTCGTGCTACGGTTCGGGCCAGTTCAGCGTGGCCTGGAACGTGCCGGGCTGTCAACAGCACTACAACGAGGCGGTGGCGCTGTGCGCCCAGGCGGGCTTCTCCGAAATGACCGCCTCCGGGGACTCGCTCTTCCTGGGAACGAGTTGCGGCGGGCACGAGGACTGCGAGGACGGCTGTCCCGGGGATACCCTGTGGATTTCGAACGAGGGCGATGCCTGGCTGCGGGTGGGCCTGCCGGAGGTCCTGCCATCCGGGGACGACAGCACCAGCGCGCCCGAGAGCTTCTGTGTCACCGTCGATACGCTGAACATCCAGCCGGGAGACAGCGCGGCCCTGCCGCTGTACTTCTGCCCCCCGATGGAGGAGCCCTGGCCCTGGCTGCAATCGGCCATACTGCGACTCGCCGGCAACGCGCCGGCGGATTTCGGCGACACTGTTCACGTTGATCTGACCGGGCTGCTGGAATGCCCCTACCCGCCCTACTTCACGGGCGGGCTTCCTTCCCTGAACGAGGACCAGGCCCAGGTGGTGGACCTGGGGCCGCTGATCGAGGACCCGGACGGCCCGCTGGACCAGGTCCTGCTGGCGGTCGAAGGAGTCGTCGGCACGGAGGGACAGCTGCCCGATTCCGTGCTGCAGGTCGGCTGGCAGGCGGGCTTCGAGCTGAATCTGGAGCCCCAGTCCCACGCCAACAGCGACCTGTATCCCGAGCTGGGCCTGGCGCTGCTGCTCACCGATTCTTCGCACAACGAGACTCGTGATACACTGACCGTGACGATCCTGCCGGCGGACGATCCGCCCGTGGTGCTGCTGTTCCCGCCGGAGGAGGGCGGTGCCCGCGAGGGGGCCCTGCTGGAGCTGGAATTCAACTGGGTCGAAGTTGACGGAGATTCCACGGAGCGCGAGTTCCTGCTCAGCCTGGACGCGGAGCACACGCAGCCCGTGCAGACGGTGGACGTGCCGGAAGGCGGCAGCTGGACCTGGAGCTGGACTCCCCAGGTGGGGGATTCGGCGGACTACAGCGGTGAGCTGTGGTGGCGCTTCTCGATCCTGGACCTGGGCACGCCGGAGGGTTACCTGGCGCGGGCCGAGGGTCGCCTGGTGCTCTACACCAGGCCGCCCGCCGTGCCGATGGTCGAAGACCAGGACTACCTGCTGGACTTCCGGGACTGGACCTTCTACCCGGGCGCGGACACCGAGGGCTGGCAGGCGGAGATCGAAGCGCTGCTCGGACACGGCGCCCAGGACCCGGACAGCGTGATCCAGATTACGGCGACGGATCCCCTGGCGGTGCTGCTGCAGCCGGCCGGGGACGTGAACTCGGCCCTCTTCCCGGGCCTGGGGTTGCGTTTCCGCCTGGACGATCCGGGGGGCGGCAGCCACCTGGACACACTGGCGCTCGAGATCGAGCCTGCGGACGATCCGCCGCGGCTGGTGGAGGCTCCCGCCGGCGTGACCGAGCTGCACGAGGGTGCGGAGTACCTCCTGAACTGGGTGGCGGAGGAAGTGGACGGCGACGCCTTCTCGGGAAGCCTGACCGTCAGCCCCGACGCCCAGCACCAGGATCCGCTGGCGCAGGCCTCCTTCGACGAGGGCCATCTCTCGGCCGCGATCTCGCTGGCGCCGCAGTTGGGAGACTCACTGCGCTTCGGCGGGCAGTTGCACTGGCGCTTCAGCGCGGCCGACACTTCCACCGCGATGCAACTGGCGACCGAGGTGACGGGAGTGTTCACGTTGCGCCAGGCGGGGGGAGATCCCGGCCTGTCGCTGCTGGATGCGCCGCCCACGCGGATGTATTACGGAGATACGCTGGAATTCGTTCTGCGCATCGACGCCGGCGGCTGGGGATATGCAGGACCGCTGACCCTGGCGGGCGAGCTGGACGGAGTGGAGCGAGTGCGCCATGACTGGGACTGGCTGGAACTGCCCGCGGGAGTGGAACTCGACACCAGCATGACCGTCGGACTGCCCCTGGCGGGCGCCTGCAGTTGCTGGCGGATCGAGCTGAGCACGGGCAATCCCGCGGACGACCCCGCCGACAACGAGCACGAAGGCTGCGTCGACCTGTTCGTCCAGCCCGTTGGCGTGACGCCCAACGTGTGCACGCCCAACGGCGACGGTTTCAACGACCGCTGCGTATTCGATTTCGGCGATCTTCCGCCGAGCGTGCGCTTCCGGCTGGAGATCTACGACCTCAACGGGCGGCGCGTTCTGGCGAGGAGCCTGCCCACGGGCGACAGGCGATACGAGTGGGACGCCGCCCCAGGCGGGCACCCGCTGCTGCCGGGAGTCTATCCCTTCGTGATGCTGGACGGCAACCGCGTAATACAACGCGGCCAGGTGGGGGTGGCAAGATGAAACTCGACCGCCTGATCCCCTGCGCCCTGGTGCTGGCGATTCCCATTACCGCTCGCGCCGAAATGGCCGCCTATGGCAATCCCGCCGTGCTGGAAGACCACAGCGGCCTGCGCGTGAATCCGGCCCTCGCCGTTTGGCAGCCGGTGGCCTTCGAGGTTACCTGGAAGCTGTTGCACACGGGACTGGCCGACAGCCCGGCCGCCTTCGGACAGGGCGGATTCAGCTTCTCGATTCCTCGCTGGAACTTGGCCCTGCTGGCGCTGCACCGCGACACGGACCTGATGAACGAGTCGGAAATCGCCCTAGACTGGGCCTACCGGCCGCTGGGCAACCTGTCGCTGGGCCTGGAGCTGGGCTTCCGGCATTTCGGCTGGAACACTTCGCGCTTCAGCGAGGGCGTGACGGAGGATCCCGTGTTCCGCAACGGCAGCGACCGGATCCAGCCCGTGCTGGGCGCGGGAGTGTTCTGGTCGCCCCTGGGCGGCCTGCGCCTGGGGCTGGGCCTGAAGCACATCAACCGGCCCAGCCTGGCGCTTTCAGGGAGCGAACCGCGCGCCCCGCTGCGCGAGTACCTGGGGCTTCACTGGAGCGGCGGCCCCTTGCGCCTGGGTCTCACGCTCGACAACCTGGCCTACAATCGCAGCGACGGCGGTCTGCTCGATGAGTTGATCGAGGAACCGCGACCGGGCCTGGAAGCCGGTTACCGGGTGCTGCCCGGCGTGGAGCTGGCCGGGAGGGTGCGCGAGGAAGGATTCGCGCTGTCCATGTCCGCGGCCTGGGAGGAACACCACAGCTGCTCTTACGAGCTTACTTTTCCCATCGGCGATTTCGCAGACCGGGCCGGGAGCAGCCACCGGCTGGTCTACAGGCTGGACCTGGGCGGTGGATTGTCGCCCGGCAGGTTCGGACCGGCGGGCGGTCCGGGCGTGTACGCGCCCGGCGAGACTTCCCTGGGCCGGGGGGGACTGCGCGGTCTCTTCGGACGGCGCTGGGACGCCGCCAGGGCCCCGGTGCTGATGGCGCTGCCCCGGGCGACGGTGGACCTGATGGAGCTGCACCTGCACCTGCCGCAGGAGCTGGCGGACGAGATCCCGCTCGAGTCCGTGCTGGCCGCGCAGCTTCCCGAGGGAGAGCGCGTGGTACCGCAGGGAGGCGAGGTGGTTCGCGAGACCTACTCTCGCGAGTACTACCGGCTGACTGCGCTACTGGAAACCATGGCGCGGGAGCGGGGCGTGGTTCCCGTGATCCACGCCGGCGAGCGGAGCATGCGCATCGAGGACCTGGCCGCGCTGTCGGGCGCTCCGGTCGAAGCGCGGGTCGGCGCCCGGAGGGCGCTGCCCCCCAGCGGGTCGACGATTCCCGTGCCGGAGAACCTGGAATTGCGGGTTCTGCTGGACGACGACTTCGCGGGCCATGTCTCCGCCTGGCGCCTGGTGTTCAGGGGCGCCGGCGGGCACACCAGCCGGGTCGAGGGAGCGGGCGCTCCCCCGGAGCGGCTGCTGCTGCCCGTGTACGACGATCGCGGCGGGCTGCCGGATGCGGGGACGGGCCGCGTCGACCTGCTGCTGTTCGATTCCTCCGGCGTCGCCGTCGGGGAGGAGCATTCCGAGGTCCACGTCGTACACCGCGTGAGACACGTTCACCTGCGGGCCCTGGATCCCGCGGAGGAGCTGCCTCCCGGAGTGGACGGGATCCACATCATCATGCAGGAATAAGCGATGCAAACAACGGGCGCTAACATGAAGACTGAGACCTGCGAAACGAACGGAGGATCCGCCGTGAGATCCGGAATCACACCAATTCCGCCGGGCCTTGTAACGGGGCTGGTTCTCGCTCTCCTGCCGGCCGCGGCGGCGGCCCAGGGAGCGGAATCCGCGTCCATCCCCGTGCTGGATGTTCTGGCGATGGGAGGCTGGATCTGCTATCCCATCTACGTACTGCTACTGGTGGGAATCGCCCTCAGCGTGGCGCGGGTCCTGATGGTGCACGTGGATCGCGGTCGGAGCAAGGTGATACACCGCCTGCCGGCCAGGGCCAAACTCGCCCGCGAGCTGCTGTCGGACATGGAGGGGCAGCCCACCAGCGAACTGGCCGCGGGCGCCAGGGACATGCTGGCCCAGTTCATCAGTTCGCGCAACCACGACAGCCTGGGCGCGAACATCGAGCGCTTCATGACCGTGCGCCAGGACTGGTTCAAGCCCTACGTGAACTGGATGACTTTCCTGTCCGACAGCGCCGGAGCGCTGGGCCTGCTGGGAACCGTCCTGGGCATGTTTCAGACCTTCTTCGGCGGCACGCTGGACAAGGACAAGATCCTGCACGGCATGGGAGTGGCCCTGATCACGACCCTGGTGGGCATCATCGTCAGCCTGCTGCTGAACCTCGTACTGACCCTGGTGCGCAATTACTTCGACGGCGTGCTGGACGGGCAATACCAGAAGCTGACTGAAATCAGGCAGGCCATGCTGCAGGAAGGCTCGCTGGACATCGATCGCAAGCGGCGGGCCGGTGACAGGGTCGAGGCATGATCAGGCTGATCGACATCGTGTTGATTCTGCTCTTCGGCTTCATTTCCATCAGCCACGTGGACCGCTCCATCGAGCGCGACCTGCCGCGGGCCGCTTACCTGCCCGCCGTGCCGCCCGACTTCGAGGACTGGATCGTGGTCGGAATCATGCCCGAGGGCGGCTTCATTTGCGGGTCTGACCGGGTCGAGGCTGACAATGCTGCGGGATTACGGGAAGTGCTGGCGGGATTCATGGCCCAGGGCTCCGAGCGCGTGCGCCTGCGCGTCGATCGGGACCAGCCCGGCGCCGGAGTTGCGGCGGTGCTGAACGTCTGCCGCGGACTGGAGCTGCCCGTGGCCTTGGAAGTAGTGCTGGAGCGGCCGGAAACGGAGATCGCGTTCCCATGAACGTCCGTGCGGGAAGTGTGACACGCCTGATCGACGTGGTGCTGATCATCCTGATCGGCTTCCTGGGAATCGCCGACCTCGACGAGCGGACGCGAATTCCGCTGCCCACGGGGTGGGAGGCCGTTCTCGACACCCTGCGGCTGGAGGAGCGGCGACTGCTGGTCACGGCGGCTGGCGGCGAGCAGTTCCAGGTGGAACTGTTGAGCTCGCTGGGACTGCGGATGCGCCTCGGGGAAGTCGCCGGAGCCGACACCCTGGCCGCTGTGGTGGGCCGCTTGAAGGAGCAGCACGAACTATCGGGCGTGGATATAGAGGTCGAGCCGGATGCGCCGGTGCAGGCGGCTGTTCACGCGGTGGACGCCTGCGAGCTCTACGAACTCGATCGCAACCTGGAATTCAAGGCCGGGATCAAGGATACCGAGCGGGAGACGGAGTCGCCATGAGCGGTCTCGAACTGAACCGGGGCAGGATCCAGCAGATCGCATGGGGCGGCAGCCTGCTGCTGATGCTGCTGTTCTACTCGACGCTCTCGCTGCTCAGGATCCAGCGCCCCCAGCGCGTCGAAGTCCCCGGCGCGGAATTGATGACCTGGGTCCGCCAGATCTACCAGGCTCCTTCGCACATGAATCGCGTGCGGGAAAGGATGCGCGAGCGCGTGGAGCTGCGGATTCCGCGCGCCATGCCCCGTGTCACGGAGAGGTCGCCGGCCGATTCGCCGGAGCGGCGCTACCTGCCGGGTCTGGCCCGGGACCGCGATGCGCTTGACATCCTGGAAGGCGATCCCGGGAGAGATCGCTCGCGCTTCGACAACCGCGTGACACTCGGCGACCGGAGCCTGTTCGAGCGGCCCGACCTGCCCGAGTTGCCGGCCCGGGCCGAGGACACCCGGACGCGCGATTCCAGGTCCCTGATCGGACGGCTCGACACCGAGCGCGACGTGGCGCTTGGGGAGGGCGGAGAACCGGGGCTCGAGCTGGCGACCCACTGGGACCGGCTGGTCGCCTATTACCATGCATCGCCCGTGCGGGAACTCGGCGGCGAATTCCGTCGCTTCGCGGGCTGCGGCGCGAAACCGGCCAGGGGCGGGGAAATCATGCTGGGCCGCGATCGCTGGCAGTCGACCCTTTGCCTGGAGGAGGGCTCCGGAGAGGCTTCGCTGCTGCTGCAGAAGGGCGACGAGCTGCTGGTGATGGTCCTGGCGGGCGACGGCTGCGCGCTCAGGTCGCTCAAGCGGGGCGAGCTGTTCCGGGAAGGCGCCTCGCGGACCATCATCGCGCGTTACAGCAGGCTGGACGACGCCGCAGCGTTGCACGCGACGCTGCTGCAATTCCTGGAGGGTCTGTAATGAACCGGACCGGAACGATTCGCCCGGCCGCGATGCTGCTGGCCGTCCTGATCCTGCTCGCGTCATCCGCGGACGCCCAGGACAGGGACCCCCCGGGCATCACGCGGACCGCGGACAGGATCCTGGCCGAGCGGGACGCCGCCGGCGAGTCGGGCGCCATGGTGGACGACGAGCGGCGCGAGCTGGCCGAAGAATTGAAACGCCAGGGCGAGGAGATCCGGGCCTCCATCGCGGACCGGACCTGGATCGTGCTGGCGCTGGATTCGCTGCGCCGCTCGGCCGTCGCGGACACCCGGGCCTACTTCGACCTGTACGAGCAGGCGCTCAGGCAGATGCAGAACGCGCTGGACCTGACGGGCGGTCGCTATCCCTCCGAGATGGATCTAGACGAACTCGCCGGCCTGCGCGAGGAAATCCGCACCGGCGTGGCCGGACGGCTGGTGGAGGCGCTGGGACGCTTCGAGCAGGCCCTGGCGGCGAATCCATGGGACGCCGGAGTCCTCGAGAGCATGGGCGGCGTGCTCGAGGACCTGGGCCGGATCTACGCCAGCCTCGAGTACCGCGACCGGGCGATCGAGGTGATCCGCAAGCGGCTGGCGCTCGATCCTTCAAGCTATTTCGCGCACTGGGATCTGGCGGACCTGCTTCGTGATACGGGAAGAAAGGACGAAGCGCTGGAGCAGTACGGAAGGGCCGCGTCCGTCCTGCGCGCCTATGCCTGGGAGGACCGGGGGGGCAGTCCGGAACGTCCGGTGGGGCGTCGCCGCAGCCACCTCGTGTTCATCCTCAGGGAGCGCGTGCGCCTGGCCATGGACACCGGCCGGGAGGACGTGTTCAGGCAAAGCGTGGCTGAGTGGGAGCCCCTGGCGACGGCGGGCGAACTCAAGGAAATCGCCGAACTCAGGCGCTGGCTCAACCGCGCGGGCGGCAGCCTGAGCCAGGCCTTGCGCATCGACCGGGCCTGGAAGCTGATCGAACAGGGTCGCGAGATCGAGGCCCGCGAACTCCTGCTGGAGGCCGTCGAGAACAGCCGTCGGTCCGAGGCGCTGGCCGGAAACGTGCTGGCCCTCGCGGACCTGGAGTTCTACAAGCTGGAGATGCAGGAACTCGCCCTGGGCCGTGTGGTCGAGCTGCTGGAGGATCCGCGCGCCGCGTCGCTGCCCGACAGCCTGGCCCGGCGGGTCCGTGACACACGAGGATTGATGACGCTGAACCTGGGCTCCGAGATCGAATCGGCGGAGCCTCTGCGGGCTTACGAGCAGTACCTGGCGGCCGTGGACAGCGACAACCGTTATTACCCGCTGCTGGCGGCCCGAATCGGATCGCTGCTGATCAACCGTCCCAAGGAGGCACTGACCTGGCTGGAGCTCGCCCTGGATCGCTGTGACAGGGACCACGAATGCACCAGGGCCGACCAGATCCAGATCCACACCGCGCTGACCGAAGTTTATCGGCGGCTGGATCGGGCCGCGGAAGCCCGGCGCTCATGGGAGCGGGTCATGGAGTTGAAGCGATGAGCGAAACGAACCGATCAGGGCGGTTCGGCCCGGCCAGGCGAAGCGCGATCCGGGCCGCCTGCCTGGCGGCGCTGCTGTGCTTCGGTTCGGCGCAGGCGCAGGCGCCCCTTGTCCGGCCCGTGATGCATCTCGAGGCCGGCATCGCCGATCCGGGTGTAATACGCGAACTGCTGGTCCAGCAATTGATTCCGGTCGATCCGGCAGGCGTCGAAAGACTCGAGCTGCACGACCTGGGCGGCGACGGATTCGGCGAGGGAGACGTCCTGCGCATTCTTCCGGAGGGCGGAATCCACGTGCTGCGCTCACTGAGCGCGGAGCTGCAGGAGCGGATGCGCCACTGGGAATTCGAGGCCAACCGCGAACTGCACGCCCCGCGCGACGTCTCCGCGGGGGAGCTCCGGCAGGCCGACCGCGCCGTGGCTTCCCTGCTGGCCGACCTGCTTGAAGCATCGCGCAACAACCTGGGCGAGGGCGAGTTCGAGATGGCGCTCGACATGGGCGGCGAGGGCCTGCTCTTCCGCGTCTGGGATTACACGGCGGACAGCCTCTACGCCCGCGGCCTGCCCGTGGGAACGGTCAGGGAAAGACGGCGCGTGGTGGACGTGGTGGAAGTGTTGCGCCAGGACACCACCTACATCGTCGATAAGGTTCTGCACGACCTGCTGATTCTCGAGAGCCAGGTCGT
The DNA here is from genome assembly GCA_964568855.1 of uncultured Bacteroidaceae bacterium. Classification (GTDB taxonomy): domain Bacteria; phylum CAIWAD01; class CAIWAD01; order CAIWAD01; family CAIWAD01; genus CAZMSD01. The sequence continues at coordinate 19,338 of CAZMSD010000015.1, read as the reverse complement.
AGACACGGTGTACGTCGGCGCACCGGGCAAATGAAATCCCTCCCGCCGAGAGCCCCGGGCCTGGCCTGCGCCCTGCTGCTCGCCGCGACGACCGCCGCGGCCGACGAAGCCCCCGGGACCGGCCGGATCCGGGTGGAACCGGTTTCCTGCGACAGCCTGCTGCTCAGAATCGACCCGGATTCCTTCTTCGCCCTGCAGGAGGACCGGGGCGAGGGTTTCCGCACCGTTCAGGTCCTGGAAGATTCAGGCGCTGAAATCGTGCTGCGCCGGTCCGCACCTCCGCCCGGGGGCACGGTCTGGTTCCGGCTTCACGGGCGCGAGCCTGAGAACGGCCTGCCGGTCTACGGTTCCGAGAGGATCTGGACGCGCCGGCCGCCGGAATTGAATCCGCGCCTGGAAGACGATGTGATGCATTGGGATCCGCCCGCCTGCCCGCTGGACAGGCTTTGGGTCAGCCTGTATCGGGACGTCCGGCTGAGCGAGGTGCTGACCTTCCCCGCCGCGGAGGGCCGGGCCCAGTTGCCGCCGGGGGACTGGAACCGGATTGCCGTCTCGTGGGCGGGAAGCGCCCGCGAGGTTCGGCTGGGGGACTGGGAGGATCCGCTTCCCGCGGATCAACTCGGCGAGATGCCCGGAGTGCCGGCGGGTGTCGCCGGACTGGCGCTCCCCGAGGCTCCGGACCTGCCACCCCCGCCGCGAGTGCTCAGCGTCCATTCCTCAGGGATCGAGCTCGAACTGCCCTCCGGCTGCGTTCCGCTGCTGCTGCGCGGAGAGGCCGAGTTGCGGCCCCTGGGGGGCGAGCAACCGCGCTACATGGTCGCTTTCGGACCACCCGGCGAGCTGCTCGTGGCCTCCAGGGACCAACAGGGAAGCCGATCCTTGCCGATTCTCTGGGAAGTCCGCGATCGATCTCTCGAGCCTCGGATGGACCGTCCGGCGCCCGGCGAACTGGAGCTGGTCTTCCCCGAAGGACGGATTCCCGCGGAGACCGAGATCCTGTGGCTCGGCAGGCGAGGAAGCACGGGAGGCGGTTCTCTCAGCCGAAACGCGGTGCTGTTGCGGGACCTGCCGCTCAAACCCTTGTGGATCCAGCTGCTTGCCCGGGATGCAGGCGCGAGGAAGGCGGTCTGGACCGGCCGCGTGGACCTGCGCTGGCGGCCGCCCCTCGAGCTCGTATTCAGTTCGTCCGGTGATACGCTGATCCGGGCGGAGTTGCCGGATCCCGGCGGATGGACCGAGACCTGGGAGATCGATTGCCGCCGGGCCGAACGGGCGACGCGCGGCGTCTTTGCAGCGTTCCACCTGCTGCGGCCGCTGCCGGATACCCGGAGATTCGAATGCCGTTGGAGATCCCGGAACGGGGATCGCCTGAGCGAATGGTCGCCCTGGAAGGTCGTGGGCCTCGAACCGGGCCCGCCCGGCGATCTGAGGATCGACCTGGCGGGTAAGGGAGTACGCCTGAGCTGGGCCACGGAGGATTCCTGGCTGCGTGACCGGGTCGAGGTGCTGCGCGTGGCCGGCGGGGACAGCCTGCTGCTTCGGGCGGACTGGAGCGCGGGAGCACTGGTGGATCGCCGTCCACCTTCCCAGGTTCTGCTGGAGTACTTCGCGCGCGGCGCCTGCACCTGGCGCAGCTCCGGCTGGACGCCCGCTCTCAGGGCCGCCGTCAGCGGGCTCAACGACTCCTGGATCGCGCTGGAGAACCTGTCTGTATCACAACGGGAAGTCAGCGTGGCGGAATACCGGATGTATTGCCGGGACAGCGGGCGCGACTTTCCCCCCCGGCTGCCCGTCGAGGGGCTCGAGGATTATTTCGAGCGTCCCGAACTGCCGATGGTCAACCTGAGTCCCCGGGAAGCGATGGCCTACTGCGACTGGCTGAACCGGCGCGAGGGAAGATCCGCGGCATATGATCTCGATCTGGGCGTGGAAACGAAGGCCCGGGATTGCTATCGACTGCTGCGGGAGGAAGAGTTCGCGGACCTGGAAAAAGCACTCGGCGCCCGCGCCGGAGATAACCCACCCGCCGGGACCGTAACAGCTTCGAGAATCCTGCCGCAAGCCGCCCTGGTCGTGATGGACGAGAAATCGGGAAACGGACCCAGGGCGCAGCGCCCGACGGGAGGAGTCCGCGAATGGGTGATCGGCCCCGCAGGTCCGCTGGCCGCGGGCGCATCCTGGCTGCGCGGTTCGGGCGGTTCCGCGCCCTATCCACTGGAGTATCGCGCCGCCGACGTCGGTTTCAGACTGGCCCTGGAGACTATCCAATAAGCGCGTGCGTCCCGCGCTTCAGGTCGTAGAGCACTCCGCAACCGCGGCCGATGTACGTTACCGCAGGACCCTGGGAACCATAGCGCTCCACCAGCCGCGGCGGTAGGTCCTGGCAGATTTCCATGTGTGTTACAAGCACGAGCAGTTCCGGATTCCCGTCCGGCGAGTCCAGCGATTCGAGCAACTCCCCGCTGTCCAGATCGTAGCTGCGCTCGTGCCCTCCCGGGCCGCTCCAGAGGCGGGGATCCCGGGCGCAGCGATGAATCCCGAGCAGTTTTCCCACCAGCGCAGCGGTCTGCCGCGCCCGCAAGGCCGGCGAAGTAACCACGCTCACCCGTTCGGCGGAGAGCTCCAGCCGCAACAGCTGCAGACCCAGGGTCTCGGCCTGCATGCGGCCGTGGTGCGAAAGTCCCCTGCCCTCGGTGTCACCATGCCGCAACAGCGCCAGGTACCGCATCGCGACCTCCTTGCCCAATCCCCGCTCTATCTACTCATCCGCCCGCAGCACGATCAGCCCCCGCGGCCACAGCGGGTGTTCCACGAGGGCCTCATCGACTACCCGCCCCGAGTCGCTGGACGCGTGCAGCAGCATGACCTCGCCCCCGTCGATCCGGATCAGTCCCACGTGTGATACGTCCAGGCCATCGGCGTCGGACCAGAAGCCCACCAGGTCCCCGGAGCGCAACTCTTTCAGCGTGGACGGGCCGGGCGGCACGCGGTGCAGCACCCGCTCGACGCAGGGAAGGCCGGGGATCCACCTGCCGCCGTCGCCGCGGCAGTTGATCCGCTTGCGTACTTTCAGCGCGCCGGGAAACTCCGCGGACGCATCCCGCAGCCGGGGACCGGAATCAATCCAGTCCGTGAAGAAGTGGTGCCGGTCTTCGTAGGACACCGCCCCATCGCGGTAGCGCTGCCGCCTGAGCGAGGCGGCCAGGTTTTCCGGCCGACGGCCGGCGAGTACCAGGTCGAGGGCGCACATGCAATCCAGGGAATCCGCCCGGCAAACCAGCGCTTCTCTTTGCGTGGGCGAACCGACCATGGTGCCCGCGGCGAAGGGCCGCCCGAGCAGCAGGCTGCCCAGGGAGGCGAGTGTCGACCCGCCTGAGGCCCGCAGGGAACACGCAGCCGCGGCGTACTCGCGGAAAAAGGCCTCTATCGCCAGGCTGTCCGAATCGGCCCCGCAGGCTCCATCGGCCCGATCGTCCGAGTATCCGGCCGCGGCGAAAACCAGGATGAGCAGGGCTGTGATCCGCTTCGGTTTCATTCAGAGCCGCCTGATCCGCGCCGCCAGTGAAGATCCCGGTCCGAAGCGGATGCCGCCCAGTCGCCCGGGATCCCCCGGAAGTTCGAATTGCTGAGCATTCGAGCTGCTGACCAGCGTGAGCAGGCTCAGCTTCCCCTCCGACGACCGCAACAGTACCGGGATGTAGAACCGGTCGTGCGGAAGGCAGTCGCTGCGTGACACATGCATGACCGTGCGCGGGCCGTCTCCCGAATCCGCCGCGCCCAGGCGGATCGTGAAAGTGGGCCTGCGTGCGCGCAGCATTTCAGCTTCCATCCAGGGCCGGAATTCCTGTCCCCAGGGCAGGCGGCCCGGCTGGTCGAGGAAGACCTCGGATTCGCTGATGAAGCTCGCCAGGTCCAGGGGAACGACGGGAGATGGGCCGCCCCCGTCGACTGCCAGGTGCGAAACAGCCAGGTCCCGCAGCCAGTCGCGGTAGAGGCTGTCGGACAGGCTTAGCGGATCGCGAAGCCGCCAGCGGAGATTCTCCAGCTGCAGGGCGAAGCGCCAGGCCATCCGGTCCAGGACTTCCTCCGCGCGCCAATGCCCCTCGGCGCGGTCTCCCAGGGCCAGGATCGAGCTGGATCCGTGGGGCGTGAAACGATTGAGCATGCGTTCCAGCGCCTGCTTCCGAAGCGCATCCGCTTCCTCATGGAAGCCCAGATCTTCCAGGGCCAGCAGCGCGCTGCTTCGTATCAAGCCCGCGCGCAACCAGCGCGGCGCCCGGCGCGATACCATGATCTCGCCGCCCCACCAGTGGCCGGCCAGGGCCTCCGCCAGTGCAAGCCGGCTCTCCGGCGTTATGCTCCACAGATCCCTCCCGCGGACCTGGTTCGGGAAACGACGCTCGCCGCCCCTGAGGAACGATTCCCGCAACGTGGTGGCCCGGTCCGGTTCCGCGCCGCGGGATTCAAGCAGCAGCACACGCCCCTGCGGCGAGCCCAGGATCCGGCCCAGGGCATCGTGATAAGCCTGCAGTTCTGCCTGCAGCTCACTTTCCCTGAGCAGCGATTCGGCCAATGTATCACCAGGTTGCGAGGACCCTTCGCCCGGTGATGCCGGAAGCAACTCCACTCCCGGCGAGGGGGATTCCTCGTCGTGGACCGGGTCCGCGGGCCGGAATCGGCGCTCCTTGGCCAGCAGGTCGTCCTCGTAGCTCCACTGCGTGGTGGTGCGAACCCTGCGAAGCTCTCCCGCGCGCTGGTCCCGCGGTGTCGTGTAAGCCAGGGTCAAGCCGGGCCCGCACTCCAGCAGCGGGCGCTGATCGAAATGCAATCCGGGCGGCGGGTGTTGCTTGTGGTTCGGCCTTCCCAGTATTGCTTCACCCTCATCCGGGCAGACGGGCACACGGCCGTGAGGCGTCCACCACGTGAAGCGCTGCGGGCTGCTCAGGGTCAGCTCGAACTCGGGCACGCGATCCAGGTCGGCCGGTGCGGGGTACCAGCAGCGTGCCGTGGCCATGTCCCGCCTGAGCGAATGCGTTACGACCAGGGATCCCGCGGATGAACCGTGCAGATCCACCGCCAGTCGACCGTCGCGCAAGGAATCCAGTGGAATCAGCACCAAGGGAGAATCCTCCACCAGCGGGCCCCCGGCGCGAATCCTGAGGAACTCCGTCGCCGCTGTGCGGATCGCCGGGCCGAGCTCTGTCACACGCAGGCTGTCCAGTTCCGCGGCGGGATCCAGGCGGAAACTCAGGTGGCCGGTCGCCTCGGCGAGTTCGACCTCCAGGCGGGTCGTCCAGCGCAGGTTCCGCGCCGGATCGGCCCGCAGAACCAGCCGCTGGTTCTCGACCCTGCAGGACGGCGGCGTCCATGAACGAACCGTCGCGTGTCGCGCGATATCCGCGGCAGGGAGGCCCGGTCCAGTGTGTTCATAGGTCAGGGGCTGGAAGACGATGGAGCCGGAGTGGGCGGCGCGGAGGCTTTGTGTCACCACCGCACCTCCCTCAGATCTTCGCGAACGCAGCGTGAAATCGCGCTTGTTGCATTGAAGCCAGAAGCGGGCGCCGTGCAGAACGCAGTCCAGGATCGGGTGTGGATCCACGCTGCGCCTGATCCGGGCGGCCTTGCGCTTCCACATCCAGCGGGTCAGCCAGAATGGGCGGCAATCGCGCCATTCGAGTTCGGCCAGTTCCGCCGGGAGGTTGCGGCAGAAGACGTGGACGGAACCAACCTTCTCGTAGATGAACGCGCCACGGCTCTTCAACAGTGAAACGACCGCAGCGGAGAAGTCGCGGGAGATTCTCTCGATACCACGTCCAGGGCGGCCCATGCCCGCCTGGAGGCTGAGCGCCTCCAGGCTGTCCGCCGGAGCGAAGACCATCCGCAGGCTGCCCTTCAGGAAGAGGTGATACAGGACACCGCCGCGGTCCTCGAGCCGCTGCAGGTGGATCCTGCCCTTGCGGATACTAAGCGCGCCTCGGGAAACCTCCCGGCCCCCCCGGACGGAATCCACATCGAAGGGCAGCGGCAGTTCAAGCCCCCGCACCTTGACCGACCGTGTATAGCCGGGTTCGCCGGCCTGTTCAATCAGACCGCGGAGTTCCGCGACGGTGGGCGGCGCTGGGTATGCATCGGTGCTTCCCGCCGCACGGCACCGGGAAGCCGCCGGAAGGAGCGGCAATGAAAGCGCCAGCAGCACCAGCCAGAGCAACGCCGGGCCAGCGTGAACGAGGCCTGTGACACGATGATGAGCGGAGAAGGGCATGAGGATCTCCCGGCTGCTCTCCAAAATAACGGCTTGCGAGGGCACTCCTCAAGTGCTATTGTTCTCGCGCTTCAAGCCCGTGGGGACGTTCGTGGGATTCGACGGGATTGTTGCGACATCGACTTGCATGCCGTGGACATGTCGGAGCGCCACGTTAAAAGTTCCGGCACCCAGAATAATCGGCAACGATTACGCACTCGCCGCCTAATCACTAGGCGGCCGAAGCCCCAAGGCGCGCTCACCGCCGCGGGATGCTTCGTCATCTTGTGAGCTGGCCGCGCGGGACGGGTCCGACCCCAGCGGCGAGACTCCAGGACCTGGGAAGGGATGCAGGGCGGCCGGCCGCGGCGCCCTTCCGAGAATCCAAGCCGGTCTAAGCATGTAGACAGTCGGTGGAGCGCTCTTCCGGACGAGGGTTCAACTCCCTCCGTCTCCATCGCCGAAAGAAAGGCCCGCTGTCCGCGGGCCTTTCTCGCTCGTGATACAGCGTTCACTTGACCGCCAGCCGGGGGATCTCCGGCGAAAGCCTGGTGAGCACCTCGTAGTTCATGTCGTCCGCCAGGTCGCTGAAGGAAGCCACCGAGATCTGGTTCCTGTTCTGCCTGCCGATCAGCACCACTTCCTCGCCGGGATGGACATCCGCGATACCCGTGACGTCCACCGTGATCATGTTCATGTTGACCATCCCGATCACCGGACAGCGCCTGCCGCGGACGAGCACGCGGCCCCGGTTGCTCAAGGTTCGCGCGTAGCCGTCGCGGTAGCCCACCGGCACTACGGCCGCCCGCTTGGCGCGCGTGGCGAGGTAGGACGTGCCGTAGCCGACGAAGTCCCCTGCCGCAACCTGCTTCACGGACATCACGCGGCTTTTCCAGGACAGCACGCGGCGCAGGGGGTCCGCTCCGGGCCGTCGCCCGCCACCGGCGTTGTGCGCGACGTAACGCATCCTGACCTCCTGGGTGGGCCAGAAGCCGTAGGCGCAGATTCCCACCCGTACCTGGTCGAGGATCGCCTCGGGATAGCAGAAAATGCCTGCCGAGCTGGAGACGTGTCGCAGGCCGGGACAGACGCGAAACTCGGCAAGACCGTTGCACACCCTGTGGAAGGTCTCGAGCTGCGAGACGATCCGCACGTAGTTGGCGATGTTCTCAGCGCCGGCCAGGTGCGTGCAGGTCCCTTCGACGAGGCAGTCCTCCCTGGCTTCGCGGAGGGCGCGTGCTAGCTCCTCGAGCGACTCTTCTTCGAGGCCCAGGCGATTCATGCCCGTCTCGAATTCGAGGTGCAACCGCGCCGGCCTGCCGATCCTCCGGGCCAGCTCGAGGGCCGCATGCAGCCGCTCCACCTGGAAGACGTGGAAAGGAACGCCTTCCCGGATGGCCCAGGCCAGTCCCTCGCCTTCCACGTCGCCCATGATCGTGACGCAGGAATCGGCGTGACACAAAGAGCGGATCAGGAAGGCTTCCTGGGCGGAGAAGACCGCGAAATGCCGCAGGCCGCAGGACTCGGCCAGGGGCAGGAAGGTCTCGATCCCGTGCCCGTAGGCGTTGGCCTTGACGACGAGGTTGACAACGGGATGGCTTCCCACCTGCCTTCTGATGAAGCGCAGATTGGACCGCAAGGCGGACGCGCTGAGTTCGATCCGTGAGGTGTGAAACATGGACTCGCCTTTTCCGGGCCGGGCTGCGCCCTGACCGGTTTCCATGCCAGTCCTACTTGCCTGCAGGCGGGGAATCGTCGGCACCGCGTGATCCAGGCCCGCCGCCCGCTGCCTGTAAGTCGTGCTCCATCTTCGACGCCCGTCCGGTATCTCCGGTGTCACCTTCCCGGCCGGAGACCCGGCGTCCTTCCACCGCGGAAACCAGCACCAGGACCACCGCGGAAACAAGCATGCCGTAGATCCCATCGTCGAGGCCCCATTCGGCGATCGACGCGGGGAGTCGGGCGAGATTCGTCTGAAGTATAAGCGCGGTTCCGCCGCCCAGCAGCATCGAGGCCAGAGCTGCCCGGGGCGTGGCCCAGCGCCAGAAATACGCCCCCAGCGTGGGGATGAACAACCCGGCCACCATGAAACCGTAGGCGTGCAGGACGATGTCCAGGACGCGCTCGAAGCGGCTGGCCAGCAGCACGGCCAGCGCGCCGATGCTCAGCGTCGCGATTTGTGATACACGGATCATGCGGCGCTCGTCGCTGTTCCGCAGTACCGTGCGCTGCAGCAGGTCGTTGACCAGGTTCCCGGAAGAGGCCATCAGGCAACTGTCGGCCGTGGACATGATCGCCGAGAAGTAGGCTGCCACCACCAGTCCCGCGGCACCCACAGGCAACAGGTGCTGGATCAGCATGGGCAGGCCCAGCTCGGATTCCACTCCGGGGAAAAGCACCCGCGAAGCCATACCCAGGAACACGCCGGAAAAGGCCATCACCGGGTATTCGAAGAAGCCGGCCACGAACCAGGCCCGCTGAGCGTCCTTTGTATCACGACATGCGTAGATGCGCTGATACAGCGTCATGCCGATCAGCCAGATGGGCAGGATGGTGACCATCCAGTTAACGATGGTCACGAAGTCGACGTTGTCCAGCCGGAAGTACTCCGCGGGCAGGGCCTCCCGCAGGCCGGCCCAGCCGCCCAGCTTCCACAGGGTGATGGGGATGCACAGACCGATCAGCCCGCCCAGCAGGATGATCCACTGGACGGTGTCCGTGTAGATAACGGCCTTGAGTCCGCCCAGGACGGTGTAGAGCACGGTGAAGACCGCGATCAGGAGCAGGGCGAAGTCCAGCGGCTCGAGACCCAGAGGCGCCCTGGTGATCAGCGTCACCGAGGCCAGCTTCGCCCCGGCCAGGATCTGCCCGCCGGTGAAACCCATGTAGCCGATGCCCGAGATCAGCGCCGCGGTGAGAGCCACTTTGTTGCCGAAGCGCAGGCGCAGGAAGTCGGGATAGGTACGCAGGCGGTGCCGCAGGTCGAGCGCCTTCACGCGCGGTATCACGGTCACGGCGGTGATCCAGGCTCCCAGCAGCCCGGTGAACAGCAGCCAGCTTCCGGACAGGCCCATCAAATAACCCAATCCGCCCAGCCCGATGGAGAAGCCGCCGCCCACGTCCGTGGCGACAACGGAGAGGCCGACGTGCGACGGGGACATCCTCCGCCCGCCCACGTAGTAGTCGTCGGTGGTCAGGTTCCTGCGGTAGAAGAAGATCCCGATGGACATTACGCCGATGAGGTAGAGGAAGAAGATCAGGAAGTCGACGAGATGCATCTGTGTGTTATACGTTCCTTCGCTGGAGGATCAGGCGCGGATTTCGTCGAGGTTGTCGCCGATCACAGGCGGAATCTCAATGCGGTCCCCCTCTTCCAGATCGGAACTGAAATCACCGACGCCGGGGGTCACGACTTTCTCGATGTACCTGCCCGCCATGGCCCGGGCCAGGGCGCCGTAATCGAGCCGGAACTTGATCGTGTCGCCGATGCACAGGCCCACTGGCTCCTCGCCCAGGTTGACCACCATCAGGTCGCTGCTGGCCCCGGCGATCTGGAATTCGGGATTCAGGGGCCGCAAACCCTCGATGGCGGTGTCCAGATGGCCAAGGGTCAGCACGGCGCGATAGCCGCGCTGGCCCGGCTGCAGTTCGGCGAGCTCCAGGGATTGGAAGGTGCTCACCGTGGAGGAAGAGTCCCCCAGCGGGATCAGGCTTTTCTCCTTGATCTCGACGATCTCCGCTTCGAGCGTCATCGCGTCGCTGCGCAGACCGGGGAGTGTCTCACCGGTGATCAGGTTCGTTCCCAGGAACACGGATTCGCCGATCCGGTAGTGATTCACGCCCTTGGGAACCTGCTTGTCGTGCAGCAGGGGCAGGATCACGCTCGAGCCCGCCGAGATCAGCGGCAGCTCCCGATCGAACTTCAATTCCAGCAGTTCGTGATACAGGACCAGCTGGGTCAGCTGATCGATGTTCGGAACCGAGCCCGAGAGGCAACCCAGATTCGCTCCGATTCCCAGGACCTCGATGTTCTGCAGATTGAAGATCTGGTCATAGAAACGGATCAGCGTGCCGGGCAGGATGCCCTCCCGCAAGTCTCCCAGCTCGATCATGATCACCACGCGATGGATCCTGTCCTGCCGCCGAGCTTCCTCGTCGAGGGCCTTGATGGTGCCGATCTCGCTGTTCAGGCTCACGTCCGCGAGCTGGACGATCCGCGGAATCGCCGTGGGGTGCGGCAGTCGCAGGTACCAGGCCTCGTACTCGTTGAGCGCCCGTTCCGCGGCCTGCAGGTTACCCAGCCGCGAATCGCCGATGGAGCGCACGCCCAGCGCCTGCAGGGCGCGCATCGTGTCCGTGTGCCCGCAGAGCACCTTGGTTACCAGGGTCCAGGAGGCGTCGGCCGCGCGCATCCAGTCGTCGATGACCTGGATGTTGTGTTGCAGCGCTTCGAGGTTGACCATCAATCGATTCATCGGCTGAGTCTCATCTCGAGGTATTTCTGCTCGAAACCGAGCCGTTCGTAAAGCCTGCGGGCCGGATTGTCGGATTCAACGTGCAGCTTGACCTCGCCCCGGCACTCCGCCACGGCGCGCTCGATCAGGTGCCGGCCCAGGCCCTTGCCGCGCAGGCGGGGGTCCACGGAGATCATCAGCAGGATGACCTCCGGAACGTAGCCCTTCATGCCGGTATTGAGCATCACCACGCCGCCCGCCAGGCCCCCGTTAACTCTCTCGAGGACGATGAATCCGCCGTTGCCGCCCTCCTCGCCCAGGGCGTGTGATACACCGCGGGCCGTGTCCTCGAGCGTGTCGTTGTAGGGCTGCATCGTGTGGTGGAGGAAAGCGACGAAGTCCTCGCGCGTGGCCCAGGCGGGAAAATCCTCCGCGCCGCGTACAACGGTGAATTCGCATTGAGCGCTGTCGATGGTTCGACAATCGCTGATTTTAGTCATCGCTGATCACTGTCCTTCAGAAGTGCACCGGCGAACGAAGCCCACGAACAAGACACCCGGGATCTCCCCGCAACAGTGCGGGTTCCTTTCTTCAGGTTCATTCTACGATTCGGCTTCGAGCATTTTCTGGTGTTGACGAAGGTGTTTTGGAAGACGCTCGTTCCTTCGTCTCGACGCTGGCCATAGGACCGGAGGCCAGTACGGGTGCAACCGGCAATTCCTGGATGTCCATCAACTCGGCCACGCGGCTCAGGGCGGCGAGAATCTGCAGCTGCTCCCATTCGCTGAGCACCGCGAATTGTTCGAGGAAACGTTCCTGCAGCAGCGGAGGCGCCAGTCGCAGCATGGAGCTTCCCAGCTCGCTCAGGCTGACCCTGGCTCGCCGGCGGTCCTGGTCGTCCGGTGTTCGAATCAGCCATTCCCGTTTGAGCAACCTCCCGAGAATATCGGTGATCGTAGCCTTGCTGAGATGCAGGCGCCGGGCGAGTTCGCTGGGATTCAGTCCCTCGGGGAATTCCTGCAGTTCCTTCATCAGCAGCAATTGTGGAACCGTCACGCCGTGGTCGAGAACAAGGCGCCGCGAATGCAGGTCCGTGGCGCGGACGATGCGTCGCAGCTTGCGTAGAACCTCGCTGGCAAGTGATTCACGATCCATTCGACTGCCGAAAGACCATTTCTTACGAAAGCGCTGAGAATATAACGTGTACGAACTAACATATCAATGAGCCAGGCGTCGTGCTTCTCGCTAAGTGTTGTTGTATCAGCTAGTTGCGATCAACCTATACTGTAATCGAGAAACAAATTGAATCGATCACCCGATTATTCGTACGTTCACAAATCATCTTTGCTGTTATCGTACCCGGACTTAGTCCTGAAAATCAAAGACCGGCCAAGCCGCTGCCGATAGTATTTCAGCGGCGCTCCCCGGTGGAGGGGAGCGGCAATGTCGGGCGCCCCGGTCCGCGAAAGGCACTGCGGCGAGCGGAACCGCAGTCCGGGAGCTGATCGAGCGGCGGAGTCCGGCGATGGATCAATCGCGAGTGTGCCATGAAGATCCTTGTAGTGGATGATTCCAAGACCATGCGGCGGATCATCATCAACAACCTCAAGGCCGCGGGCTTCAAGGACTACGTCGAGGCGGGAGACGGCGAGGAGGCCCTGGAGCGCATGGAAGGCGTGGGGCTCGTGCTCACGGACTGGAACATGCCCGGAATGGACGGGCTGGCCCTGGTGCAGCAGCTGCGTTCCGATCCCGATCACGCAGCCGTCCCGATCATCATGATCACTTCGGAGGGCGCGCGCAACGAGGTGCTGGTGGCCCTGAAGAGCGGCGTGAACGACTACATCGTCAAGCCCTTCACCAAGGACGTGCTGAAAGAGAAAGTCAGCGCCGCGGTCAAGAACTAGGACTCCGCGGACGGCGGATCCTTGTATCACACAGTGGGCCGGCCGGAGGACGCTTCATGGACGTGAAATACATCAATCCCTTCGTCAACGCCCTCAGCAACGTCATGGAGACGATGCTCGAGGTCTCCCCCGCGAGGGGCACGCCCTACCTGAAGGGCGAGAACATGACCCAGGGCGACATCTCGGCGATCATCGGTTTCGCCGGGCTGAACATCCAGGGCAGCATCGCGCTCAGCTTTCCCACGTCCGTGGCGCTGAAGATCTACAGCCTGATGATGGCTGAGAAGGTCTACCGGATCACCAGCGACGTCCAGGACGTGGTGGGCGAGCTGGCCAACATCATCGCCGGGGGAGCCAAGAGCGAGCTCGCGGAGGAGGGACTCTCCTTCAACCTCTCGATTCCCACGGTGGTCACCGGCATGGGCCACTCCCTGGGTCACGTGATCAACGTCCCCGTGATGGTGATTCCTTTCAGCGTGGGCAAGCATCACTTCGTAATGGAACTCACCATGCGGCGCATGTGAGACGGGACCTCGGTCCGGGACGGGATTCCGCTCGTCTCTCTGCCTTGCTTGCGATCCTCCTTTCGCCAGCGGGCAGCGAGTTTTCCGCAGCGCACTTTGCGCGTGCCGCCCTTCCCACGGAATCATAGCTTTATTCGTTGCCTCTGTTGCCGCTGCGTGAACCGTTGACGAGGTCGAAATGAATGTTATTACGCTTCTCCTGCCGGTCATGCTCCTGTCCGCGGTCCGCGTAGCACACGCGCAGGATCCGGAAGGCCTGACGGGGCGCTGGCTCTTCGACGATCCCCAGGATCTGACGGCCGCCGACGTGGGCGCCGACCTGGTCCTGGCGGGCACGGACGAAGCCGTGGAGGGCATGGGCGAAGGAGACGGCGCCACGCGCGTGGGCGTGGGCAGCTACTACATCGCCAACCACGGAATTCCGCCCAACGGCGGAGGAGTATATGTGAACCAGTATTCCGTCGTGGTGGATCTCCGGCTGCCGGCGATCGGCGTGTGGTACAGCCTGATGCAGACCAACGAATCCAATACCAACGACGGGGACTGGTGGATCAGCCCCGGGGGAGCCGTCGGCGTGGGAGCCACGGGATACTCCGCGGAACTGCTGCAGGCCGACACCTGGTACCGGCTGGTGCTTTCCGTCGAGCTGGGCGACGGACCCGGTGCGCATCACGACTATTACCTGGACGGCCTGCCCGTGCACCGCGGCATGCCCCAGGAGCTGGACGGGCGCTTTTGCCTCGATCCCACGGTGCTCTTCCTGGCGGACCAGGACGGTGAGGATTCGGAGCTGGACGTCTCGTCCATCTGGATCTTCGACCGCGCTCTGAGCGACGGCGAGGCGGCCGCGCTGAGCGGCGTGTCGTCAATTCAGCCCTACCTGCAGTCGCCGACGCCGGAATCGATCTACATCGGCTGGCATTCCGCGGCGGGCGTCGAATCCCGGGTGGACTGGGGCGTCACGGACACCCTGGGTAATTCGAGCGTCGGGAGCGTCTACCAGTTCGACGGCGATACCTGGTGGCACAGCGTGCATCTGACCGACCTACAGCCGGGAACGAAGTACCATTACCGATGTGTCACGGGTGACGAGGAATCGGCGCTGCTGAGCTTCAACACGCTTCCGCCGGAAGGTGAAGCAAGCCGGCTGCGCTACCTGGTCCTGGGTGATACACGCACCGACGCCGCCGCGCACGAGGTCGTGATCCTGGCCATGTGCGAGAAGATGGAAGAACTCTACGGACCGGATTACCAGGACTCCCTTACCTGCGTGATCAACGTGGGAGACATCGTCACCACGGGTTCGGTGCTCTCGCAGTACACCAGCGAGTACTTCATGCCGATCCGCCACCTCTCCGGCCGGCTGCCCTTCATGGTCTCCATCGGCAACCACGAGGGGGAGAACTGGCGGTTCTACGAGTATATGGAGTACGACGAAGCAGGCGGCACGGAGGGGGAGCGCTATTACTGCTGGCAGGCCGGCAGGACGCTCTTCATTTCCCTGAACAGCAACACCCGGGGTCAGACCCAGCTTGACTGGCTGGAAGGCGTGTTACAGGACGCCCAGGACGATCCGGACGTGGATTGGATCACCGCCACCCTGCACCATCCCGGGCGCAGCGAGGTCTGGCCGGACGGCAACACGGACTGGGTGCAGAACTCGGTGATCCCGCTGCTTGCCCAGTTTCCCAAGGCGGACCAGCTCATCTACGGCCATTCGCACAACTACGAGCGCGGGGCTGTCCAGGAAGGCAACCTGCGCCTGATGCTCAGCGGGGGCGGCGGGTCGGCCCTCGATCGCTGGGGCATGTACGCAAACCAGCAGGACTACCCGGAGATCCACCGCTCGCTGGATCATTACTGCTACAATCTCTTCGACGTCGACGAGGCAGCGGGCGTCTGCGAGGTGGAAACCTGGAGCCTGGGGCACCCGGACCTGCCCCTGGACAACGAATCCGTGGACAGCTACCGGCGAATCAAGACTGGAGCGACGCCTCCCGATCCGCCGCTGCCGCTGGATCCGGGCGATCCGACGGACTACCCGGTGCTGCTGGAAATCTCCGCCTACGCGGGAAGCGAACCGCAGATGAGTTCGCGGTTCCAGTTGCGGGAATCCGCGGGCGGGTACGAAGCGGCGTTGCTGAATGTGATACGCGACTACGAGAACGTCTACGGCGACACAGGCGCCCCGGACTGGCAGCCAGTGGACCTCAACGCGGGCATCGACCTGGTGGTGCTGGAGGTCTACGACCCCGCCGTGACCGGTGGTGGAACCTTCTTCTGGCGGGCGCGCAACCGTGACCGGAACCTGCAGTGGTCCGACTGGGGGCCGGAGCAGGAAATCCAGGTGGCCGCGCCGCAGATCGACGTGGATCCCTTGAACGTGCTGGCGATCCTGCTGCCCGATTCCACGGTCGGCCGGACGCTGACCGTGAGCAACCTGGGAGCGGGAAACCTCTTCTGGTCGGCGCGCGTGGGGACCGACCGGCGGGCGAGGGGAATCCCGGGACTGGGATGCGAGGAGCGAGTCGAGGCCGGGTGGAATCGCGAGGACCACGGAACGCCGGTGCGACCCTGGAATAACAGCCGCCTGGTGCAGGCCTGCCTGCCCGTGCGCGACACGGCGCGGGTTCCCTCGGTCAACGACAAGAGCCGGGCAATGGTGCTTCCCCTTGGCAAGGGGGCGGTGGATCCGCGGCCCGGCGCCGGCCCGGAGCGCGACGCCGGCGGCCCGGACGCGTACGGCTACTCTTGGGTGGACAGCGACCAGGCGAGCGGTCCGGTCTTCGAGTGGCAGGAGATCAGCGGGATCGGCCAGGACCTGGGCAACGCGGACGACGCCAACTACGGGCCCTATTCGCTGGGCTTCGATTTCCCGTACTACGGCACGATGTACGAACAGGTCCGCATCTGCACCAACGGCTGGCTTTCCTTCACCTCCACCGCAACGGACTACACCAACCAGCAGATTCCATCCACCGCGCAGCCGAACGCCCTGCTGGCGCCCTTCTGGGACGACCTGCATCCCGGCGAAGGCGGCGAGATCTACTACTACCAGGACACGGAGAACCAGCGCTTCATCGTGCAGTATCACCAGGTGCAGCACTACGGCGGGGGAAATCCCGAGACCTTCCAGATGGCGCTGGACGCTTCCGGCGGAATCCGTTACCAGTACCTAGAGCTGAGCTCCACGCAGAGCTGCACCGTGGGGATCGAGAGCCCGGACGGCACGGACGGCCTGCAAGTCGTGTTCAACTCAACCTACCTGCACGACAGCCTGGCGGTGGTTTTCGGCGCCGGTCCCGCCTGGCTGCAGGTTGATCCCGTGGCGGGCCTGATCCAGGGCCCGGGCAGTGAAGTCCTGCAGCTGAACTTCGACGCCGCGGACCTCGAGACAGGCGAGTATCACGCAGTGCTGCACATCGACAGCAACGATCCCGGACAGCCCGACATCCAGGTGCCGGTCGTGATGAGCGTCGTGGAACCCGGCCAGCAGCCGGTGGAGGACTTAGGGATCGAGTACAGCGACGGGCAGCTCATCCTGAGCTGGACGGCCCTGCCCGGGGCGCTGGCCTACAGGGTATATCAATCGGAGCAGCCTTACGGATCCTTCGAGTTCGTGGAGGAAGTGCAGACGGCGTATTACAGCTTCACGCAGCAGCAGCCCCGGATGTTCTACATGGTGACGGCGGTGTACTGATGCCTGCATTGGTCCGAGCATCCGCATAGAGAATATCGCGCATCCCACTGCCGCCTCGTACTGCCTCACCCTTCGCTTCGCACCACCGGCGATCACCCACGACGAGGATTCCTAAATTCCTGCATGAATGCAAACCTGTCCGCACTCAACCATGCCGCCGCCATCGCCCGCGGCCTGGCCATCGACGCCATTTCCGGCTGCAAGTCCGGCCATCTCGGCCTTCCCCTGGGCGCCGCAGAGATCGGGGCGGCCCTCTACGGGCATGCCCTGTGCTACAATCCCGAGGAACCGCGCTGGATCAACCGGGACCGCCTGGTGGTCTCGGCGGGACACGGCAGCATGTTTCTCTACGCCTGGCTGCACCTGGCTGGTTACGGCCTGAGCATTGAGGACCTGAAGGCTTTCCGCAAGCTGGGGAGTATCACGCCCGGTCACCCCGAGTTCGGTGACACTCCCGGTGTCGAAGCCACTACCGGTCCCCTGGGGCAGGGCGTGGGCAACGCCGTGGGCATGGCCGTCTCGGCGAAGATGGCCGCCGCGCGTTTCAACACCTCGGGACACGAGATACTGAATCACAAGATAGTGGCGCTGGCCGGGGACGGCTGCCTGCAGGAGGGGGTGGCCCTGGAGGCCACCGAACTGGCCGGCCACCTGGGCCTGGACAACCTGATCCTGGTCTACGACTCCAACGACGTCACACTGGACGCTCCGGCGGCCAGCACACAGAGTCGTAATACAGCGGGGCGCTTCGAGGCCTGCGGCTGGGGCGTCGAGGAGGTGGACGGCCACGATGTCGCCGCCCTCCTGGAGGCTTTCGCGGCGGCCCGCGCCGAGAACGAAGGCCGGCCCCGGCTGATCATCGCGCGAACAGAGATCGGCCGCGGGATTCCCGAGGTGGCGGGTACGCCCAAGGCCCACGGCGAAGGCGGCGGCAAGTTCGCGGAAAGCGCCCGGCGGGGACTTGGATTGCCCGACGAGCGCTTCTTCGTCTCCGGCGAGGTTCGCGAATACTTCAGAGGGCACCGTCGGGAGCTGCAGTCGCGCTACGAGGCCTGGCTGAAGGATTACCGCTCCTGGAGTACTGCGAATCCCGAGCTGAGCCGCGAGCTGGTGGGTGCCCTTAAGCGCGAGGCCCCCACCGGCCTGTCTGCACGGATTCCCGACTTCCCGGAGGGAGCGAATCCGGCCACCCGCAAGGCTTGCGGCGACGCCCTGCAGCAGCTGGCGGTGGAGCTGCCCCGGCTGGTTTCCCTGAGCGCGGACCTCTTCGGATCCAATCAGAACTACATCGGCGAGGGCGGGGAGTTCATGGTCGAGAGCCGCTGCGGCCGGAACCTGCGGGCCGGAATCCGCGAGCACGCCATGGGCGCCGTCTGCAACGGCCTGGCCTACGAAGGGCTCTTCCGGCCGGTCTGCGGTACTTTCATGGTCTTCTCGGATTACCTGCGACCCGCCATCCGCCTGGCCTGCATGGCCGGCCTGCCCGTGATCTACTATTTCACGCACGATTCCGTGGGCGTGGGCGAGGATGGCCCGACGCACCAGCCCGTGGAGTCCGTCAGCGCCCTGCGCCTGCTGCCGGGGCTGGAGCTGTTCCGTCCTGCGGACTGCGAAGAGGCCGCCGGTGCATTGGTCGCCGCCCTGGAGCGCCTGGAAGGTCCGACCGTACTCGCCCTGAGCCGCCAGGCGCTGCCCGCGATGAAGGGACCGAGTTCCACGAAGCGCAGGGAGGGCCTTGCCCGGGGAGCCTACATCTGCCGCGAGGAAGAGGGCGAACTGGAACTGATCCTGCTGGCTTCCGGCAGCGAGCTGCAGCTAGCCCTGGCGGCGGAGGAGATCCTGCGAGCCGAGGGGCGGCGGGGCATCCGCGTGGTCTCCATGCCCGGCATGGAGCGCTTCGATAAGCAGGACGCCGCCTGGCGGGAAGAGGTCCTGCCCGCCTCCTGCCGCCGTCGGCTGGCGGTGGAAGCCGGCGTGGGCGGACTCTGGCACCGCTACACGGGATTGGATGGACGCGTGCTGAGCATCGAACGTTTTGGACTCAGTGCTCCCGCCGGCGAGGTCATGCAGGCCCTGGGCATCAGCGTCGATGCCGTCGCCCAGACCGCCCGCGAGCTGCTGGATTAGAACCAGGACGCGGCGGTTCTACCGCCAGTGACAACTGCTGGTGGAGTTGTATCACGCCTTCGAATTCCGGAATCGCACATATTCGCGCCGGCTTCTTACCGATCCCAAACGATCACGAAAGACGCGATTTCACACCGGCATACGGAACTAGTCCTCACGATTGAATCGTCATCCGCTCCGTTTGGACACTCCATGTGAAAAAATTAATTTGTATCAGTTCATCTTAATGACCGTTTATTAAATGAACTAATACTGAACAACATTGTACTACATGTCAATCAAGAACTGCGGTGAACGGGAACGCTCGACAAACGAAACGGGAAGGTAGGGAGGTAACTGATGAATTCGAGATCTTGTCGTCGGCGCGTGACGACAGTGCTATGTA
>CAZMSD010000014.1:42444-85450 GCA_964568855.1 uncultured Bacteroidaceae bacterium | reverse complement strand
TATCACGCAATCGGCCACCTCGGAGAAACCGTCCCGCGATCCGCGCCGTGGACCTGCCGCTTCCCCCGCCCGCGCCGGATCCCGCGCTGGACACCCTCCGCTGGAAGGAATTCATGGAGAGTCCGACGCCGCCGGAGAGGGAGGAGTGGTTCGGGCGGTAGAACAAACCGAGACCTTGAAGGTCTTGACTCCAGCAGCTATTCAATTCCCCATTTCGAGTTGGCCGGCATCGGATTTCCAGTCCAAGGGGTGGCATGAATCCTCGTCGCGCACGATAAATCCACACAGAATCCCGCCGCCCGCGGGCCAGCTTCCCGAGTCCGGCCTTCGATTCTTCCTATATTTCGTCTTCGTCCGGAAAAATCCAGGAAATGCGCCATGGAAATCGGCATCATCGGGCTGCCCCAGTCCGGCAAGACCTCCCTTTTCAACGCCCTGACGGGCCAGGACGCGGACCTGGGCTACGCGGGCGGCCGGAAGAGCCACCGTGCGGTGGCCAAGATCCCCGATTCCCGCCTGGAACGGCTGACGGAGCTGTTCAAGCCCCACCGGCAGATCAACGCCACCGTGGACTACCTGGACCTCGGCGGACTGGACGAGGAGATCGGACCGCAGCACAGCTTTCCGGCCGAGTTCCTCCAGGCCGTGCGAGTCTGCGACGCCATCCTGCTCACCGTCCGCGCATTCGTGCACCCGGACTATCCCCACCCGGCCGGACCGCCGGACCCGGTGCGCGACCTCAGGCTGGCCAACGACGAGTTCCTGATCTCGGACCTGACCGTCTGCGAGGGACGCATCGAGCGGCTCGAGAAGCAGCTCATGAAACAGAAGGACCAGGACATGGCCTTCGAACTCGAGACGCTGCGCAAGTGTCACGCCGCACTTGAGGAAGAACGGCCGCTGCGGATGCTGGGCCTGGACCGCCACCAGCTGCGCGCCCTCAAGTCCTACGCCTTCCTCAGCCTGAAGCCGCAGCTCGCGGTCTTCAACGTAGGCGAGGATGGAATCGGTTCCGTTGAGCTGCTGGACAGCCTCGCCGGCGAATTCGACCACCTGGGCCTGCGGGCCTGCCAGGTCTGCGCCAGAATCGAGATGGAGCTGGCCCAGCTCGACCCGGAGGAGGCCGCCGAATTCCTCGAGGAATACGGCATCGCGGAGCCGGCGCTGGACCGCGTGCTGCGGGAATCCTTCGAGCTGCTGGAACTGGAGACCTTCTTCACCGCCAGCGAGGAAGAGTGTCACGCCTGGACCATCCGCCGCGGCTCGACCGCGCGCGAGGCGGCGGGCGTGATCCACAGCGACATGGAGCGGGGATTCATCCGGGCCGAGATCGTGCCATCCGCCGACCTGATCGAGGCCGGTTCGCTGGCAGTCTGCCGGGAGCGCGGTTCCTTCCGCCTCGAGGGCAAGGACTACGTGATCCGGGAAGGCGAAGTGATCCACATCCGCTTCAATGTCTAAGGCCGTCGTGATCCAGCTCCGGGCGAAAACTTAGATGTGCGATCCGGCCCACAGGCTCAACGCGATCGAGCGGGATTTTGAACGTCGGTGGCTCGAGGCCATGCCCCACCTGGCCGCTGGCGGCGGAACCCCGGGACCGGAACGCGGCTGGCCCGACTGGAGCGAAACCGGGCGCGCTTACCTGGCCGGATTGCTGCGTGATACATCCGCCGGACTTGATGCTTCGGTGGAGGATCCGCCGTCCCCCGAGGCGCGGCGTTGCCGGCTGCTGCTCGAGCGCGAGCTGCGGGAGATAGAGGCGGCGCCGGGTCCCGCACGCGTGATCCAGGCCCTTGCAGCGGGTTTGGCCGGATTGCTGGATCCCGCCGCGGAGCGCGACCCGGATTCGACCATAGCCGAGCGACTGCGCGGAATTACCGTCTTCATCGATTCATTGCTTCCCGGCCTGCGGGCGGCTCCTCCGGAGGACCGGCGGGAGGCCCTCCCGCGCCTGGAAGCCCTGTGCAAGGGACTCGAGTCCTCGCTCGCGGTCCGGCGTGATGCGGGCAGGCCAGTAATGGATCCCCAGGCCTGCGACGCCGCTCTGCGCCGCCTGCGCGAGCTGGCGCGCGAGCTGGATCACGCCGGCGAAGCCGTTCACCCGTCCGAAGTCCCGGACACGCACGAGTTCGCGCGCGCCTGGAGGTTGGCGGCCGGCCGGGGGCTGGAGCCCGAGAGTCTGCTGGCGGAGTTTCAAAACGAAATCGGACAGGTTTCCGAGGAGCTGTTCAAGCGCTCCGGTGCGCTGCACGCCAAGTACGCGGGCCGGTCCCCGGGCGGCCCGGCCGGCCTGCGCTTCGTACTGGAGCAGCTGGGCCAGGACCGCCCGCTGCCCGAACGTTGGCTGGAGGAGCAGCGCAGCCGACTCGCGGAACTGCGGCGCTGGGCCTTCTCGCGCCGGCTGCTCTATCCTCCAGCGCCGTCGTTCCGCCTGGAAATGCGCCCTCCATGGTGTGATCCCTCCGGCGATTACCTGATGCCCGAATTGCGTGCCGGAGAATCGAAGGAGCCGCCGATCATCGCCGCGCGCGACCTGGCACAGTTGCCGCGACCGGTGCGCGAGTCCCACCTGGGCGACTGCTGCCACTACGCCCTGAGCGTGCTGCTGGCTCGCGAAGCGTTGCCGGGCCGGGCCTTCCTGCTGTACCGTAGGCGAAGTGAAGGCGGCGTCTGCGCCCTGCTAAGCCGTCCCGAGAACCTGGACGCCTGGGCGCAGCTCGTCCCGCAACTCCTCCTGGACCGGGGCTGGTTCCAGGGCGAGCCCAGGCTGCGGATCATGGTCCTGCGCGAGAAGCTGCGGGATATGCATCTGGCGAGGGCGGACCTCGAGCTGCACACGGGCCTGCGGCCGTCAATCGAATTGAAGCGCCGCCTGGTGGAGCAGGCCCTGGTGCCCAGGCACCTGGCGGAGGAAGCCCTACGCGAGATTCGGCGCCGGCCCGGGCGAGCGGCGCTGGCCGCGGCTCGAGCCCTGGAACTGCGCAAGGCGGAAAGGCGCTGGCGCCGTCGCCGTGGCGCCGAGGCGGGCAACGCCGACGCCCTGGACCTGGCGGCCCGCTACGCCGACCTGCCGTTGACTGAAATCGCCCGCGGATTGCCGGGGAACCGGGCGGACGGTCGGGCGCTGGCGGAACCTCCTCCGCCCGTGATCCGGATCCCGCGACCAGAGAAGGACGCCGCCGTCCGCGAGGCCGAGCGGCGCCTGGCCGAGTTGGGCCGCATCACGCGCGAAGACCTCAGCGCGGGCAGCGAATTCGACGCCTCGGCCTCCGGAGGGGAGGAGCTGACATCCGGCACCTGAGGAAAATCCTGCCCCTCCTTCTCCGCTACCGGCAAAGCCTGCTGATCGGCGGGATGTTCGTGCTGCTGAGCAACACCGTGCTGATCTTCGGTCCCAAGGTCCTGGGAATGGCCATCGACGACCTGGGACATGGCCTGGCTGCCCACGGCATCCTGTGGTACATCGGCCTACTGCTGGCCATCGAGGTGGTGCAGGGCGCTTCCCGCTTCGCCCAGCGGCGCGTGCTGATCGGTGTGTCACGCAGGGTGGAGCGGGACCTGCGGGCACTGTTCTACGACCACCTGCTCGACCTGCCGCGGCGCTTCTATGCCGCTCGCCTCACCGGCGACATCATGAGCCGCGCCACCCAGGACATCGAGAACGTCCGCCGGGCCATCGGACCCGCCCTGATGTACAGCGTGGACACCCAGTTCCGCGGACTCTGGGGGCTGGGCATGATGATCTGGATCAGTCCGCGGCTGACCCTGATCGTGGCGATCCTGCTGCCCCTGATCATCATCCTGGTCTACCAGTTGTCGCATCACATCCACCGCCTGACGATGGAATCCCAGAAGCAGTTCGGACGGATCTCCAGCAGGGTCCAGGAAGCCGTGTCGGGGATGCGCGTGATCCAGGCTTACACGCGCGAGGACCACCAGTCGCGGGTCTTCCGGAGAGACCTGGAACTCTACCGTCGCATCCAGATGCGGATGGTGAGACTGCAGGCCGCATTTCGTCCCACCCTGGGACTGCTGTTCACCCTGGGCCAGGGCCTGATCCTCTGGCAGGCCGGCACCCTGATCATCGAGGGCCGGATGAGCCTGGGCGACTACGTGGCCTACGCCGCCTACCTGAGCATGCTCTCGTGGCCCATGGTGGCCGTCGGCTGGAGCATGAACCTCTTCCAGCGCGGCGATGCCGGCATGCGGCGCCTGGGAGAGATCCTGGACCACGAGGACCGCACCCGCGGCGGCGAACACCGGGAAGAGCTCCGCGGCGAGTTGGTCTTCGAGAACCTGGGCTTCCGCTATCCCGGGGGCGGCGAGGTGCTCGAGGGAATCGACCTGCGGGTGCCCGCGGGCCGGGTGCTGGGAATAGTGGGGCCGACGGGCTCCGGCAAGAGCAGCCTGCTCTCGCTCGTGACACGGATCAACGATCCCACCGCCGGTCGGATCCTGCTGGACGGGCGCGATCTGCGGGATTACGACCTGGATTCGCTGCGCCGGCAGGTAGCCGCTGTGCCGCAGGAGGCCTTCCTGTTCAGCGACACGCTGCGCGGCAACGTCAAGTTCGGGCGGCCCGCGGCCGACGACGAAGAGATGGAGCACGTCGCCCGGGTGTCGCGCCTGGACCAGGACCTGTCGCTCTTCAGCGCGGGCTGGGAGTCGCTGGTCGGGGAGCGGGGCATCACGCTGTCCGGCGGGCAGAAGCAGCGCAGCACCATCGCCAGGGCGCTGTTGATGGACGCCCGGGTGCTGGTGCTGGACGACTGCCTCTCCGCGGTGGACACGCGTACCGAGGACGCCATGATCGAGCGCCTGCGGCGGTTCCTGCGGGGGCGCACGGCGCTGGTGGCCAGCCACCGCCTGTCGGTGATGCACTCGGCGGACTGGATCATCGTGCTCGACGAGGGCCGGATCATCGAGCAGGGCACGCACGAGCAACTGCTGCTCGAGGGCGGCTTCTACGCCGAATTATTCAGCAAGCAGCAGCTCGAGGAAGAACTGGGGGTGGACGGATGATCCCGGAACCTCCGGTGGACCAGGAACAGACCCTGGACCTGAGACTGCTTGCGCGGCTGGTGCGGCTGATCAGGCCCTACCGGTGGCTGGCGTTGCTGGCGCTGGCGATCATCCTCGTAGCCGCGGGTCTCGAGACAGCCCTTCCGCTCGTGACACGCCACGCCATCGACGTGGACCTGGCGGCGGGTGATCGGCAGGGGCTGCTGCGCAGCATCCTGCTCTACCTCGGATTGGCCCTGGGAGCCTTTGGAACGCGCTACATCCAGCAGGTGATCACGGGCTGGATCGGCCAGAGCATCGTGCTCGACCTGCGCGACAGCATGTTCCGCAGGCTGGGCCGCCTGCACATGGCCTGGTTCGACCGACACCCGGTGGGCCGCGTGATGACCCGCCTGACCAACGACGTGGAGAACCTCAACGAGCTCTTCACAGGCGGCCTGATCCTGGCTTTCCAGGACGTCCTGCTCCTGCTCTTCATCGCCGGAGTCCTGCTGGCCATCGACTGGCGGCTGGCGCTGGTGCTGTTCGCGGTCCTGCCGCTGGTGGTCGTCGCCAGCTTCCAGTTCAAGCGGCTGGTGCGGGCCGCCTTCCGCCGGGTGCGGAGCCTGGTGGCGGAGGTGAACGGTTTCCTGCAGGAGAACATCACCGGCATGACGGTGGTCCAGCTCTTCCGACGCGAGGGGCTGAACCGCCGCGATTTCCGCCGCATCAACGACCGGCTGATGAGCGAGCACGTGCGCACGATCCTCTATTTCGCCGTGTTCTTCCCGCTGACGGAGCTGCTGGGCGCCCTGGCCCTGGCGGCGATCCTCTGGTTCGGCTCGGGAAGGCTGCTCGAGGGAGTGCTCAGTTTCGGCACGCTGGTGGCCTTCATCCACTATACGGAGCGCTTCTTCCGTCCCATCCGCGATCTGGCCGAGAAGTACAACATCCTCCAGGGAGCGATGGCCTCGGCGGAGCGGGTTTTCCAGTTGCTCGACGAGCAGCCGGCCATAAGAGGCGTCTTGCCGGCCGCGGCGGCGGACGGAATGCCTGTATCACGCGGAACGTCCGCTGCGGCGGCTTCCCGTTTCCGCGGCGAGATCGAGTTCCGCAACGTCTGGCTGGCCTACGAGGGCGAGAACTGGGTGCTCAAGGACCTGAGCTTCCGCGTACCCGCGGGCAGCAGCGCGGCCATCGTGGGACCCACCGGCGCGGGCAAGAGTTCCATCACCTCGCTGCTGCTGCGCTTCTACGAGTTCCAGCGCGGCTCGATCCTGGTGGACGGCCGGGACATCCGCGAGTACGACCTGGGAGCGCTGCGGGAGCAGATGGCCATCGTACTCCAGGACGTCTTTCTCTTCTCCGGGAGCATCGGCGAAAACATCAGCCTGGGCGGCGACTACGGCGGATCCGAAATCAGGGAGGCGGCCCGGCGCACCGGCATCCTGGAGCACATCGAGGCCCAGGCGGACGGCTTTCAGGCCCAGGTGGGCGAGCGCGGACAGAAGCTCTCCACCGGGCAGCGGCAGCTGGTCAGCTTCTCCCGCGCCCTGGTGGCCGATCCGGCGATCCTGATCCTGGATGAGGCCACCAGCAGCGTGGACACGCTGAACGAGGAACTGATCCAGCGGGCGGTGGGCGAGCTGCTGCGGGACCGGACCTCCCTGGTGATCGCGCACCGCCTGTCCACGATCCAGCGGGCGGACCGGATCTTCGTGCTGCATAACGGGCGGATGGCCGAGGAGGGCAGCCACGCGGAGTTGATGGCCGAGCGCGGTATCTACTACCGTTTGTGGAAACTGGAGTATCGCGGGATGGCCGGGCGAGTGGAATCATGAGCCCGGGAACCGGGAGAGGCGGCAGGTGAACGGCCTGGTGATCCTGGGCAGCGGCCTGGAGATCCAGGCCTGGATCGTGCTGCTGGCCGGCGCCCTGGGCGGAGTCGCCGCCGGGCTGATGGGCATCGGCGGGGGACTGGTGGTCAATCCCCTGCTGATCGCCTGCGGCGTGCCCCCGCGGGTGGCGACGGCCTGCATGTCGGTGGCCATCGTGTCCAACGCCGCCGGCGCCAGCGCCTTCAACCTGCAACGGCTCGAGGTCGACTGGAAGACCGGGCTGCTGATGGGCTCCGGGGGAGTGCTGGGCGGCCAACTCGGCACGATTCTGATCGGCGCGGCCGGCCGTCCGGCGGCGCTGGACAGGCTGATCCTGATCTGTTTCACGGTCCTGCTCCTGCTGGTCGTCTGGCGCATGCTGCGCGCCGGAACGCCCCGCGATGACCGGCGACCCCACGGCCTGCTCACGAGGCTGCCCTTCAGGTATCACAGCCCGGCCTGCCCCGTTCCGGTGAGTCCGCTGCTGCCCATGGCCGCGGCCGTGCTGGTGGGCGGAGTCTCGGCCCTGCTGGGCGTGGGCGGGGGGGTCTTCTTCGTTCCACTGCTGCTGATGCTGTTCAGGGGCAACATCCGCGAACTGGTGCCCGTGAGCCAGCTGGCGGTCCTCCTGGTGATGACTTCCGTCTCCACCGGTCACATCCTGCACACCGGCCACCTGGACCCCCTGCTGGCCCTGCTGCTGGTGCTGTCGGGAGGACTGGGCACGGCCGTGGGCAGCCGCCTGCGCCGGCGCGCCACCGGTCGCCTGGTGAGCCGCCTCTTCGCCCTGGTTCTGGCGGGCGGCGCCCTCAAGATGTTCATGGAACTGCTGAATCGCGGCGCGGCGGAGGTCCCGGTCGTTGAATCCGTAGCAGCCTCCGGAGCGCGAGCGCCGACCGGCGCCGCGGATTCGCTGTATCACACCGTCTTCGACTGGATCAGAACCGACGACCTGCACCTCTGGCTGGGCACCGTGGGCCTCGCCCTGGTCCTGGGCCCGGCCCTGGCCTGGGTCCAGCATGCGGTCTACGAGCGACTGCGCAGACCTTGATTGCGGTTGCCCGGAAGGAGGCGCAGGCTTCAGGCCAGCGCCGGCACCGATGGCACCATTTGGTCCCCTCTGGCGCCGTTTGTCAGTTCCCGGCACGCAGGCACAAAAACGCCGGGGCCAGAGCCCCGGCGTCGCAGCAGTTGTAACCGATCCACCACAGGGACCGGGGCCGGCGACAGTAAGAGTCACCGGCCGTTCTCAGCTATCGGCGAATCGCTAGGCCGTCTTTAGCTCCATCCTTATCTTGCTGCCATGGAATTCATCGCCCTTGCACCGACTACCGAGAATCACGCCACCTGCCTCTATCTCAACGTGGATGGCGCGGGATTCCTGATCGACCCGGGCATCGATCCGCTGGCCCAGGGCGGGGAGGCGCTGCCCGCGCTGGAATCCCTTGCGAACTGGCCCGTGGACTGGATCCTGATCAGCCATGCCCATGCGGATCACATGGGCGCGCTGCCCGTGCTCGCCAGCCGCTGGCCCGCCGCGCGGATTCTGTGCACCCGCCCCACCTGGGACCTGACGCGGCTGCAACTGTCGCGCTGGGCCACCCTGCTCAACGAGCGCTTCTACGCCGGCGAGATTCCCGAATACCCCCTCTTCGGGGTGGCCGACGTGCAGGACCTGGACGAACGCGTCAGCTTCATCAAGCGGGGAGAGGCGCTCCTCCTGGTCGGCGGGTACAATCCCAACCCGGTGAGGGTCGGGGCTTTCGACGCAGGTCACGTTCTCGGAAGCTGCGGCTACCTGTTCGAGCACGGCGGCAAATCGCTGTTCTACTCCGGCGACACATGCGGCCGCCCGCAGAGCGTGATACAGGGCGCGGTGTATCCATCCGGCGTGGACGTGCTGGTCAGCGAGTCCACCATCGCCTGGTCGGACCGCCACTGCAACCTGCCGCGCCGCACGGAAATCGAGCGCCTGGCCCAATCCATCGGCGAGGTGGCCTCGCTGGACGGATCCATCCTGATCCCCGTGTTCAACATGGGCCGGGCGCAGGAGATCCTCTTCATTCTGCATCACCTGAAGCGCAAGGGCCGGATCCCGCCGCTGCCCGTGCACCTGGGACGCAGCGCCTGGGAAATCGCCACGCTCTATGATCGGCATTCGGTCGGCGACCGCCGGCTGCTGCCCGATTTCCTGTTCTCGGAAACGCTGGTGGACATCTTCGACGGGGAGCGCGCCGAGGGCTTCGATCACGGGGGTAGTTGCATCTACCTGCTGCCCTCGGGCATGCTCAACGAGGGCTCCCACGCCTGGCTCCTCGCCAGGGACATCCTGCCCTGCTCCATCAACGCCGTTTTCTTCGTGGGACACTCAGCCGAGCGCAGCCCGGGCAAGCGCCTCCTGCGCGCCGGGCGAGGCGAGGAACTCCACTTCGGTGATACGAAGATTCCCCTGCACTGTCGCGTGGAGAGCTTCCTCTTCAGCTCCCACAGCAACCGCGACGAGCTGCTGAAGATGATCGATCGCTGCGCTCCTTCGGAACTCGTGATCCTGCGCGGTCGAAAGGACTCCGACCGGCAACTGGCGGAGGCCGCCTGCTCGCGCTGCCCCGACCTGCAATGCCTCTTTCCCGCCGAGGGCGAAGCCCTTGAACTCGGCGTAAGTGGCTGAGGATGGCCCTCCTGAACCCCGCCAGATCGCGCGAGATCGTTCATCTCGCGATCCCGGTGGTCATCTCACAGATTTCGCAGACCGTAGTGGGTCTGGTGGACACCATGATGGTGGGCCGCATCTCGGTCCACGCCCTGGCCGCCACCGGCATGTCGGGCATCGCCGTCTGGATGGTCATCGGCGCCCTGAGCCACATCTCCACCGGCACGCAGATCCTGACCTCCAGGAGGGTCGGCGAGCGGCGTCCCCGGGAGGCGGGACGCGTGCTGGCGGCGGCCCTGCGCCTGGCCCTGCTCTGCGGGCCCCTGCTGACCCTGCTCATCCTGCGAGTGTTTCCTCTGTACTACGAGCTGATCCTCGACGGCCGGACCGATCCACTCTACCCCATCTGCCGCGACTACACCGCATGGCGCATCACGAGCCTCCTGCCCTTTCTCGTGATTTCGGTCCTCAGGGGCTTTTTCAACGGGCTGGGTGATACAAAGCAGCACATGCGGGTCTCCCTGCTGGTCAACGCGTTGAATGTCGTTCTGAACTGGGTGTTCATCTTCGGCAGGCTCGGCGCGCCGGCGATGGGCGCTCCCGGGGCCGGCTTCGCCAGCATGCTGGCCACAACCTGCGGCTGTGCCTATTTCGTCCTGCGCGCCGCCCGCGAGGACCTGGGCCGTCGCTTCGGATTCAGGCTGCGCGGTCTGCTGTTCCCCCGGGATGCCCGGCGCGCGGGAGCTTCGCGCGCAGCGGAGCGGCCGTACGGCTGCACCCGGTCCCTGCTCAGGCTCTCGACCCCAACCGGAATCCAGACCTTTTTCGTGCTCGCAGGGTTCACGCTGTTCATGGCCATGATGAATCACGTGGGTACCACGGAAGTGGCCGCCTCCAACGTGATCATCACCATCATGTCCTTCTCGTTCATGCCGGGCTTCGGGATCGGAGTCGCCGCGAGTACGCTGATCGGCCAGAGGCTGGGAGCAGGCATGTCGCACGAGGCGGAGCTGCTGGGACGGGAGGCCCAGAAGATCGGCATGCTGCTGATGAGCGCCATCGGGCTGTTCTTCATTCTGCTGCCGGACCAGCTGCTGGGCCTGTTCACCGATAATGCCGAAGTGATCGCCGCGGGCAGGCTGCCGCTGCAGCTGATGGGTCTCATCCAGGCCTTCGACGCCCTGTGCATGGTCACCGCCGCCTGCCTGGAAGGCGCGGGAATGACGCTCTTCGTGATGTGGAGCGAGTTGTTCGTGAACTGGGCCTACTTCATTCCCTTCACCTGGCTGGCCGTCTTCGTCCTGGACAGCGGAATCCTGCTGCCTTTCGTGGGACTGGCCTTCTACGTGCTGCTCTACTCGGGTATCCTGCAATGGAAGTTCCGGCGCGGGGACTGGAAGACGAGGAAGGTCTGAGCGGGCGTCCTCAGGGACGGTATGGAAGGAGCTCGGCCAGCGGCAGGTGGAAGATCTCCCGCTGCTCATTGGTGATCACCAGCCTCTCGCCGTCAAAGCAGATCGCCTCGCACTGTCCTGCGGCGATGGGCAGCCAGGAAACCCGCCCCTCGAAGAAACCTCCCCGCAGCGGCTCGAAGAGCCAGACCGAGCGGTAGCAGAGCACCGCCAGGGCGCCGCCCTCCGGCCGGCAGTCCGCGGCGGTGACCAGCCCGGGCACCTCCGGGTCGACGCCCCTTACGTCCCGGCTGCCCACCAGCGCAAGCGTGTACACGCGGTCCCCCGCGAAGGCCTCATGCCAGGCGTGATACACACCTCCTCCGGATGGAGGATCCAGGCGATAAAGCTCTGTCCCGGAATCGCTGCGGTTCTTGCTCAGGAAGTGCAGGCGGCCACCGGAAAAGAATATCGCCTCGCAATCGAAGTTGCGCCGCTGCGGGGGAAACTTCGCCTGGCCGGGAAAGGCCACGGGGATCCTCTTCAGCACGTGCGATGCGGTGACGGCCCGGGGATTGGGCTCCGGCACGACGTAGACCGCCAGATCCCGGCGGGCGTTGCCGTTGTTGCCGCAGGCGCCGATGAGCAGGTTGCCCTCGTCGTCCGTCGCCAGGTCTTCCCAATCGTAATTGAAGGCACCGTGGAGCTCCAGCCCCTCGTAATCCTCGGCCCACTCCGGGCGAATCAGCGCCCCGGCCGAGTCGACGGCGAAAATGCGCGCCCGGTCGCCCGAATCGTTGTGCGTCCAGTACACGCCGGGGTAGCGGCGGCTCTTCGCGATACCGGAGGACTCGCCGATCGCCTCGAACTCGATCCGCGCCGCGGCCTCCAGCACGTTCAGCTCCCCGGCGGACCGCTCCCCGGCAGGGACGGATTCCTCCGCGATCGCAGTCAACAGGCAGAGCAGCAGCACCCGCACTGCGAACCCGTGATACACCGTTGTTTCGGAGCGGCGGCTCGACCGCGTGAGTGAGTGCTTCATTTCGCGGCTCGCGACTTTCCGCGTTTCCTGAGCGGCGTCTCCTCCAGGACCTTCACGGAGTATTCCATCAGTTTCACGGCTTTCGGGGCGCGAACGGCCTTGCGCGGCTCGATGAAGGGCGGCGTCGAGACCGCGGTGTCCAGCACCACGCGCCAGCAGTACCCCTTGCCGGCAGGGGGCGGCCGGAAAACGAGACTCTCGCGCCAGAAGTTCAGGGCCACGTAGAGGTCGTTCCAGCAACTGTAGCCGGGTACGCTGCCGATACCCCCGCTGCAGCGTTCGTCGCGCCCCTCGGCCCGCCAGCGCCGCTGCATCGGTTCGCCGTGCAGGCGAAAGGCCAGGCAGCGCGAGTCCTGCGAGAAATCGGGCGCGTTGGGCTCCACGCCGTGCCAGCTGATCTCGGTCTCGGGCCCCTGCTGGAAGAAGGTTTCCCGGCGCAGCACCGGGTGGTGCAGCCGGAAGGCGATCATCGCCCGGGTGAACTCGTACAGCCAGCGGTTGTGCTCCAGCAGCTCCCAGTCGATCCAGGAGATCGCGTTGTCCTGGCAGTAGGCGTTGTTGTTGCCTCCCTGGCTGCGGCCGAATTCGTCGCCGGCCAGCAGCATGGGCACTCCCTGGGAGAGCAACAGCAAAGCCACGGCGTTGCGCTGCTGCCTGCGGCGCAGCTCGATGACGGCGCGGTCTTCCGCGGGGCCTTCGGCGCCGCAATTCCAGCTGTAGTTGCTGTTGCAGCCGTCGGCGTTGTGCTCGCCGTTCTCATCGTTGTGCTTGTGGTTGTAGGACACGAGATCGGCCAGCGTGAATCCGTCGTGGCAGCAGATGAAATTGATCGAATGCAGCGGGCGGCGACCGCTGGTGGAGTACAGGTCCGAAGAGCCCGTGATACGCGTCGCCGCGGCGCCCACCATGCCGGATTCGCCGGTGAGCAGCCTGCGCAGGTCGTCGCGGTAGCGGCCGTTCCACTCGGCCCAGCGGCCCCAGGAGGGAAAGCTGCCCACCTGGTAGAGGCCGGCGGCGTCCCAGGCCTCGGCGATCAGCTTCACGTCGTTCAACACCGGGTCCAGGGCGATCTGCTCCAGGACCGGCGGGCTGTCCAGCACGTGGCCCTTCGTGTCACGACCCAGCACCGCCGCGAGGTCGAAGCGGAAGCCGTCCACGCCCATCTCGGTGACCCAGTAGCGCAGGCAGTCCAGGATGAACTCCCGCACCACCGGGTGGTTGCAGTTGAGAGTGTTGCCGCAACCTGAGAAGTCGAGATAGCGGCCCTCGGCGTCCTGCATGTACCACACGCCGTTGTCCAGGCCGCGCATGGAGAGCGTCGGCCCTGCCAGGCTGCCCTCCCCCGTGTGGTTCAGCACCACGTCCAGGATGACCTCGATGCCGGCGCCGTGCAGCGCGTCCACCATGGAGCGGAACTCGTTAACCGCCTCCAGCGGGGAACCGCGGCGGCCGTATGAGGCCTTGGGCGCCAGCAGTCCCAAAGGGTCGTAGCCCCAGTAGTTCTTCAGTCCCTCCCCGGTGCGCGGATTGATGTGAATATTGGCGTCGTGGTCGTACTCGTGCACCGGCATCAGTTCCACGGCGTTGACGCCCAGGTCGCGGAGGTAGCCGGTCTTCTCGGCCAGGCCGGCGTAGGTGCCGGGATCGGCCACCAGCGAAGAGGGATGAATCGTGTAGCCGCGCACGTGCAGCTCGTAGATCACCAGGTCGCGCATGGGCTGGCGCGGCGGCAGCGGGTTCTTCCAGCGGTAGGCCGGGGCGGGAAAAAGCGCGTGATACTCGGGCCGCTTGCCGCGCTCGACTCGCTCCAGCGCGCGGGCGTAGGGATCGGCCAGGTTGGCCCGCGGCGAGAACCGGTTGCGCGGGGCGGGCGTCCCGTCGGCCCGCCAGGCGTAACGCACCTGCGCGGCCAGTCCCGAAACCGCCACGTGCCAGACCTGCCCGGTCCGGTTCCAGGAAGCGTCCAGCTCGATTTCAATCGCCGTCTCGCCCTTCCGCGGATCGAAGAGCACCAGGCTGACGCGCTCGGCGGAACTCGAGAACACGGCGAAATTCAGGCAGGGCTCCCGCATGGCTGGCGGGGAACCGGGCCGTGGCGATTCCCACCGATCGCAATCCGGCATGCTGCCCTCGAGCACGCGGCTCGCGCCCCAGGGTTGAGGTCTCCCGCGGTGGACCTGCAGCTCCCCGTCCGCAGCCAGCACCAGGCGCGGATCGCCGCACACGTGTACGCTCGGGGAATAGACTTCGTGAGCCATCAGTTAATTCTCCCGCGTCGGGTGAGGATCGCGCAGACCGCCAGTACGGCGAAGGCTGCGGCGAAGGAAACCACGCGCTCCGTGATCACGGTGTCCGGCAGGACCTTCCAGATCACCGTGACCAGCGCCCCGGTGAGCATTCCCGCCAGGGCGCCTTTCCGTCCCAGCGGCCAGCCGAAGAGCAGGAAGAGCAGCAGGGGACCGAAGCTCGAACCCAGTCCGGACCAGGCGAATCCCACCATGGCGAAGACCAGGTCGTCGCTGGACCAGGCCAGGACCAGCGCCAGCAGGCCCACCGTCAAGGTGGCCAGCCGTCCCAGGGTCAGCAGGCGTCCCGGCTCCGCGTCGGGGTTCACGATGCGGCGGTAGAGGTCCTCGGTCAGCGCGCTGCTGGCCACCAGCAGCTGGGAGTCGGCGGTGGACATCATGGCGGCGATGGCCCCGGACATGAAGATGCCGGCCAGCCACCCGGGCAGCAGGCGAATCGCCATCAGGGGCATTATCTGCTCGGGATCGCCGCCCTCGGGCAGGCCGTACAGGACGGCTCCCACCAGGCCGATCATCAGCGCTCCGGTGAAGGCGGGCACAGCCCAGGTGAAGGCGATGCGGCGGCTGCGACCGATCTGGTCCACGTCGCGGATGCTCATGTAGCGCACCAGGAGATGGGGCTGGCCGAGGTAGCCCAGCCCCCAGGAGAGACCGCCCACCACTGCTGCGAAGGCGGCGGCGCCGGTCTTGCCGCCGGTCAGGCTGCCGAGCAGGTGGCCCCCGCTGCCGGCGGCCTTCGCGAAGCCCCCCTGGAAGGCTTCCCAGCCGCCCAGTTCGATGATCCCCGCGATGGGCAGGATCACCAGGGTCAGAAACATGATCAGGCCCTGGGCCACGTCCGTCCAGGCCACCGCCAGGAAACCCCCGAGGATCGTGTAGAACACGATCAGGCCGGCGCCGATCAGCATGCCCCAGGACGGGGGGATCTGGAGCGTGCGCTCTAGAACCTTGCCCGCGCCGATAAACTGGGCACTGACGTAGAAGACGAAGAAGAAAGTGATGATCAGGGAGGCACTGACGCGCAGGATGTGTCCCCAGCGGCGGTCTTCCGGGCTGGCGTATTCGGTCAACCCGGCCCCGCAGATGGCTCGGTCGAAGAGCTCGGGCAGGGTCAGCGCGTCGTAGCGGCCGCTGAGTTCCCGCAGCCGGCGGGCGACCAGGATCCACGAGGCGATGATGCCCGCGACGCATCCGATGGCGGTCCACCCTTCCACAAGGCCCAGGGCCAGCGCCGCGCCGGGCAGGCCCAGGACCAGCCAGGCCGATTCCCCCGAGGCGCGCTCGGAAAGGGAGACCACGAAGGGCCCCAGCCGCCTGCCGGCCAGCAGGTAGTCCTTCATGTTCCGCGTGTAGCGCACGGAGATGAAACCCACCACCAGGATCAGGGCCAGGTAGAGCAGGAAGCCGAGCAATACTGGCGACATGGCGATCTCCGATGTGCGCCGTCACCGGCGTCTGAAATGCGGACGACAGGAGAGTGATGGTCAGCCCGCGCTGAAGAAACGCTCGAGCACTCGGATCATCCGGTGGTGGTCCAGCACGCCCGCGCTTTCGCGAATGCTGTGCATCGAGAGCAGCGGATTCCCCACATCCACGGCGGAGAGACCCGAGCGGGCGGCCGCGACCGGTCCGATGGTGGTGCCGCATGGCAGGTCGCTGCGGTGCACGTAACGCTGCACGGGAATATCGAGCTCCTCGCAGATCCGTTCGAAGCGAACGGTACCGGGGCTGTCGGACGTGTAGCGGACGTTGGCGTTGATCTTGACCACCGGACCGCGGTTGAGCAGTACATGGTGCTGCGGGTCGTAGGCCCGCTGATGGCCGGGATTGAAGGCGTGAGCCATGTCGGCGCTGATCAGGAAGCTACCTGCCAGCGCGCGCATCAGCGCTTCCCGCCCTCCGCCGCGGGCCAGCACGATCCGCTCGAGCATGTC
Source organism: uncultured Bacteroidaceae bacterium (assembly GCA_964568855.1). GTDB lineage: Bacteria > CAIWAD01 > CAIWAD01 > CAIWAD01 > CAIWAD01 > CAZMSD01. The sequence continues at coordinate 69,249 of CAZMSD010000014.1, read as the reverse complement.
TTCGAGAAAGCTGCCGCCGGCGCCCCGGGGTGTCTGATTGCCCACTTCCTCGTGATCGAAGAACACGGCCACGCCGTGATGCCCAGGCGGTTCGGGCAGCCGGGAAGCGGCGATCAGCGCCTCCAGCGCGGCGTGACACGAAGCGAGATTGTCCAGGCGCCCCGAGGCCATGAACTCGCTCCCGGCTCCGAAGAAGGCGCCCGGCTGGGTGTCGCAGGCGCAGAGCTCGAAAGCCCGGATCGACTCCGCCGGCACTTCGAGTTCCCGCGCCAGCAGCTCCTGCAGCAGGTTCGCGTCGGTTTCGCCCTGGTCCTCCACGGCGAAGAGCAGGGGCAGTCCGTCCTGCGGGTTGAGCTTAAGACCCTTGACGTTGACTTCCCGGTCGAGGTGGATCGCCAGGCTGGGGATCCGGACCAGCGGCCTGATAAAGGCCAGCAGTCGGTTCTCGCCTTCCGCGGCATCCGGCGGGCGCAGCGTCACACGACCGGCCAGGCTGAGGTCCCGGTCGGCCCAGGTGGCCAGGATCGGTGAGCCGTAGACTTCCACTCCCAGCCGGATCATGCCGCCGGCGCGCTGTTCGCCCCGTGGCTTGATCCGCAGGCCGGGGGAATCGCTGTGGGCGCCCACGATCCGGAAACCCCGCTGTTCGGCGGGTTCTGCGCCGACAAGGAAGGCCGCCAGGGCCGTTTCCTGGCGTGTCACGTAGTAACCGCGTCCCGCTTCCAGCTCCCAGGCCGCCCGCGGGTCCAGGGCCGTGAACCCGGCCGCGTCCAGGCGGCGGGCGGATTCGGCGACGGCGTGCCAGGGGCTGGGGCCGGCGTCGATGTACTCCAGCAGATCCCGGGCGGCTTCGCGACATCCCGTGTCGGTATTCATTGGCCGCCGATCACTCGATTTTCTGGTGGAACCAGTAGCATATCCCCATTTCCATTTCATGGTCCAGGTATTCGTGACGCGGCAGCACCCGCACCTTGAGCTCACTGCGGCGGATCTCCCGGTCCCGATAATCCAGCTTGTAGCGCCAGACTCCGTCCTCGTCCGCAGGACCGTCCAGGTCGAACTCCACCGTGCGGATCCGCTCGCCCGTGCGCATGAAGAGCTCGACCTTTACGTCTTCCGGATTGAGCAGTCCGAGGTAGACGCCCGCCTCGATACCCACGCTTTCGTTGTCGCGCCTGGCGTTCACGAAGGTGTCGGTCATGTGATACCAGTAATCGAGCAGGGAGTGCTTGTAGTCGATCAACTGGCGGACGGCCTTCCACTCGGCTTCCCGGGCCTCCAGGCCCTTGACGACGGCCGGAATGTAATACCCCTCCACGTAGTCGTTGACCATCCGCGCCGTGCTGAACCTGGCCGTCAGCGTCACCAGGCTTTCCTTCATCCGCGAGACCCACTCCCGGGGAACCTGACGCTCGTCGCGGTCGAAGTACATGGGCACGATCTCATCCTCGAGGGTCAGGTACAGCGACCGCACGTCGTAGTAGTCCTGGATCCTGTCGTCCCCGTAGTCGAAGTCGCGGCCGATCCGCCAGCCGTTACCGCCGTTGTAGCCCTCCACCCACCAGCCGTCCAGCACGGAGAAATTCAGGCCCGCGTTGGGGCAGACCTTCTGCCCGCTGGTGCCGGAAGCCTCCAGCGGCCGGCGTGGATTGTTCAGCCAGACGTCGGCGCCCTGGACCAGCGAGCGGGCCAGGCGAATGCTGTAGCCGTCCAGCAGGACCACCCTCCCGTGGAAGCGCTCCATCTGCGAGATCTCGTGCAGACGACTGATCAGTTGCTGTCCGGGCACGTCGGCCGGGTGCGCCTTGCCGGCGAAGACGAGACACACGGGATGGGAGGCGTTGTTGAGGATCCTGTCCAGACGGTCGAAATCGTCGAAGATCAGGGTCGCCCGCTTGTAAGTGGCGAAGCGCCGGGCGAAGCAGATGTAGAGCGCCCGGGGATCGAGGCGCCCCAGGATGCGGTCCAGCACCGTCCCTTGTCCGGCTAGGCGCTGTGTCACGTTTGGCCTGATCTCCTCGACCATGGCCTCCTTGAGTTTCTGATGGCGCCGCCAGATCTCGGCGTCGTCCACCTCGCGCAGCACCTCCCAGGCGGGGGGATCCAGCAGCTTCTGCTCCCAGTCGGGCCCCACACGCGATTCGAACAATTCGCGGAAATCGTCCCCCACCCAGCTGGCGGTGTGGATCCCGTTGGTCACGTGGCCGATGGGCGTTTCGGCGATCGGCACCTGGTGCCAGAGGTGGTACCACATGTTGCGGCTGACTTCGCCGTGAAGCTGTGACACGCCGTTGGCGAAGCGCGACAGCCGGAGGGCCAGAGCGGTCAGACTGAATTCCTTGTAGCCCGTCTTGTCTTTCAGCGTGCCCATTTCGAGCAGGCGGTAGAAATCGACCGAGTTGCGATCGCAATAGGGGTGGAAATAGCGATGCAGGCGCGGAAGCATGAAGGCCTCGTTGCCCGCGGGGACCGGGGTGTGCGTGGTGAACACCGTGTTGGCGGCCACCGCCTCCACCGCCTCGTCGAATTCGAGGCCCTGCTTCAGCAGTCCGACGACCCGCTCCACCGCAAGGAAGGCGCTGTGGCCTTCGTTCATGTGCCACACGTCGGGTGCGATATCGAGCGCCCGCAGGATCCGCACGCCGCCGATGCCCAGGATGATCTCCTGGGCCATCCGTGTATCACGATCTCCGCCGTAGAGTTGCCAGGTGAGGGAACGGTCCTCCGGCGCATTGCGCTCGGTATCGCTGTCCAGCAGCAGCAGCCGGGAATTCCCTACCCTGCATTCCCAGACCTGCAGCCACACGTCGCGCTCGGGCAGCTCGACGGAAACCTCAAGCGCCCGCCCCTTGTCGTCCTTCACGAGTTCGAGCGGCAGATCGTCCACGTCCACCAGGGTCATCTCCGCGTCCTGGCGGCCGCGGGCGTCGATGCGCTGGATGAAGTAGCCCTGCCGGTAGAACAGGCCCACGCCCACGAAGGGCAGTCCGAGGTCATGGGCGCTCTTGATGTGGTCGCCCGAGAGAATACCCAGGCCTCCGCTGTAGATCGGCAGGCTCACGTGAATCCCGAACTCGGCGGAGAAATACGCGATTGTGCGCTCCCGGAGTTCCTGGGGGCATCGTTCGCGCGCGTCGGCCAACTCCAGCTCGACGCGGGCGAGGGTCGTAGAAAGGGCTTCCCGGAAATCCCCGTCCGCGGCCAGTTGCTTCAGGCGCCGGTCGCTCAACTCGCGCACGAGTTTGACCGGGTTCTCCCACCGTTCGAAGTGCTCTGGATCGATGGAATTCAGGAAACTCTCGTACCAGGGTTTCCAGCACCACAACAGGTTTCCGGCGAGCGAGGCCAGGGTACGCCTCAATTCGGTCTCTTTCCTGGTCATGTCCATCCACATTTGTTCGGGGTTTGGCACCACCGGGTCAATCTTCCAGAATCCGATTCACGATGATCGTGACTATCGAAAGCAGCAGCGCGCCCAGCAGGGCCCAGCCGAAGCCGCGAACCTGGAAGTCTTGCACCAGCCAATCGGTGAGTCCCAGGCAGATCGCGTTCACCACCAGCGTAAACAGCCCCAGGCTGAGCAGGTTTATGGGCAGGGTCAGAATCAGCATCAGGGGCTTGAGTGTCACATTGATCAGGCTGAGCACCAGGGCCGCCAGCAGCGTGATCCACAGCCCGGGGGATGCGATGCCGGGCAGGATCTGGATCACCACCAGCAGTCCAAAGAAGGTCACCAGCAGGCGCTTGAACATCAATCGCCGCCTTCCCCTTTGACGCCCGCATCGTCGTCGAGCGCCTTCTGCGACACGGAAGAGCCGCCGGTGGAATTGCGGTCCGCCAGGAGCGCCAGCAACAAGGGCAGTTCCCGCTCCATGTGCACACGCCCGCGGTCGAAGAGGTCCGCCATCAGGGACCGCGAGTGGAACTTCAGGATCTCCCGCCAGCGGCTGAAGCACAACGGATGGTCGGAAAAGGGCTGGATCACAATGTCGCTGTTGCGCAGGAAATTGGAGTAGCGGCGGTTCAGCAGCGGCAGGTAGATTGAACGATATGCTACCTGGATCGTGGTGCGCAGGAATTCGTCGGGCAGGGTCGTGTTCATCTCGAGACTGGAAGAGAGGACCACGCCCGAGTCGCCCACCAGGCGCCGGCAGATGTCGGCGGGTACGTTGTTGATGATGCCGCCGTCGCCGCAAAGGGTTCCGGCGTGACGCAGGGGTGCGTAGATACCGGGCAGGGCCGCCGACGCGAGCGCCGCACGCAGTGTATCACCCCGGCTGACGCAGATCTCGCAGCCGTTGACCAGGTCGGTGAGCACCACGTGGATCGGAATCGGCAGGTCCTCGAGCCGCTCGGGCACTCGGAAGTGCTCCAGCAGGCGGGCCATGTTCCGCTGGGACCAGATCCCGCCGGGACGCAGGGAGGGAACCCACCAACCCAGGCGGAACCCGGGACTGAACAGCTTGCGGCAGATTTCTTCGGGTTGGATGCGTGCGGCCAGCAGCACTCCCACGATGGTCCCCGTGGAGGAACTGCTGATCAGATCCGGCTCCAGGCCGTTCTTCAGCAGCACTTCCGCCACGCCCAAATGGCTCAGGCAGCGGACCCCGCCGCCGCCCAGGACCAGCCCTAGAGTTCTACCTTCCACGAGTGGAACAGGCACTCCCCGGGCTCCGTCGCGCCTACTGTATCACACCGCCTCCCGGCGTGTTCCAAATCGCCGGTCTGCGACGGCGCCGGTCCCGAGTACCTGTTGAAGCCTCCCTTTGCTCAACGGCGCAATTCCCGACCCACCTCGAAACCCTTGGCCACGGCCTGCTTGTTCAATTCCAGCAGGTTGCGGCGCTTGATCACCGAAGCCAGCGCTTCATAGCAGCTTTCGAGGTTGAGCAGCCTGGTGTAACCGATCATGGCCCCGAAAGCCACCATGTTCGCCGCGCGTGTGTTACCCAGATCGTCGGCGATCTTGGTGAAGGGTATGGGGACAATGTCGCAATCGTCTCGATCGGGTTCAACATCGATCAGGGAGGAGTCGTAGAGTATCACGCCCCGCGATCGCGCCTGGGGAGCGAATTTCTCGAGGCTGGGCCGGTTGAAGGCCACCAGGATGTCCGGCTCGTGCACCATCGGACTGCCGATCTCGTGCGAACTGACGCGCACCGAGCAATTGGCCGTTCCCCCGCGCATCTCCGGTCCGTAGGAGGGAATCCAGCTCGACTGGTAGCCCTCGAGCATCCCCGCCTGGGCGGTGGCGATGCCCAGCAGCATGATGCCCTGGCCACCGAAACCGGCCATCAGGATCTCCGGGTTCCGGAACCGCTCCTCCACTTCCATGTGCTCGGGTACCGCCGGTTCCGGCTGCAGGAGATCGAGTTGCCGCTTGATGGCCTCCGGGCTGAGATCGGGCACGAAGGTCGTCCGGCTGTCCGTCTCGTCGATGCGATCGCGCAGGTTCCCCAGCGGGAAGACGTCGAGCATTTTCTCCTCGATCCACTTCATGCTGTCCACGGGATTCAGCTTCCAGCCGCTGGGGCAGGGGCTGAGGATCTCGACGAAGCTGAAGCCCTTTCTTTCCACCTGCGCACCCAGGGCCCTGCGCAGGGCCTTGCGGGTCCGGTTCTGGTGCTTGGGAGTGTGCAGCGAGGTCCTCTCGATGAACACCGGGGCTTCCAGGCTGTTGAGCATTTCGCAGACGCGGATCGGGTAGCCTTCGTTGGCCACCGTGCGCCCGTAGGGAGTGGTGGAGCTCTTCTGCTCGATCAGCGTGGTGGGGGCCATCTGGCCGCCGGTCATGCCGTAGATGGCATTGTTGATGAAGATCACGGTGATGGCTTCGCCGCGGTTGGCGGCGTGCACGATTTCGTTGGTGCCGATGGCGGCCAGGTCGCCGTCGCCCTGGTAGCTGATGACGATGCTCTCGGGATAGGCGCGCTTGATGCCCGTGGCCGCGGCGGGGGCCCTGCCGTGGGGCGCCTGGATGTTGCCGATGTCGAAGTAGTAGTAGGCGAACACGCTGCAGCCCACCGGACTGATCAGGACCGAGCGGTCGACCACTTCGAAGTCGTGGAGCGCTTCGGCGATCATCTTGTGCACGTTTCCGTGACCGCAGCCGGGGCAGTAGTGGGTAGTCTTCTTGTCCACGTTCGCCGAACGTTCGAAATTGTCGTAGAAGGCTTCCGACTTGCTGAGAATTTTCGGACTGGCCATGCTCTAGGCCTCCTGGAAAACGTTCATCGCCTGCTCGACGAGCTCGACGGTTCGTGGAATATTGCCGCCCATGCGGTTGTAGAAATGCACGGGTGCGGAGTGCTCGATGGCCAGCCGCACATCCTGCACCATCTGGCCGTTGTTCAATTCGACGCAGAGAAAGCTCTTCACGCGGCTGGCCAGCGCAGCCAGCTCTTGCTCGGGGAAGGGAAACAGGGTGATGGGGCGCAACAGGCCCACCTTGATCCCCTTTTCGCGCAACTGTTCGACGACTGACCGCAGGAGGCGCGAGACGATTCCATAGCCCACCAGTACATGTTCGGCGTCCTTAAGCATGAACTCTTCCTCCCGGACTTCATCGGCCTGGATCCGGGCGTATTTCTCCTGCAGGTGCCGGTTGCGCTCCTCGAGCAGATCCGGTTCCAGAAAGATCGACGAGATAAGATTGTGCTTGGATTCGCCGTCCGCGTAGAGCGCCCAATCGTGGTGCGGGAGCTCGGTCACCGGCTCGGGGAATTCCACGGGTTCCATCATCTGGCCGATGACGCCGTCCGCCAGCAGGAAGACGGGCGTGCGGTACTGCTCGGCCAGTTCGAAGGCCCAGCGGGCCAGGTCGGCCATTTCCTGAACGCTGTTGGGGGCCAGCACGGGGGTCTTGTAGTTGCCGTGTCCGCCGCCTTTGCACAGCTGGTTGTAGTCGGACTGCTCCGGCGCGATGTTGCCCAGACCGGGACCGCCGCGGTTGATGTCCACGATCACCATGGGCAGCTCGGCGCCCGCGGCGTAGGAAATCCCCTCCTGCTTCAAGCTGATTCCGGGACTCGAGCTGGCGGTCATCACGCGCATTCCTCCGCTGGCGGCTCCGTAGACCATGTTGATGGCGCCGATTTCGGATTCCGCCTGCAGGAAAGTGCCGCCCACCTTGGGCATATAGAAGGCGGCGGCTTCGGCGATTTCACTGGCCGGGGTGATAGGGTAGCCGAAATAGTAGCGGCAACCGGCAAGGATGGCGGCCCTCAGCACCGCGTCGTTGCCCTTCATCAGGATCTTGCTCATCAGCGCACCTCCTCGGGGGCCGCCCCGGCGCTTTCATAGCGCTGCGGATCGAACTCGGCCGGCACCTGGGCCCGTTTCTTCCAGACGATTATCGCTTCCGGCTCGGGACAGGCGTAGAAGCAGATGCCGCAGCCGGTGCAACCTTCCCCCGAATAAACGGCGTAATGGTAGCCCTTGGTGTTGAAGCGCTCGTGAAAGCTCAGCACTTCCGCAGGACAACTTGAGATGCACAGGCCGCAGCCCTTGCACAGTTCGGGTTTGACCACGACGGTCGGTTTTTCCAAAGCCACTGATTCCATTGACGGCCTCTCTGCTGGTTCGGGCGGCGATCCGGCTCACCTGTCCCGCGGGCGGCATGCCGCCCCTTTCGCCGGTTGATGAATCAAAATCCACGGCAGGTTGCGGGGACGCCGAAGGCGGGCCCCGGCCCGGGTCGGGCGGGCTCCCGGTTCAAGTACTTTGTGTTACCAGAGTAACATTTGGGGGAGCTAGTTCAAAAAGGCCGGTGACTCCGGCACTGCGGCCGGACACTGGGGAGGGTTTTCAAGGAAGTCCGCACTTTGCCATAATTGGGGCCTTCTTGGGAGTCCGTCCTACTCAGTTCTAGACCGAATCAAGGAATCCTTGGAATGAACACCAGACCCCTCGTCCCCGAACACATACGCATTCTCAAAGCTTATCACCCAGGGAAGTCGATCCAAGAAGTTCAACAGGAACTTGGCCTTGATCGAGTCTACAAGCTGGCTTCGAACGAGAATCCGCTGGGACCGAGTCCCCGGGCCGCCGCAGCCCTGCGGCAAGCCCTGGAGGACCTCAACCGCTACCCCGACGTGCGGGCTCTGAAGCTGCGCTCGGCCCTCGCCCGCAAGTTCGAGGTGCACCGGGACAGCGTGGTCTGCGGAAGCGGATCGGAAAGCATCATGGCCAACATCCTGCGCACTTTCCTGGAGGACGACGACGAACTGCTCACCAGCGAGGGAACCTTCGTGGGATTCTACGTGCTGGCCCAGAGCCGGGGCGTCAGATTGCGCACCGTGCCGCTGAAGGACCTGCACTACGACCTGGAGGCGCTGGCGGCCGCCATCGGTCCCCGCACCCGGATCGTCTACCTGGCGAACCCCAACAATCCCACAGGCACCATCTTCACTCGCAGTGCCTTCGAGCGCTTCATGGAGGCGGTGCCGGAGCACACCTTGATCATCCTGGACGAGGCCTACATCGACTTCGTGGATCGCCTGGACAGCTACCCGGATTCGCTCCTGTACCGCTTCGACAACATGATCACCCTGCGCACCTTCTCCAAGGCCTACGGGCTCGCCGGACTGCGCGTGGGTTACGGTTTTGCTCATCGCTCGCTGATCGAAAACCTGATGAAGGTCAAGCTGCCCTTCGAACCCTCGGTGCCGGGCCAGGCGGCGGGAGTCGCAGCCCTTAAGGACCGCGACTTCCTGCGCAGGACCGTGGAACACAATCTGCGCTGCCGTGCCCTGTTCCAGGATGCGGTGAAGGAAAAGGGCCTGCGGAGCGCTCCCAGCCAGGCGAACTTCGTGATCTTCGAGCTGGATTCGGTCGAGCAGGCGGAGAATTTCGCCCTGTACTGCCTGAAGCGGGGCGTGATCGTACGGCACCTGCCCGCTTTCCGGCTGCCCCGCTGCATCCGCGTCAGCCCCGGACTGGACGAGGATAACGAGGCCTTCCTGCAGGCGCTGCGGGAGTTCTAGAGATTTTCACTTGCTTAAGCGGCCCGATTCGCATGTATCGGTCCACTAGTGATGCGCGAACAGTTGCTTGTAGCTCTCGTGGGCGCTGAGCAGGCCTTCGTGTGTGCCCTCGTGCAGAATCCTGCCTTCCTCGAGCCAGAGCACTCTGTCCGCCGCCCGGGCGGTGGCCTCGCGGTGCGTGGCCACCAGGATCCCGCTGCGGGGCAGCGATTCGGCCGTGCGCGCCCAGAAGCGGCGCTCGGTATCGGCGTCCAGGGAACTGGTGGCGTCGTCCAGCAGCAGGAAGGCCGGTCGCGTGGCCATGGCCCGCGCCAGCGAGACCCGGCCGCGCTGCCCGCCCGATAGCCCCACGCCGCCCTGGGCGATCTCCCGCAGGGGAGGGAATTCGTCCAGCACGCAGGCCGCGTCCAGCGCCCCGTGGATCTCCCGGTCCTCCACCCCATCACGGCTCAGGCAAACGTTCTCCCGCACGCTGCCGCTGAAGAGCAGGCTCTCCTGCGGCACCCAGCCCAGGATATGGCTGCGCCGCTCGTCGTCCAGCTCGCCCACAGGAACGCCGCCCAGCGTGATACTTCCCCGGCGCGGCTCGAGGATTCCGGCCGCCAGCTCCAGCAGCGTGCTCTTGCCGCAGCCAACCGGACCCACCAAGGCCACGGTCTCGCCGCGCGCGAGTTCCAGCGAGACCCCGGTCAGCAGCGGCGGCCCGTCTTCGCCGTTGCGCCGCCAGGCGAAATGCAGGTCTTCGATCCGCAGCCGGTCGGGGTCCTCGGGCATCCGCGATCCGGCCCGGCGTTCCTCCTGGTCCTCGACCTCCACCATGCGGTCGACGCTGGAAGCCACAAGCGTGGTGGAGACGAAGAACCAGCTGATGGTCCACAGAGGATTGGTCAGGCTGGAGAGATAGGCCACGAAGGCATAGAAGTCGCCCAGCGTGATCTCTCCGCGCATCAGGAACACGCCGCCGGCGAAGAGCACCACGATCACCCCGGACTGGTTGAGCAGGGCGCCCAGGCCCTCCAGCACCGCCCGCAGGGTCAGTACGTTCTTTTCGGAGCGGATCCGGCGCTTGAGCACCCGGTCCAGCAGCATGGACTGGGCCAGCTCCGCGGCGTAGGAGATCACGATGCGCACGCCGCTGAAGGCGGACTCCAGCACGTCCACGGTCTCGCTGGTGCGCTTCTGGCGCTCGCTGTAGTGCTTCTCCTGCAGGTGCTCGGTCTTGGTCAGGAGCCAGACCACCAGGGGCAGCGGTGATACACTGAGCAGGGTCAGCCGCCAGTCCAGGAAGAACATCACGCCGAGGGCGAAGCCCAGCCGCAGGACCGCCTCGATGGGGCGCATCACGCCGCTGCAGCCGTACCACTGCAGCTTGTCCTCGCTGTCCACGTCGTCCGTCAGCCGGGTGACCAGGTCGCCGCTGCGGAAGCGCGTGAAGAAGGGCGCCGTCTTGCGCAGCAGGCGGCCGAAGATGCGCATCCGGATCGCCATGGCGAATTCGAGGTTCATCCAGGCCCGTGACACGGGCAGCAGCCAGTGGATCAACTGCTGCAGAACTCCCACGCCCAGCAGGGCCAGGACCCAGCGGCGGGAACTCAGCGGATCGCCGTCGTGGACCAGCCGGTCGATGACGAACTTGAAAAGCAGCGGGTAGAGCGTGGTGGCGGCCACCGAAACGGCGGTCAGGGAAAGGACCAGGACCAGCCCCTTCCGGCGATCGCGCCAGTAGGGCAGGAACCACTTGAGGACTTTGACCAGTGCTTTCATGACCGTGTTCCGCTTGAGTCCGCCTGCAGCATATCCGAGAGCGGCTTCCCGCGGCCGGCTGGAACCCTACCGCGGCTCGTGCAGCGTCTCCTCCTGTTGCGTCTCCCTGTGCTCGGGAGCACCGTCGCTATCCTGCCGCCCTGGCCGGCGCGCCTGCCGGTCCGCGACCGCGCGATCGCCTTCCGCCCGCTGCTGCTCGTCGACGAAGAGCAGCTCGCCGTCGCCGCCATGCTGGGACGCCAGCAGTTCGGCGTAGACCCCCTTGCGCCGCAGCAGTTCGTCGTGGTGTCCCTGCTCGCAAATCCGCCCGTCCTCGATCACAAGGATCCTGTCCGCGTGGCGGATGGTGGAGAGCCGGTGCGCCACCACGAGGGTTGTCCTGCCACGGGTAAGCCGGTCCAGGGTACGCTGGATGTTGCGCTCGGTCCGCGGATCAACGCTGCTGGTGGCCTCGTCCAGCACCATCACGGGAGGATCCACGGCCAGGGCCCTGGCCAGGGCCAGGAGCTGGCGCTGGCCGTAGGACAGGTCGGCGCCACGCTCGGAGAGTACCGCTGCGAAGCCGCCCGGACGGCTGAGGATTTCGGCCTCGATCCCCGCCACGGCGGCCGCTTCGCGGACCTGGGAGAGTGCGACCTCATCGCGGAAAGCCCGGAGGTTGTCCTCCACACTGGCCGGGAAGAGGTACAGGTCCTGCAGCACCAGTCCGAAGAGCGAGCGGTATTCCCGCGGATCGAAACCGCGGATGTCCACGCCGTCCAGCGTGATCCGTCCGCGTGTGACATCGCGCAGCCGTGTTACCAGGTTGATGATCGTACTCTTGCCGCCGCCCGTGGGACCCACCAGCGCCACGGTCTCTCCCGGCTCCACCACCAGGCTGAAATCGGAGAGCACCGGCACGCCCTCGTCGTACTCGAAATGCACCTCTTCGAAGGCCAGGCGTCCGGCCCGCCGCGGCAGGGACCGCGCCTCGGCGGGCGTAGGCACGCTTTCGGGGGTGGCGAACATGCCGAAGATCCGGTCCGCGGCGCCGCCCGCCCGCTGGATCTCGCCCAGCTGTTCCGAGAGCTCGATCACGGGCCAGTAGATCATCGAAGCGTACTGGGCGAACATCACCAGCGTCCCCGTGGTCATGCTTCCCGCTTCGATCCAATAGGTGCCCAACCAGAGGGCCGCGCAGGTCATCAGGATCTCTATCAGTCCGAGACCGTTCCAGAAGCCGTACTCGAGGAACATCAACCGGACCGTGAAGCGCTTGTAGAAAAGGTTTTTCGCCGCCAGCCGGGCCTCGGCCCAGCTCCTGCGTCCCAGGGCCTGGATCAGCCTGCCGGCGGGCACCAGCTCGGCCACCTGGCCGGAGACCTCCGCGTAGTACTTGCGCTCCTTGCGAAAGCGCGAGCGCATCTGGCGGAAGAGAATCAACGTTCCCACCACCATCAGGGGCAGGAAGACCCCGGCAACGGCGAAGAGCCGCAGATCGGTTCCGGCGATCACCAGCATCGCCCCGCCGATCATCACCAGCGCGGAGAGGATCCGCATGGCCATCGTGCTGGTCAGGTTCACCAGGCGCTGGCTGTCCGATTCGATTCGCGCGACCAGGGTGCCCACCGGGTGCTTCTCGATCCAGGGCAACCCCAGGCCCATGATGTGGGAGAACAGCTCGCGCTTGATCCGGTTGACGACTTCCACGCCGGATCGGCCCAGCACCACGGTTGCCGTTCCGGTGGCCAGGGCGCCTCCCGTCAGCAGCCCGAAATAGGCCAGGGAGCTGCGCATCAGCAGCCGCAGGTCGCCGGAAGGAAAATCCACGTCGATGATCTTGCGGAAGATCACCGGCTGCATCAGGATCATGGCCACTCCCAGCAGCGCCAGCCCGAAGGCCAGGGCGAACACGGGCAGGTGCGGGCGGACATAGGGATGGATCCGCTGCAGCATCTGCATGGTCGGCAGGGTGGTGGAGCTTTCCTGCTCCTCGGTTCCGATGTCGTTGTCCCACCACATGGATCAGCACCTCGCAGGCATCCGTCGGTCACCGGGGTTATTGGTTGCGGGTAATCGGGCCGTAAAGGGCCCTGGCTTCAGGGGCGTATCGGCACGACCGCGGGGGCCGGCGAACGCCGTGTGCTCGTGCGCAGTTCGCGGGCGTCTCTCCCGGGATCGCGCGGCATGAGGAGGTCAGGCAAGTAAACGCATAGTCTTAGATGTTATCAAAGTGCGGTGCGCTTGTCAAGGTGAGTCTCATGTCTCACGCAGCGGCGGGGGATCGTCGAGTTCTCCGGCGCCCCGGTCGGCGAGCTGCAGCCCGGCGAGGATCAGGACGCCACCCAGCAGCTCCGGGCCCCCGATTCGTTCTCCCAGCAGGAGGAAGGCCGCCAGGGCGGCGAAGACCGGTTCGAAGCTGTAGATGACGGCCGCTCGTTCGGGAGTGGTCTCGCGCTGGAAACGCAACTGCAGGCCCAGGGCCAGCACGGTGCCCAGGATTCCGGTGACGAAGAGCGAAAGGGCCAGCTGCCCGTCCCAGCGGATCCGCGGTTCTCCCAGGACGGGCAATGCCAGCGCCGAGAGCAGGAGCACGGTGAGCAGTTGCCAGAAGTGGATGCTCCAGGTACGGGCGGCGCTGGGGAAGCGCCCGGCCATCAGTATCTGCAGCGCGAAGAACAGGGCGCAGACTACGGTCTGCACCTCGCCCACGCCTGCATTGGTCCGGATCGCGGATCCGGACAGCGCGGCCAGGTCCCACAGTCCGGGACCGCTCATCAGTACCAGGCCGCCCAGGGCGCAAAGCGTGGCCAGCAGAACGCGGGGACGGGGCGCCCGCCGGCGCAGGAAAGCCAGCAGCACGGGCACGAACACGATGTAGAGGGCGGTCAGGAAGCCCGAGCGCGTGGCCGTGGTATGGCTGAGACCCAGGGTCTGGAACAGGAAGCCCAGGAAGAGCACGGCCCCCAGCAGAGCGCCGCGCCAGAGAGCGGATGTGTCACGGAGGTCGATCCTGCGGCGGAAGACCAGCAGCGCCACGGGCGCGGCCACCGCGAAACGCAGGCACAGGTAGACCAGCGGATCGGTGCCCGCGAGGGACTCGCGGATCAGGGAGAAGGTGCTGCCCCAGATGACGCACATCAGGGCCAGGGCGAGTTCCGCCCGGGTGGTCTCGCGGAGTCGGGCGATACGCGTGCTCGGTGTCAGTTGCGCAGCGGCCTGCCGGTCTTCAGCATGTGCTCCAGGCGTTGCTGCGTCCTCTCCGTGAGACAGAGTTCCGCGAACTCCCTGCGCTCGCGAGCCAGGACATCGGCCTCCGTGTCACAGGTTCCGGCGACCAGCGCCTCGCCGCAGAAGATGCGCGCCAGGGCGGCCCCGATCAGCGCGTCGTGTTCCGAGATCTTGCCCGCCTTGAGGAAGCCTTCCACCGCGAGCCGCATGGCCAGCAGTCCGCCTCGCCCGGGCAGGGGCAGGTCCTCGCGCTCTTCCGGGGCCTGGTAGTCCTCGGCCAGCTCGAGCACCTGCCTGCGGGCGTGTTCGAGCTGCCGGTGGCGGTTGATCTCGATCCGGTCCTCCGGCACGAGGAAGCCGAAGCGCCGGGCCTCGGCCGCGGAGGTGCAGATCTTCGCGAAGGCCACTGTCTCGAAGGCCTTCTGAGCGGGCGGGAAGGGCCCCGGACGACGTTCCTGGAGGCGGTCGATCCAGCGCGCCAGCATTCTCAGGCAGCCGCCCCCCGCCGGCACCACGCCCACGCCGGCCTCCACCAGTCCCGCGTAGAGCTCGGCGTGGGCCACGATCCGGTCGCAGGCCATGGCCAGTTCCAGGCCGCCGCCGAAGCAGAAGCCGAAGGGCGCAGCCACCACCGGGAAATCGGCCCGGCGCAGACCCAGCAGGCAATTCTGGAACAGCGCGGCCACCTCCTCGACGGTGGCGGCGTCTCCGCTTTTCGCCAGCTCGAGGATCATCTGCAGGTTGGCCCCGGCGCAGAAGTGCTCGCCCTCGTGGGAGATCACCAGGCCCCGCAGGCCGTACTGCCGGACCAGCCGCGGCGCTTCCAGCAATACTTCGATGATGCTGCGGTCCACCGGGTGCAGCAGGGGCTGCAGAACGGAGTGGAATTCCACGCAGCCCACGTCCCCGGGAAGCTGGATCAGCGAGGCCGACCAGGACCGGTAGAGCACGCCCTTTTCCTGCGGCCGCGGAACGGGCGGTCGCGGGCCCGGGGCGGGACCGGAATCCCTCTGCGCGTCGCGGGCCGACTCTCGAGTGGCTTGTCGCTCCTGCTCCTCGAGCGCGGCGCCCCTCCGGCAGGCGCCGAGATCCAGGCAGCCGGGAATCGCTTCCACCGGCCCGTAGCGGAGGTCCTTCAGATCCAGGACCTCCCGCGCGAATCCGTTCCAGCGGTAGAACCGCTCCATCCCGGCATCTAGGGCCGCAAGCACCTTGTCGGGAACCTGCAGCCCCAGGTCGCGCATCCGGCGCGAGGCCCGCAGCGGATCCAGCGCGTCCCAGACCTCGAAGGGGCCCAGTTCCCAGAGGAAACCCCAGCGCATGGCCCGGTCGAGGACCTCGATCCGCCCGCCGGCGATCTCGTCCAGGTGATACGAGGCGTAAACGAGGGTTTCTCCGAGGACACGGGCGAGGAAGGCGCCCGCCTGGTCCTCTTCATAGAACAGCGAGTTCAGGCGCCGTCCGGTGTCCTTCCAGCGGCGCCAGATCTGCAGGCTGCCGAAGCGGCTCTTCGGGATCTCGCCGTAGTCCAGCGTCTCCAGGTCCAGCGCCAGGATACGGGAACCCTTCCCGGAGGCCTTCCGCTCCTTGCGGTAGAATCCCTCGCTCGCCTTCTGTCCGAGGGAGCCCCGTTCCACCAGCTTCGTCAGGCACTCGGGAGGCCTGAAGACCTCGCGCCAGGGGTCGCCGGCGCAGGCCTCGTAGGTGGCCTGCGTCACGTGGAGCAGGGTGTCCAGCCCCACCACGTCCGCGGTCCGGAAGGTGGCGCTCTTCGGCCGGCCGATCAGCGTGCCTGTGAGCTGGTCCGCGTCCACCACGCTCAATCCCGTTTCCCGGGCGAGCTGCAGGGTGCGCATCACGCCGTGGACGCCCACCCGGTTGGCGATGAAGTTCGGTGTATCACGCGCCGCGACCACCGCCTTGCCCAGCGCGGCCTCGGCGAATTCGCGGAAGGCTTCGAAGACTTCCTGGTCCGTCTCCTTAAGGGGCACGAGTTCCAGGAGACGCAGGTAGCGGGGCGGATTGAAGAAATGCGTCACCAGGAAGCGGCGTCGCTGGGCGGCATCGAGCACCGAGGCCACATCCGCCGCGGGCAGCCCGCTGGTATTGGTGGAGACCACCGCCCGCTCAGCGATGTGCGGCCTGACCTGCGCGAACAGTTTCCGCTTCCAGTCCAGGCGCTCCGGAATGGCCTCGCAGACCCAGTCTGCCTCGGCGATCCGTGACAGACTCCCGTCGATACCGAGCGCCTCGATCTTCCGGAGGCCCGATCGCTCGTAGAAGGCGGCCGGCTTGATTTCCGCGGCCCGCGCGAGCCCCTTCCTGGCGGTCTCTTCGTCAAGGTCGAAGAGCAGCACCTCGAGTCCGGCGTTGGCCAGGTGAGCGGCTATCTGCGCGCCCATCACGCCGGCGCCGAGGACCGCCGCCTTGTGGATCTCGTTCATCCCGCTGCCGCTCCCTTCATTTTACGGCCCGCGGCCTTGGTCCCGCCGTCCAGGCGCCGGATCACCGTGGCGATGCCCTGGCCGCCCCCGATGCACATGGTGGCCAGGCCGGTTTTCAGCCCGCGGTCCTCGAGCACGCCCAGCAAGGTGCATAGGATCCTGGCCCCGGAGGCGCCCAGCGGGTGGCCCAGTGCGATGGCGCCGCCCTTGAGGTTGATCCGCTCCCCGGGCCACTTTCCGCTGCGGATCACGTAGAGCGACTGGGCGGCGAAGGCCTCGTTGAGTTCGATTGCCTCCATGTCGGAGATCTTCAGACCCGCGGCGCCCAGCGCCTTTTCCGTGGCCGGCAGGGGGCCGCCGCCCATCCGGGTGGGCTCCACTCCCGCCACGCCGCGCGAAACCACTTCCGCCCTGGCCTTGAGACCCTGTCGCTTCACGTATTCCTCTGAGGCCACCAGCAGGGCCGCGGCGCCCTTGCTGACGGGAGAGCTGGTGGCGGCTGTGATCGTGCCGCCCTCGATAAAGGCTGGGTCGAGTGAACGGATCTTCTCCAGGTCGGGCTCGCGCGGCCCCTCGTCGGCCGCGAACAGGCCCTCCGGGGTCTCGATGGCTTGGATCTCCCGCTCGAACTCTCCCGCCTCCCCGGCGGCCAGGGCCTTGCAATGACTCTGGACGGCGAAGTCCTCCTGCTCCCCGCGGCCGATTTCCAGGTCGCGCGCCAGCAGCTCGGCCGTCTCGCCCATGCCCATGTAATACTCGTCGGCCGCGAGGTCGGGATGGAAATCGGGGTTATAGCCGCCCATGGGCACGCCGAACATGTCCTCCATGCCGGCGGCGACGGCCAGCTCCGTTTCCCCCAGCTCGATCATGCGCGAGACGGCATGCAGGGCGTCCATGGAGGAGCCGCAGAAACGGTTGATCACCCTGGCGGGCACCTCCACCGGGAAGCCGGCCAGCAGCGCAACTCCCCGGGCGGCCAGCATGCCCTGGATCCCCTCCGGGAAGGCGCAGCCCAGCGCCACGTCCCCCAGGTCGCCGGGCGAGGCCGCAGGATTGCGCTCCATCAGGCCCTTCAGCACCTGCGCGCAGACCTCGTCGATGCGCACCTGCTTGAGCATTCCCTCTTTCAGCGAAATCGGTGAACGCAGGGCGTCCACGATCAGGGCTCGTCCACTCATGGTTCGTCCTCGAATTGAAAGACCTGCACCGTCCCTCTCAGATCGCCCAGTGCCCGTGACGCGTCATCAGCCCGACCACGCGGTCGGAGAGCTCGTAGACGTCCTCCTCCGGCCGGGCGGCCATCAGCAGGCCGAGCGCCCTGCCGCGGAGGCCGGAATCCCAGGGAAGCGCCGCCAGCAGCCGGTGCGCCGGCGCCAGGCAGTCCAGTCCCGTCTGGCAGGCCGCCAGGCGCAGCAGCAGGCCGGCCAGCCGCGGATCCTTGATCCGGTCCCAGTACTGCTCCACCCTGAGCGCGGCGCACTCCAGGGCGTAGGTCTGGATCAGCAGGTCCGCGAGGTCCTCGCCCGCCTGCTGCTCCAGTCCCAGGTCCTGCCCCCAGTGCGCCACCGCCGCGTCCATCAGCACCAGCGTGAGACGCCTGAGAGCGTGCAGCGTCTTGTTCGGGCCGGGCCGGCCGAGTTTCGCCGGGTACTCCCTGAGCATCCGCCGGAGGTCCATGCGACCCTCCAGAAGCGCCCGCAGGTAGCTGACCAGGATGACCTGCCGATTGATTTCGTTGGTGCCCTCGTAGATCCGGTCGACGCGCGTATCGCGCACCACGGCGGCCAGCGGGTACTCCTCGCAGAAGCCGTAGCCTCCCAGGCACTGCAGGGCATGATCGGAGGCCAGCCACAGAGTCTCACTGCCCAGGATCTTGACGATGGAGGTTTCCAGGGCCAGGCCGCCGATGGCTTCGGCAGCCTCGCGGCCTTCGCGCCCGGCGATGCGCTCGTCCATGATGCCCGCCACCCTCCAGGCCGTGCTTTCCAGCAGCAGCAGCCGCTGGCCCATCCAGGCCAACTTGCGCCGGATGGCGCCGAAGCCCCGGACCGGCGTGCCGAACTGCTCGCGCTCGACGGTGTAGGCCAGCGCCTCCTCCAGGCAGCGGCGACTCAGTCCGAGATTCATCATGCCCAGTTTCAGGCGACCCACGTCGAGGGTCACCAGCGCGATGTCGGCGCCCTCGCCCACCCGGCCCAGCAGCGCTTCCGGACCCAGGGGCGACTGGTCGAAGGTCAGCGAGGCGGTGGAAGAGCCCTTCAGGCCCATTTTTGTCTCTTCAGGACCCACCGTCAGGCCGGGCACCTCCCGGGGCACGATGAAGGCGCTGAGACTCTTGCGGTCGGCCCGTTCCGCCCCTTCCAGGACCCTGGCGAAGATGATGTAGTAGTCCGCGAAATTCGCGTTGGTGATGAATTGTTTCCGACCGCTTAACAGGAAGCCGCCGTCGGGCTGGCGGCGCGCCACCGAGCTGGAGGACAGCGCGTCGCTGCCTGAGCCCGGTTCCGTCAGGCAGTAGGCGCCCACCAGCTCGCCCTCGGCCACGCCGGGCAGGATCCTCTGCTGCTGCACCGGGGAGCCGTAGAGTTTCACCGGCAGCAGGGCTATCCCGGTGAGTACGCCCAGGCTCACCAGGAAGCTGGCGCTGTGACACTCGCAGAGGTCGTCGGGCACTACTGCGGCCAGTTTCCAGTCGAAGCCCAGCCCGCCGAATTCCTCGGGGACGTCCACGCCCGTGATCCCCATCTCGGCGGTGGTCTTCAGCAGGCGGCGCACCAGCCCGGGCTTCAGCGATTCGATCTCCTCGCGGTGCGGCTTCAGTTCCTGCCTGGCGAAATCGCGAATCGCCCCGCGGAATTCCTGCTGCTCGGAATCCAGCGCCTCAGGTGCGAAGGGCGACAGGCTCGCCGCGGGACCGGGCAGGAAGGGAATCGTGAGATTCATAATGCACCTGTGCAAACTGTTCAAAAACAATGTATCTTCAGAGAGGATCACTTGATGGGAACAACATGCCAAAAGCTTGCAAGAAGGATGTCGTCCTCGAGCATGCAAGACGACTGATCCTCGCCGAAGGCTACGCCAGCGCCAGTGTACGACGTATAGCAAAGGAAGCCGGTCTGACCACCGGCGCCATCTACTCTAATTTCCGCAATAAGGCCGAGATACTGGGCATCCTGCTCATTGAGGCCTGGACTCTGATCAAAGAGATCACGGAGGAGACGGTGGCGCAGGCGGGCGACGAAATCGACGCCTTCACTTACCTTGAGGCCTACTCTGAATTCGCCCGCCGACATCCTGAGTACTTCAACATCTGGATCTACGTCTCGACCCGCGAGGAACTGCTGCTGGAACTACACGAAGAGCAGCGCGCCACTCTCGCGGAACGCAGCAGGGCCATGTACCAGCACGTCCTGGATTTCATCGTCGAGAGCCAGGCCGAACGCGGACTGGTGAAGGCCGAACCGGCCCTCATCCTCGCCTCATGTATCGTCCTGTCGAGCGGGCTGTTTCAGCAGCGCAAGCGCTTTCTCTATAAACACCTGGGCATCAAGGCACAGGATGTGCAGGAGTTCCTCTACTGCTGCCTGAAAAGATGCCTCTACCCTGAGGCGGCCGCGGACCTGCCGCCCTGCGAGGAGCGGAGGAATTCTTCCAGGAGCGAGTAGTACTCCTCCGGGTGGCTGCGATGACAGATGTGCTCGCCTTTTCTCAGAATCACGCAGCGAGCCCCTGAACCCACCGCGCGGGCGGTGCGCTCCGCGTGCTCGTCGCCCACGATCCCGTCGCGCTCGCCCTGCACGATCAGTACCGGGCAGCGGATTCGTTCAAGGCTCGGTAGAATGGACCAGTCGCGCCATCGGGGATGACTCCAGGTGGCGCACCACTGTCGCCCCCTCTGTACGGCCGGCGATTCTCCCTCCCGGGGCTCGGCTCCATGCCGCCGGATGAATTTCCTTCGCATTTCCACCAGAGATTCCATGAGCCGGGGGTCGGCGTAGCTGTGCGCCCCCTCGCAGACCAGGGATCGCAGCCTTTCGGGATGAGCCGCGGCATGGATCATGGCCACGGTGCCCCCGTCGCTGCTGCCCACCAGCACCGGGCGCTCGCCCTGGCAGGTGCGTTCCACCAGGACCGCGAGGTCGCGGGCGTCGCGCTCGAAAAAACCGGGCGCGAAGGCGTCCTCGCGAGCGCCGCTCAGGCCGTAACCGGGCCTGTCGTAGCGGATCAGCCTCCAGCCGGCGGGCCCGTGAGCCAGGCGCCGCAGGCCCTCGTCCCAGCGACCGGGTCTGTAACCGCTTCCTCCCGAATGGAGCAGGATCAGCGGGGAAGCGTCGGGATCGCCGAGTTCCTCCGCGTGCACCCTTCCCCCCGGAAGCTGCAGGAAGTGGCTCCTGGGGACGGAGGACGGCATGGAACCTCCCCCAGAGTTCAACGATGGATATCCGGGGCGACCGCGCCGCGGGTGCTGAGTCGCGCCTGGATGGCCGGCGCGAACCAGAGGAAGGCGCACAGGCCCAGCAGGACCAGGTTGCGCGAGAGCGTGCCGAATCCCACGTCCCCAGCCAGGAAAGGAACGTACTTCTGCAGGATGCCGAAGCATCCGCAGTCCACCAGGATTCCGAGGGCCATGACCCGGACGAAGAGCAGAGTGAACACCGCCAGCAGTAGTGTGATCCAGGCCAGCGACGCGCGCCGCAACACGCCCGTCACCAGACCCAGAGAGGCCAGCAGCTCGACCCAGGGCAGAATCATGGCCGGCAGGTTGCTCAGCATGCGCGGGAGAACGTGGAACTTGCGGATCACGGCGGCGAACTCGTGGGGCACCTGGATCTTGCCCACCGCCGCGAAGATGAACAGGCCCGCCAGCAGAACTCTGAACGACCAGATCAGCGCAACCATCAGCGGGTGATAAGCTGTGGAAGAAGTGGACCGCGGCATCAGGGCTCCACGCTTTCGAGTGGCATGCCCATGGCGTCCCACTCCTCGAAGCCGCCCTCGTAGACGCGCACCTTCCAGAACCCGTCGCGGACCAGCAACTTAGCCAGGTCGTGAGACAGCTCGCATTCGATGCCGTCGCAGTAGACCACCACCGTGAAGCCCTTGGGAGTGGACAGGCTGCGCTCATTGCGCCGATAGGCGTCCACGGGAATGCTGATGGATCCGGGAACGTGTCCCTGGTTGTATTTCTCGACTGAGCGAGCGTCCACGAAAAAGGCCAGTTCCTTGCGGTGCAGGGCCTCCGCCTCCTCGAAGCCGATCACCGCGAGTTTGTGCGGGGCGCGGATCTCCAGGGTGTCTGCGCCGGCGGCCCGAATACTCGTAAGGTCCTCGGCCCGCAGGCTCAGTCCATCCTCGCGCAGGGTATTGAAGGTCAAGGCCACCACGGCCCCGACGAGACCTATCAGTATGAATTCCTTGAGTGTCTTCACAGGGTTCCTTTCCGCGGATGATCCACCAGTGGACCATTTCAATCACATCGGATTTCCATGGCGGGCATTTTAGCGCCCGCGCCGTCCAGGTGCCGGGTGTCCAGCCGGAATCCGCGGGCCGCACCGTAGACCTGGTTCAGAAGGGGAAGTACCAGTTCGGAAGCGGGCCGGTTCCCGGCCTGCGGGACGGGCGTGGTGATCCGGCCGGCCAGCCAGTACAGCAAGCCCTTGAGCGGGGGCAGGAAGATCACCAGCGGGCGACGGCCGCTGTCGTCGCGGGGGAGGAAACTCAGGTAGAGCGCCCTGCCCTCCTCGCCGCGCTCCGTTCCGCTGAGGCGGCGGGGGTAGTACCAGCTGAGCGTCCCCCTCAATCCGCCGTAGAGCAGGAACCAGCCGGCGGCGGCCCACCAGCCGTACTGCAGGAAGGCGTAGAGCAGCACCAGCGCGAGACCCACGGTGAGCAGGTCGTAGCGGCGTGGTCCGCCCAGGAAGCAGGTGCTGGCCAGGCTCAGCAGGGCGAGGGGCAGGATCAGCAGGGTCAGCAGCAGCATGCTGAGAATATAGGTGTTATGCGAGGACACGATGGATTACGATGAGCAGTCCGATCACTGCAGCCGATCGAGCAGCCTCTGGTCGAAAGCGAATGCGCGGACATCCTCGATCGCGAACCGCACAATGTCCTGGTGTTCCGGGTTGATCAACACGTTAGGTTCATCGGGAACCACTGCCGAGGGGACGAGCAGCAGCAGGCTCCCGCGGCTGCACACCCATTCCGTTCCGATGTCCGCCAGCTCCGGCGGAGCCGGATAGGACATCCAGTTCCGGGGAAGCGTCGATACCGGCACTTCAGATACGTCGGCATCATCGGGCAGCGAAAATGCGGCGATGGACAGATCCAGGGGTTCCTGGGTCATCGGAAAGTGCACAAGGCACTCAAGGCTTGCGAGGGAACGTGTCATGGAAGCGTAGATCAGAGGGGTGCCTCGATGATTCCAGCGCCCACCATGAGTCCGCGGTCCGGCACCCGACAGGTCGCGGATATACCGAGTCTTCGCAATGCGAAATACCCGCATCAGGCGATGATTCCGTGCTCGATCCTCCCCAGTTCATCGAGGACCAGCTCGGTGCCGATCCGGGAACTCAGAAGCTCCTCGGGGATCTTATTACCCAGGGCAGCGCTGGGCTGGGCCATCCACGAAATGAACCTCTGCTTGTCGCCGAACACTTCCTCTCCCCTGGCTGCCACCTCAGCAACATGGAGGATGTGATCCGACACATCGGCGCGAAACCGCTGCTCAGGCGAGTATCGCTGAATCGTCCGCTCGGTCACGGGCAGCAGCGCCGAGATTTCCTTGACGGTCAGCCCGAGATAGGAAGCCAGGTTCAAGAGGGCCCGCTTGCTGAGGCCCCGGCGCCCCAGCTCAAAGAGGTCCAGAGACGAGCGCAGCTCCGTTTTCAGGGTAGCCTTGCCTCCCAGGATCTTAGCTATGCTGGACGGGTGCACGGATGACCTCTCCTTCCAAACAACCAGATGGTAGTGGTCATTCGTCGCGAATGATAGCGACAATTGTCGTTCGCGTCAAGCGCCGATTAACAAGGACGTGCTGCCATCCGCCGGCGCGGCACAATCCGATCATCATTCCGCCGGACTGCCGGGGAATTCCCAAATTGGCGCATGGCCGCACAGTCCACACCCTACCGCAGCATCTACGCCCTGGCCTTCCCGGCCGCGGGCAGTTTCATCCTCAACACGCTCTACGGCGTCAACGACTTCTTCTGGGCCGGCCGCCTGGGATCGGCCGCCATCTCCGCCATGGGACTGTGCATGATGGTGGTGATCTTCAACGCCGGACTGATGGCACTGGTCCAGAAGGGAGCGCTGGCCTCGGTGGCCCGCCTGCGCGGGCTGCGCAACACCCGGGGTCTGCGCCGCACCATCAGGCAGAGCCTGCTGCTGAACGTTCTTCTCTCGCTGCTCGTATTCGCCTGCGGCTGGGTCCTGAGTCCGTACCTGCTCTCCGCCATGGGCGGCGAAGGGGAGGTGCATCGCCTGGCCGCCCGGTACCTGCGCCTGATATACCTGGGCTATCCCGCTATTTCCACGGCCATGGTGCTGGACGGGGTCTTCATCGGCCTGGGCGACACGCGAACTCCCTTCCGCCTGCAGATCATGGGCGTCAGCCTGAACACGGCGCTCAACGCGGTGAGCGTCCTCCTGCTGGGCGCGGGGATCACGGGCATTGCGCTGGCCAGCATCCTGTCCAAGACGCTGACGGGTGCCCTGGGAGCCTGGATCATCTCCCGGCGATTGAGCGGTCAATTGGATGGCGTGGTCGAGGAGCGCCCCGACGACAGCGTCGCTGGCTCGGTTAGGAGAGCACCGCGCTGCAGGTTCCCCGGCTGGCCGGAATGGCGGCCGGCGCCCGCCATCTGGGGCGAAATCCTGCGCGTGGGCGCCCCGGTCTGCGTCTCCATCACCTTCTATTCCAGCATCTTCATGGTGCTCAACCGGATCCTGGCCCGCTTCGGTCCGGCGGCCTTCGGCGTGATCGGCATCGGGATCCGCGGCGTGGAATCCATCGGTTTCGTGGTGCTGCTGGGATTCGGTGCGGCCACTTCCACCATGGTGGGCGAGGCCCTGGGACGAAGGGTACGCGAATTGCGGGAGGCGAAAATACTGCCGGGAAGGCCTTCCGCCGTGGATGGAAGGGAGACAGCTCCCCACGACTCGGATCTCGGCATCGAGGAAATACGCAGACTGCTCCAGCCGGTCCAGCGCGTGGCCCTGGGCGCGATGTACGCCACGTATCCCGTGGCGCTGCTCTTCAGTCTGGCGTGGTGGCTGATCCCGGAGGAACTCTGCCGGCTCTACACCGGCGACCGCGAGCTGATCGCACTTTCCGCGGACTACCTGCGCATGGCCGCGGCGGCCAACCTGTTCCACGTGATCGAAATCGTGCTGGGTGAGAGTCTTGTGGGAGCCGGCGTTTCCTCCTGGCCGCTCTGGGTAACGGTTCCCGGTAACCTGATGCGGATCCCGCTGGCGCTGGCCCTGGTGAGTTGGACCTCGCTGGGCATCACGGGAGTCTGGCTGGCGATCCTGATTTCGACGGTCTTCAAGGCCCTGGGAATCCTGGCGATTCTGCGCTTCCTGCCCTGGCAGCGCAGAGCCCTCTCCGCCGCTTTGAAGCTGGAGCGGATCAACTGACCAGACTGGAAACCACCCTGCTCAGTTCGTCGAAGCGGAAGGGCTTCAACATCACGGGCACTTCTGAGATCTGCTTCAGATCGCCCAGGATGTTGTCGTTGGCATAGCCGGTGATCACCAGCACCGCCTGCTCAGGCCTGATCTTCAGCATCCGGCGCAGCGTTTCCAACCCGTCCATCCGGGGCATCATCAGGTCGAGGATGATCAACCCGTAGACCTGGGGTTCCTTGCCGTAGATCTCAAGCGCCTCCACCCCGTTCTCTGCGCGATCGACCTCGTAGCCCAGATGCTCCAGCATCTCAGCGTTGGTTTCGCGGACCACCGCGTTGTCGTCCACGATCAGGATCCGTCCCTGGCCTTCCAGCAGCACGCGCTCCTCCGCTTTGAGTCCGGGCCGCGGAGGCAGTTCCCGCATCAGCGGCAGGTAGAGCTGGAAATTGGTTCCCACGTCCACTTCGCTGTGCAATTCCACCCGGCCGCCCAGTTCCTGGGCTGCCTGGCGCACCGTGGAGAGACCCAGGCCGGTGCCGCGATCATCGCTCTTCGTGGTGAAAAATGGCTCGAAGATCTTCTCCCGCATGTGCTCGGCGATACCGCAACCCGTATCCTGCACTTCCAGGAGGAGCCACTCGAACCCTTCCTCCACGATCCGCCGGCTGCCGACCCGCAGGATCCCGCCCTGGGGCATGGAGTCCCGAGCGTTCACGCCGAGGTTCATCAGGATCTGGTGCAGCATGGCCGGAACGCCGAAGACAGTGCTGCGGTCCGCCGCGAGGTCCATCTCGATCTCGATCCGCGGATCGATGCTGCGGCGCAGCAGCACCAGGACGTCCTTGGCCGCCAGGTTCACGTCCACGGGCTGCCGGACGTCGTCCTCCAGGCGCGAGAAATGCAGCACCTTGCGCGTCATCTCGCCGCCCTTCTCGGCCGCCTCGGCCACCTGGGCGGCCAGCCTCGCGTTGGGGTGCTCCGCCTCGGTGGTGGCCAGCAGTATCTCGGCGCTGCCCATGATGCAGGAGAGCAGGTTGTTCAGATCATGGGCGATCCCCGCGGCCAGCAGACCGAAGGACTCCATGCGCTGACCGCGCTTGAGCTGCCTGCGCAGCCGGCGCCGCTCCTCCTCGTCGGGGACCCGCTCCGCGCGATCGTGAACCAGCCACAGGAATTCCCGGACCGCGATGTCGGGACCCGGAACCGGCAGCGCCCTGAGTACGCAGGGCAGCGCGTTGCACCAGCGATCCACGCAGACCAGCTCCCGGTTGAAGGCGGTCCCCTGCTCCAGCAGCTTTCGGATGTCCTCCGCCAGGTCGGCCAGGAGAAAGGGCGTAAAGCGACCCACCTTGCAGCCCAGAATGCGTTCGTGGAATGGAAAGAACTCGACGAAGCGCTGGTTGTGAAAGCGGATCTCCCCTTTCCGGTCGCAGAACATCACTCCCGTGGGCAGCGCCTGGAGCAGCACTCCGTACCTCGCTTCCTGCAGTTGAAAGGTTCTCAGGGCAGTCTGCGACATGCTGATGAAATCCTGGGGATCTCCTCGCAGAACGAAATTTCTGCTGCTGCGGTCCGGAGACTGATGGTCTTGATGCATGGAGGCCCGGCCTTTCCGTATTGAGGAACACATCAATATCGACGAGCGCCGAAGCCGTGTTTAGCGGAAGAAGGTGGGAGGAACGGCGGAAGGAGGAAACAGCGGCGAGAAAGGTTCACCACGAAGAACACGAAGAGCACGGAGGAATCAGACCTTGAATTCCTTCTGCGTGTCCTTC
>CAZMSD010000014.1:0-42344 GCA_964568855.1 uncultured Bacteroidaceae bacterium | reverse complement strand
CGTGTCCTTCATGAACTTCGTGGTGAGTTCTTTCCGCCGTGTCAGGCGACGGTCACCTCGGGGCAAAGGTAGACGTCCTGCACGGCGTTGACGATCTCCACGCCCTCGACCAGGGGTTTCTGGAAGGCCTTGCGGCCCAGGATCAGGCCCATGCCGCCGCCGCGCTTGTTGACCACGGCCGTTCGCACGGCCTGGGCCATGTCGTTCTCGCCGGAGGCGCCGCCGCTGTTGATCAGGCCGGTGCGCCCCATGTAGCAGTTGGCCACCTGCCAGCGGACCTGGTCGATGGGGTGCTCGGTGATCAGCTTCTCGTACATCAGCTTGTCGCTCTTGCCGAAGTTCATCGCCGGGAAACCGCCGTTGTTCTCGGGCTGTTTCTGCTTGACGATGTCCGCCTCGATGGTCACGCCCAGGTGGTTGGCCTGGCCTGTCAGGTCGGCCGACACGTGGTAGTCCACGCCGTCCTTCTTGAACCCGGGATTGCGCAGGTAGCACCAGAGGATCGTGAACAGGCCCTGCTCGTGCGCGTAGGCGAAGGCCTCGCTGACCTCGATGATCTGCCGGTTGGACTCCTCGCTGCCATAGTAGATCGTGGCGCCCACGGCGGCCGCTCCCATCTCCACCGCCTGGTCAACGTCGGCGAACATGATCTGGTCGAATTGATTGGGGTAGGTCAGGAGCTGATTGTGATTCAGTTTTACCACGAAGGGGATCTTGTGCGCGTAGCGGCGGCTCATGATGCCCAGGACACCCAGAGTGGAAGCCACACCATTGCAGCCGGCCTCGATGGCGAGCTTGATGATGTTCTCCGGATCGAAGTAGTCCGGATTCCTGGAAAAGCTCGCGCCTCCGCTGTGCTCGATGCCCTGGTCCACCGGCAGGATCGAGAGATAGCCCGTGCCGGCGAGCCGGCCCGTGTGGTAGAGGCGATGCAGGTTCTGTAAAACGCGGTTGTTACGGTCGGAAAGTCCGAAAACTTTGTCCACGTGGTCGGGACCGGGAAGGCTCAGCCTGCTGCGTTCGATTGTCTCACAGCGATGCTCCAGCAGGAAGGCGACCTCGTCGCCCAGGAGTTCGGTTATTCGATCGATCATTGAGCTCCTCCAGGATTTCTTGGCTCGGTTCGAAATGAATGGTCCTCCAAGATATTAATCCAGCAGCCAGGTTGAAACGCGTCGGAACGTGTATCACGCTCCCGCTGGGACGGGCCGTCGGATAATCCGATCTGTGTATAAATTTGTTAATAGTATCGGTACAAAATGCTACAATTAATCGCTCCTTTAGCGGGTCGCGCCTGTTCCATCCAGAGCATGGCGAAACCTGTTACGTGCCGTGCGCACGGCTGATCCTGTCGGGGGAGAAACAGCGGAAAGCGGATTGCCTGGATGCTCCTGCGGGCTTTCTGCGGACTGCGTTGATATCCGTCGTATGACAGACCGCCCTCCGCGACAGTAATCCACGCGTTCTTTTCCACCCGCTCCGCCCGGCCAGAAGTGAAATACCCTTCAGCGGCCTAGCGGGTTGCCGGATTGCGAGATCCGTGATTCAAATACGATGGGGAACTGATCATGAACAGAAAACGAATCGATCCTCAAGCCAGGGTGATCCACACCAAAGTGGGTCGAACCCTGCGCAAACTGATGAACGAGGCCGGTGAAGGCAAGGGCATCGGCATCATCCGCCTGGCCAAGCAGGCCGGCATCGGCGTGGGAAGCGTTCAGTCCATTCTCAACGACCCGGATCACAGCCCAAGTCTGCGCGTCCTGGACCGCTTGTCCAGGTATTTCAACCTGAAAGGGGTCTGGGTCCTGGTGCGAGGCCTTGAATTCGAGGACGAGGTCAACAAGTGGCTGGCCAATCACCGTCTCAAGTTCTCGCCCACCCAGGAGGATATCCTGCGCATCAACGCCCTCTGCCGCAAGACGCAGAGTTTCGACGCCGTGGCCCTGGCCCTGAGCGCCGCCCTGGACATGGACCGGCCCCAGTTCGACGCCTATCTGAGCAAGCTCGAGTCGGCCGCCGGCTGATCGAGGCAGCACACCCGGAAACACCGAAGCACCGAGGAAGATCGGTGCTTCTTTGTATTTTCCCCAGTCGCGCGTGGGAGTTTACTCCCTCAGGCGACCGGATCGCAATATCGCTTAACCGGAAGGCCGGCGAATGGCTACATCCCGTCTCGAATTCCGAAAGACCCTCCTCTACTCCACTCTGATTCTGGCGCTGGGCGCAGTGGCCTTCGCACTGTTGACCCTGGGTCCCGAGGCAGGTCCGCGCGGAGCCGCTCCCCGGACGGCCAGACAGGTGGCCCTCAGCACCGTGCGTTACGGTGAAGTCCCCGTTCAGATTCGGGCCCTCGGAAGAGTGCGCAGCGCAGTCGAGCTGAAAATCAGCGCCCGGGTGGGCGGCCCGGCGATCCGTACCGCGGGCCACAGCGGACTGAAACCCGGCCTGCGCCTTGAACGCGGCGAATTGCTCTGCCTGATCGACACCACGGATTACGCGCTGGAACTCAAACGCCTCCAGACCCAGCTGCTGCTAGCCGAAGGGGAACTGCGGCTGGCCGAGGAGGGTCTTGCGCTGGCGCAGCGCGAGGAGCAGCGCCTGGCCGCCCTGCTTGAGAGTGACAATGCGAGTCGCCGGGCCTACGAGCAGGCCCAACTGCAGGTGATCTCCAGGGAGGAACGTCTGCTGAGCCTGCGTTCCCAGGTGGGGAAGCGTGGCACCGTCAGCCTGGCCCTGGAGCAGGCGGGCCTGGACTTCGGACGCTGTTTCGTACGGGCGCCCTTTGATCTTGAAATCGCGGCAGGGGAGCTCCTTCCGGGCACCCTGCTCAGTCCCGGGACTCTGGTGGCCGAAGTGATCAGCCTGGAAGAGCTGGAAGTGAGCCTGCCCCTCCCGGCGAGCAAAGCGAAGCGCCTCAGCCGCCCCGGCGATGACGGCCCGCGGGAGGTGATGCTGTTCCCGGCGGATTCCAGGATCGAGACCGGGAACCGGGAAGGTGCGGACGGGGGCGGCCATTGGCGAGGCCGGGTGGCCTACCTCAGCGGCAGGATCGATCCGCTCAGCCAGACCCGGGAGGTCCTGGTGCGCATTCCCGGCGGGCAAGCCGGCCTGTGGCCGGGCACCATGGTGGAGGCGGTGCTGGAGGGCCGGCCCGTGTCACACGGATTCAGCATCCCGCGGCGGGCCCTGAGAATGGACGGCAGCGTCCTGCTCTGCCGCGACGGGCGCCTTGTGATACAGGAGGCGGAGGCCGTCCTGCCGGGCGACGCGACCGCCATTATCGTCGCCGGCCCGGCGGATGGCGACAGTCTCGTCCTGACGGCGATCCAGGATCCCGTGCCCGGCATGCTCCTGGCCGTCCGGGCGGAGGACGTCCGGTGAAGCGCTTCCTCTTCTGGGCCATTCACAATCCCCTGCTGATCAACGTGATGATGGTGCTGATCTTCGTCTTCGGCTGGATCACCCTGGGCGGCCTCAACCGCGAAATGTTCCCCAGCGTCACGCTGGACCAGATCCAGGTCAGCGTGCCCTACCCCGGAGCCTCACCCGTCGAGGTGGAACAGGGAATAATCCTGCCGATCGAGGAGGCCATCGAAGGCATTCCGGATTTCGACAGGGTCCGCGCCACAGCCCGGGAGAACCAGGCCTCACTGACAGTCGAGCTGGCCGGCGGGGCCGACCTCCAGGAGCGCCTGCAGGACGTGAAGAACGCCGTGGACGGTATCATCGGTCTGCCGGCGGGCGCCGAGCAGCCGGTGGTCTCGAGCGTCAAGCGGATCCGCTCCGTCCTGACCCTCGTGCTCTACGGGGACGCCGAATTCGAGGCGATCCGCCAGACCGCCGAGGCGCTGCGCGAAGAACTGCTCGACCTCGCGCCCGTGTCCCTGGTCAGCGTCACCGGCCTGCCCGAACGCCAGATCGCGGTCGAGATCTCCGAGGCGGATCTGCGTCGCTACGGCCTGAGTTTCGACGAGGTGGCGCGGCGCGTGCGGGAAGCCAGCCTGGACATGAGCGGCGGCAGCCTCAAGACTTCAGCGGAAGAGCTGCGGATCCGCGTCTACGGCCGCAAGTACACCGCGCCGGACTACGAATCGATCACCCTCCGCGCCGGGGAGGACGGCGCCGTGATACGTCTCGGCGACGTGGCCCGCGTCCGCGAGGACTGGGAAGAGCAGCCGGAGGCGACGTGGTACGACGGGCAGCGCGCGGTCAGCCTGTCCATCGACAAGACGGAGCGCGAGGACACCATCACCATCGTGCGGGCTGTCAGGGAATGGATGGACAACCGCGCCGGCGCCCTGCCCGGGGACCTGCGACTGGAAGTGCTGCGCGACAGCTCCGTGCCCCTGCGGCAGCGCATCGAACTGCTCGTGAAGAACGGCCTGCTGGGCCTGCTGCTGGTTTGTATCACGCTGACGCTGTTTCTCAGGCTGCGGGTGTCCTTCTGGGTGGCGATGGGGATTCCCATCTCCTACGCGGGGATGTTCTTCCTTTTCGGCTTTACCCCCGCCACGGTCAATGTGATCTCGCTTTTCGGAATGATCCTCGTGCTGGGCATCGTGGTGGACGACGCCATCGTGGTGGGCGAGAACATCTTCCAGCACGTCGAGCGCGGAGCGCCGCCCGTCAGGGCAGCCATCGCGGGCACGCTGGAAGTGACTCCGGCCGTGACGGCCTCGGTGAGCACCACCGTGGCGGCCTTCATTCCCTTCTTCTTCATCGAGGGACGGATGGGGCTGTTCATCTGGCAGATGGCGCTGGCGGTCATCCTGGCGCTCGCCGTGAGCCTCTTCGAGTGCCTGGTGATCCTGCCGTCCCACCTGGCTCATTCGCGAGCGCTGAAAAACCACCGCGACGGCAGGACCAGCCGGATCCGGCGTCACACGGACCGTTGGATCG
This sequence comes from uncultured Bacteroidaceae bacterium, assembly GCA_964568855.1. Taxonomy (GTDB): domain Bacteria; phylum CAIWAD01; class CAIWAD01; order CAIWAD01; family CAIWAD01; genus CAZMSD01. The sequence continues at coordinate 37,442 of CAZMSD010000014.1, read as the reverse complement.
AAGCACTGATCAGGGGCTTCTACGCCCGCAGCCTGAGGCGCCTGCTGCGCATTCACTGGGTGACCGTCAGCCTGGGCGTCTCGCTGTTCCTGCTCTGCGCCGGCCTGCTGGCCGGCGGCGTTCTCAAGTTCCACTTCTTCCCGCGCATCGACTCGGACAACCTGACCGTGCAGGTCAGGATGAATCCCGGCACACCCGAGGCGCGGACTCTCGAGGTGCTGCGCCGGATCGAAGCGACGGCCCGCGGGCTGGCGCCCGAACTCCGGGCGAGCCAGGAGGACGAACAGGAGGTCCTGCTCGCCACCCGACTGCGGCTGGGTCCGCGGAGCGAGCACGGCCAGGTGACCTTGAAGCTGCTGGACAGCGAGCAGCGCACCCTCCCCGCCCACGCCGTGGGCAGGAAGCTGAGCGCGGCCCTGCCATTCTTCCACGACGCCGAGGAGCTGAGCACCGGCGCCATGGGCCGGCATTTCGGCTTGCCCGTGAGCATCAACCTGATGTCGGCGGACGTGGAGGCTCTCGATTCAGCCACCGAGGTCCTGAAGGAGGAAATGCGCGGCCTGCCCGCGCTGACCGAGATCCAGGACGACCGGGAGATCGGCAAGCGGGAGCTGGTGCTGCGGCTGAAGCCGGCGGCCGAGGCCCTGGGTCTGACCCTGCGCGAGGCGGCCCGCCAGGTGCGACAGGCCTTCTACGGCGAGGAGATCCTGCGCTTCCAGCGGGGCCGGGACGAGATCAAGGTCTGGACCCGGCTGCAGGTGGAGGACCGCGGCAGCCTAGCCAAGCTGCAGCGCCTGAGACTGCGCAGCCCGGCCGGACACACCCTTCCGGCCGGCGAGGCCCTGGACTTCGAGCTGCGGCGGGGCCTGGCGGAACTCCACCACCTGGACGGCCGGCGCGTGGTGGAGGTCGGCGCCGACATCGACGAGCAGGCGCCCGGCGCGAGCGACGTGATACGCGAATTGCGCGAGGACCTGTTGCCGCGGCTGCGGGCTGCGCATCCCGATCTGCGTGTCACCTGGGCCGGCGAACAGGAGCAGCAGAAGAAATCCACCGATTCCATGCGCCGGGTCTTCCCCGTCGCCCTGCTCCTGATCGGCTTCATCCTGATCGCCGTGTTCCGCAGCTTCCTGCAGAGCCTGCTGGTGTTGAGCATGATTCCACTGGGGCTGATCGGCGCGATCCTGGGCCACCTGCTGCTGGGTAAATCCCTGACGATCATTTCGATCTACGGCCTGGTGGGGCTCTCGGGCATCATCATCAACGACAGCGTGATCTTCATCGACCGGATCAACCGGGAGCTGCGGGAGGGCCACCCCGTCGGCGAAGCCGTGCAGCGGGCGGGGATCAAGCGCTTCCGCCCGATCATGCTGACCACCTTTACCACGGTGATGGGCATGCTGCCCATCATCCTGGAAACCAGCCGCCAGGCCCAGTTCCTGATTCCCATGGCGATCTCCGTCAGTTTCGGACTGCTCTTCGGTACGCTCTTCACCGTGTACTTCCTGCCCTGCTTCTTCCTCTGCGTCAACGACCTGCGCCGCCTCGTCACCTATACCAGGTGCCGCTTCCTGCCGCCGTTCGCGCCGGAGGGCGTCCGGGCCGGCGCGGTCGATCTCCGATGGCCGAGTCCTGAATCGGTGGAGCCGGCCGTGGCCAGGCCGGTGCCGCGATACAGCGAGGATTTCGAGCGATGAACGTTCCAGGCCTACATTCCGCGCCGCGTATCACGCGCCGTTCCGCCAGCCCGCTGATGCTCTTCCTGCTGGCGGCGACCATCAGGGGTTTCCTGCCCGGATCGGCGCGCGCGGAAGCGGAGGCGTACGCGACGCAGGCGCCGGCGAAGATGTTCGCGAGCGGCCGCGCATTCGACGGCGAGGTCCTGGAACTGGAAGGTGTGTTACAGGAGGTGCTCGAACTGCACCCCCGCGCGCTGACTGCAAAGGCGGAGCTGAAAGGAGCCCGGGCGGAGTTCGTGTCTTCCTTCAGCGGCCTGCTGCCGCGCGCCACCCTCAGCAGCGCCCGGTCCCGCTACATCGACGCGGGCGAGGTCCCCGAGGGCGCCTGGCAACCCTCCTACAGCCGGGGCGACGAGGTCAGGTCTTACAGCTTGTCGCTCAATCAGACGCTGTTCGGGGGCGGCAGCGGCATCAGCGGAGCGGCGGCCGGCTACAGCGGGCTGAGGGCGGCGCGGGAACGGTACCGGGCTGCCCTGGCCGAACTCTGCTCCGAAGTCCGCAACACCTACCTCGACTGGCGTGTCGCCGGCGAAGAATCAGCCATCGCCCGGTCGGGCAGGGAATTCGCCGATCGGCAGCTGCAGCGCGCCAGGCAGCAGGAGGAGCTGGGACTCGCCTCGCGAGTGGACCGCCTGTTCTTCGAGAACAGCCTGGCGCAGGCTGAGATCCGGCTGGAGGACGCACTTATCGGGACGGCAACCGCGCGGCGGAGCCTGGAGTCCTTCATGCAGATGGAACTCGCTCCCGGGATCCTGCCCCAGGCCGTCGAGGATCTGCTGGACGGGGCCGGCCTGGGGGAAGCCGGAACCGCCGGGGAAGATCTCGCCGGGGATGCTCCCGAATCGGCCTTCCCCGCGGTGGAAACCGCCCGCTGGCAGGCCCGCGGCGCGCGCTGGTCCGCCCTGGCAGCCTCCGGTTCCCTGCTGCCCAGGCTCAGCGCCAGCCTCAACTGGACCAACAGTCACAGCGATCTCTTCACCTACGACCGCCGTTTCACCAACCGCACGGTGGGACTCAGCCTGAGCTGGAACCTCTTCCGGGGCGGCGGCGGCCTGGCGGATTCCTGGGCCGCCTGGAGCACCCGGCGGTCCCTGGAGCGAATGCTGCAGAGCACGCGGCTCAGCCTCCGCAGCGAATGGCGCGTGGCCGGTGAGCGACTCGCCGGCGCTTCGCGCAAGGTGGACCTGGCGGAACGCTCCTGGCGGATCGCGTCCAGGAACCTGGAGCTGCTGGACCAGAAGTATTCGCTGGGTCTGATCGACGCCACCGACCTGCTGGACGGCGAGCAGCGCCTGCGGGAAGCCCGTGGAGCGCTGCTGGCGGCCAGGGCCGGACTGCTCAGGGCCCACTGGGCCAGGGAAGCGCTGCTCGGTCGATACCCCGGAAGCGACCCGCGGGAGGCGCCGTGATACACCTGCTGGTCAGCCGCTGCCTGCTGGGTCACCGCTGCCGCTACGATGGCGGGCACTGCGCCCTTGATGAGCTGCGCGATCTGCCGCAGGAAATCAGGCTGCGGAGGGTCTGTCCCGAGGAGGAGCTGGGCATGGGCACGCCGCGGGAGCCGGTGGCCCTGCTGGGAGATCCCGCGGCGCCCCGGATGATCGGCCGTGAGAGCGGCGAGGACTGGACTGCGCGGATGAACCGCTGGTCTGAGCGGCGCGTCGGGGAGCTCGCGAAGGACCGTATCACGGGCGTCCTGTTGAAGGCCCGCTCGCCGAGTTGCGGAAACGGGGACGTGGAGTTGTTCCCCGAGGTCCTCGGCCGTTTACCGCGCCGGGACGGCAGCGGGCTCTTCGTGCTGGCCCTGCGCAAACGCATGCCCGGTCTGCCCCTGGCCGACGAGGAGGACCTGCGGGACCCCCGGCGGCGTGCCGCCTTTCTGCGGGCGCTGCGCGGGCGTGATGCGCGATAGGACTCAGCGGAGCGAATCCGCGCCACGACGGGTTTCATACAGACCGGTCACCGGTCCAGCGTCTTCCCTTGACGGCATGGCATTACGCTGGCAACTGCGTGTTACAAACTACGCAGGATCCCGGCGGGCACGCCGGCCACCACCGTGTTCGGCGGCACGTCCCGGGTGACCACGCTGCCGGCGCCCACCACGGCGTTCTCGCCGATGCGCAGGCCGCAGAGGATCGTGGATCCCGAGCCGATTGAAGCTCCGCGCTCGACCAGGGTCCCTTCGAGCTTCCAGTCCTCTTCCGTTTGCAGGCTCCCGTCCTCGCGCGTGGCGCGGGGATAGCGGTCGTTGATGAAGCTCACGTTGTGTCCCACGAAGACGCGATCCTCGATGCGCACGCCTTCGCAGATGAAGCTGTGGCTGGAGATCTTCACGTCGCTGCCCACCTCCGCCCCCTTCTGAATCTCGACGAAGGCGCCGATCTTCGTGCGGTCGCCGATCCTGCAGCCGTAGAGGTTGACGAAGCCGAAGAAGCGGACGTCCTTCCCCAGCACGACGTCCTCGGCGATGCGCAGGTACTGTTCCATTGAAGCTCCCTCAGAGTCGCACGACCGTGCCGCCCGAGGCCAGCGAGCGGTCCGCGGCCTCGAGAATGCGCACCACGTTGAGGCCTGAGGCGGCGCCGGTCAGGGGTTCCCGCTGGTCCGTGATACTCAGGACGAATTCCCGGCACATCAGGCCCAGAGCCTCGCTGAGGTCCAGCTTGGGCGCCAGCATGTCTCCCGTGCGGTACTGGACCAGCGTGCGGTAGATGTCCTCGCGGCTGCCGAGTTCCACGCCGCTGTCGTAGACCTTGATCTTCTCGCTGGGCTCCATGTCGTCGTAGAGCACCATCCTCTTCGTCCCGCCCACCAGGATCCGGCGCACCTTGACCGGCGAGATCCAGTTCACATGGAAGTGGGCCAGCAGGTTGCCGGCATAGCGGACGCCGAGGTAGGCCATGTCCTCGTATTCGTAGTAGTGCCGTGCGCCGATGGCCTGGACCGACTCCGGTTCGCGGGCCACCAGGTGGTCGAGAATCGAAATGTCGTGCGGGGCCAGGTCCCAGACCACGTTGGTGTCGTGCTGGAAGATGCCCAGGTTGACGCGCACCGAATCGAAGTAAAGCAGGTCGCCGAGCTCTTGGTCCTGCACCAGCTCGCGCAGCTTGCGGACGGCGCCGGTGTAGATGAAGGTGTGATCCACCATCAGGACCAGCCCCGCGCCGTCGGCCCGTTCCGTCAGCTCGCGCGCCTCGTCCGACGAGGCGGCGATGGGTTTCTCCACCAGCAGGTGCTTGCCCGCTTCGATCGCCTGCAGGCCCAGCGGGTAGTGCGTGGAGAGGGGCGTGGCGAGGACCACTGCGGCGACCTCGGGGCGGCCGATCAAGTCCTCGCAGGACTCGGCGAATTCCACCATTGGAAAGCGCCGGGCCACCGCCAGCACGCGCGAGGGATCCGTATCGTAGCACAGCACTCCCTCAACCCCCTCGGTGGAAAGGAAATTGCGGACCAGGTTGGGACCCCAGTAGCCCAGGCCGATGACGCCTATCTTCATTATTGAACTCGCGATTGTTTTTACAGCCGACCTAAACGTGGATCAAGTTAAGGAATCGGCCTTTTGCCTTCTCCGCGGCGATTCGCCAGATTCCATGCGCGATTCGCTTTCGCCCCGTCCGCGGCGCCTGAGATTGCGGTCCGGGAACGCGGATCCGGGTGACACGAAGCAGCGGGGAGGCAGATGCAGGTTCCATTCGTCGATCTGAAGGCGCAGTACCGGTCGATCAAGACCGAGCTGGACCGCGCGGTCATTGACATCCTGGAGCGCGGCGAGTTCGCCCACGGGCCCGCGGTGGAAGCCTTCGAAAAGGGCTTCGCCGAGGCCCACGGAGCGCGCCACTGCGCCGCCTGCTGCAACGGGACCGCGGCCCTGCACCTGGCTCTCTGGGCCCTGGGCCTGGGTCCCGGCGACGAGGTGATCACCTGCCCCAACACCTTCATCGCCACCGTGGAGGCCATCCTCCTCGCGGGCGCCCGCCCGGTCTTCGTGGACGTGCAGCCCGACAGCCTGAACATGGATCCGCGGCTGCTGGAGCGGGCCCTCACGCCCCGCACCCGGGCGATCGTCCCGGTGCACCTCTACGGCCAGCCCGCCGACCTCGACCCGATTCTCGAGATTGCCGGCGCGCGCGACATCCCGGTGGTGGAGGACGCCGCCCAGGCCCACCTGGCGGAATACAAGGGGCGCAAGGCGGGTTCCATGGGCAGGGCCGCCGGATTCAGCTTCTATCCCTCCAAGAACCTGGGCGCCGCCGGGGAAGCCGGGGCGGTGCTGACCAACGACGGGGAGCTCTACGAGCGCCTCCGGCGACTCAGGGATCACGGTTCGCCCCGCAAGCACGAGCACGCCGAATGGGGTCATAATTGCCGCATGGGCGGCATCCAGGGAGCGGTGCTGGGCGTGAAGCTTAAGCACCTCCCGGCCTGGACGGCGGCCCGCCGGCAGGTAGCGGTCATGTACCGGGAGGCGCTTTCGGGTATCGAGGGGATCACCCTCCCGCAAGAGCTGCCGGACCGCGAGCACGTCTACCACCTGTACGTGATACGCGTCCTGCCGGAAGCGGGAATCGGCCGCGACGAGCTGCAGACACTGCTGGCCGATGCGGGCATCGGTTGCGGGGTGCACTACCCCGTTCCCGTGCACCTGCAGCCCGCGGCCAGGAACCTCGGCTGCGGGGCGGGCTCGTTTCCAGTGGCTGAAAATGCCTGCGCTGAGATCCTCTCGCTGCCGATGTTCGCGGAAATCAGCGAAGAACAGGTGGAGCGGGTGGCCAATCAGATCAGGTCGATCGTCTACGCGTAAAGGGCTACCGGACCCGGCCGCTTTGATGTCCGATCACAGCGAGTGATACATCGTATTACTGACAGAGCTAAACTATTATCCTAGCAATTGAATGACCAATATCATCAGTACGCCATTACGTGACACATTCAAAAGGGCTTGAGGTGTATACTGGGGCATTCTGGATTTCGCTAGATGTTCCACGTATTTGCCTACTGGGCAGAACTTTTCCGTTTTCAATAGTTTACTGAGTTTCTTAAATGTCTTTGCCAGCCCGATTCTTGCTTTGAATCTCCGGTAAATCGAAATGTCTGGAATGGGAACGTCAGTAAAGAAATCCCGTGGATGAAAATATGTAATAACAGGCATGTTCCGCTGATCAGCTTTGCGAAAGAACCTCTCCAACAGCCAGCCTGGAGTGATGCGAAAATACCCTCCACCAGAGAATACATAACGCAACCCTAATAGGGAAGTTGAGGAAAGAGGCAGTTCATACATATTACCGAATTTGGTTTCAATGACAAAAGGGAGCGTGGGGGCTCCGGGCAATCCACCGTGAGCTCGCAGAGCAGGAAACACAGAGGAATCCGTAGTAATCTTATGTTTTCTAAGGACATCAAAAGCCCACAGAGATTTCGGAGTGATTGAAAAGCCAGGTGCTCTGTATGTTACAGGCCTTACATCACTGGCATGCTCAATACTATCTAGAGCCTTGACAAGATCTACCTCAAAAGAGGTTGGATTGATGTTGTATAACAATGGATGGCTATAAGAATGACATCCGATCTCATGTCCTCGTAAGGCAACTTCCCTCACTAGGGCAGGATAGGAAACGGCAATCCAACCCAGAACAAAGAACGTGGCCTGCTGATTATGGTTGTCAAGAAAATCCAATAGAGAATAGGTCATCCGCTCGACATGGGATTCATATGAGTCCCACATTTCTACATCAAGATTTTCTTCCAGATCAAGAAAATGAAACCACTCTTCAAGATCGAAAGACAAACAATGCATAATATACTTACTCTTTCTCGCTGGATACAATAATTAAGAAATCTCTATTCATACGCTTCACATCATAACAGTTCACTCTGCAACGATTCATCAATAATGAAATATCTTTCCTATCATAAAACATGAGTGGACATTTACGAATCTTGTAACGGATCATACGCTGAGGTGTTAGTAAATGCCATTTTACAGGTAAACTGAACATCACGCGCCTTTTTGCATGGCTAATCATCTTCCGGACAAAGGGGGCTGGATCCTCTATGTATTCGACAACACCGAGGGCAAGGGACACGTCATAATCACATCCACCTGTGAAATCCATGAAGTCAACGACCATGTAGTCACACTTGTCTGACACGCCATTTTCCGAAGCATTAGCATTTGCGATATCTATCATTCTTTGTGCGACATCCAGTCCATGAATGGTCATGTCCAATTCTTTGGCAAGAAGTGCACCATGAATACCCGGACCACAACCAACATCGAGAAGAGACTTCATACTTAATGACTCGCATTGGCGAATCACTTCCTGAAAACGGGCAAACATACCTCGTCGAGTAAGTCGATCAATGAAACCGCCGAGTGTGCTCGCATGTTGGCGACCATAAATACCATGGAATTCTTCAGCATATCCATCGAAGAAGCGGGTGACATCCTTTTGGTGTCTGCCAGGTACTCTATCCATCCCGTCCTCCAGTGTTCTCCAAATGAAAGAGCTTCATTATCGCATTAACTTGCCGTTCGATATAAGATATATCTGTATAATGGTCGAGAATTAACTCTCGGTTGCGTTTTCGCATTGTAACTCGGTCTTGAGGAGACAAGAACATTCTTCGAATTGCTGTCTGACATGCAGCGACATTGTGTGCAGGGTAAAGGTACCCATGAACTCCATGAGTGATAATTTCGCTTGATCCGCGTATGTTTGTGGCAATGATTGGTAGACCTGCACACATCGCCTCTAGTAAAGCGCGTGGCATTCCCTCACGGTATGATGACGATACAAAAAGATCAGAAGCCCTGAGATAATCCTGAACGTTATCGACAATCCCTGTAAGCTTGACCTTATCTGCAATATCGTACTCATCCAGTAGAACACGTAGCCGATTGGCAACAGGGCTGATATCGTTATCTATATTCCCGCCAACAATTACAAGCTCACTTGTCACATGATCGGGATCCTCTTGTACGAAGCGAGCATATGCGTCAACTAGGTCAATGAATCCTTTACCCTCAACAATCCGTCCAACACTAGCAATTCGAAAAACTCCATGAGCCAAGCCAAGTCGCTTTTCTACACTTTCCCGTGGCTCTTCTACTGAAAACTTGTTTGTATCGATTCCATTACCAATCGTCTCAATTCGGTGGGTTCTAATCAGTCTCAATTGCCTCATGAGTTCTGTATCCTGCTGGCTTTGGCTGAGCGTGTAGTCAGTGATCAAAGAAAGAAATCCTTCAAGACCAAGGGTCAGTGTCCAGTTGATCAGCCCTTGGTCATCGTGAAAATAGAAGCCGTGCGCTGTATAGAGATTAATGGGGACTTTTTCACGCCATGCCGCTACTCTAGCCACGATACTTGCATTGCGGTTATGCCCGTTAACACAGGTGTATTCCTCTTTCCGAATGAGATGCCGCAGAGATCTAATACTCTCGGAAAAACTTACGAATGACGCCCTCTTTGGGAAAGTTACTTGATGCATGGTGCATATGGCCAGCAAATCGTCTGGTATGTTCTCTCCTTCGGTGGCGGCGTGAACTTCAAATCCAGCATCTACTAAAGCGACTAATAAAGGGCGCAAGAACCTGGTAAGGTAGAAATCAGTATTGCATACTTGGAGTATTTTCTTTCTATGGAGCATTACCACTGCTGCGAGACATCCAATCTTGTCTATTTCTCTTTCCGCTCTCAGAACAACTTGCTACTTGAAGGAACGATTCATCTCGTTCGCACAGCATCACCTTGGCTTCTGGTATTCCGTGTGACATTCGGGATAGCCACTCTAAAGGTTAAATGTAGAGTCCAAGAAAATCAAGCGAGTCACCGCCCACATCTCCTCAGGATGCGTGATTTGAATGTCCACTGTAACCACCGGCCCAGTCTACAAGCCAGGCTCAACGCAACAATGATTCGTACAGCAGGACCATGCGGCGGGCGTACTCCCTGATATCAAAGCGTGCGGCATGCGTCCGGTTTTCTCTTGAAACCCGTCCCGTCGGTAGATCCCTAATGAAGCGGACAATCCGGTCCACCGCGTCTTCCGAATCCAGGTCCAGAATCAAGGCATGCGGAGCACCCGTTAGAATGTCGCGCACTCCACCGACATCATTGGAAACGATGAACTTGCCTGCCGCGAGCGCTTCCAGAAGCACCAAGGGCAGATCCTCGTACCTTGAGCTGAGTAAGAAGACGTCTATCCCGGCGTAGAAGTCCGCCATGTCTTCGACGTTTCCCAGGAATTCCACATACGGCGTCAGGTCCAGCTCAGCGGCCAGATCCCTCAGCGGTCCATGCTCGGGGCCGTCCCCGGCAATCTTCAACAGCACCGGAATTCCATGGCTCCGAAGCTGGCCGAACAGACGGATCGCCAAGTCCACCTGCTTGATGGGAGTCAATCTGCCCGCCAGGCCCAGGATGTTCGCAGCACGGGACCGGTCCTTCTGCAGGGTGAAATCATCAACGCGTATTGCATTCGGCATCACCTCGATCAGAGCGGGATCCAATCCGTCCGATTCGATCCGCTGCCTCCTGCTGGCCTGGCTGCAACAGATGACTCGATCCACGCAACCCTGGGTCAGTCGATCGGTCAGCCTGAGTGTAAATCCTTTCCAGTGGGACAGGCCGTGGTAGTGGTTGATCAGCACTGGGTCGCGGAGAAAGGGCTGCGCCACTCGGCTGAGCAGGCTGGACAGGGTCATATGGGCGTGCACGATGTCTGGTTCGAATCCTCGCAGGGTGCGGATCAGGCGGACGAACAGCATCGGGTTGAAGTACGACTTCGCCCGTAGACTGACCACCCGCACCCCGGGATTGGTGATCTGGGTCAGGAGCGGCATGCCGCTCTTGAGCACCACCACGAGCACCTGGTGATCCTCGGGCAGGTGATTCACCAGATTGACCAGCAGGCGTTCCCCGCCGCCCAGCATGAGGGAACTGATGACGTAGGCGATCCGCATTCTACTTCTCGACGACGACGGCCGTCTTCTTGCCGTGCGGGCCGAGTTGGATCTCAGAGACCCGCTCGATCGACAGTCTGACCTCGCCCAGTTTGCTCGTGATACTCCTGACGAACGGCACCAGTTGTTCGTGCGAGACTTCTTCCGCGGCTACGTAACATAGGCGCACCCGGTCCTCCGCGATACGCAATTGGGATTCCAGCACCGCCTGCGGCAGTTTCTTCAGCGCGGTTGACAACCTTCCCACGTATCGTCCATCCTCGCCGCGGACGATCTCCTCCCTGCGTCCGTATATCCTCCGCAGGATCAGATCATCAACCCCGCCCGAATGGTACTCCGCGAAGTCGCCGATGTCATAGCGAATGAGGGGCATGAATTCGCTGTTAAGGCTGGTCACCACCAATCTACCGAGTTGGCCCGGTTGTATCACCGGACGATCCCGGGCATCGAGCAACTCGACCAGGCCCGTGCGCGCGATAAGCCGCATCAGCCCATCCTCCCCGGACACGATCAGCGGCGACATTTCCGCGCTGCCGTAATACTCCCTCGGTTCCACGCCGAATACGCGCGCGATCAGGCTTCTTTGATCGTCGGAAAGCGTCTCGGCCGTGGTGAACACGTGTTCCAGCCGGAGCGGACCGAATCCGCCTTCGATCAACAGACCGGCAAGGGTCGCCACGGCGGAGGGGTAGCCTTCCAGCACCTGCGTCCCGTTATTTCTGAGGGCTCGGTGATATTGCGATACGGTCTCCGACTTCATGTGATACACCGAGAGGAACAAGTGCCCCAGCAGCAGATCACGCCTGGCGATGCAGGCCGTGGACTTTCCCAGCAGGTCCACGCCCGAGAACCTGGCCCAGCGCATCGAAAGATCCGCGCCCGACCCTCGAAACCACTCCCTGAGCGCGACGTACCGGTTGCGAAGATCCCTCCTGGCCAGCCTGCCGGTCAAGGGCATGCCGGTCGTGCCGCTCGTTCGGAAGCCGACACTGTTGAAGATGTTCGCCCGCCTGGAGATGATCTTGCGGGCCTGTTCCTTGAATAGCGATTTAGGCATCAGAGGCAGACGAGAGAGAATCTCGGCAGGCCCGGCGGCGGATTCAAGCTCGCGCCTCTCCGGAAGTACGCGTGCATAATAAGGCGAGTCTTTCCTGGCGCGCTCGAGGAATCCCAGCAAAGCCCGGCGTGAATCAAAGGCGGATTCGGGATGTCTTATCGCGTTCCCTTCGGACAGGTGGAACAGGCAGCCGTATTTCTTCCACATCACATAACTGTTGTAAGCCGTCAACAGTAGTTCCTGACCGAGCAGCGGTAAGCGGCTGTAGAATTCATTCAACATGCTCAGCGGACGATGTTCTTGACGATACGCGCGGCGGCATTCAGGCCCGGGCTTCTTCCCCGCAGCAATTGCAGGTTGAGAAACCAGAGCTGTCCCGCCGGGAGCGGCTTGCCCCTCAGGCTGAGGATCCCCGCCAGGCGGCTCACCGAGGTGCTGCCCGATCCGAAGCGATTCAGTTCTTTCCCTTTGCTGAAAATCCGGTAGCCCAGATCCCGGGCTATGCGAAGACTCTCCTCGCCGTACCCCCCGCCCGGCCAGACGAGCGCATCCACCTGTTTGCTCAATTCCTGCTCCAGCAGATGCTTCACGGAGGCGAGCTCGATTCGCATTCTGTCTCTTCGTTCATCGTCAGTCTCATGTCGGCCAAGTCCATCGACACCCAATCGCTCCGTGCATTCGCGCTGGTCGAACCCTCGCAGGAGCAGATCAGTGTACTCCCTTGACGGCAGATATCGCCGGATCTCCAGTGCTTTCCCGTGTTCGAACACCGGTGCGTCGGGATCTACTTCAGCCTCCCAGTCGTCGAGCAGCCAATGGGGCTTCCGCTCCGGCCGTTGGTTCCAGTACAGCCAAGGCAAGGGGCGTCTGCTCTTCAATTCGCTGAAGCGGCCAAGCACAGCCGGACCACATTCATACCACGTGTGTGTCTGCGAATGGGACTGGATGTCCACCAGGCCCGACTTCTCCATCCTTCTCATCTCCTCAAGGTTCAGGTATCCCCACCATCTCTCGCGGGGTTCGTCCAGCGTATCACGCACAAAGGGTCTGATCTCTTCGGAAGGATCGATGAAATCGGCGGATACCACGATGCTGTAACACAGATCCAGATCGCGCATGATCGGGAAAACAACCGACCAGTTGTCTAGAAAGCCGTCATCGAACTGAATCATCAGGGATTTGGAAGGCAGGGGCTTCGAGCCTTCCAGGAACGACCGCAGCTCTTTCCACGTCACAGTCCGATAACGGTGAAGCGACAGCCACTCCATCTGGCGCCTGAACTCGGATATCCGCGCGCTCAGGAAGGCCCAGGGATGCTGGCGCGGGTGGTCGGCCACGCTGTGGTAGTACAGTATGGGGAGATGACTGTTCATCGCCGGTGGAGCGTATCAGTAGTCATATGCGGCGCAAATGGCTTCCGGCCTTCGTCTTTCCAGCATCTCGCGACGTATCACTCCGCGGAGTTCGCTGCGCAACTTCTCGTCCCTGAGTCGGGCGGTGATCGTGCGTCTCTCTTCGTCGGCATTCGTCGGATCGAGCACGAGACCGGTTCCCGCAGCTTCCACTTCCCCGGCCAGCGCGGAACCCCTGAGCGCCAGGACCGGGATTCCATAGTCGTAGGCATCGATCAGAACACCGCTGGTGGCCACGAATTCACTGGTATGCGGCAGAACACACCAATCGGCCCAGCGAAAGTACCCGGCCTTTTCCTCGGGGGAAATGAAGCGATCCTCAATGTTCAGTTCATCGAACATCGCGCTGTATTTCTGTAGATCACCGGCCGGGTAATCGACAAACCTTCCCGCGATGCGGAAACGCAGCGGGTAGCTGTCCGGTAGAAGCAGTTCGAGGAATTCCTTGAGCCCCTTGTTCCGGCGCACCACGCCGAAGAACAGCAGGTTGACTCCCCTGCCGTCCTTGCATCGCTGATACTCCTCGCACAGCTCGTCGTAGGACCGGAACGAATGGTGGGGCACGAAAGACGGCCTAGGACCCGGCAGCGAGATCACGCCCTTTTCGAACAGCGGTTTCAAGGTGTCATGTAGGTAGATTCCATGCACCAACCCCCAACGCAGCAGGATCAGCCGACCGGCATGTGCGAACCTGGCCGCGGGAGTCGATCGATGCTCCACCAGATTATGCCAGGTATAGACGACTCTCACCTTCCGTCGAGGCAGGTACAGCAACAGACGAACGACGACCATGAACAGATTGAGAACCTGGAAGTGTATCACGTCGTACCGCCTGCCTCGGCGACGGAGGAAGTTCCAGATCCCGGCATAGAGACCCAAGCGCGTCACACGGGACAGGACCGCATCTTCCGCCTTCCACCGCACCCCGTCACGCTTGCGGGTAAGGACCCCGACCCGGTACCTGGAGGAAAGAATCTCCCTGAGTGAGCGGCAGTACTCCGCGTGCCCCCCCATCCCGTTCGGTTCTACCAGAAGAACGCGACGAGGCTCAGGCATTGGCCCAATCCTCATCGCGTCGATCGATCCGCTGCGAGTAGATCATGTAGTAGAAAAGCAGAATCAGCAGGAACGGCACCCGCTCGGTGAGAAGCATCCCGAGCAGGAAGAAGAGTACGAATAGAACGGAACTGATTCGTTCTCTCACGGACAGATAGGGAAAAACACGCTTGAATGTGACTACGATCAAGGAGATCAGCAGGCTGATTCCGATCAAACCTCCTTCCACAAGGTTCTGGAAGAAGAAGTTCTTACTCGTACGCGAACCGATGAACGAAGTCCACATTTCCTCGTTGAAGAATCTGCTCTCCAGCATGTAGTCGTAGAAGTGCCTGGGTCCCATGCCAACGCCAACACCAAACAAGGGATGCTGTTTGAAGATCTCCCACGAGGTCAGCATTGATGCATAGCGGGTCGTGAAACTGCCGAATCGATAATCGGAACTGAATACAAGGCTGCGACGGGCCTCTTCGCTTTTCGTCAATGGGAAAAAAACGTTGTAGTAGAAGTCGGCCAGCTTTTTGGGGTCCAATGTCAGATACAGCATAATTGACAGCATAGAAATGAACACAACACTATTAAAAACAACACTCTTATAGAGCTGCCGCATGCGGATGAGTTGGATGAATATAAACAGTCCTGTACCGATAATCGCTAATACCAACGCGATAACGGCGCCCTTGGAAGAAATCATTGTGAAAAGAAACACAACCAGTCCGGCCAGGATCCGACTGCGCAGATCGAACTTGCCTTTCAGGAAGAGTGTCAGCATGGCAATAAACAGAATCATGTACCCAGAGTAGGATGGCTCAAACCCTAGCATGCGGATTCTTCCTCTAGGATGCGCAAACTGCGTATGAAAAAAATCGTTTATTGGGCCACCATAGGCTAATTCGATTAAGCCGTAAGTAATATTGAAAAATAACCAGGATACAAGGATCATCCGAAGAACACAATTGAAATCTTTTAAATATCGCAGCAGCCAAATCGATAAGATATAGAACATCCAGATTGAAGTAATTCGTATGTATCCAACGATATTGGTCACTTTATATCCCGCATAATCTCCTTCAGAAACCATGAGAAATGAAAATCCGGTAACAACAAGGTAGAATAGGGCGTATAGCAGGAAAATTCTTATCCATGGATCGGAAGAATGGTTCGCCAAAGATCTTTTCGCCACCGGACCCAGAAGAAATGCGTTTATGGCTGCCACAATAAATAGGAAGACGATGTGACTGAAGCCAAAGATGTCGATATCGACGAAGGCCAGGATAGCGCCGTTGAGAATTCCCAGCGAATTGGATATGACTTTCGCCTGACGCTTTGAGTTGTCCGCCTGCATATCCGACACGATTCCGGTTTCACTCGATTGATTCTAATTCAGTAAGATAAGAACAAATCAGGCGCGATTCGTCCTTGCGATGAATTCACAAACGGACCTCCCGGACCATCTTGATGAGACCGTCGTCTGATGGGCAGCTTTGAACATAAGTTCATCTAACATTATCGCATGAAACGAATTTGCATTGTTTGGGGCACAACATCTTCTGCGAATCTGGGTGTCAATGCTATCACGTATTCCGCACTGCACGTGCTTGACGAGGTTTCGAAACACCTGGGAGTGGAATTCAGCTATCGCTTGTGCGGAACCGGAAGGCAGAGCGCTCATGATGACAACCTGGAACTTGGTGACAAAACCATTTCTTATACATTTTTCCCAGTTACGCATCTTTCCTGGAAGGGTATCGTTAAGCGAGGTCTCCGAACATACAGTAATACGCTTAAGTGGGCTGATCTGGTAATTGATCTTGGGGAAGGTGACAGCTTCACTGATATCTATGGAAAAGGACGCTTCACTAACCTCGCCTTTTCGAAAATCCTGACCAGACTTGCTGGGAAGCCCCTCTACCTGTTTCCTCAGACTATCGGACCCTTCGATCATCGGTTTGCTCGATGGATCGGCCGCCGGCTGCTTCGGAAGGCAAGAATGGTAACACCGCGAGATAGTCTCAGTCTGCGGTTACTGCGGGGATTAGACCCTGATCGCAAGCATCAGATCAGCCTGGATGTTGCCTTCATGCTGCCCTTCGAACAGGCCAAACCACTGGACGACACCTCAAGCATCGGGATTAACGTCTCTGGCCTGCTCTGGAACGGGGGATACACCGGTGACAACATGTTCCGGTTGAAATGCAATTACCGGGATCTCATTTGCGATGTCATCGAATCCCTCCTGCAACGGGGATCGAAAAATGTCACTCTGATACCTCATGTTCTTGCCGGCAGCGGCCATGTCGAAGATGATGCAAGCGCTAACCGGGAATTGCGACGTCTTTTTCCAGCAGTTGAACTCGCGCCGGAGTTCAGAACACCGATGGAGGCTAAGTCTTTTATTTCAGGTTTGGACTTCTTCACCGGTTCGCGGATGCACGCATGCATTGCCGCTTTCGCGGTAGGGGTTCCAGTTGTACCGATTGCGTACAGCAGGAAGTTTGGCGGCCTGTTCGCGGATTCGCTCGACTACCCATACGTGGCCGACCTGCGCCTGGAGAATGCGAATGAGGTACGCCGAAAAGTCCTGGATGGATACGATGACAGGAACCTGTTGCGAGAGACAATTGAGGTACGATTGAAGCAGATACTTCAAGATCACGATAGATTCGTTAGTGCTCTTGTCGAAAGTTTCAGGCCACTTGTTGAACAGCCCTGAGGACATCGACAGGGCTGGATTGTGTATTGCCTGCGGACTATGTCCCGCTGTTACCGATGGCCAGGTGCGGCTGGTTCTGAAAGCGGATGGTTTCCTGCATCCACGAACGGATCACATCAACGAACAACAGTGGGAAGTCATCAGGACAAGTTGTCCAGGGTTGCGGGTCAAGCTGGAACGACCCGCCGGAATCCGTTACGATCGACTGTGGGGACCTCTTCACGAGGTGCTGGTGGGTCATGCGACCGACCATCGTATCCGGCACAGGGCTTCCTCTGGCGGTGCAATTACGGCGCTCCTGCTTCACTTGCTCGAATCCGGAAATGCCACCGCAGTACTTCATATCGGACCATCCGCACATGACCCGCTTGAACTCGCTCCCGGGATCAGCCGGAGTCTGCCGGATCTATTGCACAGGACCGGATCTCGATATGCGCCGGCGGCACCCCTTGCGGGGCTGCATGATGCTTTGTCCGACCCCGCGGAACGATTGGCGGTGGTTTGCCGTCCCTGCGACGTAGCGGCACTGCGGCAGTATCTCAAGCACAGGACGGAATTCGCCGAGCGCGTCATGCTCATCGTCTCTTTCTTCTGCGCCGGGACTCCCAGCCTCTTGGCCACAGAGACCCTTCTTCAGCGAATGGGGATCACCCGTGATACGCTCGAATCCTTCCGTTATCGAGGTTGCGGGTGGCCGGGAAGAGCGACCGCCCGGACTTCGGATGGCCGCGAGGCGAGTCTGAGCTACCAGGAGTCATGGGGTGAAGTGCTCAATACGCGACTGCATAATCGCTGCAAGATATGCGCAGATGGAATCGGTTGTCTGGCGGATATTGTCTGTGCCGATGCCTGGGAAGCAAGCGACGGCTATCCAGAATTCCCTGACTCGGAGGGTCGCAGCCTGATCCTGGTTCGCAGTCAACGCGGTAGCAGAATGCTTCACGAGAGCATTCGTTCCGGACTGCTCGGCGCTGTAAACTACGACCTGGAGGCTTTGAATCGGATCCAGGCTTACCAGCGCTCAAGACGCTCCGTGGTGGCGGCCCGGCTTTGGGGTTACCGATTTGGTGGCGCCTCCGTGCCTCGCTATCAAGGTCTGTACATATACGGTAATATTGCAAGAGCTGGCTTGAAGGAAGTGGTTCGGAGTTTTTTTGGTTCCCTGAAACGGGCATACCGGAGAACTCATGGCTGATACTGCCAGTCCACAGAATCAGCGCGGGCGAATTCGGAAAACTGCATTTTCCACCCTGTGGTCGGTGAGCGCCAAGATCACCGGGGGTGTAATCAAGCTCATTTCAATACCCCTGCTGCTCGGATTCTATGGAGAGGTGGAATATGGACTGGTGGTTCTGGCGATGTCCCTGAGCGGCTACATGAGCATTACGGCGCTTGGACTCCCGACCGGATTGGTCCGTCACGCATCGATCTGGATGGCCAGGTCGGAATACTCTACTATTGGCCGGGCAGCTCAGAGCAGCTTCACATTTTACGGCACGGTAGGTATTCTGAATGCAATCGTGTTTATCAGCCTGGCTTGGCTGGGAATCGAGTTGTTCAACGTCCCGGAAGCTGAAGTCAGCAATCTTCGCTGGATCTTCGTTACAGCAGGTGTTTTCACGCTGTTTACATGGCCCTTCTCGATGGTCGAACAATTGCTGGCTGCCGACGAACAACTGAGCTGGCTGGCTAAGATCAACGTGATCCAGGAAGTATCGAAGCTGCTGACTATTCTCGCGGCGATATCTGCTCAATTGCCGATCTGGGTCTTCTTCACGCTGTTCATGCTCGCATCCAGAATCTCCATACCGATGAATATTAAGAAATGGAAAAATCGTTATCCTGCAATACGCTCCTTCTTCCCTTCCTGGTATTGGACAGAATTCAAGGAGGTCCTGTCCTTCAGTATCGGTCTCTTCATCATCGGTGCATCCATGGCGTCGGCCATTCAATTGCGACCGCTTATTCTGGCAGCGCGCTGCGTGGAGGGCGTATCGGTGGCGGCGGAGTACCAGATCCTATTCGGCATCAGCGGTGTACTGGTACTCCTGAACGGCGTTCTTCTGTCCAATCTTCTTCCCATCACCTCGAAAGCGGTTGCGGAAAAGAACGTTGAACTGCTGGAATTGATCATCTATAAAGTGACTCGTGTTGCGTGGGTCTTTATGGCAGGCTTGATCTTCGGTTTGATAACGGTTTCAGACCGACTCCTCGAAGTGTATGTTGGAACGGATTACGCGATACTCAGCCCCTGGTTGAACCTCTGGCTGGGTGGATTCATGTTCCTGTACCTGGCCCCGATCGCCGGAGTGGTGATGGGCACCGGTCGAATTCGTGCTCTCGTCGTCAGCAGCCCCGTCGCTGCCGTAATTGCTCTGGCATGCACCTGGATCCTGGCTCCACGTATTCAGGTCGGCGCGGCAGCCGTCGGCATATGCGCGTACTACTCCATCCAGTTCATCGTGTATCACGCATATTATCTTCCCCGTGTCCTGCGGGTCTCTCCCTGGAGGCTGCTGGGACGGTGCTTCCTGCCTTCAGTCGCGGGGGGCTTGCTGATGGTATTCATCGCCCGCGGAGTGGCCTGGTTCTTCTTTCCGGAACGTGCAGCACTCTGGTTGTGCGTCGCGATACCAACCGGTGCACTGGTCTACCTGATTTGGACTCAATACGTGACCATGCCGCTGAAAACGGTGTTCCGCTTTCTTCAACAGAAGGAATCAACAGCGTGAAGTCCCTTACGATGCGTGTACTCTGTTATTTGTACAAAATAGCGGGCGCACGAGCTCGAAAGCCGCTTCTCCGGATTCTGGCAAGAATGGACAGCGGGGAGATGTGGTCGAGATCGATTCGCAGTCTGTTCGGTGTAATACACGGTATCGAGATCGGCTATGGAACCTATGGCGGTTGCTTCGATCCGCGGGCCATTCCGCCTGGAACGAGCTTCGGCAACTACTGTTCTATCGCTCCTCATATTCGAATCTTCCGCGCAAACCATCCCAGGGATAGATTCACATCTCATCCGCTGCTGTTCAATCCGAACGCCGGTGTCGTTAAGGAAGACCTTCTGGATCGTCCGCGACTCGAAATCGGCCATGACGTCTGGATCGGCGAGTGGAGCATTATCCTGCCCCGCGTGCGCAGGATCGGCAACGGATCGATGATCGGAGCCGGCAGCGTGGTCACCCGTGATGTTGAGCCTTATTCCATCGTGGCGGGAAATCCGGCACGGGAAATCGGGAAAAGATTCGATGCGCGGGTGATCGATGCCCTGGAGCGCTCGGCCTGGTGGAATCTCGACCGAGATCGCCTGGCTGCACGCGCGGACGAGCTTGATGAACTGCGTGCGCGGTCAGGTGCCGGATCCCCGGGCTGACTATACGGAAGTAAGGAGAGTGATGCATGGAATGGAATCTCCGTCCGTCGGCAACTGTACCGTTAGCAAGTGAACTCGATCTTGACCCGCTCAGCGCCCCCGCCTGAGCAGCAGTAACAGAGCCAAGAGTACGGCCCTGAGTGACACATCCGCTTCCCCGCGCTGAAGCGGGATCCTGGCCAGCCGATAAATTCCCGTCCAGTAGGTATCACCGCACTTTGACAGGACATCCGCCTGCAGGATCCGCCTGCGGCGCGGCCAGCATCTGCGGATTTCTTCGATCATATTCAGCTTGTACGAATCGTCTGACTCCAGTGCTTCCAGGAACTGGCGCAGCCAGGTATCGAATTGGCGGATCGCCTCCAGGCGTTGATCCGTTCGGCCGACTCGCGAGATGTTCCAGTCCGAGTAGCGCCAGTCGCAGAGAGCCTCATCGACGCAGGCCACTCCGCCGGGAACCGCCAGGCTGAACCAGGTGGCATCGTCCGAGCACCAGGCCAGGGGAAAATCAACGAAACCGCCCATCTCGACGAGACGCCTCCGGCGACACATGAACTCGGGCGCATACTGGTTGCGACCGTCCCTTATTCTTCGCAGGATGAATTCAGGAGCAGGTTCCCATCGGGGGCAAGCCGGCGTTTGGAACTTCTCGCGACCTTCATGATCTATCACCCTGACTCCAGTGTGATACAGATCGACCCCGGGATGTTCAGACGCCAGCTTGATCAGCCGTTCCAGGAATTGCGGATGATATCGATCGTCGTCGGAGAAGACCGCGAAGAACTCGCCCCTGGCGTAGGACAGGCACCGATTCCAGTTACGGACCAAGCTCTCCGCGCCGAGGTTGCTCCGATTCTCGAAATACTGAATTCGTGGATCGTCGAAACCGCTGACGATGGAGTGCAGATCGTCGGGCGAGGCGTCGTTGACGATTATCAGCTCGAATCGTTCCCAAGTCTGGTCCAGAACGCTGCGAATCGCCTCTTCCAGGAAGGGAGCCTTGTATGCGGGAATCGCCACCGAGACCAGCGGCGCTGCGCCGGAATCCCTCCCAGATGATTCAGGATTCACCGAACTTGCCCTGTAACACCGCTTCGATCGAGATCGCGCCGATCCTGCGTCTCTCGCCGGGGTCATGTTCCCAATTGTCGATCCAGTCCAGTCGCGCTTCGGCACGGATCATCAGCAGGCCGGTCCGGCCGACGGCCGTCTCCAGGTCTCCCGCGGCGCGCCAGCGAAGTGTTCGTTCGGTGACGCCGTACTGCCCCAATCCGCCGGGTGACACATCGAAATCCCTTTCCCAATCGGGGCCGATCTCGCCCTTGCGAAACCAGTCGAGACCCAGCAGCAGATGCGTGAAGCGAGTACGAAGACGCGGCAGAATCATAATCCGGGAGAACAGTTCCGCCTCGAAATGCAGTTCGCCCAGATCCCCGCCCTCCCGGTTGCCGATGTAACGCCCGCGGTCCAGCCAGCTAGTCTCTTCGCCCGGGTGAAGATAGAGCCATTGCGAGAGTAAGCCGCCCTCGGCGCGTAAGCGGCCAAGCGTTCGACCAGAGAATCGGAACCGGGCTTCCGCGCCCAGGGTGCAACCCAGGATGTCGTCGATCCGCCGTCGGTCCTCCGCGTCAGCCTGGAATTCGTCGAGCACCAGCTCCCCGTATTGGCGGAAGTTCCACGATCTCCAAGGTTGATCCTGCAAGAACCACCAGTCCCAGTCCAGGAAGAGCATGTTGTTGTCGTTGTCGGGCTTGTATTCGCCGTCCCCTGTCACGCGCTCCTCGTCGCGGATGGCGAAACCGTCGAAACTCGCCGTGAAGAAGGGAACCAGGGGATTCAAGTAACGCAGTTCCATCGCGCGATGACGGCCAGTGTACAATACGCAGTCGCCGATCGAAACGCGCGTCCGTCCGCTCCCGGGTCGCCAGGTGAGTCGGTGCAGCGCCAGCCAGCGATTGAACTGCCCGGGATCGCGTTCGGAACGCAGCCTCGCGGTGGAAACGCGCAACTGAAGATTCCCGGAATCGGTCGAGAGGACATAAGCCAGCTGGTCCGCCGTAGGCAACTCGCGTGATACAACAAGTTCGCTGATCCTGTCGCGTTCGAGCCCGATGGGACCTCGTCCGAATTCCAGCAACAGGTTGTTCGAACTCCATCTCAGCCAGTTGTCGGTCACGCGGCCCGTCCAGGATCGCCAGCGCTTGGTTGTTCCCAGCCTGGCCGGATCCTCCGCCCGATCACCTCCGATCACCTGCAGTCCAAGTGCTAATCCACCACCGAATCGAACCACCCCGTGCGCCGCCAGCCCGTGGCCTTCGTCGGACCAGCGCAGCTGTCCAGTCGCGTTCCAGGCGCCGAGAGTCGTGTCCGGAAACTCCCGCATGTCCGGATCCGTAGTGCTCTCCAGCCGGTACCAGGGATACTTGGGATCCCCTGGATCTGGACGAAGCTCCGCCGGGCAGGTTGAAACACCGGCCAGGAACAGCCAGAGCAGCGCTCGGAAAGCCGCGCCTTCAGTGCGAACCCTATACACGGATCATCCCTACGATCACCAGGAGCAACAGGCATAGTGCGCCCATCAGCGGCAGCCGCGGATTTTCTTCTAGGTTGAAAATGCCGGTTGAAACGCGGTAGATGGCGTAGAAGCTGAGCATTTCGATCGCCAGGTAGTCCGTGCGGAACGAACCTTTGATGCTCACCGGCAGGTAGAACAGCAGGATCGAGCCGAAGATCAGGAAGTACTCGATCGGATTCGAGATGACCGTGTGATACCGGTAGCGCATGAGATACACCACCGCGCTTACGATCCCCAGGCTCACCCAGATTCCCTCGTGCAGCATGCTTTCCACGCCGTACTGGTGATAAATGAACAACTGCGCTCCAACCACCAGGCTGAGTGACATACTGAGCCGCGCCTCCTGCCTGCGTCTCAACCGATAGTAGGACCAACAGGCATAGGCTATCGCCAGACCCGTGGGAAGCACTCCGTATTTCAGACCGATGCCGCGAACCTGATCCAGTTGGACGGCCAGGATTGCTAGAAGGCCGCACGCAAGCACAACCTGGACTGTTCGTTTCATGTAGTGGCGCAGAACCGGTGAGCTTAGCTGAAGCCCGTTTCGATTACCGGTGTTCGCGGGAATGTTTCGATACTGCAGCCAGAACAGACAGAAAACGGTTCCAACAAGCCCCAGGCCGAACCATCGCAATCGCAGCGGGGACAACAGCAGGAGAGGAATCAAGGTGAAGAAGGAAGCGACGACATATTCCAGGAAGACGACATGCTGATGGGCGAAACCGAGGTCCAGAATCATGTGATGCAAGTGTCGCCGATCCGCGATGAATGGATCGCGTCCTCTTAGCACGCGGCGGAATAGAACCTGGAGCGTATCCAGGATGGGAAGCAGAAAAAGGAACAGTCCGTTCCAGAGCGGCAAGTGTCCCGCAGCGTTTCCCAGCAGGAGACTGCCGCCGAGTACGAAGCCGAGCAGGTAACTGCCGGTGTCGCCCATGAAGATCTTGGCAGGCCAGGTATTGACCCGCAGGAAACCGATCACGGCGCCGACGAGAGCCACCAGCAGGGTGATCAGGGTTGAATTGCCGTGGTAGCTGAGGACCATGCCAAGGCTCAAGGCCGAGATCACGGCCAGTCCGGCCGCTAAGCCGTCGAGTCCATCCTGGAGGTTGAAAGCATTGATCAAACCCACAAGCAGGAAGCAGGCGATTGGATAGCTGATCCAAACCGGCGCTTCCGGGTACGGAAAGCAGAACTCGGGCCTGGCGATGGCGAGGAAGATGCCGGCGATCACCCATTGAGCGATGAACTTCCGCGCGGGCGTGACACCCATCAAGTCATCGGTCAGTCCCAGCGCGCTGATCAGCAGGGATCCCACCAGTAGACCGCGGACACCGTCCGTCAGCGGCACGAACACCAGACAGCACAAAACGAAGGAGAACGCGATCAGGACCCCGCCGATCCTGGGAATCGGTGTGGAATGCACCTTGCGATCGTTGGGCCGGTCCACCGCGCCGATGTGAAAGGCCAGTTTCTGCAGCAGCGGCATCAGCAGAATACTCATGAACAGTGCAAAAAGGCCGGTCACGAAGAAGGTCAAACGTTGGGCTCCAGGCTATAGTGGCGATCCGGGGATGGGCGCCCGCAGTCCGGGCCGGCGAACCCGGCGATCAAGCCCGCTGTGCCGGAAACAGCAGCTCCCCGACCCATTCCCCGATGGCCGGGGCGGCGCTGAGCCCCGGCGACTCGATCCCGATCAAATTAACGAATCCGGGCAGCCCCCGGGCGGACTCCTCGCGGATGTAGAAGTCGCGGGCGGGACGGCCGGGTCCGTAGCGCCGCGGGCGCAGGCCCACCCCCGCCGGCACCAGCCGTCCGGTATCGAGATCGGGCAGGTACTTGCGCAGGCTGCGGCCGAATTCCTCGCGCAGGCGCTCGTCCTGGCCGTAGTTCTCGCTGCGCAACGAGGGAGGATCGGGGTACTCTGCGGAGGGACCGAAACGCAGCTGCCCGTTCAGGTCGAGGGTCACGTGGATCCCCAGGTGCCCGCCGCCCTCGGGCGCCGGCAGCGGGTAGACCAGGTGTTCCAGGCGCGGGGCGGCACCCGGTTCGGGCGCGAAGTACTCGCCGCGGCACCAGTACTGCCGCAGGCCCGCTTCGTCGATGTCGACGCCCGCCGAGGCGGCCAGTTCGTCGGCATAGAG
Source organism: uncultured Bacteroidaceae bacterium (assembly GCA_964568855.1). Classification (GTDB taxonomy): domain Bacteria; phylum CAIWAD01; class CAIWAD01; order CAIWAD01; family CAIWAD01; genus CAZMSD01. Next base: position 12,405 of record CAZMSD010000014.1, on the reverse strand, counting down.
CCCCGCGGCGTTGACCACTTTCCCGGCACTGAGCGTCCGGCCCGCATTCTTCGCTGCCTGCACGTGGGTCTTGCCGTCGCCCGGTGACGATTCCAGCACCTGGAGTTCGTAGGCCCCCTTCGCGCGGCGGATTCCGGTGACCCGGCTGCCGAAGGAGAACAGGACCCCCGCGGCTTCCGCCCGCCCTTTCAGGTAGCGCATCAGGCCGTGGCTGTCCAGGATGGCCGATGAGGGTGAGAACAGTGCACCGCTGGCCCGCACCGGGGGAAGCCGATGCTCCAGCTCGCCCGGCTCGGCCCAGTGCAGGTCCTCCACTCCGTTGCGCAGGCCGTTGAGCCGCAGTTTTTCCAGCACGGGCAGCTGGCTCTCCTCCACGGCCACGATGTATTTGCCCAGGCGCTTGTAGCCGAAACGGCCCTCCGCGGCCAGCTCTTCGATGATCCGCCGTCCGCGCAGGCAGAACCTGGCCTTGAAGCTGCCGAGTGGATAGTAGATGCCGGCGTGCAGGACTTCCGAGTTGCGGCTGGAGATTCCGCGCCCGAAATCCTCTTCGCTCTCCAGCACGAGCACTTCGCACCGGTGGGCCAGTTCCGCGGCGCAGGCCAGGCCCACCACTCCCGCGCCGATCACCACCGCTTCGAAATCCATCCGGCCTCCATTCAATGGAATTAAGGTAACATGGCGAGAGCCGATGCAGAACATGATTCAGAAAAGCGGGATGGGCTCAGAGGAGCGGGAACTCCCACATCCCGAATCCGCCTCTACAAGTACTCCGACCAGGGAAGGCGGCTTCGCCGAATTCCTGGCGCGCGTGCGGAACTGCCGGATCTGTCCCGAGATCCCCGAGCACCGTCCCATCTTCCGCGCGGCCCCCGGCAGCCCCGTGCTGGTGGTGGGGCAGGCGCCGGGCCGCCGCGTACACGAGACGGGCATTCCCTGGAACGATCCCTCCGGCGACCTGCTGCGCGAGTGGATGGGCCTGAACCGGGAGCGATTCTACGACACGGCCTGCTTCTCCATCGTGCCCTCCGGCCTCTGCTACCCGGGCACCGTACCCGGCAAGGGAGATCTCAAGCCGCCCCCCCGCTGCGCGGATACCTGGCAGGCGGAGTTCGCCAACCGCATCGACGTCGAGCTGGTGCTGGTGATCGGCCGCTGCGCCATGGATCACTGGATCCCGGAGCGGGCTTCCGTGTCAGGGATCGTGCGCGACTTCCGCGCCTGGTTGAAGCCCGAAGAAGGCCGGCCACGGCTTTTCCCGCTGCCGCACCCCTCTCCGCGCAATCGCCGCTGGCTGGCCCAGCGGCCCTGGTTCGAAAGCGAGGTCCTGGTGGAACTCCGCCAGGAAATCCGGCGCATCCTGCGCGGCCATTAATGTCCGCACCAGGCTCTTCAGCTTGTCCTTCCTGCCGAAGTTAATCAGCTTGTAATCGAAGCAAGGTTCAAGCGCGCTGGCGTCCAGAACGGGGGAAATGGAATGAGGCGCAAGACAGGGGAGAAAAGGACCGCCATCCTGAAAGCGGCGGTCCAGGTTTTCGCTCACCACGGCTTCGCCGAGGCCAAGGTGGCCCAGGTCGCCCAGGAGGCGAAGGTGGCCACCGGATCCGTATACAACTACTTCGACAGCAAGGAACACATCCTGCACACTGTCTTCCGCGACATGTGGAGCGGGATCCTCTCCGAGCTGACGGAAGTGGCGCGGCGCAGCGATCTCGATCATCGCCGGCAGCTCGAGCGGATGGTGGACGCCGTCTTCGACAGGTTCTCGGCCGATTCCAACCTCGCGCGGGTCTTCGTCAACGAGCAGAGTTTCTGGATGCACCGCTGGGAAGGTGACCTGGCGGACCTCTTCGGGGACTTCATGAAGCTATTCGGGGAGACCCTGAAGGGCGCGGGTCTCAAGGAAGGTCTCGATCCCGCGATCCTGCGCTACTTCATTTTCGGCGGCGTGAGACAGCTGATCCACCAGTGGGCCGATCCGAACTGCACCTTCACCAGGGAGCTGGCCCGCTCCCAGATCCTGAAGATCCTGGACGCGCTTAACGACGGGGCCGTGACTCGTTACTGATCCAGCACAAACGGCCGCGTTCGTTACATCGCGCCCTGTCCGCGGTTTTCGTGACGAACCACCAGGTCCGACTTAGTCCCAGCGTCCCCGGGCAATGAAACCAACCTTGCGGTAGACTTTCTCCAGCAGCCGGCCCGCTCTCCGGGAGGCGCGTTCGGCTCCCTCCGCGAGCACCCGCTCCAGGCTCTTCCGGTCGGCCATGATCTCCTTGAAGCGTCGCTGGACGGGTTCCAGAAAGGCCACCACCGCGTCCCCCAGCTCCTGCTTGAAGGGTCCGTATCCCTTGCCCGCAAAGCGCTCCACCTGTTCCTCGAAACTCTCGCCGGTCACCAGCCGGTGGATCGTCATCAGGTTGGCGATCCCCGGGCGCCGCTCCGGATCGTAGGCGATCTCGCTTCCGCTGTCGGTGACCGCCCGTCGGAGCTTGGCCCGGATCAGGTCGGGCGGATCGAGCAGCGCCAGCAGCGCGTCGGGATCCTCGTCCGACTTGGACATCTTCGCCCCGGGATCCTGCAGGCTCATGATCCGGGCCCCCTCGCTGCGCGGCGGGATGTAGGGCTCGGGCACGACGAAGGTGGGGCTGTAGAGCGCGTTGAAGCGCTGGGCCAGATCGCGCGTCAGTTCCAGGTGCTGCTTCTGGTCCTCGCCCACGGGCACCTTGTCGGCGCTGTAGAGCAGTATGTCGGCGGCCATCAGCACTGGGTAGTTGAGCAGGCCGGCGTTGATGTTCTTCGCGTGCCGGCGGGCCTTCTCCTTGAACTGGGTCATCCGCTGGAGCTGCCCCAGGGGCGTGATGCAGTTCAGCACCCAGGCCAACTCGGCGTGCTGCGGCACGTGACTCTGGACGAAGATCGTATTACGCCCGGGATCCAGGCCGCAGGCCAGGTACTGGGCCAGGAACTCGTAGCAGCGCTTGCGCAGGTCCGCGGATTTCTGCATCACGGTCACCGCGTGCAGGTCCACCAGCATGTAGAAGCAGTCGTACTCCTCCTGCAGCTTGATCCAGTTGCGCAGGGCGCCGAAGTAGTTGCCGATCATCAGGCGGCCCGAGGGCTGGATGCCCGAGAGAATCACCGGTTTCCGGGCGCTTCCCTCGCCGCCGCGCTTCGTCTGCTCCTGTCCCTGGGTCGCTTTCCCGTTCCCGGCTTTCATCATCCTCGTCCGATCGATTCATGGTGCCCTGTAACACACCGTTCCCGGCGCAGGCTGCAATCTAGCTTATTCCCGCCGGCCGGGCTCTCGGGCCGTGTCTGAGCGGCCGCAGCCTCGTCATTCCACCTCCGGTTCCTGCTCGCCGCGCAGGCGCAGCTCGTATTCCTCGAAGCGGAGCAGGATTTCGCCCTGCCCTTCCCGCGCCTTGCGGCGTCTTCGCATGGGCTGTTTGAGACGCTCATAGAACTTCTGGAGTTCGGGCGAAAGGGTCATCTCCACCCTGCTCTCTTCGGGCAGCCAGACACCGTCCGCCACTTCGCGGTGCAGGAGCCGCATTCGCATGGCGCTGATACCGTCCACGGTGGTGCTCAGGTGGGTCAGGACCCAGCGCAGGGTGTCCACCCGGTACTCCATCTCCGCCAGCAGGCCGTCCTCGCGGAAACCTCCCCGGATGCGCAGGCTGGCCGGACCCAGGCTGTCCCCGGGCAGGTCCAGCACAGGCCTGGAAAGGCCGACGAAGAGACTGTCCGGCGTCAGCACGAGGGTCCTGCGCGGGATCAGCGCGAATCCCGCAGCCTTGAAGCGGAAGCTGTCGGGCCAGACGTAATACAGGCGCAGCTTCTTGTCCCGTACGCGCATGCCCGGGAGGTCGATGTCCACACGCAGCCGCGCTTCGTAGGCGGCGATACGGTCCAGGTGGCCGCCCATCTGTTGCATCACGTCGTCAAGCATGGGCAGGGCTTCGGCCGGATTGCGTCCTTCATCCGCTTCCACGGCCCGGCCGGGTGCGGCCAACCAGAGCGCGAGCAGAATTCCCGAGATCGATATTATCGGTCGCCTCATGAGAGGATGTCCCTCCTGCAGAAGACCAGGAAGGCCCCGCCGGTGAACAGGGAGATGTAACACAACAGCACGGCCAGGCTCTTGAGGACCAGTGCCCAGGGAACCGGATCCTCGAGAGCCAGTTGCCAGATGTCGAAGTGCGAAGTGAAGAGCCAGGGACGCAGGGCGTCGAAGAGGTCCATGGGCAGGCTGCTGACCGCCAGCAGGACCACCACCAGCGCCATGGCGCCCACGATGGGACCGATGGGATTCTCCACGAAGGTCCCCAGCAGGAAAGCCAGTGAGGCCACGGTGCCCATGGCCACCATGCTCAGGCCGTAGGCCAGCAGCAGGTGCCAGGGCACCCGCTCCGCGCCGAGCAGGACCAGGCCCTGCTGGCCCACGTTGATCAGGTCCCCCGAGCCCATCAGCGGGAGTCCCAGGCCCAGGCTGACCAGGGCCAGGAAAAACACCAGGCTGCAGGAGTAGGCCTGGGCGATGATGTACTTGGCCAGGAGCACGCGTGCCCGCGAGGGCCGGCGCGTGAGCAGCACGCGGAAGGTGCCCCGGTTGGCCTCGCCCGAAACAATGTCTCCGGCCACCAGCGTGATCAGGAAGGGCACGTGAACCCAGAGGAAATTCATCACGATGATCGCCGCGGTGTAGCCGTTGAGGATGCGTCCCACCACGAAGAACTGGTCCGCGAGTCCCCGCAGGAACTCCTGTTCGAGGCCGCGGCCGCTCAGGTGCAGCCCGAGGAGGATCAGCGGCACCACCACCAGGATGGCCGCGTAGCCGATGCCCGTGCGCAGCAGGCGGCGCGTCTTCAGGAATTCGATGCGCAGCAGGCTCAGCATTCCCGCGGCCCTCCCGCTTCGCCGGGGCTCGCGCGGTCCAGCAGGAACTCCTCCAGCGAATCGCAGCGCCTGAACTCGCTCAGCCGCAGACCAGCCCGCGCCAGCCGCCCTGTTACCGCTTCGGGCGCGAGGCTCAGCAGCCGGAAACGGAAGCCGCGGTTCTCCTCCAGCCGCTCCAGGCAGCCCGGTCTGGGGGAACGGCTTGCGGCGCCCCGGACGGCCGCGGCCTCCTCGGGAACCGCACCGGCGGCGGACAGGTCTTCCGCCAGCAGTTCGGCGAGCAGGGCACCGGTCTCCTCGAGGTCCGGCGTCAGCAGCTCCCAGAGGTGCCCGCCGGTGGATAGGTACAGCTCCTCCAGGCTGCCGCAGGCCACCCGGCGCCCTTCGTGGATCACCAGCACGCGGTCGGCGAGCTGCTCCACCTCCGCCAGCAGGTGGCTCGAGAACAGCACCGCCATGCCCTCCGCACGGGCCAGGCGCCGGATCATCCCGCGCATCTCCCGCATTCCTGCTGGATCCAGGCCGTTCATCGGCTCGTCCAGCACCAGCAGCTCGGGCCGGTGCAGGATGGCCTGGGCCAGGCCCAGGCGCTGCCGCATGCCCTGGGAATACCGGCGCACGCGGTCTTCCGCCCGGTCGGCCAGGCCAACCTGCTCGAGCACTTCGTCCAATCGGTCGGGATCCCGCAGGCCCTGCAGTTCGGCCAGGATTTCCAGGTTCTCGCGAGCCCTCAGGTGGGGGTAGAGGTCGGCCGATTCGACGAGGGCGCCCACCCGGGCGTAGACCCGGCGATCGCCGCCGGGGAATTCCTGGTCGAGAATCCGGAAGGTCCCGCGATCGGGGCGGACCAGGGAGAGCAGGATTCGCATGGTGGTGCTCTTGCCCGCTCCGTTGGCGCCCAGGAAGCCCAGGACCTCCCCCGCCTGGAGCCGGAAAGCCAGGCCCTCCAGCACCTGTCGGCCGCTCAGTCGCTTGTCCAGGTCCCGGACCTCCAGCACGCAGGCGCCGGGATCCGCCGGGAGAAGTTGCTTCGCCAGACTGTCCAACTACTGCAGCTCCTGTGTGACCGGCGCTCATCCCCGTGGAACCGCGGACTCGCGCCCTCCGCTTCATCGACAAGGTAGCCAGCGGTGCCAGCCGCCGCAAGCAGCGATCTTTTCATTGACTGCCAGAGCGCACAAAGCTAAGCTCGGTCATGCACTACTGCGTCAAGCTTCTCATCCTCTCCGCCCGGTCGGCATCTTCGCGCCCTGCGACTGTTGCGTCCTGGCGGTCCGCGCTTCGGCTGCCGGTGCGAGATCTTCCACTGCTCTGCACTCTGTTTCCGATTCTACTGGCCTTTCCCGGCAACTCGGAGGCCGCCGACCTGCGGGTCCTGCACGACGGCTTCCAGGACGAATGGCCGCCGGAAGCCGAGATCTACGAGGATCCGCTTGGCGACGGCCTGGAGGTGGACTTCGGTTCGCTTTCCGCCGCCAGCGACGGGGGAAGCCACTACCTGCTCTTCGAGCTGGAGGAGGAACTCCTGCTCCAGCAGGACAACCTGCTGCGCCTCTACCTGGACACGGACCTGGACGCCGGTACGGGCCAGTCCTACGGCGGCATCGGCGCCGACCTTACCTGGGACTTCGGCGACCGCGACGGCACGTTCCACTACGACGGCAGCCAGACCACGGTGTATCACAGCGACCTGGACATGCGGGAGCTGCCCACCCACTCCAGCGATTTCTTCGAGCTGGCCTTCGCGGCGGGCGTGGAACCGGTGAACGGCCACCCGCTCTTTCCCGAAGGATCGATGCGCCTGATCCTGAGGGATCGCAACGGCGGGGGCGACCGGTTGCCGGACGATGGCTCGCTGCTGGTGGAATTGAGCGACGGGAGCTCCCTGGCGCCGCTGGACACGCTCTCCCTGGCCAGGCCCGCCGGCACGGCGCTGCGCCTGCTGAGCTGGAACACGGAATTCGGCGGCCTCTTCGACCCCGCGGCGGAGGGCGCCTACGAGCGGATCCTGCAGGCGGCCCAGCCCGACCTGATCGCCTTCCAGGAACTCTGGGACTACGACGCCCAGGAAGTGGAGGACCGCGTCACCGAACTGCTGCCCGAGCTGGGGCCCTGGCACGCCGTGCGCATCGACGGCGGGAACGCCACCGTCTCGCGCTACCCCGTGACACAATCCATGGTGGTGGCCGCGGGCTACCGCGAGACGGCCACCGTGATCGACACCGCTCCCGTACTGGGCGTTCCGCTGCTGCTGATCAACTGCCACCTGCGCTGCTGCGGCGCCGACGAGGAGCGGCAGTGGGAAGCCGACGCGCTGGTGGATTTTCTTCGGGACGCCCGCGAGCCGGGCGGGCGGCTGACCCTCGATCCGCTGACGCCGATGATCCTCTGCGGCGATTTCAACCTGGTGGGCCTGCGCCAGCAGCTGGTGACCATCCAGACAGGCGAGATCGTCAACCAGGGCGTCTTCGGACCCTCTTCCCCGCCCGACTGGGACGGCGGCGACCTGGCGGACCTGGTGCCGCGGCAGATCGCGGCGCCCTCCTGCTACACCTGGCACGACGACTGGAGCAGCTACCTGCCGGGCCGCCTGGACTTCGTGTTCTACACGGACAGCGCGGTGGAAATGCTGGGCTCGGGAGTGGTCTGGACCCCGGAGCTGCCCGCCTGGTACCTGGCGGAATGGGGTTTGCAGGCGGACGACGCCCCCGATGCCGCGGACCACATTCCGCTCTACGCCGACTTCCGCCTGCTCGCTCCGCGGGTGGAGAACCTGGAAATCGGCGTGGAGGGCGGAAACATGCTGCTGGAATGGGATTCCAGCCCGGGAGCCTTGTATTACACGGTCTACGGCGCGGACTTCGGCGGAGCCTGGACGCCGCTGGCCCAGCCGGCGGACACCTCCTGGACCACTCCCCTGCCTCCCGCGCCCGCGGGAAAGCAGTACCGTGTCACGGCCACGTACTGAGTCCTGCTCAGTTCGTACTGCCCAGCACGGCGGCCAAGCCCTTCTCAAGTTCCTCGAAAGGTCGGCCCACCAGCAGGTCCTCGCGGACCAGGGGGATCCTCCCGCCGCTCAGTTCGAGGAAGTTCTCCCGCGACTCCCGGTTGCGGAACTTCATGCCCGACATGAACAGCGTCTTCAGCAGCCGCCCCGGCTGGCAGCCGATGCGCTGCGCCATCCCCTTCACCTGCTCCTCGTGGCCCAGGATGTACATCAGCCGGACCTGGCACTCGGGCAGGCTGAGTTCCACTCCCGAGAGGGCGCCCTCGCGGATGAAGCGCCGGGCGGTCTTGTAGACGAAGTCCGCCGGACCGATGGGCACCTGGCTGCTGAGCACGAAGAGCTTGCCCTGCTCGTCGGCCAGGTGCAGGGCCTTCAACGCGTTGCCCGGCAGCTCGGGATCCGCGCTGGCGTTGCCCCCGCCGTAGCCCGCCAGCACCACCGCCCGGGAGTGCTCCACCGCCTCGCAGTAGTCCTCGGCACTGCGGAAGGGATCACAGTAGACCAGCCGCACTCCCCCGGTGAACTCGAGGTCCAGGCGGGGCCTGCGCTCTCCCGGATTCTCCGCGCCGGCACCAGGGTTCCGGACATCTGCAGGATCCGCAGCGGAGCCGCCGCGGCAGTTGAAGACGGTTCGCGCCAGCAATTCCATCCGCCTAAGGTCCACTTCCGCGGAATCGATGGGCGGCAGCGCGTGTGTCACGACGCGTCTCGCGGCGCAGGGCAGCGACATGCGGATGAACTCCTCCACCATGCCCTGCCCGGGGCGCAGGCCCTCCGCAGCGGGTCCGCCGGGCCCGGCGCCGCTGTCGATGGTCCCGCCGGTGGTCACCAGGTGCAGCTCGTCCAGGACCACCGGGTCGCGCAGCCTGGCGTCGCCCGCCCGGTGCTGCACCTCGTCCCATTCCATGGTGGCGATGGGATCGCCGATGAAGGCCCCGCCACGCCAGCGCTCCACCTTGGCCAGCGAGTCGGCGTAGGCATTGTGGCCGTTGTTGAAGACGGCGAAGACGTTGGGCGGTTCCAGTACCGCCAGGAAGCGCACGGCGCCGTGGACGTTCTGGTAGCCGTCGGACCAGGCGAAGGCGCGCTCCATGGGAAACTGGCTGCCCGTGAGACAGACGTTCCAGGAAAAATCCTTCAGGGCGTAGCGGATGAAGGGAAATGTCCAGGCCAGCGTGTCCGTGCCGTGTGTCACAAGAATTCCGATTTCCATCGTCCTGCTCCTGCAATACTGAAAACCCCGCCGCCCGAAACGCCGCAAGATGAACCTTGAGCCGGATTCGACCCGGTCGTTCCGGCGGGTTGTTTCTCAACGGCGCGAATTCGCGGCCGCACAATGTACAAGCTGCGGATCTGAGCGGCCAGCGCGGCAGATTCCTGTGACATTTAATCCTATACCGAGATCGTATTTATCTTCACATCCGGTCCGCGGCGCTGCGGCCGTGACGGTGGCCGATCGTATCAATCATCGATGGATGTGAGCAGACTGCACCGCATAGCGCGTTCGCTGCACAAGTTCCTGGGACTCTTCCTGCTGGTCTTCCTGGCCTGGATGAGTCTCAGCGGGGTGCTGCTCAATCATCCCCGGCTGCTGGACAGCTTCAGCGTACCGTCCCGGCTGGTGCCCGACCACTATCAACCCCGCAACTGGAACCGCAGCAACCTGGTGGACATGGTCTTCTCCGCGTGTCATGCAGAACGAGCATGGCTCTGCGGCCGACAGGGGGTCTGGGAGACGCGGGACGGCGGTTTCAGCTTCAAAAGAATGGAAGGCGGCGACTTTCCAGGCGAGGCTTTCCTGCGCAAAACCTATGACCTGCACCTTTACGAAACCGGTGAAGGCGAACTGCTGCTGGCGGCCGCGGAGGGCGGGCTCTTCGCGTGCATTCCAGGACGCGGCGACTGGCGGCGACTTGAACTGTGGACCCGGGAATCCGCGGCAGGCGCCAAGACCGCCGGCCTCGATCCACCGAGTATCGCGAATCACAGCAAGGATCCGGTCCGCAGGATCCTCGAGATTCCGGGCGCGCTGCTGGCCGTGACCCCCTCGGGAATTTTCCGCTGGGAGTCGCCGGAGGCCGCCGTGATACAAGAACTTCAGACAAGCGGACCGGAATCCTTTCGGCGGGTGCTGTACCAGGCTGGATCACATGCGGAAGAGCTGGACGGATACGGCCTGGCAGAACGGGGCTACCCGTCCACGCGATCGACATTGCCGGTTCGTTCGACGTGGTCGCCGGGACATCGATTTCCGTCCGTGTTCGAGGAAGTGGAACTCCCGCGCCCGGGAAGCAGGACTCCCACGCTGGTGGACCTGTTCTTCGAGCTGCACGACGGATCGATCTGGGGACTGCCTGGCCGGCTGCTCTTCGACGCCGCGGGCCTGGCGCTCTTCTTCCTGTCCGCCAGCGGCCTCTACATCTGGTACTATCCGCGGCGGGCCAGGCGCAGGAAAAGGCGCGGCGCCGCCGGAGGAAGCGGCCGGGCCTACCGCCTGCTGCGGAGGCAGCATCTCAGGTGGGGTTCCATCGCCGCGGTCTGCCTGCTGGCCAGCGGGGGCACCGGCCTGTTCATGCGTCCTCCGCTGCTGGCCCTGATCGCCGGTCGCAGCCTGGATCCGGGGCACTACCCCGGTCCGCTGACCGACAATCCCTGGGAGGACCGGATCCACAACGCGGTCTACGACGGCCGCCGGGACCGGCTGATCCTGGCCGCCGACGGCTTCTGGCAGGGTCCGCAGGATTTCAGCCGTCCCTTCGAAGAGCTGGAAATCGACGCTCCCCTGTTCGTGATGGGCGCCACGGTATTCGAAGCGGACGCGGCGGGAGACCTGCTGCAGGGATCATTCAGCGGGCTCTTCCGGGTCGGACCCGCGGGCGGACCGGCGGTGGATCTCGTGTCACGGGATGAAAAGGCTCCCCGCTCCAGCGTGCGGCCCGGAGAATTCATGGTCACCGGCTATTTCCGCACGCCGGAGGGCGCGTGTTACGTGAACACGCACGAACAGGGCCTGCTGCGCCTGGCTGATGGAGCGCAACGCTCGGCGGAAATTCGACCGGCGACACTCACGTTGGAGGCCTCCGTTCCACCTTCCTCGCCGGATATCCGGCGTTTCAGCATGCCGGCCGAAATGGCCGCCGGCTACCGCATGCCGCTCTGGAACTACCTTTTCGAGCTGCACAACGGCCGCTTCTTCAAGGGATTGCTGGGGGGTTTCCACATGCTGGTGATCCCCCTGGGGGCGCTGCTGTACGTCCTGCTGACTCTCAGCGGAACGGCCAGCAGGCTGCTCAAGCGCAGGCGGCGGGAAGCGGCCCTGCGGCGAGCGGACGGGGCGCGAAGACCTTGACTATTTCCCCACCCAGAGCTATAGTTTGTGACTTCGATCCGCGCGGAATCGCCGCGGGGATGGAACATCTTCCTGAGTAGCTCAATTGGTAGAGCGGGTGGCTGTTAACCACTAGGTTGGGGGTTCAAGTCCCTCCTCAGGAGTAATAAAAACAAAGGGTCAGCGAAGGTCGCTGACCCTTTGTTTTTTTCAGTCCACCGTGGTCCCACCGGGGAGACATAAACAGCAGTATTGCGCCCCCGATTTCATTGGACATCCAATTGGTCTACCTTTTCGGGGTCTGAAGAGACAGGAGCGATCATGCCTGATGAACCCACAGCCAAGTCGACCAACGGTCGTTCCGAGCGATTGAGCGCCAAGCAGAAGACAGAGATTATCCTCCGGCTGCTGCGTGGCGAAGGCCTTAGCGAACTGAGTCGTGAGGTCCTGTGTCCGGCCCATGAACTGGAGCAGTGGCGCCGGGTCTTCCTGGACAGCGGTATGCAGGGATTGAAGCGACGCGGGGGCGACCCCCAGGAACGGGCCCTGCGACGCACCCAGGCGAAGCTGGGCGAAACGATGATGCGACTGGAGCTGGCCACGGACCTCCTGGAAAAAAGGGGGCACGGGGACGACGTACGGAAGCTCTTGCGCAACGGGCAGTGAGCAGCCCGACGACGAAGCGACGCTATCCGTTGACTATGATCTGCGACGTGTATCGGGTGGCCCGATCGACGGTGTATGCAGGACGGGATCAAGGGCCGGTTCCCCGTACGGGGAACCGGAAGCGCGGCCCCAAGACCCCCTTCTCGGACCCAGAGGTGGTAACGGCGATGCGGCAGGTCCTGGCCGAACGGCCCTTCACCACGGAGGGGCATCGCAAGATGCGCTTTCTGCTGCGCAACAAAGGGATGCGAGTCGGACGGCACCGGGTGCTGCGGCTGATGCGGGAGAACAACATGCTGGTTCCGCAGCGGCCTGGACGCCCGCATGGAGACCGGACTCATTCCGGCCGCATCCAAACGGACGTCGTCAACGAACTGTGGGGCACGGATGCCGCCCGTTTCTACACGAAGGAGGATGGCTGGTGCTGGTTCTTCGGCGGAGTCAATCCCGAAGTCAGTTGAAATTCAGAGTGGCCCCCATTGTATCACGCCGCCTTCTTCGACGC
>CAZMSD010000013.1:0-86685 GCA_964568855.1 uncultured Bacteroidaceae bacterium | reverse complement strand
CCTGGGTGGCGACCGATCCAGACATGATTGAAACTGCGACATGCTGGGGACGGTTACCGTGTCTGATCGGCGCCGCCTGGGCGGCGACCAATCCAGACATGACTGAAACTGCGACATGCTGGGGACGGTTGCCCTGTCTGATCGGCGCCGCCTGGGTGGCGACCGATCCAGACATGATTGAAACTGCGACATGCTGGGGACGGTTACCGTGTCTGATCGGCGCCGCCTGGGCGGCGACCGATCCAGACATGGTTAGAATTGCGCCGCGGCTTCGCCGCGTGCGCAATTCTACATCATGCCGCCCATACCGCCCATGTCGGGAGCCGGCGGTCCGCCGGCCGGCTTCTCTTCCGGCAGCTCAGTGACTGATACGTCGGTCATCAGCATCAGGCCCGCCACGGAAGCGGCGTTTTCCAGGGCCGTGCGCGTGACCTTGGCCGGATCGATGATCCCCATGGCCTTCAGGTCGCCGTACTCTTCGGTGGCGCAGTTAAAGCCGTAGTTGAGGTCGTCCTTGCTCATGACCTCCTGGACCACGATGGCGCCTTCCAGCCCGGCATTGCCTACGATCTGACGGATCGGCTCCTCGAGCGCCCGGCGCACGATGTCGGCGCCCACCCGCTGATCGTCGTCCAGCTTCAGCTTCGAGACCTTCTCCATGCTGCGCAGCAGGGAAACGCCGCCGCCCGGGATGATGCCTTCTTCCACCGCCGCGCGGGTGGCGTGCAGGGCGTCCTCGACGCGGGCCTTCTTCTCCTTCATCTCCACCTCGGTGGCTGCGCCGATGTTCAGCACGGCCACGCCGCCGGCCAGCTTGGCCAGGCGCTCCTGCAACTTCTCGCGATCGTAGTCGGAAGTGGTTTCCTCGATCTGGTTGCGGATCTGGTTGACGCGTCCCTTGATGGCATCCGAGTCCCCGGCGCCTTCCACGAGGATTGTGTTGTCCTTGTCGATGGTGACCGTGCGGGCCCGGCCCAAGTCTTCGACGGTGGCGTTTTCCAGCTTGAAGCCCGTGTCCTCGCTGATCACGCGCCCGCTGGTGAGCACGGCGATGTCTTCCAGCATGGCCTTGCGCCGATCGCCGAAGCCGGGAGCCTTGACGGCGGCCACTTTCAGCACGCCGCGCATCTTGTTCACCACCAGGGTGGCCAGCGCTTCGCCTTCCACGTCCTCGGCCACGATCAGCATGGGCTTGCCGCCCTGGGCCACCTTTTCAAGCACCGGCAGCAGGTCGCGCATGCTGCTGATCTTCTTGTCATAGATCAGGATGTAGGGCTCTTCCAGCTCCACTTCCATGCCGTCGGGATCGGTAATGAAATAGGGGCTGAGGTAACCGCGGTCGAACTGCATTCCTTCCACCACGTCCAGGTAGGTCTCGGCGGACTTGCTTTCCTCGACGGTGATCACGCCGTCCTTGCCCACCTTGTCCATGGCGTCGGCGATCAGGTTGCCGATGCTCATGTCGTTGTTCGCAGAAATGGCGCCCACCTGGGCGATGTCGTCCTTGCCGCTGACTTCCACGGAGATGGCCTGCAGGCTCTCAGTCACGGCCGCCACGGCGGCCTCGATGCCGCGTTTGAGTTCCATGGGATTGGCGCCGGCGGTGACGTTCTTCAAGCCTTCGTGCAGGATCGACTGGGCCAGCACGGTGGCGGTGGTGGTACCGTCGCCCGCCTGGTCCGAGGTCTTGGAAGCCACTTCGCGCACCATCTGGCAGCCCATGTTCTCGATGGGGTCTTCCAGGTCGATCTCCTTGGCCACGGTGACGCCGTCCTTGGTTACCAGCGGGGCTCCGAACTTGCGGTCGATCACCACGTTGCGGCCCTTGGGTCCCAGGGTGGCCTTCACGGCGTTGGCGAGTCTGTCCACGCCCGCCTTGAGGGCGTTGCGGGCGGTGGCGTCGTAATGAATGGTCTTGGCCATTGTATGCTCCTTTTCCAGTGATTGTCGAATGATGCGGGTCCGCCTGCACCCGTGTGGCGCCCTGGCAGGCTGCCGAACCGGGTGCGGAGGAGCCTGACTACTTGGCGATGGCCAGAATGTCGCTGCGACCGAGGATCAGGTAGGTCACGCCTTCCACCTTGACCTCCGTCGCGCCGTACTTGGCGAAGACCACCGTGTCGCCTTCCTTGACCAGGTCCTGCAGGGGGGGCCGGCCTTCCGGGCTGTCGGAACCGACCGCGATCACGGTACCCATCTGGGGCTTTTCCTTGGCGGTATCGGGAATGATGATCCCGCCGGTGGATGTCTGCTCGGACTCTTCCAGGCGCTCCACGATCACCCTGTCGTCCATGGGCTGAAGCTTCATCATGTTTCTCCTTGTGTTTCTTTTACACTTACAGGAAGTTGAAGTGATTGTACGCTGTTTCTCGCCGCCGACGGGCGGCGGAACCATGTGGTCGGTCATGGCAGACCGATGCACTAGCACTCGATTTAGACGAGTGCTAACAAGATAACGCCGCCGCATGGAAAATCAAGGCCCCCTTTGTGTCCTCGATCTCTTTTCCTGCAGCATTCCTTCGCCGGTACGCGGAATACGTGGCTCTCTCGAGCAACCAGCGAATCCTTGATAAGGCGTCATCCATGCAGTAATATGCTGTGGGAAACAACTGTCACACTCGCACAGCCGGCCCCGCGTTTCCGCCATTCCGCCGTGTATCACATTTCAACAGGGGGACATATGAGAAAACTGGGAACCTTCCTGCTGGCCGTCTCCGCGGTAGCGCTGCTGCCGGCCGTATTCGTAGGATGCGCCGGAGGCGGCGGAGACGGTGGCCCGGCGTACAGCGTGGTACTGAGTCCGGCCGCTCACACCTTCGTGGAGGGGGAGACCGGACTTCAATTCACCGCCGCGCTGCTCGAGGACGGGATGGAAATCCAAGCGGAATCCTGGATCTGGGGCGTCTCCGATCCGGACATGGGCACGGTTAACCCCACCGGCTATTTCACTATTCTGGGAACCGCCGGAATGAGCGGCCAGGTCACGGCCACGGCGACCTACGAAGGCAATACCTACAACGGATCGGCCGATGTCAGCCTGACCGTGGACGCGGACATCACCGTGCTCCGTTTCGAACCCTCGACGATCAGTTTCGCGGACGCCGACACGGTGGACGTTGAACTGCATTTCGAGACCAACACCAGCCTGGTGGCCTGGCGGATCGGCCTGACCTTCGATCCCACGCTGGTCAGCTGCGTCTCCCAGGAAGCGCTGCGCGAAGGGGATTTCTTCGACGCGGCCACCGAGCTGATCGTCACCGACGCGGACATGGACAACACGCTGGGCACGATTCTGAGCGGCGCCATCGGCCAGGGTGACGGCTACGCCGGCAGCAGCGGCACGGGCGCCGTGTTGCGCCTGCGTTTCATCGCCCACGACGCGGACCCCTCCTCCAGCCTGATGTTTACCGGCGAACCGCTGGAAATCTACGCCTGGCCGGTGTCCAATCCCGCCGTTCCGCTGGTGACCCTGAACACCACCAACGCCAGTTTCACGCCATAAGGGGGATGCAATGAAAAGAACGAGACCCTATCTGCTGGCGCTGTTCTGCGCCTCGTTGTGCGGCGGCTTCATGCACGCCGGACTGCAGGCTGCTCCCTCGGATAATCCCCTGCTCGAGGCGGAAAGCCTGATCGATCAATACACCAACCAGCATCCCAAGGGAGAGTGCAAACCCGCCGGACTGCCCGTCGCACCCGAGCGGAGACCGACGCTGGACGTGGTCTGGAGCGACGGTTTCGAGAACGGCGGCTGGACCACCTCCGGCTGCTGGGCCATAGGGGAGCAGGTCACCGGCGGAGCCCACGAAGGCAGCCAGGTGGCCGCCACGGTCCTGGACGATGTCTATCCCAACAGCGCTTCCGATACTCTGTTCAGCGAAGAAATCGACCTCAGCGGCTACGACTCCGAGCTGGCCCTGATTCTCAGCTTCTGGGCCTGGTGGGAGATCGAAACCTGGTACGACGGGTGGCACGTGATCTATTCCGCCGACGGCGGGGCATGGACCATGCTCGAGCCGGCCGGTGGTTATCCCGACCAGTGGGGCTATTCCGGATGGAACTCCTCCTGGACCCAGCTGACCTTCAACATGTTCACGTGCACGGGCCGCCCGGACCAGCTGAGCTTCGCCTTCGTGTTCCATTCCAACGGCTCCGTGGTCTATGCGGGTGTGACACTCGACGAGGTCCAGCTCGAAACCATGGAAATGTCCGAAGTCGATCCGCAGCTGGCGGCCATGCCGGACTACAGCACCTGGATCAACCGGGAAACCGTGGTCTGGGGCGCTTTCGACTTCGGCGAATGCGACGAGGACGGCGGCGACCTGACCTACACCTGGGATTACGGCGACGGCACCGTCGAGGAGTACACCGGTCCCGCGGACTACCTGGACGGCAGCCACGCCTGGGCCAGCTCCGGCCTCAAGACCTGCACGATCACCACCGAGGTCGGTGGAACGCCGTACACGACGACGACGCGGGTGATGGTGACGCTGGACATTCAGCCCACGCGCATCGCCGCCGCCATCGACGACGGCCTGCGCTGGCTGTACCTGCACCAGCGGGACGATGGGAGCTGGTACGACTCGGGGACCGACTACAAGGTGGGTCACACGGGTCTGGCCGTGCTGGCCTTCGAGGAGAATTCGCACTTCGCCTTCGAGTCCTTCGAGGACGACATCTACGCGCCGACGGTTCAGCAGGGCCTGGACTACATGCTCAGCGTGGCCGTCCGCCAGGACATCAACGAGCAGGCGGCGGGCGATCCGGACATCAACGAGAACGGCACGGGAGTCCACTTCGGTTCCCAGGCCTACGAGCACGGTATCGCCGTGCTGGCCCTGGCCGCCTCCCGCCTGGAGGACGAGACCGTCAGCGTGGGCAACGGCGCCGTGGACGGCGAGCTCCTGGCGGACGTGATCCAGGACGCCCTGGACCAGATCGCCTGGTCGCAGTACGATTCCACCTGCTGGGACCAGAACAAGCGCGGCGGCTGGCGGTACTCGGTGGTCTCCGAGTGCTCAGACGCCGACATGTCCGCCGTGCAGTGGCCCCTGCTGGGCATCGTCAGCGCGGAGCAGAACCTGGGACTCAGCGTGCCTGAGTGGGTGCCCACCGAGGCGGCCTACTTCGTGGACTACGCCCAGGGCACCAGCGGGGGCTGGGGCTACACCGGCCCGGACTACTGGGACAACATGGCCAAGACCGGCGCCGGCATCGCCAGCAACTACTACATGGGCCGCGGACTCAGCCACCAGTCCAACGTGGACGGTTTCGCCTTCATGACCGAGCACTGGGACGACCCCATGGACGACTACCACGGCGAGCACCTGAACGGCAACTTCTACGCCATGTACGGCATCAAGAAGGGCCTCGAGTTCTACGACGTCACCGAGTTCTCGGGCATCGACTGGTACCAGGACTACGTGGAATATCTCCTGTATCACGGCACCTACGGCCAGCAGGTCGACGGCGGCTGGCCCTATTCAGGGCAGGGTTACATCAACACCCAGGACGGTACCACGGCCGTGGCCGTGCTGGTGCTGACCCGCGGCGTGGTGACCCTGCAGCCGGTAGCCGTGATCACCGGTCCGACTTCCACGCCGCCCGACGTGCCGGTGGCCTATTACGGTGAGGATTCCTACCACCAGGATCCGACGCTGCTGATCACTTCCTGGCTCTGGGACTTCGACGACAGCGACGGCCTGGACTGGGACAATCCGGACGCCGTCGGGCAGAACGTGACGGCGCCTGGTTACTACCTCAATCCGGACAGCCTGCACGGCACCTACCGGGCGACCCTGCGCGTGGCGGACAACTCCGACCCCCAGATGACCGACACGGACGTCTTCACCATCATGGTGGATCGGGAGAACCATCCACCCATCGCCGATCCCGGCGGTCCCTACGCCGCCCAGCCCGGTGAAACAATCCTGCTGGACGCTTCGGGCTCCTGGGATCCCGACCCGGGCGACTACATCGACGGTTACCTGTGGGACACGGACGGCGACGGCGAGTACGACGACGGCGAGGAGGCCCAGGTGCTCTGGGAGGCTCCCGAAGTCGAATACAACGGCATGATTGGTTTGAGAGTCTACGACAGCTTCGGCGCGGTCTCAGATACCACGCAACCGGTGACCGTAACCATTTGGGCTTCGACCATCGATATCGACGCCGAGCTGGACATCTCCTTCCCCGAGAATCCGCAGCCCGGAGACCTGATCGACATCTGCGCCACAATCACCGCCTTCCTCGAAGGGGACGACTCGCTGGCCGAACTGCTGCTGCGCTTCTTCTTCGGCGATCCGCAGGCCGACGCGGTGCAGATCGGCGAGGATATCCTGCTGACCGAGCTGCTCGACGGCATCGCTCAGGTGGCCTGCGTGGAGGATTGGGAGCTGCCCGACCTGGGTGCTTCCTCCATCTGGCTGGTGGTGGATCCCAACGACGAGTTCTTCGAGTACGACGAGGACAACAACAGCCTGGCCATCCCCTTCGGCAACCTGATCGGCGACCTCGACGAGGACTGGGACGTGGATTTCGGCGATTACACGGTCTTCGTGGACGCCTGGAACCGGGACGACACCGCCCTGGGCGATCTGGGATCCATGCCTTCCGACAATCTCTTCCCGCCCTGGTCGCCAGACGACTATCCCTTCGCGCCCGACGGGGTGATCGACGCCTACGACCACACGGTGATGGCCCTGATGTACGCCTGGAACAAGTACCTGGACACGGGAGGACAGTCCGGAGGATTGAGCGGCGGACCGCAGCCCGCGGTCAGGTTCGGCGAAGCCCTGGCGGATGGGAACACCGTCACCCTGCCCATCGAGGTCCTGGACCCGGCGGGCATGGCCGACTGCTTCTTCTTCGATCTGGCGCTTGATCGCGAGGCCTTCGAGCTGCTGGAAGCCGGAGGGCGGGGAGGACTGCAGGTTCTGAGTCGCGAGATCGACGAGGGCTGGCGTCTTTCCCTGGCCAGGATCGCGGACAGCGAAGAGGACCCGGGACTGCTGCTGCGCCTGCGGCATCTGAACGGCCGCGGAGGATCGGTGGACCTGGATGCCGGACAGTGGAACGGCGTATTCAGCGGGTCGGGCGAACTGCTGATCTCGGGTTCGGGAGTGGATCTCGAGGCGACCATGTTGCCGGAGGAATTCCTGTTGCACCCGGTGCATCCCAATCCATTCAATCCGGCCGCCACGGTGACCGTCGACATGCCGGGAGACGGCCGCCTGACCGTGGAGGTCTTCAACATCGCCGGCCAGCGCGTCGCCAGCCTGGCCTCCGGCGTCTACGACGCGGGTATTCTGCAGTTCAGCTGGGATGCTTCCGCCTACTCCTCGGGCGTCTACCTGGTCCGGGCCAACTGGCAGGACCAGCTGCGCACGGTGAAGGCCATCCTGGTCAAGTGATCGACCACGGGTCTCGAGCGGTCCCGGCCGGGGATCGATCGAGAACCTGAGACCTTCAATTGTCGCCCCCGGTGTCGTCACCAGCTGCCTTGCGGCAGCCCGCGACACCGGGGATTTTCATTCGGCCCTCCGGCGGAGCGAAACATGGACGTGATACAATCGCTCCGCACCCTTGCCCGGCACAAAGCCCCCGCTCGCTGGAATGACATTTCCTTGACAATGCTGATTCCTACCTCGGAGTAGTTTATTGCTTCGCGACGGAGCGCCAATCCGTCGCTTGCCAGAACCGGCATCTCGCGCGGCCCCCCGCCCGCTGGCCGGCGCGAGACAAGGACAGAACAGGAATCGACCATGTTTCAGCGCACCATCTTTCCGCTGTTGATTATCGCCGCGCTGTGCGGATTCGCGGAAGCCGTGGCGGCCGACGCCCGGCCGCTGGTCTCGAGCGATGGATTCGCCCGACTGCCCGTTCAGGAGGGCGGACGAAGGAAACCCCTGGACAGCTACGCCTGGGAGAGCGTGCGCAGCATCCACGGCAGGTCGCATTTCAGGGACGGCGAGGGTTTGCGCTGGCGGGCGGTGGATCTCCTGCTGAACCTGGCCTCCGATCCGCAGCGCTGGCAGTCCGAGAAACTGGTCCGCATCGACTACCACGAGCTGAAAACTCAGCTGGATCTGCCGGTGGCCGAGAAATACTTCAGCTTCGACGAGATTGTCGCGCAACCGGAACTGACGACCCTGATCCGCGAGGCCGGCGAACTCAACCGGGACGCCGCCCGGGCCACCAAGCTCTCCTCGGAAACGGAGGCTCTGGCGGGCCGGCTCTACCTGCTGCGCGAACTGCTGGACGGCACCGGTTTCAGGATTTTCCCAGATCCGGCGGACCCGCGGGGTGCCTGGCGTCATCCCCAGGAGGCGGGCGATAGCTCCTCGGAGGCCTGGCGGCGACTGCTGGCAGCCTGGCGCACCGAGGATCCGACCGCCTTCGGCGCGGCCCTGGTGGACCTCAAGCAGGGCGTCTCAGCCGAGGTGGAGGGTTATCCCCGGGCGGGCGAGCTCGCAATGGAATTGTCTTACAACCGGCTGCAACCGTTTCACAAGGCCTGGCTGTGTTACCTGTTCCTGGCGCTACTGTCCCTGGCGGCCGCGGTCTGGCCCGTGCGCTGGCTGGGCTGGGCGGGAGCCGGCCTGCTGCTGCTGGCCTTCCTGTATCACAGCGCGGGCCTGACGTACATCACGCTGATCACCGGCCGCGCCCCCGTCTCCAACCTCTTCGAGTCGCTGGTCTTCATCGTCTGGACCATGATCCTGCTGGCGGGCGTTTTCTACCTGAGTTCAGGGAGAGAGAACTATCTCCTGATCATCGCCGGCGTCCTGGGAACTCTCAGCATGGGTTACGCCCTGGACAGCACCGTGGACATCAGCATCAATCCCCTGGTGCCGGTGCTGCGCAGCTACTGGTTGAACCTGCACGTCACCGTGATCACCTTCAGTTACGGCGCATTCGCCGTGGCGGCGGGCCTGGGGCACGCCTACCTGCTGCGGTACTGGTTGAAGCCCGCGGAGAGCGCCGCGCTGTCGCGCATCGACCGCATCTCCTACCGCGCCCTCCAGGTGGGCGTGCTCACCTTGACGGCGGGCATCATCCTCGGCGCCGTCTGGGCCAACGAGAGCTGGGGCCGCTACTGGGGCTGGGATCCCAAGGAGACCTGGAGCCTGATCACGCTCCTGTTCTACATCGCCCTGATCCACGGGAGGCTCAACGGCTGGATCAACAAGGCGGGCAGCGCGATCATGAACATCAGCGGCCTGGCGGTGGTATTGATGACCTACTTCGGGGTGAACTACTACCTGAGCGGCCTGCACAGCTACGCCACGGGCAACCCGGATCCCTTCCCGCTGAAGCTGATCGTGTACCTCGCCTGCGAGGCGGTCTTCATCCTGCTCTGCTACTTCGGCGGTCGCCAGCGCCTGAACGCCCTGAGGGCCGAGGCGGCCCGCTGATCCCGCCCGTGTTCCAGGACAAAACGCTATTTTAAGTTCCTTGGAAGCGTTGCTATTCGACCTTGGCGGCGTGCTGGTCCATGTATCACACGCCGTCTTTCGCAAGGCCTGGCTCGATCTGGGCGCGGACGATGCGCGCCTGCAGGAATTCCTGCAGGGCGAAACCATGCGGGACTGGAACCTGGGACGGCTGGACGAGGACCGATTCGCGGATCGCCTGCGCGAGGCGCTCCTGCTGCGTGACCTCGACCGCTGCCGGCTGCGCGATGCCTGGTGTTCGATGCTCAGGGGCTGCAACACGAAAATGGTCCGCCTGCTGGAGGCGGCCCGTGGAGCGGGGCTGAACTGCTTCATCCTCTCGAACACCGATCCCTGGCACGCCGAACTCATGCGCACGCGCTACGAGGGCCTGCGGTCGATTTCGGGCTGGGGCCTTTCCTGCGAGTACGGGTACCTGAAACCCGATCGCCGCCTGTACCGGCTGGCCGCGGAGCGACTGGGACTGCGTCCGGCCGCCACGCTGTTCCTGGACGACAAGCCTGAGAACGTGGAAGCCGCCCTGGACTGCGGTTTTCAGGCCAGGTTGCATCCCGGCGATCAGCCTGCGGACGAGGAGCTCTGGTCGCTGGTCCGCGCCGCGGCATCCCAAGAACGGCCCTCCCCGGCTTCAGCGCCGGCCGGCCGGAACGAGGAGCGATGAATCGAACTTATCTGAGACTGTTCAGGGCCTGCCTCGGCCTGGTTCCCGCGACCCTGGCCGCCGGAACCTTGGACACGCTGCAACCGCCGCCGGCCAACGCTGAACTCCGCCGCCTTGACAACGGCCTGGAAGTGCTGCTTCTGCGGCTGCCCTCCACCCCGATGGTGAGCATGAACGTACAGGTAAAAGCGGGCTCTGCGAAGGAGAGTTTCCGCACCAGCGGCATGAGTCACATGCTGGAACACCTGTTGTTCAACGGCAGCGAGGAACTCAGCCAGCAGGAACTCTACGACGCGGCGGACCGCATCGGCGCCTACAACAACGCCAACACCTCCCGCTTCTACACCAATTACACCATGCTGGTGCCGGTGGAGCAGATCGCCGAGGGCATGCACCTGCAGTCCCAGATGCTCTTTCACAGCATTCTACCGCCGGAGAAATTCGAGAAGGAGCGGGGCATCGTGATCGAGGAGATCATCCAGGGCGCGGACGATCCGCACGGCGGCGAGATCGAGGCCTGGGAGGAGTTCCTCTTCACCGACAGTTCCTTCGAGCTGCCCACCCTGGGTACACTGTCCACCATCCGCCACATGGAGCGGGAAGCGGTGCTCGATTACTATCGCACCTGGTACGTGCCCAACAACATGATGCTCTCGGTGGTGGGCGGCTTCGATCCCGCCACGGTCCGGGAGCTGATCGAGCGTTACTACGGCGAGGCTTCCCCGGGTGAGCTGCCCAAGGGCGATTTCCGTCCCCTGGCCTTCGAACCCGGGGCCTGCCGCGTGCGCAACGCCGACCTGCAGCAGCCCCTCCTGCGCCTGGCCTGGCCCGCGCCGGACATGCTGGACCCGGAATACCACGCGGCCCAGCTCCTGGCCTGGGCGGCGGGAGACCCGCGGGACGGGGTACTGCCGGCGCTGGTCTTCTCCGCCGGACTGCCGCCCCTGAGGAAGATCGAGTTCAGCCACGACGGGACTCCCGGCTTCGGACGCTTCGAACTCTCGCTCGAGATTCCCGAGGGCCTCGATCCTGCGGCGGCCCTGGAAGGACTCCGCGCGGTGGCCGACCGCCTGGCGGAGCACGAATTCGATCCCCGGAAACTGGCCCAGCGTGTCACAGGCGAGCGCACGGCGACTGCGCTGCTGCTTGAGAAACCGCACTACCTGGGCATGATGCAGGCCGAGGCCTTCGTGCATCGCGGTTTCGACTGGGTCCTGGCCCAGGACCGCCTGCTGGCCGGCGTGGAGGCGGCCGACCTGCGGCTCGTGGCCGAACAGTGGCTTAGGGAGCGGGCACCGATGAGCATGCTGCTGCTTCCCGCCACTGACAAGGAAGCGGAGCGGCGCACCGACGGCGGCGAGTTGTATTACAGGCCTTCGGACACTGGTCCTACGCTGATCATCGACGACGCCAGCTCGTCGGGTGTCTTCGCGCTGCAGGCGGTGACCCGCGGGCGCAGCCTGTGGGAAGGTCCGCAGCAGGCCGGGGCGCTGAACCTGCTGCATCACCTGATGCTCGAAGGAGCGGGCGAACTGGACGCCGTGGCCATCCGGCGGCGACTGCGCGAACTGGGCGCCAAGCTGACCCTGCACGACGATCCCGCGATTCCCTGGGACGACCACTACACGAGCCCCGGCCACGCATTCCTGCGCATCGAGGTACTGGCCGAGCATTACCGCGGCGCCTGCGAGCTCGTAGCGCGGATGCTCCGCGCGCCCCGCATCGAAGGACCGGCGCTGGAGGAACAGCGAGGCGACCTGCTGCGGCAGCTCGAGCGCGAGAAACAGAGCGCCCGCCGGCTGAGCAAGAGACTGCTGAACCGCGAGCTGCTGGGAGATCATCCCGCGGCCCTGCCGCCCGCGGGCACCCCGGAAAGCCTGGCCCGCCTGGACGAGGAATCCCTGCGCCGGATCCACGGCCTGGCCTACCGTCCCGAGAACATCATCCTCTCCATGGTCGGCCCCGTGCCCGCCGCCGACCTGCAGGCGCTGTGGGACGAACTGCTGCCGCCCGGCCCGCTGGACGAGGCCGACCTGGAGTATTTCCGCTCGCGCGTGCCCTGGGCCTCCGCGGCGGAGGTCTCCCCGGACCTCCCTTTCCGCGCGCCCGATCCGCCCGTGCCGGAAACGGAGACCTCGCGGGAGCTGCGGGAGGTCCTGGGCGGCGAGATGAGCGTCATCAGGCTGGGCAGCGTGTTCGGCAGCCGCCCCGAGGACGCCGCCGCCCTGCGCGTGCTCTTCGCCCTGATCTCCGACCGCCTGGCCTTCGACCTGCGCGAGGAGCGCGGCTGGGCTTACAGCATCGGTTGCTGGGTCAGCAGCCGTGCGGGCCAAAGCACCGCCGGCGCCTACATGGGAACGCGCGGCGAGAACCTGGACCAGGCTCTCCCGGCCCTGCGCGCTTACCTCAGGGACTTCGACGCCCGTTCTCTGGCGCAGGCCGAGTTGGACAAGGTGCGCGGCTCCCTCCTGGGCCGCGGACTGATGCGCCGGCTGGCCAGCATCAACCAGGCCCGCTACCGAGCCCTGGGCGAACTCGAGGGCGATCTTGAGGCCCCCGCGCGCAGGGTGGAAGCCCTGCGAGACGTCGAACTCGAAGATCTCAAGCGCGTAGCCCGCAAGTACCTGAAGCACATCAACTGGATCACGGTGGTCGTCGAATGAACAAGAATCCCGTGTTACACCGCTGCCTGAGCCTGCTGCTGATCGGGGCGGCGCTGCTGGGCGCCTCCTGCGGCGGCCGCAAACTGCTCTGCCAGATGCCCGAGCCGGGCGACGTCCGGCCCCTGCTGATCAAGGCCCGCGCCGCGACGCTGCGCTTCGACCCGCCGCGGCACGAGCTGGAGCTGATCGACAGCGTGTGGTTCAGCGGCACCCTGCAGCACTTCGAGCTCAACGCGGGCATGGAACTCGAGGAACTGAGGCTGGGCGACCGTCGCGTGCCCCTGAAACGGCTGGAGATCTCGGCCCCCGACGACCCCGCGGACCCGCTGGCCCGCGCGAAGTACGGTCTGACCTGCCGCAGCGACGCCGGGCTGGCGGTCTTCTCCGCCCGGGGCCGGCTCTGGCAGGATCCCGGACAGGTTCGCTTCGGTCACGAAACCGTGGGCGGCGAACTGGTCGCCAGCATCGGCGAGGAGGGTCTCTGGCTGTCGGCGGCTTCCGCCGTGCTGCCGGACTTCGGCCTGGAGGAACTCTGTCCCCACCGGGTGCACGCCGAACTCCCCGAGGACTTCCGCGTCGTGACACAGGGCCGCCTGCTGCGCGACGAAACGGCGGGGGGTCTGCGCAGGATGACCTGGGACGAGCCCCTGCCCGCGGAGGCCCCCAGCATCGCCGGCGGGCGCTACGACCTGCGCCGCGAGGACTGCGCGGGGGTGGAGGTCTCCACCTGGTTCTTCAAGCGCGATCCCGGGGACCCGCCGCTGAGCGGGCCCTTCGGTCCGGTGGACGACGGCAAGGTGCGTGATACACTGCACGAGATGTGCCGCTACTACCTCGAGATGTACGGCGAGCTCATCGGTCCCTATCCCTACGGCAAGTTCGCCGTGGTCGAGAGCTTCTTCCCCAGCGGCTACGGCATGCCCTCGTGGACCCTGCTGGACCGGCAGGTGATCCGCATGCCCTTCATCCCCTACACCAGCCTGGGTCACGAGCTGCTGCACAACTACTGGGGCAACGGGGTCTTCGTGGACGACGCCCGGGGCAACTGGTGCGAGGGCCTGACGGTCTACGGCGCCGATTACCGCTACAAGCTGCTGGAGGACGCGGACAAGGTGCGCGACTACCGCAAGGACCAGCTCAAGACCTACCGCAACTACGTCCACGAGGGAAACGACCTGCCGCTGAGCGCGTTCCGTGACCGCCACGACGGCGCCACGCGGGCGCTGGGCTACGGCAAGGCCATGATGGTCCTGCACATGATCCGCGGCATCGTCGGTGAAGTTAACTTCGACGCCGCGCTGCGTGATTTCTTCCGCGAGCACCTGGGACGCGCCGCGAGCTGGACCGATCTTCTTAAGGCTTTCGAGCGGCGCGGGCAGGTGGAGCTCGAACGCTTCGGGCGGCAGTGGATCGACGGAACCGGGGCGCCGCTCCTGCGCCTGCGCGACGTGGCCTGGTCGGAGGGAAGGCTCAGCGGTTCCGTTGTCCAGGATCGCCTGAGCTCCGAGGCTCTCGGCGACAGGATCTTCGAGCTGGACCTGCTCCTGCGGGTTGAATGCCACGACGGCAGCGTACTGAACGAGCGGCTGTTCATGGAAAAGGAACGGCTGGAATTCCACCTCGACTGCCCCGAGCCCCGCCGGGTCCTGCTGGACCCTGATTTCGACCTCTTCCGCCTGCTGGACGACCGGGAGATCGAACCCATCATCTCCCTGTGCCTGGCCGAGGAGCGGCCGCTCTTCGTAGTTCCCGGATCCTGGCTGCGCGATCCGCAGCGGAAGGAGGCCCTGCTGGCCTTCGCCCGCAGGCTGCGCGATCTTGAAGATCCGGAACTGGCGGCCTGGAAGGATTTCGACCCCCAGACGCTGGAGCGTCGCAGCGTGATCCTGGTGAATCCCCCGCGGCTGCCCGGGGGCATCGAGTTCGTGGACCTGCGCCACTCGCGGGAGGGCTGGCAGCTGATGGGACACAGCGGCAGCTGGGAGGAGGGCAACCTGGTGCTGGCCACCCGCGCGGCCGGCAACCCCAGCGCGGGCGCCCTGCTCTTCTTCGCGTCCTCGCCGGAGAGCCTGCCCTTCCTGGCCCGCAAGGTGCCCCATTACGGGAAGTACAGCTACCTGGAATTCGACAACGAGGGTCTCAACCGTCTGAAAGGCAACCTACCGCCCCGCGGCAACCCGCTGGAAGTGCGCTTCGGCGGATTTTAGCTGTATCACAATGCGGCGCCGGCCGCCGGTATCAGTCGCTCCACTCCAGCAGTTTCAGCAGCAGGGCCTTCTGGGCGTGCAGGCGGTTCTCCGCCTCGTCGAAGACCGCGCTGCGGGGACCGTCCATCACCTCGTCGGTGATTTCGCGCCCGCGCTCGGCGGGCAGGCAGTGCAGCACCACGCAATCCTCGCGGGCCAGGCTCAGCAACTCGCCGTTGCGGTGAAATTCCTTCAGCGCCCGCATCTTCTCCTCGGCCCGCTCCTTCTCACCCATGGACGCCCAGACGTCGGTGTAGAGCACGTGGGCGCCCTCGGCCGCGGCGCGGGGATCCTGCGTCACCACGATCTTCGAGAGGCCCTCGCGGCGCGCGGCCTCGAGGATACCCGCGTCGGGCAGGCAGTTCGCCGCGGTGGCGATGCGCAATTCCATGGGCATCCGGCGCGAGAGGTTGAGCCAGCTGTTGACCACGTTGTTGCCGTCGCCGAAGTAGCTGACCACCAGGTCTTCCCTTCTGCCCAGGCGCTCCTGAACCGTGAAGATATCGGCCAGCACCTGGCAGGGATGGCTCAGGTCCGTCAGCATGTTCACAACCGGCACATCGGCGTGCCGGGCAAGTTCCTCCACGCCGGCGTGCTCGAAGGTCCGGATGAGGATCCCGGCCACGTAGCGACTGAGGACCTGGGCCACGTCGTGGATCGATTCCCTCTGTCCCAGCTGGATTTCCCGGTCTGTGATGAAGAGCGTGCGGCCGCCCAGCTGGCCCAGGCCCACCTCGAACGAGAGACGGGTTCTGAGCGAGGGCTTGTGGAAAATGCAGGCGAAGGCCCGGTGGGCCAGGGCTTCGCGGAACACGCCGCTTTTCACTTCGGCCTTGAGTTCCGCCGCCAGCTCCAGGACCTGGCGCAGCTCCCCCGCGCTCAGGTCCGTCAACTGCAGGCAATCCCTCTTCACTTGGCCCTCCTGCATATTCCTCGTGTCACAACACGTACCGGGACAGGTCTTCGTCCTCGACGGCCTCGCCCAGTCGCTCGCGCACCAGCCGGGCCTTCACTTCCACCCGCTTGATCCTGCGGTCGGGCAGCCTGAAGAGCTCTTCCTCCAGCAGGAGGCTCATCATCCCCTGCAGGCGCCGGGCGCCGATGTTCTCGGCCCTGCGGTTGGCCAGCTGGGCGAACTCCGCCACTTCTCGCACGGCTTCCTTGCGGAAGACCAACTCCACGCCCTCGGCGGCGAAGAGGGCCTCGTACTGGCGCACCAGGGCGTTCTCCGGCCGGGTGAGGATCCGCTCGAAATCGCGCCGGCCCAGGGAATCCAGTTCCACGCGCACGGGAAAGCGCCCCTGCAGCTCGGGGATCAGGTCCGCCGGCCGGGAGAGGTGAAAGGCCCCGGAGGCGATGAAGAGCATATGGTCGGTGCGCACCATGCCGTACTTGGTGTGCACGGAGGTGCCTTCGATCACCGGCAGAATGTCCTTCTGCACGCCCTGCCGGCTCACGTCCGGCCCGTGGCTCTCGTGGGGCGAGCAGACCTTGTCGATCTCGTCGATGAAGACGATGCCCTGGTTCTCGCACTTGTCCAGCGCCCGGGCCACCACGGCCTCCTGGTCCAGCAGGCGGGCGCATTCCTCCCCAAGCAGTTGCCGCCGCGCCTCGGCCACGCTGAGCTGCTTGCGGCGCGTCTGGCGCTGGACCATGTCGCCCAGGAATTCCTGGATGTTGGCGGCGATCTCCTCCATGCCGCCCGGGCTGAAGACCTGCATCATCGAGGAGGACTGGGATTCCTCCACTTCCAGCACCAGGGGAAGCTCCTCCAGCTCGCCCTCGTCCAGCCGGCGGGCGAGGCCGGTGGGCGAGACTTCGCCAGGGTGAATCGGCACGGAATCAGGACCATGCTCGGCCAGCAGCTCGAGCAGGCGTTCGCGGACCCGATCCGCGGCCTGCTCCTCCAGGCGGCGCATTTCCAGGGCGCGCTCTCTTTGCACCGCCAGGTCCACCAGGTCGCGCACCATGGATTCCACGTCCCGGCCCACGTAGCCCACTTCCGTAAAGCGACTGGCTTCCACCTTGACGAAGGGGGCGTCCACCAGAGCGGCCAGGCGGCGGGCGATCTCGGTCTTGCCTACGCCGGTGGGTCCGATGAGGATGATGTTGAAGGGCAGGATCTCTTCCCGTAGCGGCTCCGCGCAGCGCTGCCTGCGCCAGCGGTTGCGCAGGGCCACGGCCACGGCGCGCTTGGCCTTGTGCTGCCCCACAATGTACCTGTCCAGGGCCCGCACGATCTGCCGGGGCCGCAATTCCTGTCCCGGGGCACTCGGCCACCGGGCCTCGAGGCCCGCGGAATCCCCGCCCGTCATTCCCGGTGACTGTCGTTCAGCGCTCAAGACGGTTCACCTCGATCTGCTGGTTGGTGAAGACGCAGATCTCGGCCGCGCACTTCAGGGCCTCCCGGGCGATCTCCTCGGCGCCCAGGCTCGAATGGCGCAGCAGGACGCGGGCCGCCGCCAGGGCGTAGGGTCCGCCCGAGCCGATGGCCAGCACCTTGTCGTCCGGTTCGACGATGTCCCCGTTGCCCGAGACCATGTAGATGTGGCGGGCGTCGGCCACCAGCAGCAGGGCGTCCAGGCGGTTCATGGCCTTGTCCAAGCGCCATTCCTTGGCCAGCTCCACCACGGCCCGCAAAAGGTCGCCCTCGTAGCTCTCCAGGTGCTGCTCGAACTTGTCGAAGAGGGCGAAGGCGTCCGCGGTGGCGCCGGCGAAACCGGCCAGCACTTTGCCCTCGCGCAGCTCGCGGACCTTGTGGGCCTTGCCCTTGAGCACCGTGTCCCCCAGGCTGACCTGGCCGTCCCCGGCCATGGCGGTCACGCCGCGGTGCCTGAGGCAGACGATGGTGGTGGAGCGGATCCGCATTCCAGCAGAATTTCGGCCTGACGCGGGCCTCCCGCCCGGGCCACGGCAATCCGGATTGAGACCACGATCTCGGATCTGATCCACTTCTCTCTCCCTCCTATGGATTCGCCCGGCGATCAATGTAAGGAAGATGTGTCACAGCCAAAAAGCGACCCCGCCTCCCGAAGGAGGCGGGGTCGTATGCCCGGTTCGCGGCTGCGGGGTTCCGCGGAACCGCCGCGCCTTGAATCCATCGTCAGATTTTACTCGCAGACCGCAACAATCTTGTAGAAGCGCTTGCCGGCCGCCTGGGCGTTGTAATCGATGTAGCTCGAGGCTCCACCGGTGGTGCCCAGCTCGTAGTAGCCCGAGTAGCCTTCCACGTCGGCGGCCATCACCTTGTAGTCGGTGGCGCCCGCGACGGGATCCCAGCTCAGCAGCATGTCCACGCCGGAGGGGGTGATCACCAGGTTCTCCGGAGGATCGCAGACGACCACCGTGGTCATGCAGTAGCTCAGGTCGAAGGTGTCGGCCAACCAGCCCGTGCCGTCATTGACGACAGAGGCGTTGTCGGCGCCCGTGGAAGAACTCATCCACAGCAGCCAGCAGTCCGTGGCGCCCGAGCCCTGGATGCCCAGGTAGCCTTCGCCGGCCGGTACAGGCGTAGTCAGCGAGGCGTTGAACTCCATCAGCTCGTAGCCCGCGTAGAACGTGGCCGTCGGGGTGGGAGACAGGTTGAAGGTCTCGGTGTAGACCACCGCACCCGGGTCACCGGTCATGTCGTAGAAGGTCATGATGATTTCCACCGGATCCTCGGCGCAGACATTCCAGCCAGCGCCGTCGAACCAGAGCTGCAGGCCCCAGAACTGGACGTCGGTGATTGCGCCGTCAGCATAGTAGCGGTCGGCGCGGTTGTAATTGGGATCCACTTCGGTGGTGCCGGCGGACCAGGGATCTTCAGGCGTGGAGACCGGCTGACAGTCCGTGTAGGGGCTGACCCATTCGCAGGGCACGCAGGTCACGTTGGCGTAGTAGCTGGTCTCATCGGGCACGCCCGTGAAGCCGGCGGGAGCGTAGACCACGTAGTAGGTTCCGGCCTGCAGACAGACCGTCTCGGTGGTGATGTCCCTGAAACCGGTGACGAATGCGTACTGAGTGGTGCAGTCGGTGCCAATGATCCAGATGTTGTAGTCGGTGCAGGCCCAGCCGCTGGCCGTCACGTCCATGTCCTCGAGGAAGGTGATCTCGTACCAGTCCATGTCGCGGGTGTCGGTCTCGGTCTCGGGATTGTAGAAGGTGAAGAAGGTACCGCACCATTCGTCATCGCAGTCGATGTAGGAGAAGACCGGAGGATCGACGTTGCAGCCGCCGTTCACGTAGTCCGTGTAGACCGGCGGATCCTCGCCCGGATAGTAGCCCTCGCCTTCGAGGGGCAGGCCGGTGCAGTCGTAGTCCTCGCAGACGCAGATCTCGTAGTCACCGGAAATCTCGATCTCGTAGTTGCCTTCTTCTGAAACGTAGCCGGTCACGATCAGCGTGTAGTCGCCCGCGGGCAGACAGGTGGTCACGTCGCCGGAGGCATAGGCGGCATAGGTACATTCAGGATCGCCGTCGTTGTACCAGACCTCCGTGCCGCCCGCGCAGGGATCGCCTTCCAGCAGGTAGACGTCAGTGTCGAAATCGGTACCCGGCAGGCAGCTCTCCCAGGTAAGCTGGAAGTCGGCCGTGGCGGTGAAGCAGTAGCCCACGTCGCCAGCGCCGCCGCCCCAGACGTTGGGAGCGCCCACGTTGGTGCTCGTCTGCGAAACCACGCCCGCGAAGGGATCGATGGGTGTGCAGACCCAGTCGTCGCAGGGATCGCCGTACTCGCAGGTGATGGTCATGCCGTAGTTGCCTTCCTCGGCGCTGTAGCCTTCCACCACGATGTAGTAGGTGCCGGCGGTCATGAATTGGTTCTCGATGTGCGAGGGCTCGTAGGGAGCCGTATCCAGGTCGCAGACCGGGCCGTCATCGTTGTAGTACAGCTGGGTGCCCACGTCGGGACAGTCGTCGTAGACGCGCAGGTAGGTGTCGTAGTCCGTGTTGGTGGAGCACAGGTGGATGTTCACCGTGGCGTCCTGATCCAGGTAAAACTCGTAGAAGACGTCGCCGGCGGCGTTGCCCACGTAGTTGGTGGCGCCCACGTTGCTGCCGTAGAGGTCGGTGGTGGTGCAGTCCACCAGCGGGATGTCCTCGCAGGGATCGACATAGGTGCAGGGCTCGCAGGTCAGGTCGAAGTAATACACGTCGTTGACGCCGCAGTCCACGCCGGAGAAACCGGCCGGTCCGGCCCAGGCGTAGAAGGTGCCGGCAGGCACGCAGTCGGTCACGGCCACGGCATGCTCGAGCATGGGCGCGGTGGCAGAGGCGATGACCGCGTCGTCAGAGCAGTCGCCGGAGCCGGCGGTGATGATCAGGGCCTGGGATTCGAACTCGCCCACCAGGTCCATGCTGATGATCATGGGCTCCAGGGTGGTGAACTCGTACCAGTCGGTGTCGCGGGTCGCGCCGTCGGCATAGGCGAAGCCGCAGGCCGTCACGCCGCAGTCGACATACTCGAAGGGATAGGGCGGATCGGCGTTGCAGCCGCCGTTGAGGTCTTCGCCGCAGAGTTCGGCTTCGACGTAGGCGCCGCCCGGGCAGTCCAGGTGCTGGTAGTTGGTAACCGTCGTGCTGGTGCAGTCGTTCCCGGGGCCTTCGTCACCCACCAGATCGGTGCAGGCGTCGAGAGTGTGATCACCGTAGGCGCTCAGGTCGGCCGTGGCGGTGAAGGTGTAGCTCAGAGTCTCACCGGGGTTGATGGGTCCGGCGAAATTCTCGGTCACCGGAGCGCCGCCGTCCAGCACGTAGTACACGTCGAAGAAGGATTCGACGCTGGTGCCGAAGTTGCGCACGTTGACGGTGACGGGCTCGTTGGCCACCAGGTCCCAGCCGCTGACGGGCGCGGTGATGCCGGTGATGCCCACGTCATGAGCATTCTGCTGGCCCATGTAACCGTCGAGCTGGAAGCAGAGGTTGACGTCGGTGAAGGCGGGCCACACGGTGGAACCGGGCAGCCAGCCGGTGCCGTAGCCGAATCCGTTACCGGGGTTGATCCAGTAGAAGCCGGGCTGGGCAGTTTCAGCGGCGGGCTGCCAGCCGAACTGGCCGCCCACGCCGTAGTCCATCTGCCCCTGGGCGGTGACCCAGTAGGTTCCGGCGCCCAAGGCGACCTCGGCGGGCAGCGTGATCTCGAACGTGTTCGCCACGGGTTCGGTCCATGTGGCGATGAAGGTCTGCTCGTCGATCAGAGTGCCGGGCGCGCCGCCCGCATCGTCGTAGAAGCGAACATGGAAAGTGTTCACGGGACCGGTGCCATTCCAGTAGGCGCCGATGATGGTGACCATCTGGATGTTCCAGTCGGCGTCGGCCACGAAGTCGTCCGCACCCCAGCAATCGTAGGTGTCATAGGCGGCTTCGAAATCCTGGTCGGCGATGGCGCCGTTGACGCCAACGGTCATCTGGCTCCACAGGATGTCCCGGTCGGAATGGTAAGGACCGGCGTCGGCCACAGGGCCGCTGGACGTGGGGCCGAAAGTCCGCTCGCTGACCATGGCATCATGGGCCTGCTTCGCG
The DNA here is from genome assembly GCA_964568855.1 of uncultured Bacteroidaceae bacterium. Taxonomy (GTDB): domain Bacteria; phylum CAIWAD01; class CAIWAD01; order CAIWAD01; family CAIWAD01; genus CAZMSD01. Next base: position 65,159 of record CAZMSD010000013.1, on the reverse strand, counting down.
GTTTCCACTTTCTGCAGTTCAAATACTTCCTTCGGCGAAGCCGACTTCGCGGCCGACAGGTTGCCCCGATCCGTCTTGTCGACGCTGATCTGGGACATGGTGGCAGCAAATGCGCTGCCGGCGACCGTAAAAGCCAGAACCGCCATCAAAGCTTTCTTCATGGTGTTTCCTCCTGAATAGCTCGAAGAAATGGAGATCATGTTGTGTTGGTTTGCACTTGTGACGCGATAGTTCCGGTGGATGGGTCCGGACCGGATCCATTCGCTAAAGCCTGAGCAAGCTTCATGCCATGTTTGATGCCATGTAACTCGCGCGCTTTCATTCTTATCGAGACTGAATCCTTTTCAATCATTCCTGTAACCGTATGCGTGTTGTTAAAGTAACTGTCATCGCTGTTCGATATCGGGCACCGGGTGGTCCGCTTTGGAGCAGTCCGGGACAGGTGTAACAAGGTTCTTTCTTTTCGCGCGGTCTTAAGAGCCTGCTGCCCTTGGCCACGGCTCAGATCCGAAACGAACCTCCCTCCATTTCGCAGGATTCAAGTGCATAAATCGGCTTCTTGTCTCTTCAAATCCAGCGCAGGAGAAAAAACCCCGCCTCCTGCCGGAGACGGGGGTGATTCAGTTCTTCGATCCACAGATCGAGAGGTGTGTTCTTAAGAGATTACTTCTCGCCGATGGACGCGCTTGGCAGAGCTTCCTTCGATGAACCGGCCAAGGGCGGTTCCCCGTCGGGACAGACCGCCGTCACGTAGTAGTAACGCATGGGATTCACCAGCGCATTCTCATCGTGGAAAGTGGTCAGTCCGCCGGTGGAGGTCCCGGCATCCCAGGGCCCGTAGCCGCTGACGTCGCTGGTGTAGACCGTGTAGTCAACCGCAGTGGGCACGGCGTCCCAGGCGAGATCCACGTGGGGCGTGTTCACCGTGATGCTGAAGTTCACCGGCGTGTCGCAGCAGCTCGGCGCGGTCTGCGAGAACAGGATCGCCAGGTTGTTCTCGATCACGCCGCCCGTGCCGTCGTAGGCGTATTCGACGCCCCAGGTGCCGTCGGACAACTCAAGACCAACGGTGGCGCTGTTGACAGCTCCCTGCAGGTCAAGATACTGCACGAAGATGTCGCCGCTTTCGTAGAGCATGACCTGGAGAGTCATGGGATCGGTGGTTCCGTACTTGTACACGCCGTCCCACTGGGCGATCACCCGGTCGTTCAGGGCGCTGTCGTCGTAGAAGTAAACCTCGCCCCCGGCCGTGGGATTGAGATCGTCCCAGAAAGGACAGATGATGTCGTTGGGATCGTCCACCGTGGGAATGGGATCGTTGGTGTAGTCCGTTCCGTCGGCGCCGAAGGTCAGGTAGCCGTTGGAGCAGACCTTCACCGAGGTCTTGGGCTGGCCGTAGAAGGTGAAGGTGAAGGGCAGGGTCTGCTCGGAATACCCGTCATCCGCCAGTCCAAGCGGTGTGCCCACACCCGAGATGTCCACCCAGTCGAACTCGACGCAGGGGTCCTCGATCGATGTGTACCAGTTATAGACGATGGGCTCGATGTAGAAACCGGTGTCCGAATCGGAAGGATCGGATTCGCCCAGATCCCAGAGCGCGGTGACCGTGTACTCGTAGACCACGTCCGGATCGGCACCGTTGGCCAGGTTGTCGCTGAAGGTCAGCTCGGTGGAGCTTCCCGCCAGGACGGCGTCGCGATAGACGTTGTAGGTCTGGAAGCTGCGGGATCCGTCTTCGCGGTTCCGCGAGGCTTCCAGTTCGGCCAGCACCTCTTCCGCGGCTTCCTTGCTGCCCAGGCGCTGAATCAGCTCTTCCTCGCTGAAGAGACGGTCCGCGTGGGGATTGCTCACCCAGGAGCTCACGGGAGCTTCGGTGGCCAGGCCGGTGAAGTGCACGTCATCCAGGTAGAGGTGCCACTCCCAGACGGAGACGTAGCGCCAGGCGATGTAGAAGTCGCTGCCGTCGTAAGCCGAGAGGTCGTAGACGAACTGGTACCAGATCCCATCACCGGGCGTGGTACCCGCCTCGAGCAGCACGCCCTCGGCCAGGAAATCGGCCGGCAGCGGCGGAGCGGCCACGCCAGTGTAGATGTAAATCTCATAGGCTTCCGGCGCATAAGAGTAGTCCTTCATCCAGAAGTCCAGGATGGTGCTGGCGGTGGCAGTGAAGACGTCGGTCACCAGCCAGTCGTCGTTGGCCACGCCATAGTCGCCGTAGTGGCAGCCGGCCACGTTCTCGCCGCCGTGAGCGCCCTCGCCCAGGTTGTACTGCTGCCACTCGTAGGCATTGGCGTCCTCGCTGTAGACGTTCCAGGTGCCCGGAATGCCGAACTCGAAGCCCTCCTCGAATTCGCCCGGCGCGAGCGGCGCCACGGGCGGCGACCAGGTGATCACCGTCTCGTCGAATAGACCGTCGGTGGCCGAGAGGTTCTGCGGCGCCCACTGCCAGTCGAAGACATTGAAGGTATAGGTGTCGGTCGTCGCGGTATTGGCGTTCTCGGAGGCGTCCACGGCCTGGATGTAGTAGTCGATCTGGCTGCCGACGGCCTGGGCCGGGATGTCCCCGCTGTACTGCGGCGGCACTCCGGGTGTCATGGGCACTTCGATGAAGCCTCCCAGGTCCACCTGGTAGAAGACGCTGGCGGAGGCGATGCCCGAATCGTCCGTGATGTCGGCCAGCACCGTGTAGGGATTGACCGTGTCCTCCGTGTCGTTCAGCGGCGTGTGCACGATCTCAGGCGGAATGATCTCGCCGGGCGGACGGTAGTAACGCAGCGACAGCTCGTCGTGCAGGACCATGCCCACGTTGTTGTAGTGCACGTCCAGGCCGATGTCGCCGGCGGAGTTCTCGATGCCCACGGTGGCGCTGGTCATGTCGATCTCCGGTCCGAAGGAGGCGTAGTTGACCTGGATGTCGTGGTCCTGCTTGAGGATCACCTGGGCGGTCACGCGCCGCACTTCGGTGGTGTCGTTGTAGGCACCGTATTCCGGGTAGGAGACGAAGTCCACCACCAGGTCGCCGCCCTCGACACCGTACTGCGCCGTCGCAACTGGAATGCCGGGGTTCACCTCGTAGTCCAGGTCGTCCCAGAACCAGGCGATCAGGTCGTTGGGCGTGGAGGTGCTGGGCAACTGCTGGTTCGACAGCGTTCCCATGTTGTCCGTGCCGAAACCGATCATGCCGTTGGAGCCCACGTAGAACTCGGTGTAGGCGTTCTCGTAGAAGTAGAACGTGAAGCCGATGGGGAAGGGGCCGTCGTAGTCGTCGTCCGTCAGGCCCGTGATCGCCGTGGGCGCGGTCAGCGTTGTCCAGGAGTACACGAAGCTGGCCGTGTCCGCGTCGGTGCAGACCCAGGTGTAGCCCACGGCATCCGGTCCGCCGCTGGTGGGATTGACAGAGAAGGTGTAAACCGGAGTGGTGGTCACGTTGGCGTTGACGCTGGCGTCCGTGGCCTCGATGTAGTAATCCACGAGGGTACCTGAGGGCTGGCCGGGAATGTCGGCCGTGTAGGTCCTCAGCACCTCGGTCATGGCCACCTGGGTGTAGGGATCCACGCCGTCCAGGCGGTAATACATGTAGGCCGAGGCGATGCCCGAGTCGTCCGTGATCTCGGCGTCGACCGTATAGGGGCCCGTGGTGTCGAAGGTGTTCTCCAGCGGGGTGTGCTCGACCAGCGGGGCCAGGAAGTCGCCCGCGGGCCGGGTGATCAGGATGGCCAGCTCGTTCTCAACGACGCCGCCGTCATGGTTGTAGTTGATCTCGAGGCCGTCAGTACCGTCGGCGTTCTCGATACCCACGGTGCCCAGCGTCACGTCGGAAACGGTGTTGTACTGGATCAGCATGTTGCCGTCCTGGTACAGGATGACCTGGAAGGTGAAGGGCCCGGCGCCGCTGTACAGCTCGACGGTGTCGTACTGGAAGATCATGCGACTGTTGGGCGCATCCTCTTCGTAGTACACGGTTCCGCCGATATCCAGATCGAAATCATCCCAGAAACCGGCCACGTAGTTGTTGGGACTGTAGGAATCCGGAATGGGATCATTGTAGCTGGTGACATAGGTGCTGCCGAAGGCCAGGTAGCCCTCGGAAGTAACGGTCACTTCCGTGTAGGGGTTGTAGTAGAAGGGGAAGGTCCAGGGCAGGGCCACCACCTCGTAGTCGTAGTCCACCAGGGGCAGCGCGGTGCCGGTGGCCGAAATGTCGGTCCAATCGTAGGTGACCAGCAGGGGCGCGTTGGAATTCTCCCAGGTGTAGCCGAAGCCGTCCGGTCCGCCACTGGTAGGCCTGACGACGTAGTGTCCGTCGTCCGGGTCGGAGGGATCGGACTCGCCGGCGTCCCACAGCGCGGTTACCGTGTACTCGTAGATCACGTCCGGATCGGCGCCGTTGGCCAGGTCGTCGGTGAAGGTCAGCTCGGTGGTGGTGCCCGCCAGGACCGCGTCGCGGTAGACGTTGAAGGTCTGCAGGTCGCGGGAGCTCTCCTGCTGGCGCCGCATCTCGTTCAGCAGGTCGTAGGCCTGGATTTCGCTGAGGTTCAGCTTGGCCATCAGCTCCGGCACCTCGCCGATGATGTGCGCGTGCGGATTGGGCACATGGAAGGCCGAGGCCAGGGCCACGGGCAGTCCGGTGAAGTTCACCGCGTCCAGGTACAGGTAGAACTCGTCCACCGATACGCAGCGCCAGGCGATGTAGAAAGTACCGCCGTCATAGGCGCTGAGGTCCTCGGTGAAACCGTGCCAGTCCGTGTCGGCCGGCAGGGTGCCTGACCGTAGCAGAGTGCCGTCCGGGCCGCTAAAATCCGCCGGCAGCGGAGGATCGCTAAGACCGGTATAAATGTAAACCTCGTAGTCCTCGGGAAAGGAACTTGAGTAATTCCGCATCTGGTAGGTGAGCTGGGTGGTGGCCGTGGCGGTCAGTTCGCGGGTCACCAACCAGTCGTCGCAGCCCAGGCCGTTGTAGTGGACTCCGGCCACGTAGTCGCCGTCATAAGCGCTGGCATCCGAATACTGCTGCCACTGGTAGCTGTCGGCGTCCTCGTTGTAGATAGTCCAGTCGCCCGGCATGCCGGCCTCGAAGCTCTCGAAATAGGTGCCCGGTTCCGGCGGAGCCTCGGGCATGGACCAGCTCAAGGTTGTCTCGTCGTAGGCGCCGTCGGTGGCCACAAGGTTCGTGGGCGGCCAGGTGTAGTCGTAGTAGCCGAAAGTCCAGGTTTCTGTCGTGGTGCTGTTGGCTTCCGCGCTGGCGTCAACGGCCACGATGTAGTAGTCCATCACCGAGCCGGCCGCCTGGGCGGGAATGTCCGCGCTGTATGCCGGAGGCACACCGGCCGTCATGGCGATCATGGTATAGCCGCCGCCGTCCACCTGGTAATACAGGTCGGCCGAGGCGATGCCCGAATCGTCGGTGATGTCGGCGTTCACGGTCCAGGGACCGGCCACTTCCGTGTCCACCAGCGGAGTGTGGACGATGGCGGGCGGCGTGGCGTCGCAGGGATCGCCCACGAGACTGACATTGAGACCGTAGTGCCATTCGTCCAGGCAGGGATAGTTTTCATAGATCCCGCCCCCGGCGTCGCCGGGGCCGGCCCAGACCCAGTAAGTGCCCGAGGGCAGGCAATCGGTGGTGTCCACCACGGCCGACTCGTCGGCGTAGAGAGTCAGCAGGCTGGTGAGATCGTCGCAGTCCGGAGCGAAGAAGTAGCTGGTTACGGGAATGCAGACGCTTTCCAGGGTCACCTCCACCCGGCTGTCGCTGGGAACGGTGATCTCGAACCAGTCGGTATCGCGGAAGCTGGTGTCTGCCCAGGTCAGGCCGCAGAGCGGCGTGTCGAGAGCCAGGGCCTCGAAGACGTTGGGATCGGAGTTGCAGCCGCCGTTCTGGTCGGCGCAAACGCCTTCGGCCTCGAGGTAAGTGTAGCCCGTGGGGCAGCCCGGATCGACGCAGCTTGGGATGACGTCGAATACGTAGGCGCCGGATTCGCCGCCGTAACCGTCCACCACGATGTAATACGTGTTGCCGCCCGTGAGCAGCAGGTTCAGCAGCTCGCTCTCGTAGTTTACACAAGCGTCGTCGTTGCAGGCGAAGGGATCGCCCGGTGTGTAGGTGTTTTCATAGAGGTACAGCTTGGTGTCATAAAGCGAACCGTTGCAGAGGCTGATGTCCACTCGAATGTCCACCGACGGCGTGTATTCGTAGACCACGTCCGGTGAAGTTGAACCCGTGTAGGGACAGACCTCGTCGTAGTCGTCGATGTTGTCCGAGGTGTCTCCGGTGTCGTTGTAGGGCAGGTCGAGATCGGTGAAAACCAGGGCGGTCTCGATGGTCTCGCCGCCTTCTCGACCGTCGCCATCATGTTGTGCGATGACTCCGAAATGGTCCCGCACATCCTGGTAAAGTTGCTGCGGCACCGGTATTCCCGCTTCCTTCAGCGCCTGGATTTCCATCTGGGCGGGCGTGGAATAGGTCGCGGTACTTGGCTGAGGGGCTGTGTCCACGGCGCCGTCCAGGGCGTAGGCCGAGGACCACATCGCGCCGCAAAGGCACAGAACTAGCAGCTTCTTCATGCGTATACCTCCGATGTAATGAAGAGATCGTGTTGAGTGATGTATGTGGTGTTGGTTGGCTCTGTTCAACCGGAACGGATCCTTGGCAGCTTGATGGCCGCAGATTCTTACAGTCAGGTCGTTCGCCGTCGATCATTCAAGGAAGCTATGTCAGCAAGCAAAGACGCAAGTTAAAGACAGATGCAAAGTTCATGCCTGCAAAGCAGAGCCGTTCATATCGAGTACTGATGGTTATAATCTTGTCCAACTCTTTGTGGTTGACAGTATTCCAGTACGGTAACTTGACTATTGAAGGTTGTTCAGCTTGTTCACGATCCGGCGGAGGTGCACAGCGGGCCGGTTGAATTCCCACCCGCAGAGGGTAGAATAGGACAGATTTTGTCCTGCCGCGTTGATGCAGGGATGGATTCAGCGGAAATAGAAGCGCCCGCCGGTCCAGGGTCTGGCGGGCGCATATTTACCGCAGTCGCTGCCTTCGACTGCCAGTGAGCAGTTCATCGGAAAACCGAGCTGCTCACTTGAGCAGCAATACCTTGGAAGTAAGGGCTCCTCCGCTCTGAGACGAAGTGCCGAGTCTCAGCACGTACACGCCGCTGGCCAGGCCCGAAGCGTCCCAGTGCAGGCGGTGCTCGCCCGCCGCGGCGGGACCCTCGAAGATCCGCGCCACCTCCTGGCCCAGCAGGTTATAGGCCTTAAGCTCCACCCGCGGATCCCCGGCGGGCAGGCTGAAAGGAATCGTGGTGGAAGGATTGAAGGGATTGGGATAGGCCGGACCCAGGCTGAAGCGCCAGGGCTGCTCCGGCGCGACAGGTCCGACACCCACCTCGGCGGCTTCGTCGGCCAGCAGCAGATAGCGGGGCTCCCAACCTTCGAAGTCCAGTGCCAGCTCGCCCGGCACTCCCTGGGGATACTCGGTCACCTCGCCCGTGAAGAGGTCGGTCAGGTACCAGAAGCCCTGCTCCATGCCCCATTCCGCCGGATCGAGCTGCAGCACCGCGCTGCGGCCCGTCTGGCTCAGGTTGAAGGCCGCCAGCACCACGCCCTCGCCCGCTGGATCATCGGTGCGGCGAGCGATGGAGTACAGCTGGCTCGACTGGTCGCTGGCCAGCTGGTCCGCACGGTCGTCGCGCAGGGCCCGGAATCCATTGCGGATCTGGCACAGGCGCTTGTAGAAGGGCCGCAGATCGTGGGGATCACTCCAGTCTATCAATCCCCGCTGGCTGGTTTCGCCCACCTCCTGGCCGGCATAGATCAGGGGCGTTCCCGGCACGGCGAAGACAAGCGCCGCCGCCAGCCGCGACTGCTCCAGCCCGTGGGCGGTGATGAAACGACTCTCGTCGTGGTTCTCCGTGAAGCGGAAGGGCAGGGCGTTCTCCGGGAACCAGAAACCGAAGTTGCTTACCCGGTCCTGCACCGTTGAAGGACTCACCGTGTCCAGGTTGTCCAGGGCGTTCCAGAAGAACTCCCAGTCGTAGGCCAGGTTGAAGCGGTCCTCGAAGATGTCGAAGCTGGTGGCCCCTGATTCAGCCAGCAGCAGCAGGTCGGGCCTCTTGCGCCTTATCTCGTCCCGCCAGTCAGTCCAGTAGGAAGGATCACGATCCATCGGGCCCCAGGCCACGTCGCAGCGGTAGCCGTCCACCCCCTCGTCCTCCACCCAGTAGCGGCACATCTCGTAGACCTCGTGCCGCAGGTCGGCGTTGGAGACGTTCAGGTTGGGCAGCGACCACCAGTCGTAGTAGTACTGGTGCGTGCCGTCGGGATTCCACATGAAATAGCCGTGGGACTGGGCGTACTCGCCCCAGGTCAGCGCCGAAAGCATCCAGGGATGGTCGATGGAACAGTGGTTGATCACCATGTCCAGCACCACCCGCAGCCCCTGCGCGTGCGCCGCCTCCACGAAGTCCCGGAAATCCTCGAGGCTGCCGTAGTCGGCTTCGATGGAATAGTAGTCGCTCACCGCGTAGCCGTGATCGGAGGGGCCCTCGAAAATGGGCATCAGCCACAGCGTGTTCACCTCGAGATCGGCGATCTCGGCCATCCGCGCCGTGATCGCCGCCAGGTCCCGCTGGGCGTCGAAGCTGCGCACGTAGATCTCGTAGATCACCGCGTCCCGCACCCACAGCGGATAGCCGTCGTCGGCCACCAGGTGCAGCTCGCCGTTCTCGATCTCGAAGAGGCCGCGGGCGTGGTCCTCGTGGCCCTCTTCGTCCTCCACCGTCAGCCGCAGCCAGTAGCTCCCGTCGGTCGCCGGCAGGTCGTAGATCCGCGCGATCATGGATTCGGAGTTGGTGATCTCGACTGTCTCGGGATTGCCTTCTTCCATTTCCCACAGCCAGCCCGTGATGTCCCCGTCGATGTCCAGCGTGGCGCTGCCGTTCAGGCTCAGCCATTCCCCGTTCCAGCTCAGGTCGACGGCCGGCTGCGGGGCATGGTTGACCAGGAGCGTGTAGGTCAAGGTGGAACTCGTGCCCCACTCTTCTTCGACGTCCACCGCCAGGGCCTGGAAAGCGTTGGCGCCCTCCTGAAGCGAGAGGCTCAGCGACCACTCACCCTCGCCGGGCGTGATCCACAGCGAATCCGTCTGCTCTTCCCCGTAGCCGTGCAGCAGCAGCACATCGCCCACCGCGTCCTCGCTCACCGTCCCCGCGATGGTCTTCTGCGTCAGCACCGTCGCGGCCCCCTGGGTCAGGATCCGCACCCGTGGGCCCGGTGCTCCCATGTCGGGTCCCACCATCTCGGGCCAGACTTCGGCCAGGCCCCGCCCCGCGGCGTCCAGGGTGGCCGTGCGGCCCAGCGAGAAGTTCCGCAGCATGCGGTCCTCGAGAAACGGTGTATCACAGAAAACGAAGTCGTAGACGTCCGGGTCGTAGGCCTCCTCCACCCCGCCCAGGTCTTCGCCCACTTCCATCACGCCCCCGTCGATCGGGGCCACGCCGTCGATCATCGCCCAGGCGCCGAAGTACCAGGCCTCCGCCCAGCCGCCCAGGCGCTGCTCCAGGAGGTCCATGGGCAGGTTGGCCAGCAGAGTGTTGCCTTCCTCCCAGACCGTGACGGCCGGTCCGGCCAGGAAGGGATCGTCGTCGTAGACCAGCCGGTTGTCCTGCTCGGGATCCAGCGAAGGAGCTCCGGGACGCATCAGGCTCAGGAACACGCCACTGCCGCCGGCCCAGTCGGGCGAGTCCAGCTCCTCGCGGATGTGGTCGCCCTCGGGCAGGCTCCCCGCGTCGGGCAGCACCAGGAAGGCCAGCTTGCTGTAGTCGTGCAGCAGTCCCAGCTCCGCAGCCAGCCGCAGCGTGTCTCCTTCCGCCGCCTGCTCCAGCCTAAGGGCTTCGATGTCGCAGTAGCCGTCGAAGGGCGTGGGATACTCGTAGCTTCCCCCGCCGTCGTCGTCGCCGAGGGCGTCCAGGGCGTGGTAGCCCCCGTCGAAATAGCCCCCGCGCCACTGGTCGTGGCTTGTATCACCTTCCGTGTCGGGCACCGACAGTTCCACCGTCAGCGGACCCTCCAGGCCGAAGTCCAGGGTCACCGTGAGGGTGTTCTCGAGCACCGTGAAGGCCTCCGGTTCCCCGTTCACCTGCACCTCGGCCGAAGCCCAGTCGATTTCCTCGCCCGTGTCCGGCGGGTAGTACTCGGCTTCGAGCTCCATGCTCACCGGCGCGTCCACCACCAGGCCCCAGGGCAGGCTGAAGTCCTTCAGCCGCGGAATGCCGCCGGCCACTACGTTGACGATCGAGTTGTTGTTGTCCTCGGGGTTGGTTTCCGGGTTGTCCGGGTCCCATGTCCAGTTCTCGCCGTTGACGACGAACTTGTACTCGTAGTAGCCCTCCTCCAGCACATGGTCGATGAACCAGGGGCCGCTGGCCGTCTCCTCAAGCGGATGCGAACTCATGTTCCAGCCGTTGAAATCCCCCGCCAGGGTCACCTGGCTGATCTGGGCGGGACCGGCGTAGAAGGCGCTGCGGGGATCGAAAACGAAGCGCAGCGGAACCTCGTAGAGCACCGGCGTATCCCCGAAGTAAAGGTCCCAGTTCTCGCCATTGTTGTTGTCCCAGTTGTCGCCGTCGGTGAAGACCCAGTGCAGGCTGCGCACCGTGTCCACCGGCGTGATACTCAATGACCAGATCCCCGCGCCCTCGTCCACCATCGGCGTGCGGGCCGCGATGCCCTGGGCCTCCGTCCCCGCGGGCCACATCTCCTCGGGCGGCAATTGCCAGTTGCCGTGGCCGAATTCGTTGATCCCCCAGTGGAGGTGGACCGCCGCCCCGTCGGGCAGCGTCCCCGGCACTGCGTTGTAATACAAGGTCACCGTGTCGCCGGTCTCGGGCTCCTCGGGAACCCACCAGCAGGAGACTTCATCGCTGACGTACGAAACAATCCAGTTATTACCGTCGTTGCTGTCCCAGCTCTCGCCGTCGGTGAAGACCCAGGCGATGTGCTCCATGGGCTCCACCGAGGGCACAACGATACTCCAGATCCCGCCGCCCTGCTCCGTCATGGGGCTCTGCAGGGCCACCCCTTCGAATGGTATGGAACCCCAGGGCCAGTTGGCCTCGGGAGGCAGCGACCAGAAAGTGGTCTCCGGATCGTAGACGCCCCAGTGCAGAATCAGGTCCTCCGCTCCCGGAGGAAGGGTACCCGCGTTCACGTCGTAGAAGATCTCCAGGTCCTGGCCCACCAGCGGGGCCGCGGGATCCCACCAGCAGGCCTGGGCCGATGTGTCACGGGGCGCCAGCAGGCACAGCCCGCAGAGCGACATGAGCAGCAGGGTCGGATTAGGGCGCGGTGCGCTCTTCAGATACAGCATTTGCATGGTCCTCGGTCGTGTTCTTCTCAGACAGCGGTGAAAGGTAGGATTGGGGGAACGAAACTCATAGCCGAGAGGCCGTGGTGGCCCTCTTCCGGGGGACGGCAAACGGATCCGCGTCCTGCGACCGGGCAGCCCTCCACCTCGCGGACCAGGCTGCGTAATACATCCACCTGGCCAGTAATCCGGCGGACTCCTAGCGCCACCAGTTCTTCACACGGAAGGAAAGGCCCAGGCCGAAGCTCGAGTAATAACCATCCTCTCCGGGATTCCGAAGCACGGCGAATTCCGGGCGGACACAGACCCTCCCGTCCTCGCTGGTGAACCCGGCCCCCAGTCCGAAGGCGGCCAGATCGTCCGAATCGTCGAAAAGGAAGAACAGGTACTTGGCGAAACCGGTAAGCTCGATCCGCTCCGTGAACGAGTGCGTGTACATCAGAGCCGGATGGAACTGGAGCGACCGGTCCTCGCTCACGTCCTCGCCGAAGAAGGCGCCGAAGGGCAGCTCGAGCGCCAGCCTGCCGTCCACCTTGCCGAACTTCGGACCGAAGTCGAAGTAGTGGTAGGCCGCAGGACCATCGGGATCGATTCGCTCGTAACGCGCCCGGAGGTTCAGATGTCGCGTCAGACCCTGGGTGAATTGAAAACCGAACTGGATGCCCACCTGCTCGGATGTTCCATCTTCGGTGAAGTTGACCTGCTGGAGGATGGGCGTGATCTCGATCTCGTCCGGCGCGATCAGACGGGCGCTCTGGTGATTGCTGAAGACGTAGCAGCCGCTGAAAGCGGTGCAGGCCGCACAGAAGCACAACCATCGAAGATAAGTCACCAGATCCTCCCGCATCCGGATGCCGACTTGGAGAGGGCTGCATCCGCGGACCCGCGCAGGCTCGGGAAGTCCTCCGCCGATCAGTCCTCGCCGCTCAGGAATGGATAGCCGAAGTGGGCGATCGGTGCGAGGGTCTCCTTGACCGTGCGGATGCTGGTCCAGCGCAGCAGGTTGTACATCGAGCCGGCCTTGTCGTTGGTGCCCGACTTGCGCGCGCCCCCGAAAGGCTGCTGGCCCACCACGGCGCCCGTGGGCTTGTCGTTGAGGTAGAAGTTGCCGGCGGCGTTCCGCAGCACCCGCTGGCCCAGCTCGAGGGCCTCGCGGTCGGTCCCGAACAGCGCCCCGGTCAGCGAGTACACGCTGGTGCGGTCGGCGATCTCCAGCGTTTCCTCGTACTTCTCGTCGTCGTAGAGCATGAAGGTGAACACGGGGCCGAAGATCTCCTCCTCCATGGTCTTGAAGCCGGGATCCTCGGTCTGGATCAGGGTAGGCTCGATGAAGTAGCCCACGCCGTCGTCGCAACCGCCCCCGAGGATGATCTCCGCGTCCGCCGAGGCGCGGGCGTAGTCGATGTATTCCTTGATGGAGTTGAAGGCGTTGCGGTCGATCACGGCGCAGAGGAAGTTGCCGAAGTTCTCGGGGTCGCCCATCCGCACCTGCCGCATCTGCTCAAGCAGCTCCTCGCGCAACGCCGGCCAGAGGCTCTTGGGGAAATATCCCCGGCTGGCGGCCGAGCACTTCTGCCCCTGGTACTCGAAGGCCCCGCGGATCACGTTGCTGGCCAGGTGCCGGACGTCCGCGCTGCGGTGCGCGAAGATGAAGTCCTTGCCGCCCGTCTCGCCCACGATCCGCGGATAGTTGCGGTAACGGTCGATCCGGTCGCCGATCTGCTTCCAGAAGTCGTTGAAGACCGCCGTGGAGCCGGTGAAATGCACGCCCGCGAAATGGGGGCTGTCGAAGATCTCCCGGCTGCAGGCCCCTCCGGGGAAGGGCAGGAACTGGATCACGCCGTCGGGAAGTCCCGCCTCGCGCAGGACCTTCATCACCACCCAGTTGCTGTAGATCGCCGTGGTGGCCGGTTTCCAGACCGCGCTGCCCCCCATCAGCACCGGACTGGTGGGCAGGTTGCCGCCGATGGAGGTGAAGTTGAAGGGACTCACGGCGAAGACGAAGCCCTCGAGGCCGCGGTATTCCAGGCGGTTCCACATCCCAGGGGAACTGATCGGCTGCTCGTCGTGGATCCGCTGCGCGTAATACACGTTGAAACGCCAGAAATCGGCCAGCTCGCAGGCCGCGTCGATTTCCGCCTGTAAGACGGTCTTGGACTGGCAGAGCATGGTGGCCGCGTTGACCTCGTCCCGGTAGGGACCGGCCAGCAGGTCGGCGGCCCTCAGGAAAACCGCGGCCCGGGCGGCGAAGGGTGTTTCGGCCCACTTCAGCCGGGCCCGCTCGGCCCCCTCCACCGCCCGCCGCGCGTGTTCGCCCTGGGCCAGGCTGCAGCGGGCCAGCAGGTGGGTGTGCCGGTGCGGCATCACCGCCTCGCGGCCCTCCGCGGTATGGACCTCCTCGCCGTCGATCAGAAGCGGGATCTCCAGCACCTGCCCGCGCAATTCGGCCAGCTTGCTCCTGATGGAGGCGCGCTCCGGACTGCCGGGAGCGTAGGCGCGGATCCCTTCGTTGACGGGTACGGGAACGGAATAGGAATTCAGCATCGGGGGACTCCCTGATTGGGCCTGTGTCCGATAGAAAAATCCCGGCACGCCGACGGGTACCGGGTCATCCAATTTCGAGTGAGGGGAGCTGGCTGTCAAGCGGAGCGATTCTTGATTCCGACGACCTCAGGTTCTCTCTTCCTCGGCGGGGGTGCCGGAATCGTAGCGCCCGGCGCATTCGGGGCAGAGGCCCTCGCTGAACCGTGCCTTGGAATGCTCTTCCACGTACTGCTCGATGCGGATCCAGCGGCCCTGGTCGTCGCACACCTTCCGGCAGCCGGCGCAGACGGGCAATCGTCCGCGCAGCTTGTCCAGCTCCGCCAGGGTCGCGCTCAATTCGTCCCGCTGGGCCGAGATCTCCCGGTTGGCCTTTTCCAGCTTGCCCATGGCCTCGGCCAGCTGCACGTTCTTCAGCTGGAAGAGTTCGGTCTTGTAGCGGGCTTCCACCACGCTCACCAGGCGCGCCTTCTCCTCCGTGAAACACTTGCGCGTGATCCCCGAAGCCCGCAGCTGGTACACGTAGGCCTCGCGGTAATCCTCGTTCAGCGCGTGATACTCCGCCAGGTCCTCGCAGCAGTCCCGGATACGCAGGGGCAGATCCTTGCGCTCGGCCAGTTCAAGCGCCGAGTCATAGATCCGCTTGGCTTCCCCGGGATCGCCCAGCTGGTTGAGCGAATTCCCGGCGCAGAGCAGGGCGCTGATCCGATCGGGATGGTCCGGCAGCCGCTCGTAGACCTCCAGGGCCCGACGCGCGTGATCGAGCGCCTGCTCGAATTTCTCGAGACAACAATAGACGATTCCCAGGTTGGTCAGCGTGTGAGCCAGCTGCCGGTGGTTCCTGGTCTGTTCCTGGCAGGGCAGGGCGCGCCTGAGGTACTCCTCGGATCGACGGGGATCCTTCAGCTTGCGGTGTATCACGCCCAGGTTGCTCAGCGAGCGGCCGATCAGCTCAGCGTCCTCGCTGCGCTCGGCCTCGGCCAGGGAACGTTCGTGATACTCGAGGGCCTTGTCGAACTCCTGCATGCGCTCGTAGGTCACGGCCAGGTTGTTGAGAATGGTGCAGGAGTTGGGTTGGGCGTCCTCGCTTTCGACGGCTTTCAGGGCTTCCAGGTACACCGCCAGCGCGTCGGCGTAATGACCGGCCCCGGAAAACAGGACCCCGAGGTTGGTCAGCGCACGGATCCGCTGGCGCGTCAAGCCCCTGCTGCGGGCTTCGTGGAGACTCTCCTGCAGGCAGCGCCGGGAATCCTCGAATTCCTGGTTCTGCCAGTGACGGATGCCCAGGTTGTTCAGGGCGTCGCAGAGTCCGGCGCTGTAGGACAGGTTGCGGGCCAGGTCCCGGGCCTCCGAGGACAGTTTCTGCACCTGGTCCGGATCGCTGTGGCGCTGGGCGCTGGCGAGCTTGTTCAGCAGGTCCACCCGCTGTTCGCCGCTGGCCGAACCCAGAGAAAGGCTCAGGGCCTCGATGTTCGCTTCCTGATGACTCAATATCGTCCCGGGCAAGGGAATCTGGCAGTGACCGACACCCGACCAATCGTGCTCCGGAGATCGTGAATGAGCTGGTTAGGTATGGATGCCGTGCCGGTGGAAGCCCATCTGGATCCCCGTGGACTGATCAGCTGCATCGCTCCACTCCCGGCTGATGGACAGAATATACGACAGTCCGGGTGTATGATGGAACTATGTCGTCGACAGAAATGACAGCAAAAGGTTGGAGCGCCTGGAGAAATTAAAGCCGCCCCTGGCGAGGCGGCTTTCTGAATTAGCAATCAAAACCAAACCTGATCTCGACTCTACCCTCCGAAACGGTCTCACAGCTTTGCACCGTGAATCAGCCTCTCATACGTGTAGGATGAGAGTGTATGTTCGGCTTTGCTTCGGAAAGGTCTGATTTTGCTGATGGAAGAATTAGCGAATCCCGTGCCAATTCTCTGCGATATTGAGAATCAAGGATTTAGCTCGGTGATGGGATTCGTGCCTGTCGGATCCTGCACAGGATCCGCCGGAAAGTAGTCATAGAGGCGCCGGATTTCACACAGTCAGGGCGGACCAGCCTTCACACGGCTCCGCTTTAGGGCCTAGTCCCCGCGGCGGCCCCCTCCGTTGAGGATTCGCTCGATCAGCACCGAAGTGCTGCGTCCCGGACGCAGTGGAATCCGTTGCACCCGGCCGCCCCGGGCCAGGACTTCGGCGGCGCCCACGATCTGCGGCAGTTCATAGTCGGCGCCCTTGGCCAGAACGTCCGGCTTGAGTTCCAGAATCAAGCTCAAAGGGGTCTCCTCGTCGAAGAGCAGCACCCGGTCCACCGAACTCAGTCCTGCCAGCACCAGCGCGCGGTCTTCCTCGCCGTTCAGGGGGCGCCCGGGAGCCTTGTCCTGCAGGCGCGTCGAAGTGTCCGAGTTGAGACCCACCAGCAGGGCCCCACCCTGTTCCCTTGCCCGGGCCAGGTACTCCACGTGGCCGGAATGGAGGATGTCGAAGACCCCGTTGGTGAACACCAGCTCGGTACCGGACTCCCGCAGACTTAGGCGCCAGGCTCTCGCTGTCTCGAAGTCGACGATCTTCCGCTCGAGCTCAGTTAACATGGCGGATTTCCTCCAGTTCGAGGGAAATGCGGCCCACCTTGATCTGGAAGCGGGCGCTCAGGGGCAGGGCCTCCCCGTCGTCGCTGAAGCTGCCCCAGAATTCGCCCGTCAGTCCGGCGATTCCCTGGTAATCCGCAGAACCGTGCACCTTGCGTACCGGGTGCGTCCTGCCCATGATCCGTTTCCGTCCTCGACCGTCGTCTTCGATTACCGTTCGATGCACTTCCTCGTCGATGATTGTCAGCACCGGGCCGAAGCTCCCTTCAAGGACCTGGCGCCGGGCGGCGAAGAGCAGCGAGAGGCCGTCGAAGAGTTCCTGCGCTACGGGCAGGTTCATCCGGTAGATGTCGCCCATGAGATGATATCCCCTGGCCAGTAGCCGGCCCCTCAGGAAATCGAATTCGTAGACCCGGTCGAAGCGGTCCCGTCCCTCCCGGCTGTGGGTGACGAACTGAAGACTGTGCAGGCAGTGGGATGGAATCAGCGCCTCGTAGACGTCGTGCAGGTCGATGAGCAATTTGTAGAGCGGGTTGCTGTCGATGCGGTAATAGACTCGGTGCGCTTCCACGGGATCCTGTCCGGGAACCCGATGCAGCTCGGAATCACGCACGCCCACCACCAGCTTGCCCAGGGGGATGAAGCCATAGCGCACGTGGTAGACCCATTCGCGTCCCGCGGGGAAGAACTCCGGGAATCGCCGCCCGTAGCGCTCTGCTCCATGTTCCCCGTTGTCAAGGCCGACCGGAAGCTCGAGGCCGCGATCCTCGCAGAACCGACGCAGGGCATCGGGCTGGTAGAGGTGGGAGTAACGCACAGCCAGCAGCTTCAGCCAGCTGTTGCTCAAAGACGGGCGGTCCTGCCCGCCGGCCAGTTCGATGCCGTCTTCCAGCATTTCCTGCAAGGGGTAGACCGCCACGCCCTGCGACCAGGCCCTGAGCGCCTCGGCTGGACGGCCTTCCTCCCGCAGGCTGAGTCCCAGCGCCCACCAGGCCACTGAGTTGTCGTGCCGCCGGTCAAGGACGGAGCGGGCGAGTTCACCCGCGGCGAAGATCTTCCCGCGGGCCAGCAGCGCCCTCAGCAGCAGGTTGACCATGTACTGCTCCGCGTCGCCGGTCTCCCAGCAGCGACCTAAGGCGGCAAGGCCCGCTGCGCTGTCCCCGGCCGCCAGCAGAAAGCGCCCGGAGTGGTAGTCGCCCAGGGTTTCGAAATCGTCGTGGGCGACGGCCAGCTCGCCGAGGAGACCGGCACTGCGTCTGAGGCCCTCCCGGCAGCCGCCTTCTTCTACCAGCCGCTCGAGTTCCTCCAGGTCGGCCAGCACGGCCAGGCTGTCGCCGCCGATCGACGAATCCGCGGGGGCCGGGCTCGGGACCCGGCTTCTTATTTCGCGGAGTCGGTCCAGCAGCAGCTCGCCCGAAGCGATGCCGATGTTCAGGCGAGCCAGGGGATCTGTCTTCCTTCCGCCGGTGTGCCGGCTGAATTCCTCGAGGGCTTCCTGCAGGCGCCCCTCGGTCCAGGCGCTGAGTCCCCGCTGCAGCAGGCCTTCATAGCCCGGGGCGAGGGTGGCGCACAGAAAAATGCAGATCCAGAGTCGGCGCAGAGGTCTTCTCCGCTGGGGGACCTGTTCCCCTGATTCTAGGTCTAAGCTGGAGATTCTCCGCATCATACGAGCAATATCGTCCCGCTGTTGGGACTGTTCAAGCCTGCGCTGGGGACCCGCCCAGGGATCTTCAGTTCATCGAACCCAGCCACAGCGAGAGCCAGGGGATGTAGGTGATCAGCAGCAGCGCGCCCAGCAAGAGCAGCAGATAGACGAATGTGGCCCGGTAGAGCGACAGCACGGGACGCCCGAAACGATAGCTGGCGATGAACAGGTTCAGGCCCACGGGCGGGGTCATGTAACCGATCTCCAGGTTCGTCAGGAAGATGATTCCCAGGTGCACGGGGTCCACGCCGAATTTCAGGGCCACCGGCACGATCAGCGGCACCACCACGATGATGGCGCTGAAGATGTCCATCAGACAGCCCACCGCCAGCAGGAAGAGGTTGAGTACCACCAGGAAAAGCAGCCGGGAATCGATCAGGCCCTCCATCCAGGAGAGCATCAGCTGGGGCACTTCAGCGTCTACAAGGTAGTTGGTCAAACCCAGCGCGCAGCCCAGGATTGCCAGGATGGCACCCACCATGGCCATGCTCTCCCCCGTCAGGGCCGGCAGGTCACGGAAGCGGATTTCGCGGTAGACCAGTACTTCCACCACGAAGACGTAGACCGCGGTCACCGCCGCCGCCTCGGCCGCCGTGACCACCCCGCCGTAGATCAGCCAGAGCACGAGGAAGGGCAGCGGGATCTCCCAGCCGGATTCCTTCAAGGCCGCTTTCAGCTCCGTCCATGAAAAGGGCTGCCGTGGAATCCGCGAGCGCCGGGCGCTGGACATGGCGTAGAAGCAGAGGATCAGCAGGATCAGGACGCCAGGCAGCAGGCCGGCCCGGAAGAGCCGGTCCACCGAGACCCCGGCCACCAGCCCGTAGAGGATTAGCGGCAGGCTGGGCGGAAAGAGCAGGCCCAGGCTTCCGCTGGTGGTCATCAGGCCCAGGCTGAACCGCTCGCTGTAGCCTTCCTTGAGCAGAATCGGGAAGAGCAGCCCTCCCAGAGCGATGATGGTCACACCGCTGGCCCCGGTGAAGGCGGTGAATACTGCGCAGGCCGCCAGACTGACCACCGCCAGGCCGCCGGGCATCCAGGAAAGCGCTGCGCGGCTCAGGCGCACGATGCGTCGCGGCGTGCCCGATTCCGCCATCAGGAAGCCGGCGAAGGTGAACAGGGGAATGGCCACCAGCACGGGCTGGGAGGCCATGCGGTAGAGCTCTATGATGATCGCGGCAGGGTTGATGCCGGCGGCTCCGAAGGCGCTCAGAGCGATCCAGCCGATGATCACGAAGAGCGGCGCTCCCAGGAGGGCGAAGAGCAGCATCAGCAGCGCAGTCATCGCCCGTGCTCCCCCTTTGGATCGGCGCAGGATTCCGCGTCGGACTCCGCCCGACGGATTTCCAGCCCTGGGGAATCCTCTTGCGGCAGATTCTCTCCGAACATCAGGGGAATATCCAGCAGGAAATGAAAGGCGATCAGCGCGAATCCCGCGGGGATTACCGCCTGGAAGGTCCAGGCGGGCAGGTCAAGCGGGTCGATAGTTTCGCCGAACTCACGGCTCATGGCCGTGAAGTCGAATCCGGCATGGGCGAGCCGCAGACAGATCCAGGCGCCCAGCAGGTCGATCAGCCCCCGCACCGTCATGCGCAAGGGC
This sequence comes from uncultured Bacteroidaceae bacterium, assembly GCA_964568855.1. Taxonomy (GTDB): domain Bacteria; phylum CAIWAD01; class CAIWAD01; order CAIWAD01; family CAIWAD01; genus CAZMSD01. The sequence continues at coordinate 45,366 of CAZMSD010000013.1, read as the reverse complement.
CCCTTGAGCAGCCTTCCCAGGGCGTCGATGGTGATGTGTCGGGAACGGGAGGCGGCCAAGGCGGAACCTGCGAAGGCGATCCAGAGCACCAGGTGGCGCACCACCACGTCCGCCCAGAGCAGCCCGCCGTGGAATTGCCGCAGAACCACCTGCAGGAAGGCCAGCAGGATCATGCCGCCCAGCAGCAGCAGCAGGGCGCCGATCTCCAATCCCTCCAGCAGGGAGCGGAAGCGGCGCAGGGACTCAAGAACCGAACGAAGACCCGCCGCCCAGGGTATCCCGGGCGGATGCCGGGGATCAGCGGGGCCGGGAGGGGTCTGCTGCGAGTCCTGGTTCATGATACTCTGAAGTCCTGGTTCACGGGTCACCCACCGCTGCGGCGGATTCGGCCCTTCAGTCCCCGGATTCGGAGCGCAGGCCGGCAACCAGTCCGCGTACCCGCTCGAGCAATGCCGCGTCATACAGGTCGCCGGCCAGCTTGTCCTGAACGCGGCGGCCGAGTTCCTCGAACTTCGCCTGCTCGTCCGGAGAGCGCGCCGCCATGAGTTCGATGCCGGCCTGCCGGAAGGCGGCCAGCGCCGCCGCGTTGTCCCTGCGGGAAGCCAGGGTCAACTCCCGCAACCGGCGCCGGCCCACTTCCCTGAGCACTTCCTGCTCCGCCGGCTCCAGCTTGTTCCAGGTGCGCATGCTGATCAGCACCGCGCCGGAGGCGTCGGCCATGGGGCGGTCACTGACATAATTCACGCGTGTCTGCCACTGCAGCACGCTGGCGCCGTAGGGGGAGGCGTAGGCGCCGTTGATGAGGCCGGTCTGGAAACTGGTGAGCACGTCGGGCAGGGAGAGGGGAATCGGCTTGAGGTCCAGTTCGCGGAAATAGGCGCTGGCCAGGGGATCGCCCTCCCAGATCCACATCTTCTGTTTCCGCAGATCCTCGATGCTCCGCATGGGCTCCACGGTGAAAAAGTGCACGAATCCCACCTCGGCCCAACCTAGAAGGAGGAACTCCTTCTCCGCGAACAGCTGCGCGAATTCGTCGAAGAGGCCCTCGAGCACGACATCGGCTTCTTCCGAGTCGCGGAATAGGTAGGGCAGGTCAAGCACCCTGGCCTGCGGCTGGATCAGGCCCAGGCCCAGGCCGGTGAACCCGCCGCCGTGGAGCTGGCCGAAGCGGATTTTGCGGATCACGTCCCGCTCGTCTCCCTGAACGCCCCCGGGATAAATCTTGAAGCGCACGCCGTCACCGGTACGCTCCCGGATCTCCCGGTCCAGCTCCTCCATGATGTTCATCCAGGTGGAATTCCGGGGGGCCACCGTGGCGAACTTGATCACCGTTTCGGCAAGGAGCAGGCGGGTCATGAACAGCAGCAAGAGCAGTGACAGGATACCGCCGGGCAGGAATCCAGCAAGTCTATTTCTCAATCGATCACGTTGATTGGCAGATATTTTCCGCATCGGATCTCCTTCGTTGGCTGCGATCAGAAGAGCTCTTCCCGCCGCTGCGCCAGTCCCTCCACCTCACGCAGGCAATAGGAGTTGAGCAGGCGGTGGTCGGGGTAGGCCGCTGAATCGAAGGCGCGGATCTCCGCCAGCAGCTCGTCGAAGCGCTGCTCGTCCAGGGCCGCGGGGCAGTAGTACTTCGCTTCATACAGCCTTGCCAGCAGCAAAGCGGGTCCCACCAGTCCCTGAGCTCTGCGAAAGGCCTCCCGGCCGCGCCTCGGATCCCCGCCCACGATCCGCGGCCTCACGCAGTCCAGGGCTCCCAGGAAGAGGCTCCCGGCGCCGAAGAAATAGCCCTCATCGAGTTCGATGCAGGTCCGCACCATGTCTTCCACGCGCGGCAGGCGAAAGAGTGCCTCGCTTAAGTGCAGGTTCAGGTTGATCCAGGCTCCGTAGGGAAAGGCCGTCCAGAACAGACCCTCCAGGTCCACGGGCCGCCTCGCGGCCAGCCACTCCCGGAAGGCGCTTTCATCCATTTCGAATGGATCCAGCCCCAGCATGCGCTGCCCTATATCACGGGCTCGCAGGTAGAGCCGGCCGGCGCGCTCGTCGTCAAAACCTTCGCAGTAGATCAGTGCGTAACCGGTGAGCGCCATGGCGTTGAGCACGCGCAGGCGGGGGCTGTCACCGGTCCGGCGAAGGCCTTCGATCAGCTTGATGTCCGCTTCGAAAGCCCCACGAGCCAGCTCCAGGTCCTCCTCGGCGAACAGAGCGTCGACGAAGTCGTCCAGGACCGGCTCGACCGTGCGCAGCGCCATGCGTCTGAGCGAGCAGCCCAGCAGGCCGGGCAGCAGCAGAGCGAGCAGCAGGGATTGTGCCAGAGTGCGGCAAGTGAGCTTCACCGGCGATTCCTCCGAAGGCTTTGCGTGTGTCCTGGACCCGGTTCCGAGTGTTGGGTTGCAGCCTCCCCCGGTTCCAGTACGACCTTCAGCAGGTCTTTAACCCCGCGGATCAGCAGGAGGCCGGCGCGATCGGCGCGGTTCATGGTCCAGCCGTCGTCCGCCTCGCGGCTGACCAGGCGCAGATCCCCGCTGTCGGCCTGCGTTCGGGGATCGTGCAGGCGGTAATCCGTTTTCAGATACCCCCATTCACGGCCCACCGTGTCGGTCAGGGTCAGGCCCGCCAGCAGATCGGTCAGCCAGGACCGGGACAGCGCCGCCAGGTGCAGTTCATTAACCAGCAGCACCCGGCTGCGTCCGCCCGGTATCGCGCCGAAAAGCCTGCGCCACTCCGCGGCAGGCATGGGACAATGAAATTCCGCGGCGGCGATGCTGTCGGGCAGCCTGGGATGCAGCACCCTAAGACCGGCCCTGGCTCCACGCTGGTACAGTGTCTGCTTCCAGAGCCGGATATACTGCCCGGGCGATCCCCCGCTGCGCGGGAAATCCGGATCCACCAGCAGCCGGCCCGCCCCCGGGTGATCGACCTCCCCATCCGGAAGCAGCGGACTGACGAACAGACTCTCCGGCGCGGGCGGCCACCAGGCGGCCGGCGGGCTTCCGGCGGGGATTCGTGGCGCGCAACCTATGGAAAGGAAGGCGAGCAGCAAGAACGGGAGAGTTCGAAGAATTATCTGTCGGCATTGCAGCGCATGAACAAGGGGCGCGGATTCCCCCCGGAGGTGCTGAAGAACCAGGTCAAGGTCCTTGTGAAAATCATTAATGGGAGTAATTGTCGGCAACTCTGCCTCAGACTCACCCTCTTGTGGCAGCTAAAGTACGATCACATCGAGGCACGTTCAATCTGAACGGGGACATTTGATGGCGCTCTGCGCCTTTTAGGGAGGGATTCGAGCGGTCGACGTGATGATGGAAGGTCGTCTCACCACGAAGGCACGAAGTTCTCTCGCCACGAAGGGCACGAAGGACACGAAGGACTCAGAAGAAAGTCTCAGAGAACGCGCTCGAAATGACTTGCGGGCCGCGAAGCGGACCGCCAAGTCCATTTCGTTGTTATGCTTTCTCTTTGGCCATCTCGCCGGCACTCTCAACGATCTTTAGCAGATCACTCGCCACTACGATTCGCTCGAACGTGGAAAGAAAAGTCCATATCGACGTCCCTGTGCGAACACGGATTCTTGTAGTACCCAAATGCCCCAGCAAGGTAATGACAGAGCGCCTCCCTCTCTGCCTTCGGGAGCGACATATCCGTCAGGGGCCCATTCTCGGGGTGAAATGCCCGACGTATGAGGCTCACGCCCAAATTGTCAGCACTTGCCTTGATCCGCGCCCTAATTCCGGTCTCGATCGTTCGGAAAGCCTTGAGGACGGCACTGTCGAAATCACCGGAGTTCAGGAGGCGAAAGGAAGCCTTAACTATAAGCGGATGGACGTACGTCTCTGGCATTAACACATACTCTTTAACGACCCGCCGAAACTCGCGCTCGAGAAACCTGAAGCCCGTTTTCGTCGGATAGAAAACTACCTCGCCTTCGTCATCATATCCCCGTTGGTATTGGCGTATATCTATATGCGCGTCAGGACTTGCCTTGTACTTGACGCGCGAAAAGCGAATAGGTCGGTAGCTTCCGGGATTCGCCTCTCCGATAACCTCCTGATACTCGATTTTTGCCTCAATCTCGCTCTTCATGATCGTCTCTCACCCATAGGCATAACATGTTAGCTTGTGTTCCTCATGATGAATCCGTGGCAGTGTATCACCCTTCCGATCAGGCTGTGCATCAGCGGTGGCGCGAAGCGCGGTCAGCTGCATGCACCACGAAGCGCGCGAAGTTCTCTCACCACGAAGGACACGAAGAACACGAAGGACTCAGAAAAACGACCCGCGGGCGATAAAGGCATCTGTCGCGGCGCTGGAGCCCGTCGATCTTCTCACTCATCGTTGTCGCGCCGCCGGTAGATGCCTCGTAGGCATTTCGTGCTGCGCATCAGCGGCGGCGCGCTTGGGTGTGATACAGGATATATTTCGCGTTGCCGCGCGCGGTCCGCTGCATGCCGCAGCTACTCTACCGGCAGATCGTCTGCGGAGATGGACAGAGTGAAAATCTTGATCCGGTCGCCGTCGGCCACGAAGACGAACTCCTCCTCGGTGCCCGCGCGCTCGCTGCGATTGCCGTAGACCGCCACGCTGTGGGGATCCTCGAGCTGATCGTAGACCCAGACCTTGACAGTAGTGGTGTCCGGCTGGCCGTCCACGGTAAGCACCGTATCCACGAATGCCCGGCTGGCACCGCAGGGCAATGTGAATACGCCGTTGCGCCGGTAAACCTGCACCTGGTGCCTGCTGGAACTCAGCGTCCAGGCGGAATCCGCTTCCACGAAGAGCGAGTCGCCTTCCTTGCGGTCCAGTACGAACATGTTGGCATCCGTGTAGGTTATGTCCACCGCGTCCTGGAACCGTCCGAATTCCATGAACTGGCTGCCCTGCAGGCCGAAATCGAAGGTCCAGAAGCTCGCGTCATCCTGGTCTTCCGCGTAGAAGCGCTGCGCCTTCCAGTATCCGTGGGAAGGGGCGGACTGGGTCAGGTAGACGTTTCCCGCCAGGTCGGCGTCCAGGGCCAGTACTTTTTCCACCGTGCCCTGCCCCGTACCCCAGTAGATGGTGATCGCCTCCTCGGTCTGCGAATAGAGATAAACGGCCGGTACTTCAGGATTGGCCGTCAGCAGCACCACCTCCGGATCGAAGCGGATCCGGTGAACGCGGCTCCCGAAGCGGTTGTTATTGGACACGTGGACTTCGCGCCAGCCCGGTCTCCCGGGCGCCACGGAACTCAGGCGAGTCGCGCCCGCTCCGGTCCAGAGGGCGGTCCAGCCGAGGCGCTGGGTCAGTTCGGGGCTGTCCAGGGCCAGCGAATCGATGTCCACCACGGTCCAGAGCAGGACATCCGAATCTTCCTCGATGACCCCTGCGAATTCCGCCGCGCTCAGCGTGTCCGGATTCCCGGTGGCAGGGTCCTCGAGTGTTATTGACGTGAAGGCGAAGAGGATCTCTTCGCGCTCCACCTGCAGATTCCTGGCCCAGAGTGTGTTGTAACCGGTCACCGCCAGCAGGAGTTCCTCCCGGCTGACGCACAGACCTTCGAGAGGCATTATCTGGCCGACGGGAATTCCCAGGTCCCCGGCGGCTTCGCTGTCCGCCAGCGCCTGTTCCGTTATATCGTACCAGCCGATTTCGTTCAGAGCCTGGTCCCAGATCCCGATCCCTGCCGTTCCGGCCACCGTGTCGGTGAGGGCCACGTAGATGTGGCCGTCGTCGTCGATGAACATGTCCGCGGGCAGCGAGTTGGCGGGCAGCTGGATGTCCCGGTTGAGCTGCAGGTAGGTCGTGTCGCTGGCGCCGAAAGTGTCGCCCTGCTGCACTTCAGGCAGGGGAAAGCGATCCACGCTGCAGGCTGCCGTCAGCAGCGCCAGGGCGAACAGGCCCTGCTTCCACCGTGACCGAAGGGGCCGAAGACGAGTTCCGGAACTCAACGTTCATCCTCCCAACTGAACTGGGAGGACATGCGCCGGCTGTTATCCAGCAGTCCGAAATCGCTGTAGGAGATGTCCAGCTTGATGCCCAGGGCACCCAGTTTGTAGGACACTCCGGCCCCCGCGGTCCAGCTCTCTTCGCCGGCGTTGAATTTCCAGCCGGCCCTTGCGAAGTAGCTGCCCAGCCAGCAGTACTCCAGGCCGAAGAGATAGTTCTCCAGGTTGTCCACCGGATGGTTGATCTGCCCGGCCAGCAGCACCCGGTGCTCCTTCAGGTCCAGTACGTGCAGGGCGCTGCCGATGCGGAAGACCGTGGGCGGGCTGAAGTCCTCCCAGCTGCGACGCCGGCCGTCCTCGGAATTGGCGGGCAGGTAATCGCCCTGCGGGCGGAAGACCCCGCCGAAATTGCTCAGGGAGACGGCGATGGAGAAATCCCGCCAGCCGGTCCGATAGAAGGTGCCCAGGTCCATCAGCCAGCCGTCCATGCGGACTTCGGCGATGTCCTCGCGCACGTACTTGAGCGAGAGACCGCAGCTGAACTGGTTTGTCATGCGCATGGCGCCCGTGAGCTGCAGGCACTGGTCCATGAAGTAGAATGTTGTGCCGTCCCCCTGGGGTCGCTCCTCGGTGGTCACCGGCATGGGATCGGTGCGCAGCTGCGAATAGGCCAGTCCCAGGCTGTGACGATCGGTCAGGCGGTGCACGCCGCCCAGGTAGTCGTAGGTGATATCGGTGGGCCATTCCAGGTGGTTGATACTCAGCTGGCTGCCCTTGAGCAGTCCCAGCCCCGCCGGATTCCAGTAGAGCGCGGTGGCGTCGTCTGCCACGCCCACGAAAGCCTGGGCCATGCCCTCGGCGCGCGCCCCCACCCCGATCTTGAGGAAGTTGAGCACCGTGGTGCCGCTGCGTTCCGCGCCGAAATTGCGGATCAGGCCCTGGGCGGGAAGGAGCCCCGGCAGCAGAATCGTCAGGATCAGGCAGGCTGTCCGCATCAGGCTCCCGTCATCTTGTGCAACACTCCCTCCCGGAACCGCCGGTTTTCAATCGAATAGCGTCCTGCGGCCTAAGCGGAGGATCCGCGCGGCGCTCAGAATCTCAGCGTGATCCCGAAGGTCACCTGCCGCGGCTCCCGGTAACGCGCGGGCGAATCCGGCGGCCGTACCCGCTCCCGGCTCAGTTCCTCGCTCCACTCGTAGTACACGCGGTTGTTGGCCACGAAGGGATCGCCGGGTTCCCAGGGCCGGCCGGTGAGATCGTTGATCCAGGACGAGGAGGAGACGATCTTGAAGTTGAACAGGTTCTGGATCTCGAAGAACAGGCGGCAGTCCAGGCCCCAGGGCAGTTTGCGAAAATCCTTGTAGGCCATCAGATCCACCAGCCTGCGCATCCTGGCCAGCTTCGTATAGGGCTTGGCCTCCAGGCGCAGGGCTCGATCGTCCACGGGATTCAGCGTATCTCCGATGTCGATGTACTCCGGGGAGTAGCGCTGGCCGCTTTCCAGTTCCAGGCGCAGGTTGAAGCCCCAGTCCTCAGGGCTGCGCCAGTTGCCCAGTTTCAGGGCCTCGCCGCGACCCACGTGGAAAGCCAGGTTGGCGCTGGTCTGCATGGGACGGTCCCAACTCAGGAAGCTCTCGCCCAGCTCCACGTCGCGCAGGCCCACCCGGGCCTCGTTGAGCAGGTTCTCGGATGGAGAGCTGCTCTTGCCCGTCAGCACGCTGTAGCTCAGGTTCCAGTTGAAGCTCCAGTATTGCCGGAAGCGCTGCCGCCAGCTCAGCTCCAGCCCGCGGCTGCGGGCGTAGTCGATGTTGAAGTACTGGGTATAGCTGATGTTGCCGTAGCGCGGGTGTTCGCGTTCCACGCGGAAGGAGGTCACATAGTTGAACATGTCCCGGTAGAAGGCGGTGAGCTGCAGCACGCTGTTCTCGTTGAAGCGGTGCTTGAGTCCCAGCTCGTAGGCCACCGTGGTGGTGGGATTGAGGTTGGGATTGCCGAAGAGCTGGTAGCTGCCCTGGCTGGAGGTCTTCAGCTTGGCGTAGACATAGGAGTAGCGCGGGCGCTGGCTGAAATGCCCGTAGCTGAAAAAGAGCATGTCGTTGTCGGTCACGGGGTGGCTGATCCCCAGCCGCGGCGAGAGCTGGGCCTTCCAGCGTCCTCCCAGGAACTCGAAGCTCTCGTCGTAGAAGAGCTGCCGGGCCGCTTGGGTGAGCACCGCCACGGAGGTGTCGGCCACCACGTCCTCCACGTAGCCGCCGGGACGCCAGAAATCCAGTCGCAGACCGACGTTGGCGTTCATTCCCTTGTAGAGGATCTTGTCCTGGATGTAGAGGGCGCCCGCCGTAGTCCAGGCGTGATACTGGTCGAAGTTGCGGCCCAGGCTGGTGGAAGTGGCCAGCCAGGGCGCTGTGACGTGCAGGAGCTGCAGCTCGGAATTCTCGATCTCGAATCCGGCTTTCAGTTCGTGCTCTGAAGTGACCCGGCTGGTCCAGGCGCCCTTCAGCGTATGGGTGGCTGCGAAGTGGTCGTGCCAGAAATCCGTGTCGCCGTAATCCCAGAATCCGTCGCCCTGGAAAATGGTGATGCTGCCGTCGGGCGCCATCAGGTACCAGGTGGGCTCGATGTCCAGCGGGCGCTGGTAGTCCTCCCAGCGCTTTCCCGAAGCGTCGGCGTGCTGGTTGTAGTAGAAGAAGCCGTAGGTCAGGTCCAGGTAACTCTTCTCGCTCAGAGTTTCCTTCCAGTTCAGGCCGAGCTGCCGCGATTCCTGGCTGAAAGTGTTGTAGTGGTCCAGGTTCCCCTCGTACTCGTAGGGGTAGAAGCGGCGGTCCTCCACCAGGCGGGTGAAATAGCCCTGGTTCACCTGCATGCTGCGCCCCCAGGACCAGGTCAGCTTGCGCGTCAGCAGTGGCCGCCAGGTGATCTTGAGCATGGCCGAGGCGGAATTCTCCTCGCGCAGGCTGAAGCTCTTCATCCAGCTCCGGTAGGGATTGAGGTCCCCGGCGTGGGGCAGATGGGTGTCGGACAGGCTGCCGTAGCCGTTGACGAAATAGCTGAAGCTGCCCGGCAGTCCCAGGGAGGGCAGGGGTCCGCCCAGGTTCAGTTCCAGCACGTCCTCGTTCTGGTTGTCCCGGGGAAAATCGGGGCTCAGGTTGTCCCTCTTCCAGGTGACGCTGCCGAAGAAGTCCTTGCCGCCCTCACGGGTCTCCACGTTGATCACCCCGCTCATGGCCTCGCCGTACTCGGCGTTGAAGCCGCCGGTGATTACCTCGATCTCCTTGATGGCTTCCGCGGAAAGGAAGACACCCGTGCTCTGCCCCGAGACCGGATCGCGGACCGCCAGGTTGTCGATGATGTAGAGGCTCTCGTCCGCCCGCCCGCCCCGGATGTGGATCTCGTTGTCCGACTTGACCACGCCCACCTGCTGGCTGACCACGTCCGTGATGTCCTCCACGATCATGGTGCGCACTTCTTCCAGCTCCACGCGGGTGCTGGAGCTGGTGTTGTCGACCTCGTAGAGCGGCTTCTTGCCGATGATCACCACGTCCTCGCCGGCCAGGTAGGAGCGCTCCATGCCGTATTCCTTGTGGACCGTCTGGCCCTCCAGCACGGCGACTCCCGTGGCCAGCACGTTGCGGTAGCCCAGGTAGCTGAGCTCCAGGTCCACCGTGCCCTGGGGCAGGTTGTGGATCGTGAACTCGCCGTTGATATCGGTAGCCGAGCCGCGGTAAGTGCCCTTGACCACCACATTGACGCCCGGCAGGCCCTCGCCCGTCTCCGCGTCGCTCACCAGGCCGGAGATCCGGCCTCCGGCCCGCGCGGAGAGTGCCCAGCCCAGCAGCAGGGCCGCCAGCGTAAGAGCGAGGTTCAGGCGGCTACGGTTCATCATGTGTTCCGTTTATTCCGATCATGCGGATTCCGCAAACGCTTCACCAGTCGAACTCCTCCAGCAGCAGTGTCTCGAAAAAGGCCGGCAGGTCATCCAGCAGCCAGACCGGCAGGCTGAGATAGACGATCTTGGCCTTGGCCGGCAGCCCGTCCGCTTCCACCCGCGCTCCCACCGTGACACGCGGGTACTCCTCCGGATCGTCGGGATCCTCGGGCACGTAATACAACTCCACCGCGGAACTGTCGGGCACGAAGCCGAAATCAGGGTCAAGGGGATTGTTGCCCTGGAAACTGATGCGCTCGACGGTGTACATCACGGGGTAGAGGTCCGCGAAATCTTCCACGGGCGTCACCGGATGGTCCCGCGAGCCGCCGGGGTAGATGTAGTGCCGCTGGTTGGTCAGGCTGTCCAGCGGCACGCAGTTGCCGTCGAAGAGATAGGGCTCGCCGGTGTAGCTGGAGATCCGGCCCACGTCGGTGGTGCTGATCAGCAGCTTTCCGCCGTCTTCCACGAAGGAATTCAGGGACTCGCAGACGCTCTCCATCTGGGTGTTCTTCCAACTGATCCAGAACACGGCCTGGAATTCGGCGAGCAGGTTCTCCAGGTCGGCGGGTTCATCGGGTACCCAGTCGTAGGCGTACCAGAATGTGTAATCCAGGTCCTCGGCGTAGCCCATGCCCTGGAAACCGGCGCGCAGGTTCTCCGGCGCCTCCACGCGGCTGTCGTCGTCCAGCACCACCAGCAGGTCTCCGTGCAGCTCGCGGACCATCCAGAGAATGGGCTCGCCGGTGCCCAGTGTATCCTGTACCCGCGGATACGTCAGGGTTTCGGACCAGGCCTGGGCGATGTCGCTGGCCTTCATGAAGAAGCGATGCTCTCCGGGCCCCAGCTCCTCGGGTCCCAGAACGATGGAGTTCAAGCCCAGGGGCTGTTCATTCCAGGCACTGGTGTCGTCCAGGGCCCAGAGCACCTGGGTGACGGTCTCGTCGCCGTCCAGGTCCCAGACGCTGTACTGGAAGGTGACGTAGGGAAAGGTCCAGCTGGCGCTGTCCTCGAAGGTGCCCGGCTGGTAGGTCAGCAGCTCCAGGCTGTTGGCCGTCCAGGCAATTTCCGGCTTGGTGTTGTAGGCGGGGAAAACAGTGCCGGCAGGGCTTTGATCCACTCCGCCTTCGTTGTCCACGGCCACGATCTCGAAGCGCACCACCACCGTGTCGGCTTCCAGCAGCACGATGAAGGTGTCCGATTCCTGCGTGGTCTGGTGCCACAGGCCTTCTGCTTCGTAGTCCCAGCGATAGAGATAGTGGTCGATCCAGCCGTCGGCGTCCTCGCCCCACCAGGACAGACCCACGCGTGAGGCGGTGACGGAAAGCGTGTCCACCGCCTCCTCGTCCGCCCGGAAATAGCCGATGGCCAGGTGCGTCTGGGGCAGCAGGTTCTCCAGGGGAGTATCATCGGCGGTGGGCGGCTCGCAGGCCGCCAGGTACATTAGAAGCAGCCCCAGCAGCGGCAGGCGCCAGGTACTCTCGATGATCCCCGGTGTATCACGCTCTGTCATTGCAATCCTGGTCGGCGGTCTTGTTCGATCGTTTCATCGCTGCGCTTGATGCAGTCGCATCGCGGTCGCCAACCGCAGATCAGCGGCGCCCTGAATACATCGTATTCCACGAAAATCTTCCCCGGCGACCGCTGCATCTGCGGCGGCTTGACGCGGCCGCGCTTCGCGGTCCGCGTCAAGGCTATTTGAGCAGCAACATCTTCTGCTGCAGACCTTCCCCGCCGGACAGGCTGAGCCTGGCGACGTAGACCCCGCTGGCCAGTCCGGCCGCGTCCCAGCTCAGGCGATGCTCACCGGCGCTCATGGAGCCTTCCGACAGCAGGGCCACCCTTTCGCCCAGCAGGTTGAAGACCTCGGCCCTGAGCTCGGCCGGCCGGTCCAGTTCGAAGACCAGCGTGGTCACCGGGTTGAAGGGATTGGGATAGTTGCCCCGGAGGCTGAATCCGGGCACCTTCCTCAATTCATCCACAGCACTGAAATTGACGAAGTCCCCATTGTCCCGCGGGGCGATCTTCCAGGCACCGTAGTTGTAGGTAATGGGCCCGGTGATCGCGTCCGCGTTGGCGCCCACGCCGATCTCCAGGTCCCAGACGCCCAGATTATCGAGGATGATCTGGGCCCCCGACTGATCCTGGACCAGCCATTCGCCGTAGCCCGCGTCTTCGAGCACGGTCACGTAGCTCAAAGTGACCAGGACGCTCTCCCAGGATTCCTCGGCTCCCTCGAAATCCACCGCGAGATCGATGTCCGTGGGAGTCAAGTCGTTGCCCGAGGAATGCAGCTCGAAGTCCGCGATGTAGCTCATCTCGGTCAGGCTGTTATACTCGGTGATCTCCCCGGTCAGGGTCACCATGTCCCCGCGCTCGAGCTGGTCCAGCCAGACGTCGTGGCTCTGGGTGTTGTAGATGTAGAGACCGTTCCAGGCTCCGCCGGCGTCCTCGAAGAAGTAGGTGCGATAGGTATCCTCTTCGGTGAAGCCGAAATCGGTGTAGCCCATCGTGATAATGCCCGTCAGCGTGGCGTTGTGACACTGGTACCAGCTCCCGCCGTCGGCATAGTGGCTGCTCTGGATCTCGTAGCAGGTGACGGGCTCGATGCCGGTGACGTACAAGGCCGGGAAACCTTCCGCGTCGGGGCCCTCCGGCGGATCCCAGCTGGTCTCCCCTTCGTCGTCCACGGCCTCGATGTAGATCTCCACCAGGCTGCCCTCGGGCTGGGCAGGCAGGTCCACGAAGAAGCGCACCACGCTGTCGGGATCGCGCTCCAGGTCGTACTGCAGCCAGCCGCCGCCGTTCGCCCGGTAGAAGACGAAGGCCTCGTCCACCGCCGTGTCGTCTGAAATGTTGGTCGAGACCTCGACGAAGTCCGCTGGCGTGGCGCCGCAGGGTCCGATGTCGGTGCCGCTGATGATGGGCGGACCCACTGCCAGAATCAGGTCGTCAAGGCCGCGGGGCATCACGTTGTAGTTGCCGTAGACCTGGTAGATCACGCCGCGGATCATCTCGAAACTTGCACCCAGAGGCGGGCGGCCGTAATCGTCCAGCTCGTAGGCCGCGGTGCGGATCACGGTCTCGTTGCCCTCGGGATCCGCCACGGTGAACTGCCGCCAGGAATCCGGCGCCGTGTTGTCCACCACGACGGCGTCGTGGATCTCCACCAGCATGCCTTCGTAGATCTCGGCAACGTGCTCGTCGTGCCGGATCGGGTCCAGGTACCACATGTCCACCAGGACGGGATCGGGAAGGTCCTGGTCGTAGTCGATCACTTCCACGTCCACGTCGGGATTCTGCGGGACCAGCTCGGTCATGTTGCTCTCATGGCCTTCGGATTCCGTGAAGTACTCCTTGACGATGCCCGTCACCTGCACCAGGTCGCCCACAGCGATCTCGAAAGCGTCGCTCTCGGGAGAATAGACCAGCAAACCGGTATAATCGCCGCCTTCCGGATCGATCATGTAGAAGGTGCTGTGGCTCCCGGCGTAGAAGTGCTCGGAAGAAGAGAGACCGACTCCTTCCACCGTCACCAGCTCCCCGCAGTGGCCTGAGGAGTCGGGTCCGAATGCTCCGGGTTCCTGCATTTCGGCGATGGTCATCTCCACCTGGGCCGGGAGGGAGCCGGCCGCCAGCAGGCTGAGAATTGCGATCAGTTTCTTCATGGTTCCGTCCTCATGATATTGGTCACTTCAGTACGGCGAACTTGCCCAGCTCCACCTTGCCCGTATCGCGATCCTCCACGGCGAAGAGATACAGGCCCGTGGCGATGGCCTGGTTGTGGGCGCTCACCAGGTCCCAGGCGTGCTCGCCGCCTGAGAAGACGAACTTCCCTCCTTCGCCCACTCCGGCGGCGACCCGTTCCCGGGGCTCGCGGATCAGCGCCGCGTCGTCCCCCTGGTAGCTCTCCGCGTCATGGATGAAGGTGTCCACCGGGTCCCCGGAGAGAGTGAATATGCTCACCTCGCAGCGCCGCGGCAGGTTGGTGAACCAGATCAGCCGCTCGTAGGGGCCCTGTCCGTCCCAGGAGGCATGCCCGCGGTAGGGATTCGGATAGATCCCGGGTTTGCGGTCCTCGGCATCTCCCGGTTCGTCCGGTTCGGCCCCGGGAAAGACGAAGACCCAGTTCTCCTTGACGTCCGATTCGAGACTGGCCAGGTTGTTCTCCGGAACTCCCTGGTCGTATGACGAGACCGCCACCCAGTTGTCGCTGGGCCGGCCGCTGAGCAGGTTCTCCATGTGGAAGGCGTAGCGGTACTCGACCCCGTCGATCACCACGCTGTCGGCATTTATGCCCAGGGAATTCCTGACCAGGATGTCCTCCAGCCCTGTGTTGGGCCAGACCCCGTTTTCTAGGTCGAACTGGGCCACCAGCGTGCGCGCAGCCTCCCCTCCGGGCGTGCGCAGGCTGGAATAGACCCGGTAGCCCTCGAAGTCCGGCTCGCCGATGATGGGATCCACGAAATACTCCGGGCTGTCGTCCCAGTAGAGGATGATCTCGGCCTCGCCCACATCCACGTGCAGGCGCGGTCCCGGGGGCGGCATGGGCAGCAGGTAGCGGTCCAGTTCGCCGTCCAGGTCCAGGTCCTCGCCGGGATCCAGGACGCCGTTGTGGTTCTTGTCCTCGCCGTCCCAGGCGATCTGGGCCCAGTTGGTGTTGGCCACCAGGTTCCTGCACATCTTCTGCAGGTGCTCCGCCCCCGCGTACTGGTCCGGGTTAAAGACGAATTCCCGCTCGCCGCAGCCGATGACGAAGACGGCGTTGAGGCTTTCCAGGCGGATCAGCGAGTCGGGAAAGGCCTCATCGCCGCTCAGGCTGAAGGCCGAATCCAGCACTGCAATCACCGTGGAATGCGCCAGAGAGGCCAGCTCCTCCGGACTCAGATCCGGGCGCAACTCCTGCAGGGTGGCCAGCGTGTCCAGGGGAGCCAGGGTGCCGAAGCAGCCCGCGCTGGAGAGCATCATCCAGCTGCGCGTGTTCTCGGCCCCGTAGGGGAAGTCCGCGTCGTCCAGCGAGGGCGTATAGGTCATCTTGTGAAAGCGTTCGGACTCGCTTCTGGGCGAGGACAACTCTGGAAATTCCTGGTTGCTGGCGGTATCCCAGACCCAGGTGTTGGCGTAGGGCTTGAGATTCCGCGGATCCGCCACGCGTGGGGCCGAACCGCCCAGGAAGCGGCAGCCCAGGATAGATTCGGAATAACCATTGTCACCGTCGGCGTCGTAGCCCACGGACATGTTGATGGTGTCGCCCAGGGCGATGCTGGTGGAATCTGTGAGCACCACGCCGGCCAGGTTGTCGTACCAGTTGATTCTGCCGCCCGGTTCGTAGGGATTGTCCAGGTTGAAGTTGCCCACCGATTCGTCGACCCAGAAGCCCACGTAGCAGGAATCGATGTCCCAGCCCTGTCCGGCCGGGTCATGGAAGCGGGAGATGTTCCAGATCTCAAGATCCAGGATCACGAAGGCGTTGGCATAGCTGTAGTTCCAGGCGTGGCTGTTCAGCCGGACCTTCAGGCCCAGGGGATCGTGGTTGACTATCTCATCCCCGGTGTCCAGGAAGACCCGCGAAGTGTCGGTGTAACCGATGATGAAATCCTGGTGGCTGATGGCCTCCGGGTTGAAGTATTCGCTGTCCCAGAAACTGCTGCGCGTGATAATGCCGTAGGCGGGATATTCGGGATCGAGGGTGGTCATGGATTCGGGAAGCGGGCCCGCGTTGTTCCACTCCCAGCCTTCGCCCACGTACTGGTGTCCGTCATCCGTGCCTGTGCTGACCTGCTCCACGCCGTTCACCACGCCGCCCACCCACAGGCCGCCGTAGGAGAAATGCTCAACCTGCTCGAAATCCAGCTCGGAATACTGTTTGTAGAGGCAGGAGGGCTGGCCCTCGATATTGTAGCCGTGTCCGATGACGCCGAAGTTGGTGATGGTCAAGCCGATCTCGCCGACCGAGGTGAAGTGGTTGAATTCGTCGGCGGCCCTGGAGATTCCCGCTGCGAGAATGACCAGGAACAGAAGGCGGAACTGTATCATCGGAGCTTCCCGATTCTTCGTTCACACATCGGCGGCGTGCACCTGATCAGGTACACTTCAAGGTAAACCGGAACCCTGCCCTTGTGCCGGAACCTGCCAGCGTGTGACGATCACTGACAATAAACAGTAATGTACCATGAGGCTCTGCGCGGATCAAGGAAGGCACCCGCGGCACCCGCCGTCAGCTTTGGACGGGAGCCTCGGCGCCGACTCTCCCGAATCGGTGATACGGAATCGGATGGAAGACAAGGATGCGCCGAGTCGGCGGCGAAAGGGCGAGGAATCCGGAACCGCCGGGCTCAGCCGCACACATACGGACCGGATCCCAGGACCTGGTCGAAGGCGCGCAGCTTTTCCAGGCTTTCCAGGTACTCCGCCTGGGGATCGCTGTCGACGGTGATGCCGCCGCCGGCCTGCAGCAGCCAGCCCTCCGCCGTGCCCAGGGCCGTGCGGATGGCCACGTTGAAGACGAAGTCGCCGTCGGGAAAGACCAGGCCGAGGGATCCGGTGTAGGGCCCCCGGACCCGGTCTTCCAGCTCGTCGATGCGCTGCATGGCGCGGATCCGCGGGCAGCCGGTGACGCTGCCGCTGGGAAAGGCGGCCCGGATGCAGTCGCCCAGACCCAGACCGGCCCTCAGCCGGCCGCGCACGGTGGCGCAGGTGTGATAAAGCGAGGGCAGGACCAGCAGTTCCGGAAAGGCGGCGACCTCAACGCTGCCGGGGATGCAGACCCTGGACAGGTCGTTGCGCAGCAGGTCCACGATCATGGCCAGCTCCGCCCGTTCCTTGGGGGAGCCCAGCAGCTCTTCCAGGTTCCGCCGCCCGCCGGCCGGATCGCGGCCCGCCGTGCCCTTGATGGGCCGCGTCCAGATCCGGTTCCCTCTTCGTCTGAGGAAGAGCTCGGGCGAAATGGAGAGCAGCTGCGTACCGGCCTGCTTCGCTGCCGGAGGGAGGCCCCATGATTCGGGATACTCGAGCAGCGCCGAGCAGGCCCCGGGGTGGCTGCTCAGCAGTCGCCGAAACAAGGCCGTCGCGGATGGGCCGCGCGCGGCCCGGAAGCGCTGGGTCAGGTTGACCTGGTACAGGTCGCCCTCGCGGATCAGGCGGCGGATCCGTTCCACGCCGTGTCGATAGCGCTCGGCGGGCCACTGTGCCCGAAGCGCTCTGAAGGGCTGCGGGGAGAAACCGGAGCCGGCTCCGCCTGCATCACGCTGCCGGCGGTTCCGCGGCACTCCCGCGGTACCGGATGTGACACGCCGTGCCGGCGACTCCTCTCCGGAAGCGGCCGCATGGCGGGCATCGCAAGCCTCGGTCAGGGGCCAGGTTTCGCTAAGCTCGCGCAGGTAGTAGTCGGCGTAGAGGTCGAAGCGCAGCAGGGGCAGCCCCAGGTCGTCCAGCGTGCTTCCGGGCAGGCGCTCCAGCCGCGAAGCGTATTCGTAGCCGATCCAGCCTGCGGCGGGCAGGCCCAGCGCCCGGCTGCGCTCCTCAACCAGCTCCAGCGGATCGACATCCGTCTCGGACGGACGGCCCTCCCGGACGTGCTCCAGGACATCGCCCCTCGATCCGCCGTCCACCAGCGTGATACTTTCCACGGGCCGCGACCCGGTGTAACACAAACCGTCGAAAGGGGCGAAAAGAACACGCGGCAGCCCTCGGCCGGCGTATCCTGCGTATGCCTCGGCAATCTCGGGAGGCCGGAGTCGCGATCGACTCATGGATCCAGGAAGGGAAGAGTGCGTATCACGTCATCGCCTGTTCCACCAGCAGCTCGAGCATGGCGGGAAAATCCATGCCCGCCGCCGCCGCCGCCTTGGGCACCAGGCTGGTGGAGGTCATGCCCGGGGTGGTGTTCAGTTCGAGGCACCAGGCCAGGCCCTGATCGTCAAGCCGGAAATCGCAGCGCGTGACGCCGCTGCAGCCCAGCCACCGGTTGAAGTCGCCCGCCTGCCGGAGCAGCCGATCGGCCTGCTCCGCGGGCAGGGCCGCCGGGCAGACGTAGTCCGTGCCGCCGCTGTACTTGTGGCTGTAGTCGTACCAGCCCTCCCGCGGCCGGATCTCCACCACGGGCAGGCTGCGGCCGGCCAGCCAGGCCACGGTGATCTCCTTTCCCGGCAGGAAGGTCTCGATCAGCACTTCCTCTCCCAGCTTCCTTACGGCCTCGATCGCCCCGGCCACCCCGGGGGCATCCTCGACCACTTCCACGCCCACGCTGGAGCCCATGCGGTTGGGTTTGATCACCAGCGGTAGCCCGAAGCGCTCGACGAGCCGCTCCGGATCGGCTTCCGCGGCTGCGTCGCACGACAGCGCGCCGGGCCGGACGGGCCAGCAGGGCAGGTTGTCAGGAACAGCGCTTCCTTCGAGGGCCGGCAGCAGCAGCCAGTCTGCGGTGGGAATACCGAGCATCAGCATCAGCTGCTTGCTGCGCGCCTTGTCCATGGCCAGGGCGCTGGCCAGGCTGGGCGAGCCGGTCTGCGGCAGGTCCAGCATCTCGAGCAGCGCGGCCAGGCGCCCGTCCTCGCCGAAACCCCCGTGCAGGCAGTTAAAGACCAGCTCCGGATCCTCTTCCCGCAGCAGGTTCAGCAATCCGGCCATGTGCCCGGCGGTGAAGGCGCGCAGACCCGGTTCCTCGTCGCGGATTCCCTCGCCGAAGGGCGGACCGCCGGGTTCGCGGGCGCCCGCGGGATCCAGCGGGTCGGCCATCCGGACCGCGTAGCCAAGGTCGCGCAGGGCCTCCGCGCAGGCCTCGCCCGTGGCGCAGGAGACCTCCCGCTCGCCCGATTCGCCTCCCAGCAGGAGCAGGATTTTCTGTCCGTGCTTCATGTGCTTCTCCCGCTGTGTCACGCCGCTCCCCGGTCGCCGGTGCGGCGCCGGGCGCTGAGCAGCGTGTTCCTCAGCAGCATGGCAATGGTCATCGGTCCCACCCCGCCGGGAACCGGCGTGATGGCCGCGCAGCGGGGCGCCACCTCCTCGAAGGCCACGTCCCCCGCCAGCCGGTAGCCACGCTCGGCACCGGGGTCCTCGACGCGGTTGATGCCCACGTCGATAACCACCGCGCCCTCGCGTACCATCTCCGCCGTGACGAAGCCGGCCCTGCCGATGGCGGCCACCAGGATGTCCGCGCTGCGGCAGATTCCGGGAAGATCGCGGGTTCGGCTGTGACACACCGTGACCGTGCAGTCGGCGCCCCGCGCCTTCTGCACCAGCAGACTGGCCAGGGGCTTGCCCACGATGTTCGAGCGGCCCACGATCACCGCGTGGCGGCCCGCGGTCTCCACGCCCGCGCGCAGCAGCAGCTCGCGGATCCCGGCCGGAGTGGCCGGCACGAAGGCCTCGGGCAGGCCGATCAGGGTCTTGCCCACGTTGACCGGGTGAAAACCGTCCACGTCCTTGGCGGGATCGATGCGCTCCAGCACTTCCTGTTCGTCGAAGGCCTCAGGAAGAGGCAGTTGGACGAGCACACCGTCCACGGCGGGATCGGCGTTCAGGTCGTCGACGAGCTCGAGCAGCGTGTCACGGGAAGTGTCCGCTGGAAGCTTCTCCACCCGGCTGTGGATGCCCGCCCTGGCGCAGGCCCGGCGTTTGCTTCTGACGTAGATCCGGCTGGCGGGGTCCTCGCCCACCAGGACTGCGGCGAGGCCGGGCGGCCTCCCCGCCCGTTGGACCAGGGTATCGACCTCTTCCTTGACTTCATCCCGGATCCGGGCCGCGATGGCCGCGCCGTCGATCAAGTTCACGATTGTTGATCCTCTGCTGGAGGCACACCGCCGCCCTGGTTCTTTCCACTGAATTCAACATATCCGCCGGCATAATGCAGGAAAACCGTCAGGTCGTAGAGCCGGTCCGTGAAGAAGAGCCCGTTGCTCAGCTCCTCCCAGGCCAGCATCAGCCGCTCGACCCGCAGCCCGCTCAGCAGGCGCAGCAGTTGGCTGGGCCGCCCGCCGGCCTCCGCGGGAAGCAGGCGGTCCAGCCGCAGTTCCTCCCGCAGCCAGGGATGTTTCTTAAGCAGCAGGGGCAGGACCTTGCGGCCGAAGCGCTCGAGGTTCCGGCAGTGGGCGCGGAAGCTGCGTTCCTGGGCGTGCCAGGCGCGAGCTTGCGGACTGAAGACCATTTTCGCACCGGCCTGGCCCAGACGGATCCCCATGTCGATGTCCTCGCCGCCCCAGATGCGCATGCGCTCGTCGAAGCCGCCCGCGCGCTCGAGCAACCCGCGGTGGACGCAGGAGTTGCAGGTGTAGAAATAGCGCGCCGGCATCTCCTCCCGACGGCGATATTTCCAGGGACCGCGCGTCTGAAGGTAGTTCTGATAGCGCCTGAGGGGCAGGGCGCGTCCAGCCGGATCCAGGATCTCGTAGGCCATGCGGCCCACGGCCACCACCCGCTCGCTCGCCTGGACATCCCGCAGGCGCGCCACCCAGTCCGCCTCGACCCGCAGGTCGGCGTCCAGGAAAAGCAGCCACTCTCCACCGGCGGTCTTAAGGGCGGCGTTTCGTGCGGCGCTGCGGCCGCGGTTCTCGCGCGAATCCAGCACGCGCAGCGGCAGTTCCGCCAGCTCGCCGCGTGTGATCCGCGGCCCGGCGTCGGACTGGCCGTCCGTATCACGCGGTTCGATCGGTTCCCGCGCGGGTGCTTCCCCGGGGCGCCGGCCGCAGGCCAGGTCCAGCATCTCGCGCGTGCCGTCGGTGGAACCGTCGATGGACACCAGCACCTCCCAGTCCCCCGTTGGCGGGTCGAGGGCCCGCAGGCTGCGCAGGCAGCGCAGGAGCTTGGCCGCGTCGTTGTAGCTGGGGATGATCAGGCTGTATTCCATCGGCTCCCGTCGAAATGTTCCAGAAACAGCTCCTCTTCGTTCTCCCAGCACAGGTCCAGGGCGGCTCCGCGCAGGGCCTCCCCGCGGTCCTCCTTCCAGCCCGGTTCCAGCAGGCGCTCCAGGGCGCGGGCGATGGAATCCGCGTCCGCGGGGTCGGCCGTGAGACCGATCCCGCGGCCCAGGACCACCGCGGAGAGTTCGGGCAGCGGGCTCACCAGGAGGGGCAGGCCGGCCTGGACATACTCGAAGAGCTTGTTGGGCAACAGGAACCGGTAGGACAATCCCCGGTCGGGAACCAGCACCGTGCCCAGGTCGGCGCCCCTCGTCAAGGCGGAAAGCCGATCGGCGGGCACCTTGCCGGGGAAGTGGATCCGCTCCGCCCAGGGCAGGCGCCCGGCGTATTCCAGGTGCTCCGCCCTGCCGGGACCGTCGCCCAGCAGCACCAGCCCCGGAGCCTCTGTATCACCGGATTCGACGGCGCCCAGGGCCTCCATCAGGGGCCGGAAATCGTAGCCCCGCCAGAATCCGCCCTGGTAGAGCACCACGGGACTCTCGCCCAGTTCCGGGACGAGTTCGCGGAGCGTCCGGCGCCGCTCGCTTCGTTCGGTGGGCGACTCGGGGCGGCCGATTTTCGCGCGGTGCGGACCCAGCCGCGGCAGGTTGCGTATCACGCCCAGCCCGTCCACGCCGTAGAGTCGCTCCAGCTCGCGGGCGATGGAGGCGCAGACGCTGAAGGCGGACTCGCAGCGCCGCAGGCCCAGGCCCTCCCCCATCCTCCAGAATCCGCTGACCAGAACGCGGTCCCGGATGCTGGGCAGCTCCGTGTAATACTCGCGGCTGTCGTAGACCAGCCGGAAGCCCAGCCGGGGCTTGAGCAGCGCGGCGGGCAGCAGCGCCGGCGGGTCCACGGCGAGCACCGCCTGCGGCCGTTCCCGGCGAAGCAATCCGGCGAACTGCCGCATGAAGCGCAGGAAGTAACGCTTGCGCCTTCCACTGCGGGGATTGGGCAGCCGGTGCAGGGGTCGCGTGTTCCAGAAGGAAGAACGCGGCCAGGTTCCGTTGTCCACCCAGGTGACAGAGACTTCGTGGCCCGCGGCTTCCAGGCTGGAGGCCATCCGCTCGAGCCTCAGCTCGTGCGAAAGCTCGGAGAGGATGCCCACCAGAATGCGCATGGCGACTCAGCCTCGGTGTTCCATCGCCTTCAGCCCGGAGCCGCTCTCGCCGCGGCGGTAATACTCGCGCCGGGTCCAGTGCTCGGCGATGCCCCCGATGCCGTCCACGTGGGCCTGGCCGTCCACCAGCAGGGCGAGCAGGTCTTCGTAGTGCCCGGCGCGCCCGGGGAAATCCTCCCGGCAGAGCGTATGCGGGTGCCAGTTGACGGTCAGCAGCCCACCGGTCCGGCGCACCACCTCGAGCAAGGCCTCGCTGCGGGCGCGGGCCGCCTCGGGATCCAGGCCCTGCTCGTCGTAGAGCTGGCTGTCCATCAGCGACAGGGGCAGTTCGAGCAGCCCTCCGGCGCGACGCTCGCGCAAGTCCCAGGGACGGAAGGGCAGGCTGGTCCCTGCGCGGAAGCCGCAGCGGTCGTTCCAACCCAGGCTGGAATCGGCCGAGAAGCCGGCCAGCGACTGGTCCGTCCAGGTGCATTCCCGGTCGAAGCGCAGCCAGTGCTGGCGCACGGAACTCACCGGACCGCCGCAGAGCCGCTCCAGCAGCACTTTCTCGTCCTGCAGGCGGTCGCGCCGGCCCAGGCTGCCCCAGCCCGCATGCAGGGCCAGTTCCCGTCCCCGCTCGCGTACACGCTCCAGCAGCGCCCGCACCTGTGGACGGTCGAGGTGATAACGAAAGGTCCGGTGGTCCCGGCTCTCGGCCAGAAACAGGAAGGTGGACAGCAGGCCGCGGCGCTCCTCGAGTTCGATCATCTCGTCCACCAGGAACCAGGGATCCTCGCCCCGTCGGATCTTCCCCAGCAGCTCGCCCCACATGCGGGCCAGTTTTCCCAGGCGCAGGCCGAAAAGGTGCAGCGGGGTTTTCAGCAGCAGCCGGATCCCGCTGCGCAGGCGCCACTTGAAGAGCATGTCCACGTCGTGGCTCAGGCAGGCGGCCCATTTCCGGCCCCCGGGCCAGCGGGGCATGCGGACGATCTCGCGGCCGCCTTCCGCCCGCAGGTCGAGGAGGTTCTCGAAGAACTGCACCAGGCGGTCGATCCAGGGATAGTCCACCAGGCCGTGGCCTTCCATCCAGCTCCCCTCGGCGCGGGCCGCCAGAAAGTGCTCGCGGCTGCCGTGGCGGAGTTCTTCGATGCGCGCGAGCCAATGGAAGACGGGACCCAAGGGATCGAAACCCAGCCGCACCAGGGTCAGTTCGCCGCGCCGGGTCCAGGCCAGCGGACATCCGCCGTCGCGGTAGCGCCAGGGCAGGCGGTCGCTCTCGGGAAAGGCGCGGTGCTCGCCGAAGACGGGCAGGGGTCCCGGCTCGATCCAGCCTTTCAAACGGTGCGAGTTGCGGTCCTCCATCCGGCAGGGCGCGAGCACTACCAGTTCCAGGGCCGGGTCGAGGGGCAGGTCCTGTACATCGCCGGCCACCACTACGCGGCGCAGCCCGTTCAAGCGCTGGCCGGGCGTGCAGGCGCGCAGGCGCACGCCGAGGGCGGAGGCCACGAATTCCATCGCGTACTCCAACTCGGGCCGCCGGTGCTCCGGACAGGCCAGCAGCAGGCCCAGCTCCTCTACTTGTTTCGGCATGAAGTCAAAAAGATACTGTCGCAGGTGTTGCGGCGCCAGCCGGGCCGGAGGGCGCTTCAGCCGTCCAGGAATTCAGCGAGCGCCGCGGTGACGGCCTCGGGCGCCTCGATGGCCGAGAGGTGACCGCAGTTGCCCGGCAGCACCAGGAAGCGGCCCCGCGGCAGGAGCCCCGCCATCCGGCGGTGCGAGGCTGGCGGCGTGAGCAGGTCCTGGGCGCCGCAGAGGCAGAGCGCCCGTCCCTCGAAGGCCCGCAGGGCCGCGGATGTATCACGTCGTGTAAGCAGCTGCTCGAGCTGGGTGATGAAGCGGCCCGCGCCCAGGCGGCGGAACATGGCCCGCACCCGGCCGGCGATCGCGGGGTCGGCCAGGCTCTGCGGCGCCAGCAGCCGGGGCAGGAACTCCTCCACCAGCCGGTCCATTCGGCCCTGGCGCAGTTCCTCGATCATGGCGCGCCGCGCCCGTCGGGCCTCCTCGCTGTCCGCTTCGCAGCGCGTGTCCATCAGGACCAGCCGGCGCACGGCGGCCGGGTGCAGGGCCAGCAGCTCCTGCGCGATACTGCCGCCCATGGACAGGCCGCCCAGATCGTAGCCGCGCAGCCCGCGGAAAACCAGTCGATCGTGCAGCTTGGAGGCCGCGTTCCGCAGGCTGCTGGTTCCCGCGGAGAGGGCCACCAGGACCCTGCGCCGGCGTGAGAGGTGCTCCAGCTGGTGGCGAAAGAGGTCTCCGTCGCACATCAGGGCGCAGACCAGTACCAGGGGATCACCCTGGCCGCGATCCTCGATCAGTTCCATCGTTTGCATCGGTTCAGGATCGTCCGGGCGGAGCTACCACTCCTGACTGAAGCGCAGCACCACCTGAAAATAGCCGTCGTCCCGGTCGCCGGAGTAGCCCTGGTACATCAGCCGCGAGGCGAGGGACATGCCGCTCCGGATCGTCCAGCCCGCTTCGGCGCCCAGGTCGATGCGCATGTACTTCGCGGCGGCGGCGCCCTCCCCGCTGGTCACGCCCTGCACCTGTGTGCGCAGCGTGGTGTTCAGCCGGCCCTTGAGCCAGTTGCGGTTCAGGCTGCCGTGGAAATTCCAGTAGCTGTTGTCCGACAGCAGTTCGTCTTTGTAGCCGAAATCGTACCAGCCCAGTCCCAGGCGCAGCAAGAGGCGCGCTGAAAGCGGCGTGCGCAGGTCGCCGCTGAACTGCAGGTTGGTGAAGCTCAGGTCGTTTCGCAGCACCGCCATGGTCAGAGCGTCCTCCACCCGACCCACGTCGTCCTGCTTGTTCTGCAGCAGCAGGTTCAAAGTGTACTGGTGCTGGTGCTCAAGCCAATAGACTCCTCCGCTGAGACCCACGCTGAGCTGCAGCAGGTCGGCCTGGACCTGCTCCACTTCTTCCGTCGCCTGGTTCTTCTCGCTCAGCCAGTCCAGGCCCGCCCTGAGTTGCAGGTCCCGCTGGCGGGGATACCAGCCGGCCCCGGCATGGAGGTTGGATTCGGTAGTGGTTCCAACCGATCCGTCGAGCTGCCCTTCCAGGTTGTCCACGGTCCGGGAGAAGGCGCCGTCCAGGTAGAGCTGGTTGCGATTGAGCCGCAGCCGGTCGCTCAGACGCAGGATCCGCCGGTCGGGGGTGAGATAGGTGTTGCCCAGGCTGACGTAGTTGGGTCCCACGCTGCGGAAATCCAGGTGCAGGTCGTGCGGTCCGGCCGCCACGCCCCAGCTCGAGATCATGGCCAGGCTGCTCGTGAAATTCCTGTCCGCCAGATCCAGGGGCGAGAAATACTCGTTGATCACGATCAGGTTCTCGAAGCTGGCGGGATCGGGAAAGTTATCGAGTCCCAGACTGTCCAGGTCGCTCTTGTTCCAGGCTCCTCCGGCGATGTTGGAATTATAGAGCGACAGGGCGGCCTGGTTCCGGACCACCAGGTGCCCCTTGAAGGCCCGCAGGTTCAGGCGCAGGCCGGTCACGATGTTGTCCACCGGGGCCACCGAACTCTGGAAGGGATCGATGCTGTCCACGTCGTCCTTGACCTTGAGCAGGGAGAAACCGCTCTCGAAGCCGCTGTTCAGGCGGCCGACGCGAAAGTCCAGTCCGTAGAGGCGCCGGGCGAAGCTGCCCGTGAAATCCGTCAGCGTATCGCTCGTGGCAGCGTCGATGGACCACAGGGGATCACGGGCCTCGCGCGTGTTGCCCGCCACCAACGCGAACCCGGTGGTCCCGCCGTTGTAGGCCAGCTCCAGGCCGCGGACCCGGGTCCGCGAGAGCACGGTCTCGGTGAAGCTCGGCTGCCGGTCGCCCAGCCCCGTCATAAAGACGCTCTTGCGGACCTCGAACTCCACGCGGGACTGCGGCTGCAGCTGGTCCGATTCCACGTCCAGGGCGGAGAGATAGACCCGTCCCCGGTACTTCAGGGCCTCGCGACCCTCGCCGTGATAACCCTGGAAGCGGAATTGCGCCGCGTGGTAGCGCTTCCATTCCCGGGGCGTGCCGTATTCCAGCCGATCGCTGACCCGCTCCATGTTGAATTCTTCCCAGGCGCTGAAACTGAGATCGCTGGGGATCACGTCTTTCCCGCGGACATTCAGCACCACCACCTGGTAGGGCAGCGGATTGCCCTTCAGGTCCACCATCCGCAGCTCGATCCGGTGCTCGCCGGGCGGCAGCTGGCCGGTCCAGGTCACCAGCCAGGGATCCACTTCCAGCTCTCCTTCGGCGGGCCGGCCGCCTATCACCACCTTCAGGCTCTCCAGGTCCAGGTCGTCCCGGGCAGGCACGGCGGCGATCAGGGCCTGCTCGCCTTCGGCCATTTCCAGATCCGAGAGCAAGGTCAGGTGTTCCACGTAGGCTTCGGGCGCCAGGGTGATGTTGAAGGTCCCCTGCTCGGGAATCCTGCCCGGACCACTGTCCAGCACGAGCTCGACGAAATAGCGCAGCACGACGCCGTCCAGGAGTTCGGGAGGAACTCGAAAGAGGATCTCGCCCGCCCCCAGGCTCGCCGGATCCAGCGGCGGCAGGGGCATGCCGTCCAGGCTGAGGTGCAGCCGCGCCTCCAGGGGCAGGATCTCCCCCGCGGGATCGTTGAACTGCAGCTCAAGGGCTTGAAGCGAGGAGGCCTGGGTGGGAGCGAAATGGGTCCAAAGGCCCTCAGCCCGCAGGCCGCTCAGAATCGCCAGCCCGAAGAGCAGAAAGACACCGATGCTTCGCCGGTTCATAACAGCTTACCTCCTGTGAGGGGGCGGTTCCGCGCCGCCTGGGCATCGGCGCGCCGAAGCGCAACGGTTCCTCCGGTCGGCGGGTGGCGGCCCGCAGTCCCGCCCCGCCTGGGAGTGGAACAGCGGGCCGCTTCGTATTAGTCGTAGTATTCGATAATCAGGGTGCGGCGCTCGTCGCCATCCATCACCGGAATGCGGACGGTCTTCAGCTCGCCCCGCTCCAGGCCTTCCCGGTCATCGGGATTTGTAACACGGACGATGACCTCTTCCTGGCTGGACTCGCCGGTATGGCCCATGGGCACGTCCACCGCGTCGCCGCTGCGCCGGTTGACCAGACCCACGATGCCCTCCTCGGTGACGATGGTGGTGGTACCCTGTTCGTCCAGCTTGGTCCACCATGCCGTACCCTTGACCGAGGCCACCGATGTGGGCGTAGCGATGCGGAATTCCCCCTGCTGGCGCGTCACCTTCGACCAGAGAGTGCCCAGGGACATCTCCACTTCCTTGTCCGTGCGTCCCGCGCTGCGTTCGGCGTGGAGCACGAGCTCGGTCAGCGGTGTGAGCTTGAGCTGGCTGCGGTCGTCGGTGAAGACCAGCACGGCGCGGCCCTCCGCTCCTGTACGGATCAGGTCCCCGTCGTTCAGGCGGTCGCCGCGCGCAAGCTGCCGCTCGGGATCGCCGGAAGCCGGCTTGAGCGCCACTTCGCCCGATGATTTCACCGCCACGGCGATGCTCTGAGCGGAAGCGGCGGCCGCCGGGCCGTCCGGCAGCGCCAGACCCAGGCAGATCCACAGCAACAGCACTCCGGCCGCCCGGTGCGGCATCCGCGAAGGGCGGGGTCTTTCCACGGTCTCGTGATACATCATCCTGCTCCCTTTTTCCGCTTGGCGGTGGATCGCTATTCGAAGCGGACCGAGGCCACGTTCAGCGCGCCGCTGCCCAGGTCGCGCACGATCTGTTGCAGTTCTTCGGGTGAAATGGGCCGGCCGTCCAGCATGATCGGACCGTCAAGCTGCAGGCCCTCCAGCGAGACGCCCAGACCGGCCAGCTGGCTGGCGTTCAGGTCGCCCAGCAGCAGGTCCACGCCCAGTTGGTCGGCTCCGGACTGGGCATAGCTGAAGATCCAGACGGCGCCGGGAAAGGCCCGGGGACCGGAAGTGGTTTCCAGCAGGGCCCAGACGGTCCAGACGTAACTGGCGCCGTTGACCAGGGGCAGGGCCACGCCCCCGCCCAGGCCGTAGACGGCCGTGGGCGCCGAAACCTCGGCCTCCCACATGGGAACGCCTTCGATGGCGTCCAGGGGACTCCCGTGAATGGTGGGATCGAAGTTGCAGACGCGGATTCTGAACTGCGGGGCACGTCCCGTCCAGGTGAAGACGGGATTCTGGTCGGCGAGCACGCTGCCGTTCCAGGGAAGCTGCAGCTCCACGCTGCGGGCGTCCTGGATAATGATGGGCAGTTCCTGGTACACCGTGTGGAAATCGTTCAGGTCCATGAAATCCACGACCAGCCAGTAGGTGCCCGAAGGCAGTACGTTGCCGGAAACCTGGCCGATGAAGTCCTCGTTGAAATCGCCGCCGGCGCGATCGGATGGGTTGTCACTCATCTGGACTCCTACGCGGAAGTCGGCCACTGAGAAGGTGTAGGTGGTCCGAGGAATGTCCCGGGCTTCCACCCAGCCGCTGGCCAGCCATTCCTCGTTGTACTCGAGCCGCACGTCGATCCGCCAGGCGCTGCCGATCTCGAAACCGGTCAGAACCACATCGATACCCCTAGCGACACCGCTGATTCCGAGGGGATCCATGTCGCCGACGAAGTAGATGTCGTACGGGGACAGTACGCTGGCGCTCGGCTGCGCCCGGGCCGTTCCGCCCAGGGCCAGCAGGGCCGCCATGATGATCAACAGGGTACGCATCTTTCTTCCTCCCATGCATTGCGGAAGCCTGGCTGATCCAGGTTCCGGGGGAAAAGTACGACGCCGGCCGTTCAGTACATGTGATCCAGCGCAAAAACCGGAGGAAAGGCTAATCACCCGTTTCCGGAGACGAGGATCACAATACGCAAGCTAATAGTGCAGAGCGAGTCGCAAAAATGGTTCAAGATTTGCGAACTGGTTCAAATCACTGGTTCCGGCTGTGGGGGATTACTGGCGAATGAAATCCTGGAAGAGCACCCTGTCCAGCTCGCCATCCTGGAGGAAATCGTTGAGCCGCACCATCAGGCTGTCGCGGATCACCTCCCGGTAGGTAATGTCGGAAAGCGTGGTCTCATCCATTGCGCCAAGGTAAGAAATAAGGAAGTCCCGCATGAAGGGCGCGCGCTGGGCGAGCTCCTCGGCAAGCGCGGTGTTCTCGGGATCGTACTCCAGCGCCAGGCTGATCTTGAAGATCCGTCGGCCCACGGAACCCCGGGGATTGATGATCAGATCGGTCAGAGGATGCAGGTCGCCGAAGTCGTAGGCCTTTTCGCCGGCCTCCTCGTCTTCCTCCACGGTTTCCGCCGCAACGACCTCGCCTGCCTGATCCGCCCCTTCCAGCTCTCCGCGGAAGATCCAGCTCATCAGCACCCAGGCGCCGGCAGTCTGCGCCACCACGACCAGAACGATCACCGCGATCTTTATCGGCAGTTTCATCAACTCCTCCGCGTACGGCCTTAAGCCCATATCTCTCTTCGGCAGAGCCCGACGGATCTTAATCCCGCTTGTGGTAATTTGTCTAAAACTAGGAGTCCAGACTTCAGAAAAACGGAAAGTGGGAAAAAATGATCAGCTCCCGTGATACGGCGGTGCAGCCGAAATACTTGAGCCCCGATTTCGATTTCAGCGACGTGGAGCCTCTGCGATCTTGCTACGATGAAATGCTCGAACGACGGATCGCGGACCCCGCGGGACTCGAGCGCCTAATCCTGGACGCCAATGAGCTGGGCCGCGGACTTGAAGAGGACGCAGCCTGGCGCTACATCCGGATGACCTGCGACACGGGCAGCGAGAAATTCCGCGAGGATTGGAACCACTTCCTGCGGGACATCGAACCGGTGATCAAGCCGCTGGAATTCAGCCTTTCACGAAAGATACACAAGAGCGAACACTTCGCGGCGCTGGACCCCGCTCGTTACGCGGTCTTCGCCCGTGAACTGGGCCGGCAGATCGAACTCTATCGCGAGGAGAACGTAGCCCTCGAGGCCGAGATCGAGGAGGCCGCCGCTGAGTATGGCCGGATCTGCGGCGAGATGTCGGTTAAGGTGGACGGCGAGGTCCTGACCCTGCAGCAGGCCGCTCTCAAGCTTCTGGATCGGGACCGCGACCTGCGGGAAAGCACCTGGCGCGCCATCTGGGAACGGCGAGCCGCGGACGCCGGGGCCCTGGATGATTTGCTCGAGCGGCTGATGGAGCTGCGGCAGAGGGTGGCGCTCAACGCCGGTTTCCAGAATTTCCGCGATTTCCAGCACCGGAAGTTAGGGCGTTTCGACTACAGCAGCGATGACTGTCTGCGCTTCCACGAGGCGGTTCAGCGGCAGGTGCTGCCCCTGCTGCGCCGCTGGGACGAGAATCGACGCGATCGCCTGAAGCTGAATCACCTGCGTCCCTGGGACACCAAGGTGGACGTCTACGGCGACCTGCCGCTTAGTCCCTTCGAGGATGCAGATGAGCTGACGGAAAAAGCTCAACGCAGCCTCGCCCATCTGGATCCGGAATTCACTCGAGTCATCGAGGAAATGCGGCGCCTTGACCGTCTGGACCTGGCAAGCCGCGTCGGCAAGGCCCCGGGCGGTTACAACTACCCGCTCTACAACACGGGTTATCCCTTCATTTTCATGAACGCCGTGGGCAGCCAGGGCGATCTCTGCACCATGGTCCACGAGGCGGGCCACGCGGTTCACGCGATGCTCACTCACGGCGAACCGCTCTGCATCTACAAGGACATCCCCTCGGAAGCGGCGGAGCTGGCCTCCATGGCCATGGAGCTGCTCAGCATGGCTCACTGGGACGAATTCTACTCCGACCCGGGGGATCTGCGCCGCGCCCGGCGCCAGCAGCTCGAGCGGACCATGGACGTGCTGCCCTGGGTGGCCACGGTGGACGCCTTTCAGCACTGGCTGTACACCCATCCCGGCCACTCCCTGGAAGAGCGGCGTGAGACCTGGGAGGCCCTGGAACGGCGTTTCGAGACCGGCCTGGTGGACTGGAGCGGGCTTGAGGACCAGCGCCGGATCCAGTACCACCGCCAGCTGCACATCTTCGAGACGCCTTTCTACTACATCGAGTACGCCATCGCCCAGCTGGGCGCGCTGCAGATCTGGACGCGCAGCCTGGAGGATCCCGCGGCCGCCCTCAGGAACTACAAGCGCGGATTGTCCCTGGGCTATACGCGCCCCCTGCCGGAGATCTACGCCGCCTGCGGGATCCGCTTCGATTTCAGCGAGGAAACGGTGGGCCGGCTCGTCGAGACGGTCGGCGAGCAGTACGAGCGCCTGGGCTGAGCGGAAGGCCTCCCTGTATCACGCATCGCGCCGGCATGCGGAAACCGCGCGTTTCAGATCACCAGATCTCGCGGACCTCCAGGTCCAGGTCCTTCTCGGCGGACAGGGCCTCCCTGCCGCAGAGCACGGCGATTCCCGCCGCTTCCGGTCGCAGGTAGGTTTCCGCCGTCCGCCGCAGATCCTCCCAGCTCAGGGACATCGCCTGTTCGCGGATCCGGCCGCGGAGCTCGCTGCTGAAACCCATCAGGCGGCGATGGAAATCCTTGCGGGCCTCGACAACGACCGAGGAAGGCTTGTCCAGGTCTGAGATTACCGAAAGGACCGCCCGTTCGAGAACCTCGTCGTCGGGCGCCGATTCCAGGAACCACTCCCCCGCCTGCAGGAAATCCTTCAAGGTGCCTCCGATCCTGGGATCGCGGAAAGATCCGAAACCCGCTACGCCGAAACCGTCCACGAAGCCCACCCCATAGGCGCCGCCTTCCTCGCGCACGCTGCGGAAGAGGTGCTCCTGCTGGATCAACCTGCCCAGCACCTTCAGCCGGGGACGGTCGGGGTGGCTCATGCTCACTCCCGGGAAGACCACGGCGTTGAAGTTGACGGAGGTGTTCCCCACCCAGGCCAGGCGCGTGGCGGCCGAAGGCTTGGCGGATTCCACTGCCTGCCGGGCGCCGTCAACTGCACATCCGCGCCAGGTCCGTTCAACGTTCGCCTGAAGACGCTTCCGCGCCTCCGGCTCGCCGGCCAGCAACATGCTCCGCGGCTGATCGATGAACAGGGTCCGGATCCGCTCGAACTCGGCGCACAACTCTTCGAGGGCCTCGCCTGCCGATTCCAGTTCCTTGACCTTCAGCAGCGCATCCAGTCCTTCAAGGCGCTGTCGCAGCGCGGTGGCCGCGTTGAATCCGGCGGAAGCGGAGGTCAGCGCCAACTGGATCGGCTGACTTCCGCTGTAGACGTGATTGAGGCTGGCCTTGGCCAGGCTGACCAGTTCACCGACTCGTTCGCGGTCGCTGAAATCGGCCTCTTCCGTCACCTGGCGCAGGAAGTCCGCGAAGTCCGCGTGGCGGTCGTAGAGAGCCTGGCCCGAGAGATTCAGGCGCATCCACAACCGATCCTCGCCGTCCACCTCGGGGCGCAGGTACAGCTCGGAGTGGAAATCGCCGCAGATACTCTGCTGGCGTTCCACCGCGCGGCGGTGATCCAGATCGCCGCAGCCGAGCAGGGGCAGGAAATCGCAGGCCAGGGAGAGCTTTTCCAGGAGGGCCGGATCCATCGGGGGCAATTGGATGGAGAGCTCCTGGTAGGCCAGGCCGTTGGTGCCGCGCCCGTACCAGTACAGCGGCAGGCCCTCCGTTTCCAGGATCTCGCATGGACATTCGCGCATGCGGGTCGGGATGTCGTCGAGATGCAGCATGGGCAGGCAGCCCTCGTCGCCGGGGAGGTTCTGCAGGCGCCTAAGTTCCCGGGCTTCGTCCACCAGGTGCTGCGCGTCAACAGTGGACATCATCTTGTGGATTCCCTCGAGTCGCAGGCGCTCTTCCTCCAGCTCTCGCGCGACCATTTCGGGATCCGGACTGAGCACCAGGTTCAGCCGGTGTGGATTGTCCAGCAGACAGTAACGCAGGCGTTCCGCGAACCAGGCGGGATCCTCGATGCGCTCGCGGAGTCGCTCGAGAAAGGGAGCCACGTGGATGCCGTCCAGTGGATCGCGGCCTAACATGGCCTGGTTGCGCAGCCGGCTCAGGAGATCCAGCACATAAGGCATGTGGTCACCGTCCTCGGTGGACCGCTCCCTGAGCTCCATCTGGTGCAAGGCCGTCTTCAGGGCCTCAGGCGGCGGGCCATCCTCCGCCAGACGTTCCAGGACCTGCATGATCATGCCCTGCAGTCGCTCGGCTCCCGCGGGTCCGGTGCCCACCAGCCCGGCGCTGAAACTCGGCTCCCGGCCGTTGAACCGGGCCGCCAGGTAGGGCCCTCCTCCCAGGCCCGAGGCCAGCAGAAACTGCATCAGCGGGCTCGACCTGCCGGTGGCGGCAGCCTTCAGCAGGAACTCGACTTCGATGCGCTGCTCCATGCTCTCTACCGGATCGAGCAGCCAGCTCAGAGCCGCGGCGTGCTGGCCCGTTTCCTTGAGCGTGTCCACGGGATAAGCTTCCTCCACCGCGCGGGGGCCATCGAAGCGCGTCTCACGGGGCAGGAGATCCAACGGCTCCCGGGCGCCGAACTCGTTCAAGGCCAGCTCGTGGAAACGCTCCTGAAGGTCTTCCGCGGGCAGTCTGCCGCAGGTCAGCAGGATAGCGTTGGATGGATGATAGCAGCGCTCGTGAAAGGCCTTGAACTCCTCGAAGCTCAACTCGGGAACGGCCCGGGGATCTCCCCCCGAATTGAAACGCAGGGGCGTGTGCTCGTAGAGGTGGGCGTCGATGCGCATGGACATGCGGGCGGCCGGGGATGCGAAATTGCCCTTCATCTCGTTGTGCACCACCCCGCGAACGGTCAAGGGGCTCTTGGGATCCTCCGCTTCGCTGAATTCAAGGCGGTGTCCTTCCTGCATGAAGTCGTAGGGACTGAGCAGCGGGAAGAAGACCGCGTCGAGGTAGACCTCGAGCAGGTTGTAAAAATCCCGCTCGTTGGGGCTGCAGAAGGGATACTGTGTCACGACCGCACCGGTCATGGCGTTCATGAACGAGGCGAAGGAGCGCTTCAGCATCTTGAAGAAGGTGCCGCGGACGGGAAAGCGCCGGCTGCCCTGCATCACCACGTGCTCGAGGATGTGCGGCGCGCCCCGGTCGTTTTCCGGCCGGGTGTGAAAGGCCACCATGAAGGCGTTGAGCGAGGTGTCGGCCGACAGGTGAATGTGGCGCGCGCCTGTCTGCGTGTGACGGTATTCGCTGTACTCCATC
This sequence comes from uncultured Bacteroidaceae bacterium, assembly GCA_964568855.1. Lineage (GTDB taxonomy): Bacteria > CAIWAD01 > CAIWAD01 > CAIWAD01 > CAIWAD01 > CAZMSD01. The sequence goes on along the minus strand of CAZMSD010000013.1, from coordinate 11,351 downwards.
TCCAGGGCATCCAGTTGCTTACGGCGCAGCTCTTCGAAATGCGGGTTGCTCATGGACCTTCCCTTTCAAGCTTGAGCGGATTCCAGCGGATCGCCGATCAGGCCGCGCTGCAGCCCTGATCAGTGATCGGCAGGCGGATTGGTGCGCGATTCGAGATGAGTGGGAATAAGCTAGCGAACCCCCGCGACGACGGTCACCACGTAGAAACCGACGGGCTGCGCCGCGGCGTTCAGGTCCACGTAGAAGGGTTGTGTCACGGTGCCCAGCAACTCAGCGTCCTGCAGGTCCCCGTAGGGCTCGTCCAGGCGGTAGACATTCCAGATCCAGGCCTGGCCGGCGGGCCAGGTCAGGATCGCGTCCGCGCCCGAGACCACGATTTCCAGCTGTGTCACGGGGTCCGGGCAGCCGCCGTTGGCCGCCCAGGGCGTGGGTTCCTCCGTCAGCTCCCAGAGCGTCGCGCCGCCCGGTCCCGGCCCCTGCGCGTCGCAGGGGATCATCCAGGACTGGTCCGGCGGACTGGCGCCGAAACTGAGGGAATCCAGCACCGCCCCCTCGGGGCTGGAAAAAATGAGTTCCTCGCCCGAGGCCGAGAGCTTGAAGTCGGCGTGCAGGCCGGGATCACCCCCGTCCTCGTCGCACCAGACCAGCAGGTACTGTCCAGGCGCGATGGTGGTGTCCGGGAAGCTCCACTTGTCGGGGATCGTAAAACGATCGCTCAACATGAAACCGGTCAGGTCCACCGCCGTGTCACCGGCGTTGAGAATCTCCAGCCAGTCGTCGTAGTCGCCCTGGGGATCGGTCATGTAGGCGTCGTTCTTGGGCATGAACTCGTTCAGCCGCACGTGCGTCACGTCGGGAAGCGGCGCCGCCAGCGGAATGCGGTGCGTCCTGGGATAGGCCTGCGTGAAGCCGTCCAGTCCCTCCGCCAGGATCCGGAAAGCGCCCGAGCCGCCCGGGCCCAGGGGCGGAATCCAGCCCGTCCAGCGGTCGGCGTCCTCCACCAGCGGGCTGGGAACCTGCGGGTCGTATTCCATGGCGTATTCCTCCACCACCGTGCTGTCGCCGGGGTAGTACAGGATGGTCACCGAGGCGAGACCCGCGGCGCTGAAGGCGGCGCAGTCCACCAGGATGCTGTCCGCGGGCATGGGATTCCCGGGTGTCCAGTCCAGCCGGTAGACAATCGGATCGGCTGCCTGGTAGTCCACCTGAACCGCCAGGCTCGTGTTGCGGAAGTTGACGAACTCGCGCAGACCGCGCGCCACGTGCTGGTTCTGGTAACCGCCGGTGGCGTAGGACTGGTGGAAGTCGTTGATCGTGAAGCCGTAGTCCAGGGTGCGGAAGCTGTCCGCCTCCGCCCAGGGCGTGATCAGGTCCTTCAGGCTGTCCAGCCCCGCGTCCCAGCGGGACAGCTCGAAGAGGCTGTCGCTGTAGAACTCGAGGAAATGGGTGAAGAGGTTGCGGTACTGCGCATTGTCCAGCAATCGATCGGCCAGGGGCCGCGGCTCGCTGGAACCGAAGTCGTAGGGAACGATGGTCGCCCAGTCCACGCCGAACCAGTCGATGCTGAAGGTGTTGTCGTAATCGTATGGAACCAGGTGGAACAGGTCGTAGAACGGTTCGTGATACAGGTAGTAATTGTTCTTGAGATACCAGTAGTCGTCCCATGATCCCGTCAGCACGTCCACGGCGAAGTACTTGAGCACCTCGGGCACCGCCAGAATGCTCTCGAGCGTATCCGCCAGCAGCCCGGCTGGCGTGTTGTTGATGCGGTCGATCAGCCGCGCCAGCTGGCTGTAGTCGTCCTCTTCCTCGTTGGTCTTCAGCTCGTAGGCCTGCCGGCCGTAGCTGTAGAACTTGTAGAGATCGGGATCCTCCCCCAGGTAGACCAGGTCGGCGGGCCAGAGGCATTTCCAGAGGTTGCCGCTCGGGTCGTCGTAGTGATTGTCCAGAAACTCGTCGTCCACGTGCTCCACCGAAATGTAGAGCCCGAAATAGTCGCCGTTGATGTACAGGGCCGTGTGGGCGGCCCGGCTGCTGGTCATCCCCAGTTCCTGGAACAGGTCCCAGCAGAGCTTGCTGCGGATGATCGAGGGATCGTTGTGCTCGCCGTTGAGGTTCAGCTTGTCCACGTCGTGGAACTGCCGACCCGGCACCATGGTGTTGAAGGAGAGCTTGAAGGATTTCTTGGCCGACTCGCGCGAGGTGTTGCCGCGCAGGCGGATGTGAACCGAGTCCACCACCTGGTCGAGCAAGGCGTTCTGGAAATGGACCGTGCAGGGGTGCAGGGAGTCGCTGTGCACGTTGTCGTACATCCAGACGAGGTCCGCGGGATCCATTGTGACCTCGACCAGGCTCACCTGGCTGTCGTCGTAGAGCATCCAGCTCTCGTCGGCAAAGAGCTGCCGCGTCGCCAGCAGCGCCAGCAGAGTGAAAAGGGGCATGAGTGTTTTCATGCCCCTTTGATACGAATCCCAAAGGTGAATCGCTATCGGAATCTCGCTCGTCCTGTGGTCCGTCGCCCGCAGATCAGCGGCGCGCAACGGGGTGATAGGCGATCTCAACAAAGCGTAGTTTGCCCGTCCGTTGCATCTGCGGAATCTTGACGCGGCGTGGTGCAGCCGCGGCCCGCAGATCAGCGGTCCGCCTCGGCGGATCCGTTGCATCTGCGGAATCTTGGCGCGGTCCGCCGCGGCGGATCCGCGTCAAGATCACTTGACCAGCAGGACTTTCTGCTGCGCGCTGCCCCCGCCATCCGCCTCGGCGTGTATCACGTACCAGCCGCTGGCCAATCCCGATCCATCGAAAGAATATTTATGCGAGCCGGCAGCGTGCCGTCCCCGCGCCAGTTCCGCCACTTCCCGGCCCAGCAGATCGTAGACCGCCAGGCGCAGCTCCGCGGGCTGCCGCAGTTCCAGTCCGATAGTGGTGGCCGGGTTGAATGGATTGGGCCAGGCCGGTTCAAGGCGGATAGCTGCCGGTAGAATCACCTGAATACCGGGTATTGCCGTTCCTACGCCCGTCACACGCTCGAAGTGGCATTCGGAAAAGTCGTTCACGTCTTCAGGTGTCTCGGCCCTGCAGACCTGACCCCACTCGGGCGCCCACCACTCGTACTCCCAGACCTCGTTAGTATCCACCAGCTCGCCGCCCTCGTACTCTTCCTGGTATTGGTACTCGTAGATACGCAGGCAGTTGAAGGTGCCCGCCACGTCCGTGACGGTGCCCCAGCCGTCCACCTCGAAATGGCTGGAATCCACGTCCGTCTCGCCGGAGAAACCGATGAAGGTCAGTGTCACGTCCCACTCGGAGCCGTAGGTGATCGGATTGGGGTACAGCGGGCCACTGGATTCGACGGGCATGAGATAGATCTGGTCCGGCGGTACGTACACGGCGCCGCCCAGGATCGTGATCCCGCTGCCGTCCACCAGGTAGTAGTAGTACATGGTGCCGAAATCGGCGACATATTCATAGCAGTGCGTGGCAGTGGGGTACTCCTCGCTGCCCGGCTGGCCCTCGGGATCCACCCAGGTGTATTCCTCGGGATCGGCCGTGGGAATATCGGTGAAATCCCAGCTCTGGCTTCCACCGGGTGGACCCGGGACTACCTCCACGAGCGTGTCGCTGTGCTCGAAGGTCACGGTCGTTCCATCGTCCTGGGCAACGCGCCCAGGTCGATGGTCACCTGGCCCAGCGCCAGGCAGGGCAGGACGAGTAGACAGGTGATACAGCTTGTGCTTTTCATCATGGACTCCTTCTCGCTGTGCCAGGCCTTGTGCCCGGGCGCTGTGTGTGACGTGAACCGATGTTTTCCATCATACCCAGATGGACTCTCCCCTGAAGGGATTCCGGTCGATCCGTAAGTATTGTACTACTCACCGAATAATCGGGAAACGAAAAATCGTATCGATCGCAATTCGGCACGATCGCAGTTCAACGATTCACGGACACAGCCGAAACCTCCCTGCGACTCTTCCGCGGGCCGGATCCCGCCCCGGCCGCGACCGATTCGGATGTCACACGATAGAAACGTCGGGTCTCCGCGGGAAGGGTAGTGGTCCAGGTGACCACCTGGCGGCGATCTCTCGTCCCTCCCCCGAAGCTGCCCTCGCCGGTCACGTCCTGGTAGAGGCCGTACGCCTCCGCGGACGCGTAGACCCTGTAGGAGGCCGCCCCGGCCGCTTCCTCCCAGCTCAGCACGAGCTGGTTGTCCGAGTAGAGAATACTCAGATGCGCCGGAACCTCCGGCGCAGGCAGAGCGTGCAGCAGGAAGGGATCCAGCGGAGTGCCTGAGACGTCGTTGTTGATAAAGACCATGTTCTCCTGGACCGGCAGGATTTCGTCCGTTGACTCGAAGTAGACCTCAAAGTCGATGGTTTCTCCGTTGGCGTTGGCATAGACCGTTAGGAAGACCAGCCAGGTGTCCAGCACGTTCATGGGCGTGGCCACTCCCCGGCACTCGCCGCCAACGAAGGCGCCCACCATCAGGTTGCTGTCGGCGGGTGCGCCGTCCCGCCAGACCTGTGCCGTGACACTCGCCGTGAACTCGAAGTCCGCAGGATCCACGCTCCAGTCGGGTGCGTCGCGCAACTGGATCGGTGGTTCCACCGGGTCCGCGAGCGGCAACAGACGCGCTCCCCAGCCGGGATAGCTGAACTCGCCCGCACCCTGGGTGTTGAGCATGTATCCCCGTCCTGGATGCAGGAAGCCGAGCGAACCGAACCAGCCCTGTCCCTCGATGTAGAGGGCGAAACCGTCCTGGCCCTTCACCAGGTCTCCGGTATCCGGCCCGGGCAGACCTGAGAATGCCTGGTTCACGCTGTAGGACACCTGGGGCGTGTAGCCGATCCAGTTCCAGCCGGAGGCGATGGACAAGGGGGCCAGCGCCGGATCGCCGGGCAGGCCCGTCAACTCAAGTGTGTCGCTCTGTGCCAGTTGCAGCTTGTAGGCGTCCAGGATCCGCAGCGAGTCCAGGCTGCCCAGCCAGCCGAAGCCATCCACGTACTGGGCGTACTCCCGCTGGCTCTTCAAGAGGTCGTCGGTGGCCGGAGTCAGGCTGGACAATCGCCCGTCCGGGCTGTTGTCGATCGGATCAGCCAGGTTGAGCGAGATCCAGTTCCAACCCGCGGTACAGTCGATCTCCCGCAGTGTCACACCTGTGACGGTGAAAGTCGCGGGCGCCAACTGGTTACCGACGAGGGCGTCCGCCGCGAAGGCGTGGGACTCTTCGATTCCGTGATACTCACGGTTGCTCGAGGCGTCCCAGACGCGGAACGCCAGATCCTCGCCCGCCGGACTGTCACTGTACACGGTCAAGAATGCCAGATAGGCGTGATACTCGGGCGGAAGGTAATCCACGTAATCCACGGTGGTCGCACCGCGGCACTCCCGATGACCTCCGACATCGACGAAGGCGCCCACCAGGTCGGCCGTGTCTTCGGAGAGCAAGTCCTCGATGTCCAGTACGGCCACGAAGTCCATCGAGTAGTCGTAGCCGCTGAAGTCGGTGTAGGCCCAGGCGGGCGGATCGGGCAGCACGTCGATGGAAAAGATCAATGGTTCTCGTCCCAGCGAGGGGATGTCGGCGTAGACCGTGTCCGCGTGGGAGCCGAAGTCCAGCTCATCGCTGACCAGGAACTCGATCTGCACCGCGTCCAGCGCGGGGACCGTCCCGGATGCGGGTATCGGTTCCAGCCAGTCCGGAGCATCGGTGATAGTAAAGCTGCAGGCCTGGCCGCCCTCGTTGATCAATTCGGCGCAGAGCAGCAGCGGCTCGCCCAGGGGCTTGATCTCGTCGAAGCGCGTCGTGTTCCAGAAGACCGGACTGCGGTTCACCAGGAATTCCCACTCCACGAGCTCGCCCGGGTTCCCCGCCAGGTCCGGCGCGCCGCTGACGCGCGCACGCAAGAGTTCGTTCTCGATCCAGTAGTTGGCAATGTTGGGGGTGAGGGTGATGGTGTTCTCGAAGACGTCCACGTCCACGGGCACCGGACTTCCGTCACGGATCTTGACGACCGAAACGCTGTCCGCCTCGAATGCTGCGGCATCCAGTTCTTCCACGAAAGCGACCGAGATGGCGTCCCCAGGCTCCAGCACGCCGTCCGCTGGTTCGGGTTGTCCAAGCAGCTCGGGAGCCAGGCGGTCGATCAGGCCGTCCAGGGGATCCGTGGCGTACTCGCCCTGCACACCGTTGAAGGCCGTGGCGCGCAACTGGTAGTCGCCGTCGGCGAGGGCCTCCACGTTCCACGTGATGTTGTGATAGGCCGTGTCGCCCCAGGCCGCCAGGCTGTCCCGCGGCACTTCCACCGCCGTGTTCCATTCGGTCGCGGGTAACCGGCGGTACTGCAGTCGCAGGGATTCCAGGTTCTCGTGATCCGCATCGTAGCCCGTCAGCCGCACCTCCAGCTGGTTCCCGGAGGCCTGGTTGATCAGCCAGTCCAGTCCCGGTTCGGGCAGGGCGATGGCCACGCGGCTGTAGGGTGCCTGCCAGGTGATGTCGAATTCCCTGGTCATCGAGAAGTAGTGGCCGGCCGGCCCTTCTCCACCTTCGCAGCCGGAGCTCAGCTCGATGGCCAGGTCCTCCAGCTCGTAGGACAGGGGTCCGCGTTCCACCGTCATCACCGCCTGCACGGCCCCACCGCTGGAAACGGCGAAGGGCATGGCGTCCTCGAGGGGCACGCCGTTGATGTAGACCACGGCGCCCGTGGGATTGCTTTCCTGCAATACGCCGACGTAATACATCCGGTCCTCGCCGGACTGGCTGGTGTTGCCCAGTGTGAGCACGAACAGGGCCGGCTCCTCGGCGGACACGTCGTACTTGGCGTAGGTGTTGGCGCTCAAGTCCACTCCGTCCCGCGGCTGCGTGTTCTCCTCCCAGGGGCAGGAAGAAGCCCCGCTGACCAGGTTGAATACGGGGGTGCCGTAGTTTGTATCCTTGCCGATGTCCACCGTGAAGTAGTCGGCCAGCTCGTTGAGTTCCGAGGTCTCGTCGTCGTCGGCAAGAGTGAAGCTGAAGGTGCTGGTGTTGGTTTGCTGATAGGACTGGCTCTGCCCCCAGTTGAACTGCATGCCGAAACTGCTCCCTCCGACCACGCCCACGCCGTTCACCACCACGCCGGCGGCGAAACCCACCTCGCCGCCGATGAACTGGTCCCAGTTGAAGGTGGCGGTGGAGTCTACCGAGGTCGTCTCCTCGTAACCGTATTCCGCCCCCGCGTTGAAGGACAGGTTCTGGGGATGGTTCTCGTTTATCCCGGGATTCTCCAGCGTCGCCTGGTTGCGCGCCAGAACTTGCTGCCAGACCTCCACCGAAACCGTGTCGCCGATCGCCTCGAGGTTGGGAATCACCGTGTTCTCGACCTGGTTTTTCGTGTAGACGTACTGGGTGGCGAAGCCGTCCGAGTTCATCAGCAGCGCCGAGTCAATGGCCACGGTGTTCAGGCTGTCCACCCAGTCGAGTACCTGCGTGATACCGAAGATCAGGTTGACCGCGCCCCCGATGAAGAGGTCCGATCCTTCACCGATCACCTGGTCGTCGCCTGAGGTGCTGTAGCTCTGGGTGGTGGTGAAGGTCAGCGTCTGCTCGTACTGCTCGGACTGGGACATGCCCGCCGAGACGGAGGCGCTGAGATCGAGCGTCACGTCCACTTCCAGCTCCACGGCCCAGAAAGGCGATCCCGTCTCCGAAGTGATGTCCGGACCGAGGGAAACGGTCGTCCAGACGTTGGCATTCATGTCGTGCCCCATCCCCCAGGACCAGGAGGAAGTGTAGGAGCTGCTCTGCGTGAACGAAGCCGAACTGCCGTCTCCCGGCGGGTCGTGCAGCACCAGGAAAGGCAGCTCGGGTGAGGTGGTGGCAAAGGTGGCCTCCAGCGGTTTCTCACCCTCCGTCAGCACCCAGTCCGTGTTGACCGAGTAGCGGTCCAGGTCGGGATCGTGCAGCGTCACCTGCAGCTTGTTCTGGTACTGGCGCGGGTAACCGCTCAGCATGTTCGGCAGGAAGGGTGCGAAGTTGTGATACGCCACGGTGGTGTCGGGGAAAGTGCCCTCGACCTCGCCCGATGTGCCCACCTCGTCCAGAATCTGGATCGTGCAGGTCTCCAGGTAGCTGAACTGCTCCGGGTGTCCCGTCCAGCTGTAGTCCTCCAGCGCACGGATACCGGTGTAACACCAGCGGGTCTGCGGCAGCACGTAGAAGCTGCTGTCGGGGTACTCGTCGAAGGCCTGCAGTCCCACGGGCCAGGTGACGCTGTCGCCCTCGGTCGTTACGAACTGGATGCTCTCGGGCCAGGTAACACTCGCTTGCAGCGGGGCACGCCACTCGAAGCGAAGCGTGTCGTAGGTGCTGTCCGCGTAGGTCAGCGAGATGGAGTCGCTGCGGATGCTCTCGAAGTAGGCGTCCACTGCCAGGTTGAAGGGATCCTGCGGCCCGGGCGACACGTCGATGAAGTAGTCCAGCGGCGGTAGGTTGGATACCCAGATCCCGCCGGTCTCCCATTGCTCTTCTTCTGCCAGCAGCGTATCACGATAGCAGCCGTTCAGCGTACTCAGCCGCACGTCGAAGTCCCCGATGGGCCAGCCCTCGGCGCCGCCCACCACATCGACCCGAAGGTGTGTGCGGGTCACGTCGGCGAAATCCACGTCGATCACGGGATAGGTCACCGCACCCAGGTCCCAGGTGCGGTCGAACTGGTGATCCAGGTACTCGGCGCTGAGCAGGCAGGAGGTGCCGTGCTCCACCTCCAGCAGGTACTCGCCGTTCTCGTCCGTGATCCCCGGCGGCGCGGCAGGAGCGCCGTTGAGCAGGATGTTCACGCCCTCGATGCGGCAACCGGTGCTCTGGAAACTCACCGTGCCGCTGATGGGAATCATGGAGTTGTCGGTGAAGTCCACGTTGTCCTGGCTGATGTTGCTCTCGCTCAGGGTCACCTGGCGTTGCTCGGGCAGGAAGACGTGGCCTTCCTTGTAGGGCGTGGCGGTGAAAGTTGTAATGTAGCCGTAGTTGATCTCGGTGATGGCGTAGTCGCCCAGGAAGTTCGTGTAGGCCGCCAGCTCGATGCCGGGCTGCTGGTCGCTCCAGGCGGCGCCGTGAACCGCGCCGTTGCGCGGATCCTGGGTGGCGTCGAAGGCCACGATACCGGTGCCTTCGTTCAAGGTCCAGTAGCCCTCGAGGCCCGGTTCGCTCCAGGAGACGATGCGGTCCCGGTTTTCGGCGATGGCCGTAGAATCGCGGACCGTGCTCCACAGGCGCAATTCGTCCAGGCTGCCGCTGAAGCCGGCGCCGAAGTGCATCACGCCCCAGCCGCCTGGACTGAAGACGCCGTTTCCCGAACCCACGGGCGCGGCGTCGAGGTAGATCAGCAGCTCGTCCTCGCCCGCATCGTGGCTCAGCGCCAGGTGGTGCCAGGCGCCGTCGTTGGCCAGCACGCTCAGGTCGCTCTGGACCACGCTCGCGGTTTCATTCTTGTACTCCACCTCGCCCGCGGCCGTGATACGAAGCTGACGGTCAGCCTGACCGAGGATTGTCACGTCGGACTGGGTTGTACGCAGCCAGAGTTTCTGGGTCGAGTCCAGCAGGGGATCCAGGTCCGGCTCGGGGATCAACAGGCTGTCGCCACCGCCGAACTCGAGACAATAGCCCGGAGAGGGATCCAGCGAGATGCGCACGCCGCTCACCGGGTTGCCGTTGGCTGTGAGCACCGAACCGGTGATCACGCCGTTGGGCCGCATGTAGCCGCTGTCCTCCGCCTCGGCCGCCTCGGTACCGGCGTAGGCGCGGACCCGGTAGGAGTAGACCTGCCCGGGACTGGCGTCGTGGTCGTCGTAATACGTTTCGCCGGGTGCGGCGATGTAGGTCAGAACGTCGTCGCGGTAGATCTCAAAGCCTTCAAGGGGCATGTAATCGTCGCGATAGGTGAATTCCACGCGGATGAAACCCGGGTAGTCGTTGTCACCATCGCTGGCGCTGACGACGGGTACCGCCAGTCCCTGGTGTTCGTAGGCGCCCATGTCCACCCGGTCGAAACCGGGCATGATGTGCTCGTGCACGCGGGGATTCCCTGCCGGGTCCAGGGCGGGCAGTTCCAGGCCCAGCGTGTCTGCATGACCGGCGTTGAGGCAGATGGCGGAAGTGGCCGCCCAGGGATGGGCACCGCCGCCGATGAAACCGGGATCGCCGTCCTGGTTGCCGGCGCCTGCGTAGCCTCCCGCCACGTCCGAGTAGGTGATGTCGGGATCGCAGTCCTCGCCCGGCGACAGGTAGAGAGCGTCCTGGTTCGCCGACCAGAGGATGCTGCCAAGAATCACCGGATCTGAATCCTGCGTGCATGCCAGGATCCCGCCGTTGCCGCCAGCGCCGGCGCTCACGGTAATGTATCTCAGATCCGGCGATGACTGTTCGAGGTAGATACCGCCGCCGTCCCCGGTGGCCTCGCAGTCCGCCACCACGCAGTTGATCATGGTCAGGGAGCTGCTGTCGCAGAAGACGCCGCCGCCCCGGGCCGCCAATCCGTGACGCAGGATCGAACTGCGGAGCGTCAGGCCGCCGCAGTTCTCGAGGTAGAGCAGCCCGCCGTCCGCAGCGTCCCGCGTGGCGGAGGCAACGCCGTACTCCAGCGTACACCACTCGAGGTTGGAGGACATCGTGTCGGGACTATCGACGAAGCGCAGTCCCCGCCAGCCGGTCTGCGGATCCTGGGCGGTGAAGAGAATCGGCTGGGCGAGGCTGCCCTCCGCCAGCAGGGAGCCGCTGAACTCGAGGGCGTAGGTACCCTGCACCTTAACGACGGATCCGGGCTGCACCGTCAGCACGGCCGTCGGGTGCACCACGATCTCGTCCTGAACGTGCAGTGTATCACGGGACCAGTCCGTGTCGAAGTGTATTTCGAAACCATCGCCGGGGTGCTCGTAGGCGCCCATGTCCACATAGTCGTGGAGCAGACCGCTGTGAATCCGCGCATCGCCTTTCAGATCGAGATCCGGAAGCGACAATCCCGTTGTGTCACGCGTACCGGAACCGATGCAGGAGGAGCGATACTGCAGGGAATAGGGATCGTCGCCGCTTCCCACGAACAGGGGATCGAGTTCAAGGTTGAGTGAGTCGGAGATGCTCTCTTCCCAGATCGAGCCGCTCACCCCGTCCATACCCCCCTCCAGCACGGAGTAGCTCAGCTGCAGGGCGTTTCCGACACCGATGAAGTACAGCTGGTCACCATCATCGGAGGCCTGGTTGCCCCAGAAGATCGAGTTCGTCACCGTCAGCTCGCTGGAGTTCAGCGCGTTCATCCCGCCCCCCCGTTCGGCCACATTGTCGACGATGGTGTTGTTGGCCAGGAATCCCCCGGCGATGAGATAAA
>CAZMSD010000012.1:83036-89992 GCA_964568855.1 uncultured Bacteroidaceae bacterium | reverse complement strand
CCCCCGTCGATTCCCAGCTCGGCCAGGCGCCTGGTCTCGCGCGGGCGCAGTTCCGTGATCCACAGGTCCGCCTTGTCCTCGAAGCGGGCCAGGGTGATCAGCCGGTCGCCCTCGGGCGTGAGACGGTAGTCGTAGACGCGGGCCGAGCGGAGGGTCAGCCGGTCGAGGCGGTCCTCGAGGCCCCGCCACTCCACGTCCACGACAGGCAACTCCGCCGGGTCGTCCTTGCGACGCTTTCGCTTCCGGCGGTCGCGCTTCTTCCGTTCCTTCTCCCCTTCTTCTTCATCCTCCTCGTCCTCGGGGTAGAGTTCCTCGAACTCCTCCTCGCTCAACCTGTGCCACTCCCAGGCTTCGCGGCTGGTGAAGACGGCGTGGACGTCGTCCTGGGAGCCCCAGCTCCCGTGCGAGCGCAGTCCCCGGCGGTTGCTGAGAAAGAGCAGCGCCCGGCCGTCGGCGCTCCAGCGCGGGCTGTGGTCATAGTAGCCGCTCTGGGTGATGTTCACCGGCGTTCCGCCCTCCGCGGGGACGAGGGCGATCTCGTCCATCCAGCGGCCCTTGTCCAGGATGTGCAGCGCCAGCCACTTCCCGTCGGGCGACCAGTCGTACTTGAGGTCGCCGTCCTCGTAGGAGTAGTACGCGTCCCCGGGAGCCGCCACCCGCTGCTCGCCGCTCGCCAGGTCGATGATCCGCAGCTCGGTGCGCCCCGCCAGGAAGGCCACTTCCCGGCCGTCCGGCGAGAAGCGGGGCTGGAAATAGTCCTCGGCGCCTTCCAGCAGTACTTCCTCGCGCACGGAGCTGGACGAGTAGAAATGCTGCTCGTGCTCCAAGGCCAGGTCGCTGCGGAAGAGCTTCCAGCTTCCCCCGCGCTCCCCGGCGTACACCAGGGAGCGCCCGTCGGGCGAGAAACCGACACTGCGCTCCTGCTCCGGCGTGTCGGTGATCCTGCGGGTGGTCCCGTGCTCCACGGAACACACGAAGACTTCCCCGCGCGCGACGAAGGCCGCCTCCCAGCCGTCGGGCGACAGGACGACTTCGTCGGCGTCGCCGACCAGCACCAGGGTCCGGGGGTGGTCGGCCAGGCGGTCGACCGGCACCCGCAGGTCCAGGCGCCGCGGCTCGCCGCCCGGCTCGAGCAGCCAGATCCCGCCGTCCCAGGTGTAACACAGGAGGTCGTTCCGCGAGACGCTCAGCGAGCGCACGGGGTGCATTGCGTGCCGGCTCAACCGCCGCGAGTCGCCCTCGATCCCACGTTCCCAGACATTGAGCGTTCCGCCCTCCTCCGACAGGTAATACACGCGACGGCCGTCCGCGGACCAGCAGGGTTCCAGGTCCTCTCCGCCGAAATCCGTCAGGCGCCGGTGCTCTCCCGCGGCGTCCAGCAGCCAGACGTCGCGTGTCACGGAAGAGCTGTGCCGCTTGCGGTACTCGTCCTCCATGCCCTTGGCGTCCTGGTAGAGCATGGCCCCGTCCGCCCGCAGGCTGACTTCCAGCGCGGGCGTGGTCAGCCGCATCAGGGGCCGGCCGCCGCCGGCGTCTACGTCGTACAACTCGGGCAGGTAGCGCGCGGGGAAGAGCCGGGACCGCGCTTCGTCCGTCCGGGCGGACGAGAACAGCACGGATTCGCCGTCGGGAGTCCAGCACCAGGGAACGTCCGCCGCCGAGTGCCACGTGAGACGCCGGGCCTCTCCACCCTCGGCGGGTATCACGAAAACGTCGAAGTTCCCGTGGCGGTCGGAGGCGTAGGCGATCCACCGTCCGTCGGGCGACCAGCAGGGACGCGTGTCCAGGGCCTCCCCGCGCGTCAGGGCCCGGGCGGTCCCGCCCGAGGTGAAGGCCAGAAACAGGTCGCCCATGCACGAGAAGACCACTTCCTCGCCGGAGGGCGACAGGGCGGGAAACCTGCACCACGGCGCTCCCGCACCCGTCCCCGAGGCGGGCGCGCCCGTCCCCGAGGCGGGCGCGGCGGAAGATAAGAGCAGCAGGAAAAGTGCCATTGCGGCGGGACCGGAGGATTTCATGAAGCAACCTCGAATGAGACTGGGCCGGCGAATTCGCATGAAATCGAATTCCGAACGCCTTCGATCCCTCCCTGAGTCGATTCCGGACGCTGAGGCGGGGGCCGGGATCGATCAGGCGCGATTAGGCTGATCTCAAAGTTAGCACATGGCAATTCAGCGTCCGGAATTGCACATTTCAGCCTTGGCGGAATTATCCCGGCGGCAGGAAAGAATGAAGACATGGCGCAAGGTTCACATCTTCTCCTTCGGCTATCTCAAGCTGGTCAGCCTCTGCATCAGTATCCTGATGCTGATCATCGCGCTGTCCGGAATCCTCTACAACCATCACCATGACTTCGAATTCCTTCGTGACGGCCGGATTCCGAGCTGGATCCTGCCCGCCAAGTACCAGGAACGGCTGGACAGGACACGCGAGGCGCAGGGCATCGCGGAGCTGTTTCCCGAGGAATCCCGCAGCGTGCCGCTGATGTGGGTGGTGATCGACCTGCATACGGGCGACTTCTTCGGGAGCTGGGGCCGCCTGTTCTATGACCTGATCGCCGTCAGCTTCAGCGTACTCGCGGTGACCGGGATCTACATGTACTTCAGGATCCGGCGGCGATCCAGGATCTGACATTGTCAATTCAAGGATAAAAGGAGCGAATCGATGCGGAATACAATGATCAAGGCGGGAACGCTGGCATTGGCGCTGCTTTGCGCGGCGGTTTTCCTGCCGGACGCCCGGGCCGCCAGCCAGGATACACCGGACGAGGCCCTGACGCTGAATCAGCTGGCCTCCCGGATCTCGACCCTCGAGAAGCAGGAGATCATCCTGACGGGCAAGGTGGCCGGCTGCTGCAAGAGCGGCTGCAAGATGTGGCTCGTGGAAGGCGAATACAAGGAAGGCGACCTCTTCGCCCTGGTGCGCGCCAAGGACGACGCCTTCAAGTTCAAGACCGACTCCGGCGGGAAGACCGTGGTGCTGCGCGGTTACGCGGTGGCCAAGTTCCTCGATTACTGCGGCGAAAAGGGCGAAGAGCACGCGGACGGTGAGCAACACGCCGAGGGTGAGAAGCATGCCAAGTACGACAAGGAGGAATGCAAGGCGCCGGTGGGAACGGTGAAAGCGAAGCCCGCGCCGGATCACCCCGGACAGCAGGATAAACAGCAGAAGCAGGAGCTGGAGGGAATCACCTTCTTCGCCACATCCGTGGAGTACCGCTAGGAAGGCATGACGGGGCGGAGGATCCGGCGATCCCGGCCCGCCCGGCAGAGGCATTACGAATCGAAATAGATGAGGACGAACATGTCTGAATCCTTCAACGCACTCAGCACCTTGCGCGAGGACGAACAGTTCTTTTACGAGACGGTCCGCGATTTCGCCAGGGAACAGGTCCAGCCACTGCGCGAACGGATGGACGAGGATGCCCGGATCGACCAGGGCATCATGGCCCAGCTCTGGGAAATGGGCATCATGGGCATCGAGATCCCGGACGAGCTGGGAGGCGCGGGCAGCAGTTTCTTCATGAGCATCCTGGCCATCGAGGCCATGTCCACCATTGACCCCGCGGTGGCGGCGGTAGTGGACGTCCAGAACACCCTGGTGGTCAACGCCATCATGCGCTGGGGCAGCGAGGAACTCAAGGGGCGTTTTCTCCCGCCGCTGGCGGAAAGCAAGCTGGGAGCCTACGCCCTCTCCGAGGCCGGTTCGGGCAGTGACGCTTTCGCCCTGACCTGCAAGGCGGAGGACCGCGGGGATCATTTCGTGCTCGACGGCCAGAAACTCTGGATCACCAACGCGGGCGAAGCCGAGATCTTCATCGTTTTCGCCAACGCGAAGCCCGAGGACGGCTACAAGGGGATCACGGCCTTCATCGTCGAACTCGGCGACGAAGGCTTCAGCGTGGGGAAGAAAGAGAACAAGCTGGGCATCCGGGCCTCCTCCACCTGCGAACTCTCGCTGCAGAACTGCCGGGTGCCGAAGGAGCGCGTGCTGGGCCAGGTGGGCCAGGGATACAAGGTGGCCATCGAGACCCTCAACGAGGGACGCATCGGCATCGGATCGCAGATGGTGGGCCTGACCCAGGGCGTGCTCGACTACACTCGTGATTACATCGCGGAGAGGAAACAGTTCGGCAAGCCGATTTCCGCCTTCCAGGGGATCCAGTTCCAGTTCGCGCAAGCCTCCACCGAGCTGGAAGCCGCCAGGCTGCTGGTCTATAACGCGGCCCGCCTGCGCGAGAACGGCAAGCTCTTCGTCAAGGAAGCCGCCATGGCCAAGCTCTTCGCCGGTCAGGTGGCCCAGAACGTTTCCTCGCTCTGCGTGGATCTGCTGGGCGGCTATGGTTTCAGCAAGGAATATCCCGTCGAGAAGTTCTACCGCGACGCTAAGATCGGTTCGATCTACGAAGGCACCAGCAACATGCAGCTGCTGACCATCGCCAAGCTGCTGATGAAGTGAACCGCGACTCGGGCAAGCGCCGAGACTCGGACGGGCGGCGGCTGCCCGAAGCATACTACCTGGACAACTTCCAGCAAATCCTGGACCGCGTACTGGAGCGGGACCGGCGGCTGCTCCACGAGGGTGAGCTGCGCGCCCTGCAGTCGCTGGCGGAGCTCCCGGAGAATTCACGCCGGCTGCTGGTGCGCCTGTTCTGCCGCCGGGAAGGCTGGCAGCGGCTGAGCCGGATGCGCTACCGCGAGATCCCGTCACCCGCGGCCGCGCTGGAGGCCCTGCTCGCCGGAGGCTGGCTGGAGGAATACTCAGGTTGCGCGGATGAGCTACCCGAGGTGCTCGCCACCCTGAGCGGCAGGGAATGCGCTTCCCTGCTGAGCCGCCTGGGACAGGCCCGCCGGGGCGGCGTCGCCGAGTCACGCCGGAGACTCGAGGAGCTGCTTGTCCGCTTCGCGGGCCGGACGCTGCCCACCCTCTGGGAGCCGGATCCGGGTCGGGATCCGGCCGCGGGGGAGGCGCCTGGTACTCCGCTGCTGGAAAGAGACCGCTGGCTGCGCATCACTCCCGCCTCGCCACTGCGTTTGCTGCTGCCGCTCTACTTCGGCAACCAGCGCCAGGACCTTTCCGCATTCGTCACCTCGCAGCTGGGCCTGCTGCGCTTCGAGCCGACGCGGCTCGACGATCGCAGCGCCTTCGCCGACCGCGCCGCGCTCGACGAATACCTGGACTGGGGAGAGCGCCGCGACCTGTATCACGAAGAACTCGGGGAGCTCCGGCGCCTTTTGCGGGGTTGGCGCGCGGGTTCGGGATCCGCGGCACCCGAGGCGGAGGTCTCGGAAAGGCTGATCGGACAGGCAAAAGCCGCCCTGGACCTGCTCGCGCAGGTTTCAGCGGGACGCGTGTCGCAGCCGGATCCGACCGCGGGGCCTTGGATCACGGGGACCGCCAGCCTGTGCTCCATGGCCTGTGGGGGAGCGGGCCTGCTGGAACGCCTGGGACGCCGGGAGGAGGCGCTCGAGTTCTTCGAGCGGCTGCTCGACCTGGAACCGGAGACCGCCGGGTCTTCGCAGCCGGGAGGAGTCCTGGATTCCCGGTACCGCGACCACGCCGTCAAGCGTCTGATTCTGGACCTCAAGGCGACGGGCCGACGCGACGAAGCTCGCCGGCGGATTGGCCGACATTCGCAGCAACCGCGCAACGCACTGCTGGCGCATTTCCTCGAACGACAGGCCGTGCTGCTGGGTTTTCGCGAAGAATCCCCCGGGGCGGAATTGAACGCCGCGCCGCGCCGCGCGCTGAGCGCCAGGTTGCTGCCCGGGCACATCTCCGGCAAGAGCCGCTTCAGCGGAGCGGAGGGCCCCTGCACGGTTGAAGCCCTGGCGCTGGCGCACTACGCCGGCCTGGGCTACGAAGGGAATCACGTGGAAAACCGCCTGCCCATGTCCCTGCTGGGACTCTGTTTCTGGGATATCATCTACATGTCCATGCGAGGGATGTTCATGCATCCCTACCAGGCGGCGCCCCTCGACTGGGGAGGCGGCGAATTCTACCAGCGGAGGAAAACCGCCATCCGCGAAAGACTGGCGCAGATCGTGGCCGACGAACACCGCGGCCCGGCCCTGGAAATTCTTCGCTCGCGGCGCGACACGGTCAATCCCGCAATCTCATGGACCGGAATCGAAGAGGACTGTCTCAGGGCCGCCCTCGAGCTCTGGCCCGGTCCGACGCTGGCGCCGGTCCTGGACAGGCTCCTGCGCCACGTGGGACAGCACGGGCGCGGCTTTCCCGACCTGTTTCTCTGGCGCTCCGCGAAAAAACCGGAGCGGTGCGAACCGGTGGCTCACGGATACGAAGATCCCGCCGAGGCTCCGCCTTCCGCTTTTCTGCTGGTGGAGGTCAAGGGCCCGCGCGACCGTCCCTTCCTCGAGCAGGAACTCTGGCACGATTGCCTGTTGTCGCACGGGGTGCCGGTGGAGATCCTGGCGGTCTCGGACTCCGCGGAGTAGTCCGGGCAGCGACAGATCAAGCATTACGAAAAGAGCCCCGCCGGCGGCGGGGCTCTCTCGCTCAAGATGCACCCTTCCTTGAGTATGCAGCGGTGCGAATCAATTCACGGCCGTCACCGTGTAGTACTTCTGGGTATCGCCTGCCGTGTCGATGATCGCGCTGGTCTCGGTGGTCTCAAGAATCTCCACGAATGTACCGTATCCGGCGTTGGATTCATACACCCGGTAGGCCGTGGCGTCCTGCACCGGATCCCAGCTCAGCTGGACCTGGTTCGCGCCCAGGTACTCGATCTGCACCACAGGGGGATCGAGTGTGGGAGTGATCAGCACGTTGAAACTCCACATGTCCTGGGCCGTGTTGAGGTTCGGGCTGTCGTCCACTGCCGTCACCTCGTACTCGACGAAGCTGCCCTCGGGCTGGCCGGGAATCTCCACCAGCCAGGTGTCGTCGAAGAGGTTGGTGATGGCGATCCCGGTCCAGCCGCCGCCGTCCACGCG
>CAZMSD010000012.1:73193-82936 GCA_964568855.1 uncultured Bacteroidaceae bacterium | reverse complement strand
GTGTCCTCAAGGGGCGTGTGCACGATCGCCGGGCCCGTGACGTCGCTGTCGCAGGCGTCGAGGACATTGAAGCTCCAGCTGTCCTGCGTCACGTTGTACTGCGGGCTGTTGTCGATGGCCGTCACCTGGTATTCCACGAAGCTGCCCCCGGGCTGTCCGGGAATCAGCGCCAGCCAGGTGGTGTCGTAGATGTTGTTGATGTCGGCGCCGGTCCAGCCCCCGCCGTCGACCCGGTAGACGAAGCTGACCGAGTAGAGACCGCATTCATCGCTGATATAGAAAGTTGCGGCATAGGGCCCAACCGTATCGTAGGTATCCTGCAGCTCGGGTGAATGCAGCAGAAAAGGACCTTCGAAGTCAGAATCGCAGGGATCGAGAATC
Source organism: uncultured Bacteroidaceae bacterium (assembly GCA_964568855.1). Taxonomy (GTDB): domain Bacteria; phylum CAIWAD01; class CAIWAD01; order CAIWAD01; family CAIWAD01; genus CAZMSD01. The sequence goes on along the minus strand of CAZMSD010000012.1, from coordinate 82,555 downwards.
GTGAAGGAATGGCTCTCGCTGGTCTCGTTGGCCTGCGGGCTGGCGTCCACCGCCAGCAGTTCGTACTCGATGAAGCTGCCGGTGGGCTGGGCGGGAATGCTGCTCTCCCAGGTGTCGCCGGCGCTGTTGACCATGGCCTCCGTGTTCCAGCCGCCGCCGTCCACGCGCCAGTTGAGATCCACGTGATCCACGCCACACTCGTCCGTCACCTCCGCTTCAACCGGGTAGGGCACCGCGGTCTCCTCCGTGTCCGGCAGCGGCGTGTGCACGATCGCCGGACCCGTGTAATCGTCCTCGCAGGGATTGCTGCCCGGGGTGTCCAGCAGCGCCTGGTGAGCGTTCAAGCGGCCGTAGCCTGTTTCCGAATCCCAGCCCCCGCCGTCGAAATCATCGCAGGAATTGCGGATGATGTCCTTGATTTCATTGGCCGTGAGCGTGTTGTTGACGCTCTTGATCAGCGCGGCGACGCCGGCCGCGTGCGGCGTGGCGCCCGAGGTGCCGCTCATGTCGGTCATGTAGCCGCCGGTACTGTTGGTGCTGTACAGCAGGGGTCCCGGCGCCATCACGTCCAGACCGGTGCCGTAGTTGCTGCCCCACCAGTATTCTCCGTCGCAGCTGCTGGGATTCTTGCGCTCGTTGCAGGGCGAGATGGCGCCCACCGACAAGCAGTTGGAATAGGCGGCCGGGTAATCCAGACTGGCCTCGTTGTCGTTGCCCGCGGCGCCGGCGCAGACGATGCCCGCGCTGTTGGCGTTGTTGATGGCGGTGTTCATCGGACTGTAGTAGCTGTCGCTGCCGAAGCTCATGCTGATCACGTCCGCCCCGTGAGTGCGGGCCCAGTTCACGGCCGCGGCGGAATCCGACGTGTAACCGGATCCATACTGGTCAAGAGTCTTCAGCGGCATGATCCGCGCGTTGAAGTCCACTCCGGCCACGCCGGTGCCGTTGTCGCCGATGGCGGCGGCGATTCCGGCGCAGGCCGAACCGTGATCGTTGTCGTCCTGGGGAACGCTGTCGCCGTTGACCCAGTCGTAGCCGGCCACGATTTTCGCTGCCAGGTCGGGATGGTCCAGGTCCACGCCGGTGTCGATGATGGCGATGGTGATGTCCGTGGAGCCGGTTGAGATATCCCAGGCCTGAGGGCTGTCGATATCACAGTCGGGAGTTCCCACGTCGTAGCCGTAGGGCCACGAGTCGGCCTGGCCGGTGTTGTTGTGGGCCCACTGCTGGCTGTAATAGGTGTCGGTCGGCACCAGGCTGATCCGGACCATGTAATCCGGTTCCGCTTCATCGATTTCCGAGAGCGACGTGAAGCGCCGGATGGCCCGGCGCAGGTCCAGGCCCCGGTCCAGATCGATGATGTAGTACAGGTCAAGACCGCTGTCCCGGGCGACCTGGTCCAGGTCGGCGGAATCCTCTATCAGGCGCCGGAAACCGCGCAGGCCGTACTCTTCGGCCAGATCGCGCACCTCCGGAACCTCGTCCAGCTGCAGCGGATCGAGGTTGCGGCCGGCGGGCAGGACTTCGCGTGATACGCGCAATGTCAGGCGGCCGGCGACGTGCGGCGAGAGACCCTGAGCCTCTGCGGCCCAGGAGGGCAACCTGAGGGGTCCTCCCTTTTCGGGGCTCGGGGTCCAGGCGAAAGCCATCCCGGCGCAAAGCGTCAGGGCAAGGAAACTGAGTGCTGGACGCATGAAGACTTCTCCCAATCTCGTTATGCACTTGCCCCCCGGACGGCTGGGGGTCCGCGGGGTCAGGGGCGACTGTCAATCAAAAAATGGTCGGACAGCGGAAAATGATGACTCCCGGCTTTGAAGTCAACTGCGGATTCGCATTTGTAAAAATTGGCAGGATTCCCGCCTCGCCTGTCCTTCGTCCTTGCATCTGCCGATAGGATATGACATCATCGTCCCTGCTGGTCGAATATTCGGGAATCTGTTTTGACTTTATCGGAGCCTGCAAGCCTGTTCTTGAGACTCGTAAAGCCGGCCATCGGCCTGCTGTTCCCCGTGCTTTTCCTGAGCGGCGTACAGGCCGGAACCCCGTCCTGGCTGCCGGGTCGCCTGGCGATCGAGCTGGAGGAAGTCCCGGCCGGATCCCTGACCGGGCGCAGCGGAATCGGAGAGCTGGACCGGTGGATCGACCTGCGCGGGGGCGGGGAACTGCGTTCCCATTTTCCTTTCGACGTCGCCGACCTCCAGGCCTGGACCGGCCACCGGACCGGCGCCTGGCTGCTGCTGGATCTCGATCCTTCAATCGATATTCCCCAAGCCTGCCGGGAGCTGATGGAGCTGGCCGGGGTGCGTTCCGCCTGCCCCGATTGGCTGACCCACATGAGCTTCATTCCCGACGACCCGCTGTTCGAGCAGCAATGGTCCCTGAACAACACCGGCCAGGCCCTCTCCGAGAATGGAGAACCCGTGGGCGTGGCCGGAATGGATATCGGCGCCCCGGCGGCCTGGGACTGGGGCGAGAGCGGAGCCGCCGCGGTGGTGGCCCTGCTCGATACAGGCGTGGATCCGGACAACTGGGAATTCAGCACCCGGCTCCTGCCCGGATTCAATTTCCTGACCAACCTGCCCGGGGCGGTGGACGACAACGGCCATGGAACCAAGGTCTGCGGCATCATCGCCGCCGCCGGAAACAACAGCGTGGATCTGGCCGGCATCGCCTGGGGCGTTGAGATTCTGCCCCTGAAAGTGTTCAACAGCATCGGCCAGGGATCGGCCAGCGCCCTGGCCAACGCGTTGAATTTCGCCCGCCAGTCCGGCGTTCAGGTGGCCAACTTCTCCGGGGGCCTGCCCAACGATTATCCGCCCGCGGCTGTGCAGATCGAGGCCGGACTGGAGTCGGGCATGCTCACCGTGGCCGCGGCGGGGAATTCGGACCTGGCCGAGATCGAGTTTCCGGCCCGCCACCCGGATTGCGTGGCGGTGGGCGCCTATTCCCCCTGCGGCAACCGCAAGACGCCGGAATCCTGCGACGGTGAAGACTGGTGGGGCAGCAACTGGGGCCCCGAACTGGACCTGCTGGCGCCCGGAACCCGCCTGCTGAGTACCGGCCTGGGCGGTTCCATCACCTGGAGTTTCAACGGCACTTCGGCGGCGGCCGCGCACGTGAGCGGCGCGGCGACACTGCTGGCTGCGGGTTTCCCTGAGATCGGCCCGCTGGAAATCCGCGAGCTGCTCGCCCAGTCGGCGGACGACATGGGATCTCCGGGGCACGACGCCGAGTCCGGCTACGGCCGCCTGCGGATGGACCGGGCGATCGAGTTCGCCCTGCCTCCGCGCGTGCGCAACCTGCGCATCGAGACGCCCTACGGAGCTTCTGTGAGACTGGAATGGGATCCGCTCGACGGGACGGAAACCTACGTGATCGAGGCCGCGGCCTGCCGCGAGGCCTCGCCCCAGTTCGAGGAAGTGGCCCGCACATCCGCGACCGTCTGGACCCGCGGGGTGGACGAGATCCGCCGCGGCTGCAGGATCTACCGGGTCTACGCGGTGCTCTCCGATCTAAGCGCCAGCAGCCGCGAAACCCACCGGTAGCCGGACCTGGCAAGCTGCATCAGCATGGGGTGATACACCCGCTGGTAGCGTGTCACCTCGATCTCGGTGCCGCCGAAGCGGCGCTTGAACTCAGCAGGGCCGTAATTCTCGCCGACGCGACCGCCTCCTCCGAAGTCGAATGTGTGACAATCCAGCGAACAGCAGTCCTCGATGACCTTGTCGACCAGCCAGGGTCCCACCTGCGTATTGATGAAGGGAACCGAGCTGCCGGTGTACCAGTCGATGGCCCAGCCCTTGTAGAGCAGCTCCACCCTGGCGTTCACGGCCGTCCAGCTTCCTTCCACCAGCAGCTCGCCCAGGTAGATCCTGGCCATGTCGCAGGGCACCATCTGCCGGTGCACCGCCCGCAGCAGGGGGTAGGGCAGGACGGGCGCCCCGACGCGCCGGCTCGTCTCGAACAGCAGTTGCCAGGCGACCCGCACATCGTGGCTGCAGGTTGCCAGACGACAGCGCAGCTCGTACTGCTGCGCGCGGGCGATATTGCGGCGAATGGCCCGGCTGTACCCGGATCGCACGGCCTCGAGACCCGCTCCGAGATCGATCAGGAAGTTCCGGTGCCTGTCGTGGAGGTAGTCGAATTCGGCGCGGATCCTGTCGAAGACCCGGGCGCGGTCGAAGACCTCGAGATACAGCATGCGGCCGCGCAGCAGGCTTTCCAGCGCCTCCAGCAGGGCCCGGTGCTCGCGCTCGCCGTCCGCCAGCAGGCCCGCGGGGCAGAATCCCTTGGCGCCCAGGAACGGCAGCGGAAGCAGGCGGTCTTCCACCACCACGGCCAATCCGGCCAGCCGGCCCTCCCGTCGCGCCTGGATCACGTAGCAGGGGATTCCGGCGTTACGCAGGCAGTCCGCGAACTGCGGGGAGTGATACACGGCTGCCCAGTCGTGTTCCCGGGTGTAACACAACCATTCGTCGCGATCGGGTTCCCCTCTGACTGTGTTGATCGAAAGCGTCACGACCGGTCTCCCGCACTGCCCTGCAACGAAGAGGTCGCGCCAGCCGGCTCCGCCGCGCTCCGCTCGGCCGGAATTCGCATGAAATTCGCAAAAACCAGCGAAGCGGCGGCGAGCAGCATGCCGAAGTAGAAAGTAAGCCGGAAATCCACTATCCAGATCAGGCCTCCGATTACGGGAATCACGACCGCGGCGATGTGGTTGATGGTAAAACCCATGGCCATGCTGGGAGCCACGTCGGCCGGGTCGGCGATCTTCTGGAAGTAGGTCCGGATGGCGATGGCCATGTTGAAGAAGACGTGATCCAGGATGTAGAGCGACGAGAGCAGCCATTTCTGCTCCGCCACCGTGTAGCCCCAGAAGACCAGGATCAGCCCGCCGTACTCGAGCCGCACCACCGCGCGCTCTCCGGCTGTCTGCACCAGCCTGCCGATCAGGGGCGCCAGGAACATCGTCACCAGGCTGTTGACGAAGAACAGGCCCGTCACCTCGCGAACGCTGAAGCCGTGCCGCTCAACGAGCAGGAACACCGCGAAGGCGACGAAGATCTGCCTCCTCGCCCCGGACAGAAAGGTCAGCGTGTAATACAGCCAGTAGCGCCGGCGCAGGATCATCTTCCTGCGCTGGGGCACCCGCTCGCGAACCAGTGGGTATCGAACGGCGGACCACAGTACGATCAGCAGCATGGCCGATCCGGCCGTCAGCAGCAGGCCCCGGTAACTCATGAACAGGGACAGGCCGAGTACGGCCGCCAGCCCGATCAGGCCCGCCAGGCCCGACCAGGACCTGAGTTGACCGAGAAACAGGGGCGCCCTGTCCGGTGGAACGTGCTGCAGGCCGAGGCTCTGGTTCACGGTTTCGTAATAGTGGAAGCCGAAACTCATCAGCAGGGTGGTGCAGAGCAGGCCCCCGAAACTGGGAAAGAAGCCGGTCAGGGCGATGCCCAGACTCATGGCCGCGACGGAGATCTGGGCCAGGCGCTGCTCGAAGACCAGCATGATCAGGAAGATCACCAGCAGCGCCAGGAAGCCGGGGACTTCGCGCAAGCCCTGGATCAGGCCCATCTGGTACGCGCCGACGCCCGCCACCTCGACGGCGAAATTGTTGAAAACGCCGCGCCAGACCTGGAAGCCCATGATGCAGGCCACCCCGAGGGTGATCAGGAAATGCCGCATGACGCGCATCTCCCGGTCCGTGTCCACGATCCGGGGAAAGACGAAGGATTTGAGGCGCTTGATTGTCCTGACCATCCGGGTTCCTGTGCGTTCAACGGGCCCGCTGACAGTCAATATAGCGTGCATCCACTGGAGTCCTCCCGGTCGCGGCGCGGGGCGACTTTCCTCTGCGCCGGGATTCCTACCTTCCTGCGGTCGGCCCGGCGCTTGCGACGCCTGCCGCAAGGCAAGGCGATCCGGTCGCTCTACTGTCGCGGGGAGAAGCATGGATGTAGTACGACTGCAGTTGCCCGAGGTGTTGTTGATCCGTCCGCGTGTGTATCACGACGAGCGCGGATTCTTCCTCGAGGTTTGGAACCGGCGGGCTTTCCAGGATGCCGGAATCGAGACGGACTTCGTACAGCTCAACCATTCGGCTTCGGTTCGCGACACCCTGCGCGGACTGCACTTCCAGTACCGCCGGCCCCAGTCTAAACTCGTGCGCGTACTCAGCGGACGCGTCTACGACGTCGCCGTGGATCTCAGACCCGGCTCGGTGACCTTCGGTCGCTGGGCCGGAACGGAATTAAGCGCGGAAGCCAATGAGCTCTTGTGGATCCCCGAAGGCTTCGCGCATGGATTCTGCGTGCTCAGCGAGCGGGCGGAATTCGAGTATCTCTGCGGCGATTTCTACGACGCGGAGGATGAAGGGGCCGTGATCTGGAACGATCCCGAGATCGGAATCCCCTGGCCGGTCGAACGTCCCCTGATCTCCGGGAAGGACGCCGCGGCCCCGCGTCTGAGTGAGGTCCGGCCACGCCTGCTCGAATCCTGAGCCTGGCCGGTTGCTTCCTGCTCCCGGCATTTGCATCTTGCTGCAGCCGCCCGATCGCGGGATGCACCTTCTTTTCCATTCCCTGTAGGGGTGCCGTAACAGGCTGAGAACACACCCTCGAACCTGATCCGGATAATGCCGGTGCAGGAAACAGCGGAATCTCGATTCTATCCGCCGTCTCTCAGCCCTTCGATCACCACCTGCAGCCGAACTCGAGGATGATCTCATGTGCCGTATCACAACATGCGGACGCATCGCGCTGGGCCTTTCACTGTGCGCCTCGATGCTGGTCGCGGCCGAATTGAGCGGCAGAGTGACCGACGAACGCGGGATCCCGCTTTCCCTGGCCAACGTCCTGGTCGAGGGCACCACGATCGGAACCTCGACCGACCGCGACGGCCGCTTCCGCATCGGTGGTCTCGAAGCCGGTGAACTGCCGCTGAAGGTCAGCCACGTCGGCTACGAATCGGCGACGCGGCTGCTGCGGATCGACGGTGATACAACGATCGAAGTGGAGCTGAGTCCGGGCTACGTCGAGGCGGTGCCCCTCACCGTGGCGGGAGGCCGCGTCACGCAGGACCACAGCTCGGTCACCTACAGCGACATTTCCGGCGACCGGCTGGAGTTGTCGCACAGCGGGCAGGACCTGACCCAACTGCTCGAGGGCACGCCCAACCTGGTGACCACGTCCTACGGGGGAACCTCCATCGGCTACAACGAGATCCGGCTGCGCGGATTCGATCAGAAGCGCGTCGAAGTGCTGGTCAACGGCATACCGCTGAACGACCCGGAGGATCACTACGTCTACTGGGTGGACCTGCCGGACATGGGGCAGAGCCTGCGCGACGTCCAGGTCCAGCGCGGAACGGGCACCGGCCTCTTCGGCGGCAGCAATTTCGGCGGGAGCGTCAACCTGCTCACCGGTCTATCGCCCGGCCCGGGGCTTGAGCTGGAGACGGCGCGGGGCAGTTTCAACACCCGGCGCCACATGATCGGCGGATCCAGTGGACTGACGGACGGCGGTTGGCAGATGGACGGACGCTGGAGTCGGATCCTGACCGACGGCTTCCGCGAGGGCAGCGCGGTCGACATGTGGGGCTACTACCTGTCCGTCCGGCGCTTTCGCGAAGACGGCAGCCTGCGCGTCAACCACTACAACGGCCGCGAGCTGACCCACGTGGCCTGGGACGGAATCGAGGAGACGCTGCTCTACGGCCTGGACGGCGTCGCCGCGGACCGCAGGGCGAACAGCTACGCGGTCTATCCCCACAGCGTGGACGACTTCTACCAGCCCCACTTCGAGCTGCTGGCCGACTGGGCGCTGCCCGACGGGTCGCGCCAGAGGCTGACTCTGTATCACGTGATCGGCAGCGGCTTCTACGAAACCTACAAGACCGGGCGCGACCTGCGCGACTACGGCTACGACTACTGGACGGATTACGCGCCGCAGGAGGGCGACTCCGGTCTCTACGTCGAGGAGACCGTCCTGGAAACGGACCTGGTCAACCGCCGCTGGATCGAAAAACGCCAGACGGGGTTCATCCTGCACAACGAGCGCAGGGTCCGGGACCTGCGCCTGGAGGTGGGCGCGCACGGCTACACCTACGACGGCGAGCACTTCGGGGAAGTGATCTGGGCGGACCGGTTGCCTCCGGAAACCTTCCCCGGCGGCAGGTATTACACGCACCTCAGCGAGAAGCTGAAATACGGGGGCTACGTCAGTGCGGAGCGGCGACTGGGCGAACGCACCGCGCTCGTCGCCACGCTGGCCGCATCGTTCTCCCGCTACGACCTGCGCCAGCTCGAGGAGGGCAACTTCGCCGGCGCGAACCGCCACCGCTTCACGGACGAGCACTTCTTCCTGAATCCCAGCATCGGCCTGTCGCACCGTGTATCAGGCGGACTGATCCTGAGCGCCGGCGCGTCCATCTCCCACCGTGAGCCCAGCCGCAGCGAATACTGGGGCGCCTGGGAGGGCCCCGACGACCTGGGAGTCGCGCCCATGTTCCGGCGCTCCGCGGAACTGAGCGACGGCAGCCTGGTTTGGCTCGATCCGCTGGTCGACCCCGAGCGGATGCTCGACGTGGAGCTGGGCGCCGACCTGCGGGGCGCGGATCACAGGCTGAAGGTAAACCTGTACTGGATGGACATGCGGGACGAGATCATCAACTTCGGCGGGGTGGACGAGGAAAGCCCCGTGCGGGGCAATGCTCCCCGATCGCACCACGCAGGCCTCGAGGTGGACGCCGAGGCCCTGCTGGTGAACGGGCTGCGGGCGGGCCTGAATCTGGCCTACAGCGTCAACCGGATCGACGAGCTGACCCACCACGAGATCCAGTACCAGGAGGACTGGAGCGAGACGCTGGTCAGCAGGGATTTCTCCGGAAACGAGATCGCGTTCAGTCCGGGAGAGGTGATCAACTTCTGGTTCCAGTGGAATCCGGCGGAGTGTTTCCGCCTGCGTGCGACTGCGCATTACGTCGGCGGGCAATACCTGGACAACAGCGGCGACGACGATTTCAGCGCGCTTTCAAGCAGCCTGATCGATCCGGCCTGCCTGGCGGGGAACGGCGGCCTGCGCTTCGACAAGAGACTGGATCCGTACGCGACGCTGGGACTGGACGCCAGCCTCAGGCTGCAGCGCTGGCTGAAACGGGACCTGAGTCTGAAACTGCACGTGGAGAACCTGTTGAACGCGGAGTACGAAACCGGCGGCTACTGGAACGACTGGGTCGACCGCAACGGTGACTGGCTGCATGAGCCGCAGCGCGCGCTGTATCCCGCGGCGGGCCGGAACTGGCTGCTGAGCCTGGAATTGAGGATCTGATGGGGTACGCCTGAGGATCCTGATGGGGTA
>CAZMSD010000012.1:0-73093 GCA_964568855.1 uncultured Bacteroidaceae bacterium | reverse complement strand
GCTGAGCCTGGAATTGAGGATCTGATGGGGTACGCCTGAGGATCCTGATGGGGTAAAAAAGCGCAAGCGGCCCATACTGGGGAAGCATGGACCACTTGCAAACACACAGCTAAAAGAGGGGTCAAGTGGTTTTCGCCTGCGGCGTTTCCTTCCGCAAGCGCAGAACCTGGTTCACCGCAGAAATCAGGTTCTCCATTCTGAAGGGCTTGGGCAGGAAGGCGACCGCGCCGTTTCTCAGCACGTACTCCTCTTCCCAGATTCCCGTGTAGCCCGTCGTCAGAATGACCGGGATTTCGGGTTTGAGGTTCTTCAGAACCCGCATGAACCCTATCCCGTCCAACTTCGGCATCTGGATGTCGCTGACAACCAGGTCGAAGCTCTCGCATTCGATCCGATCCAACCCTTCCAGACCGTCGTAGGCCACGCAGACTACGTAGCCGAAACTGGAGAGCATATCGCTGACGATCTCCGCCAGTTCCCTGTTGTCCTCCAACAGTAGGATCTTACGCAACAGGTTTTCGGCGTGTTCCGGATGAGGGTGAATTAAATTAACGAATGAGTTGAGCACTTCCTGCGGAAAATGCCCGCCCAATCCATTAAAGAGGTTGTCCTCTCCATCCCCCAGCGAATACTCGTTCAGAAAGAACAGGTGACCTACTTCCAACAGCTGGACCAGGCGCTGGTCCGCCTTGTTCTGGTTCCAGATCGAGTGGAAGAGATCAATTGAATATAGCATCGAATAAGCATGAAGGAAATCAATAACCGGCGAAAACCGTAAAACGACCTCGTGCCCCGGTTCCTGACGAGCTTCCAGCGGGCTGCCGCTTCCGCCGAATCGATCGGCCAGGACGGAGGCGCAAGCCGCCAGCAGCAGACCCGTCTCCGTGTGGTCGCCGGGAGCCGTGTGCATCAGGCGGTATCCCTGGAAGAGATCGCCGATCTCCTCGGCCAGACCCTGCAGAGATTCCGCGCTCTCGTAGGAATAGCGGTCCGGGAAACGTTCCAGTTCCTGCAGGATCCGCCTGCGGAAATCCTGCCCCGGAACGACCTCGGGATCGAAGCGCAGGCGCAGAGTGCAGCAGGAACCGTCCGTTCCGCCGGTGGTCAGATCAAAACCGCTGAACATGGTCCGTTTCACGACTGTTCGTTCTATGGCAAATATCGGCAGATCCGGCGCCCGGATCCAGCTCGCAAGATGCTTCAGCCTGCTTGGGAAGCGGATTGCGGCTCATTGCAGGGGCGCCGGTCACACCCTACTTTGAGCGGAACGGAGCCGCTGCCCCTGGATCCGTGTCGAAAGGAAGGGAGCCCCGAGGAGTGACCACAACGCAGGAAGAGCTGCGGAAATCAGCGAACGAAGACTTGTGTGGAAACCGAAGGTTGAGCGCCATGCTGGTCCTCCCGGGGATCGCGATCCTGTTGACTCAGGCGCTGCCCGGCCCGGCGGCTTGCGCCCTGGATCCGGAGTTGACCGCCGCCGTCAACCGCGGCATCGAGTACTGCATCCTCCAGGACTTCGATTCCGCGCTGGAAATCATGGACTCCCTGGTGGCCGCCGAACCGGAGCGGCCAGAGACCTGGTTCTACCGCGCCACGGTCCACGCCTACCGCATGACCGACGAGGAGAGCTTTCGCTGGGAGGAAGAATTCCTGGGCGACCTGGACAGTTCCGGAGCCCGGCTGGAATGCTGGGAAGACCGGGCGGGACGGGGCGAGCTTCCGCCGGAACTCCAGTTCATCCAGGGCAGCATCCACTCCTGGAAGGCTTATCACCTGGGGCGCCGCGAGCGCTGGCTGGCGGCGATCCGGAGCGGCTGGGCCGGAATCCGGGTCCTCGAGGACCTCTTCGACCGCTGCCCGGATTTCGCGGATCTGAAGCTGGGCATCGGCAATTTCCGCTACTGGAAGTCGGCCAAGATGGAACACTTCATCTGGCTGCCTTTCGTCAGGGACGAGCGCGCGGAGGGGATTCGGCTGGTGGAGGAAGCCCGCCGGGAGGGCGTGTTCAGCCCCTGGGTCGGGGCCTCGAACCTGAGCTGGATGTACCTGGACCTGGGCGAAGCGGAGCGCGCCGCCGCTCTCTGCCGGGAAGCACTCGATGTCTTTCCGGGCAGCCGGCTGTTTCTCTTTCCGCTGGCCGAGGCCCTGCTGGAAAAGGGTGATTCCGCGGCGGCCGATTCCTGTTTTCGACTGATCCTGGATTCCTTGAGCGGCGAGGCCTACAACAACCACGTGAACGAGTTCATCTGCCTGGAGAAACTCAGCCGCGCGGCCGAGGAACAAGGTCGGTTCGAGGACGTGCTCGATCTGGGCCGGCAAGCGCTGGAGCTTCCGCTGAGTTCCGAGAACCGCAGCCGGCTGCATGAAAGGGAGCAGAGGCTGTTGAAGCGGATGGCTCAGACCGAGCGTCTTTCCGACCGCGGTACCGGCGACAGCAGCCTGTCGCCGTGATACAAGCGCTTATTCGACGATCATCCGCCCGGTGGCCTCCAGGCTGCGCGCATTCACGGTGCGTGTCTGCAGGCCGCCCAGCTCGTCCACGAGGCTGTAGCTGAACTGGGGCACCTCGAGGCGCAGGCGATAGAAATACACGCCGCGTGCCAGGGGATCCCCCCGGCCGTCGGCGGCCCGCCATTCCTCGGTCCATAACAGTCCGCCCGAACCCGACAGGTCCAGCCGATCCCTGAAGACACGACGACCGCGCACCGTGTATACCGAGACTTCCACCTCGGGCGGCGGTGGATCCAGCTCCGCGCCGCGCAAGCGGAAAGTGAACTGTGCCCGCTCCTTTACTGGGTTGGGAAAGGCCACCAGTTCGGACAGGCTGAGAGGGCCCTGGTCGAGCAAGCGGAACTCCGCATCGCCGTAGCCCGGGTTGTTGAAATTGTCGAAGGCCCGCGCCTGCACCGAGTGGTCTCCGGCCTCTAGGGCCGGCAGGGCCAGGGCGGCGGCGCCGCGGGTCCAGCTGCCGAAGTCGTAGACGAAGTGCGGCGTCAGGTCGATGGGCAGGCCCCCGTCGATCTGCAGCTCGATCCGGTGCCCCACCTCGCCCGTAAGGTTGATGCCGCTGGAATCCTCGAGCTGGACAACCACCTGCGAATTGGGGGCCAGCCAGTCGTCGGGCCGCCACTGGGGTCCGTTGAAGTAGATCTCCACCCAGGGCGCGTCGTGGTCCTCCGGCGGGTCGGGATTCCGGGCGAAGCGGATGCCCTCGTCGTAGACCAGGCCGTCCCGCAGGGCGCCGTCGAGCGTCTGCCCCTGGTAATACATGCGCACCCTGCCCGGGTCGGTGCTTCCCGAGACGTCGGCGGGAACGACGAAACGAGCGTCCATGCCGGCGTTCTCCACGGGAATGCTGCCGGCGAAGAGCAGCGGGCCGGGCTGCTCGTACTCCAGGAAGCGTCCGTGATACTCGGGATCGGGATTGGCCTGGGTGGGCGTGTAGGGATCGTAATCGTGCCTTCGGGGAATCGGCGCTTCCCGAATATGCACCCGGGCCTCGCCTTCATCTACGTCGCCGGGATCGGCGCTCTCGCCGGCGTAGGTGCGGGCGCTCACCAGGGCCGCCTCGTGGCTGAGCAGTGTATCACGCTCCTCGCCGTCCGCTCCTCGAACGCCCACCACCGCTCCCTCGCCCGAAGGGAAGGCCGGTAGGAGACTCGGATCGCCCAGGTACAGGTACTTGTCGCGGTTGCTGTCGCCGCCCTCGTTCTTGGCGATCCGCATGGCCTCGGCCAGGGTCACCTGCTCGCTGCCGTCCGTGAAATGCGCGAAGAAGGCCGGCAGCAGGTCCCGCATGAAGCTGTAGTTCGCGTTGCCGGTGGTCTTGCGCGAGGCGGCCATCACGCCGATGGCGCCGCCCCCGGGCAGATTGATCAGCTGCTGCGGAAAGGCCAGACCCACGGGCAGGTCGATCTCGGCCCAGGAGCAGGTGGCCGCGGCGTAGAGCGAGGGGCGCCTGCTGGTGTCCAGCAGGTGGAAGTGCTTGGTCGAGTTGAAGATGTACTCGTGGGTCCAGGTGGTGTTGTTGCCGTGACCCATGAAGCTCACGAACATGGCCCCCTCGTTGAGGGCGTTCAGCAGGCGCTGCTCGCAGAGGGGCTTCTCGAACACCCGGATCTCCGGGTTGTAGACGCTGGGGTACTCGAAGGAATAGATGCGCTCGATGTCGAAGCTGCGCGGGGCGTAGCGACTCAACAGGTCCTCGGTGTCCTCGCTGTGCGTCATCTCGAAGGAGAACACGCTGCCGTTCTCGCCGTGTTCGTCGTCGGCCACGAAGAGCATCCGGTTGCGCCAGAAGCCCGTGTCCTCGCCCTGCTCGTAGGTCATCAGCTTCTCGACGTAGTTGTAGACCTCCTGTTCGCTGTTGGCCGGCAGGCGGCCCAGGGCCACGTCCACCACGTCCTCGTCCTGCAGGCGCACGAAGTAGTCGTCGATCATCCGGCTGCCGGAATACCAGGCCGGGAAGCGCAATTCCCAGCCGCCGGCGATCAGCCCGCGGTAGTCGAAGTGGCCGTTCCCCACGACCAGCACGTAGGAGGCGGGATTCTCGGGCGCGGCCAGCAGCTCGTGCCGCAGGAAGTTGCGCACCGCCCCCGGGTCCGTCACTCCGCAGTTGAATTCGCGGTAGACGTCTTCCAGCAGCGCCAGGCGCGCGCCGGTGGCGGTCGAGGAGTTCTTGAACTGAACCAGCTCCTCCGCCGGGGCGGCCAGGTCCTCCGGCGCGATCACGATCAGCTCGCTGGTCCCCGCGTCCGACTTGAGATCGGGCATGTGATCCAGGGACTGCCCGCCGATGTCGCGGAGCGCCTGCTCGGTGCACCCGTAATACACGCGCGCCAGGCCGGTCTCGCCGCCGGGCTGCTCGGGAGCCACCCGGTCGGTGAAGGAAGCCGCTCGGCCCGCACGCACGCTGTCCGGCCAGGTCACGTCCAGCACGTAAGCGCCCGCCGGGAAGTCGGCGACCTGGTAGGTGTAGAGACCCGGTTCCGACGGGGACTCGAAACACAGCTCGCCCTCGACGAAGGCCGGCGGCGCGGGGTAACTGATCTCCAGCCAGTCCAGCAGCACGCGGTGTCCGGCCGTGGCCACCTGGCTCAACTCCAGGCCCAGCGTCCCGCCCTCGATCTGCAACGAGTCGGTCAGCTGGGAATGGTGCGCTCCCACCTCGTCGGCGCCGACCTGCGCGCCGTTCAGCTCGAAGTGCATCTTCTCGCTGGTCACGCTGTTCTCCACCCAGAAGTCGAAATCCAGGCGCAGTTCCGTCGCGCCCGCCCAGGGCCCGATGAAATCGTACTCGTGGCTGGCCAGACCGGTGAACTCGTCGCCGAACCAGTACTTGACGGAGTTCTTGGTCAGGTTCTTCTGCTCGTCGACGAAGGCTCGCCAGCGCGGCCGTTCCACCAGCGACGGCGTCTCGCCCTCGCCCGCCTGCGACGCGAGCTCCGTCATCTCCCGCCCGGGCGACTGTCCGCCCAGCAGGAGGTAATACACGTTCTCGTCCGTGTAGTAGTGATCGTAGTGTGTGATCGCCCCGTCCCCGCCCCGGACGAGTCCCTGGGTCCCGCGGCCGTAGAACAGCAGGCGCTCCGGATCGCCGAAGCCGGGCTCCCCGTCCAGCTCGCGCAGCAGGGGCAGCTCGCGGGGACTGAACTCGCCGTTGCGCGGCGCCTCCGGATCCTCGTCGATCACGCGCCCGCCGTAGCTGTAGAGCTTGAAAGCCCGGGGATCCAGCGCAGCGGGATCCAGGCCCAGCTGAGACAAGTGCTCGGACAGGATGCGGTACAGGCCCTCCTCGAGCACGGGAATCCTGAGCCATGTATCACCGTCCCAGCTCGTCGCGGCGCCCCGCAGCGGCATTCCGCGGCCTCCCCAGTTCCGAGCCTCCCGGTGATTGACAAAGACCGCCCGCAATTCGCGGTCCTTGATCCTGGTCCGGACGCCCGCGACCCGGCCCCGCTCAGGGAGGCCCTCCGGACGGTCGAAACGGATCCGCAGCTCGATCCTCTCGAGAATCCGTGTCACTTCTCCGTTGTATCTCAACAGGTCCACACTCAGCGTGAGACAGTCCAGGTCGCCGTAAGGGTGCCGTCTCTGTTGCACCAGGGGACCGGGATTCTCGCCCCGGAAGCCCGCTCCCTTCAGGGGGCCGGGCATGTCGCGCAACCGGCTGGACAGCACCTCGACTACAGGCTCGCAGTGCGGGGGCAGGGCCACGCGCAGGCGCCGCCTGGGACGCTCCTCGCCGCCGGCGTAGCGCACCCCGAGCGACAGGGCGCCCCCCGGCTCGAGATCCGCGCGCAGCAGCTGCGGGCTGAGGACGAACTCCAGCACGCGAGCGGTGGATTGCAGTACCTGCAGGTCCTGGAACTGCGGGCGGCCGGATTCCACGTGCTTTGCGTCACGGAGATTTTTCTCAAAGGGGAGATGCGCTCCGGCCACGGATTTCCCGCGGACCTCGGGCGCCGCTTCGTATCGTTCCCGCGCGCCGGGATCGGCCGCCGCCGGGCGGAGCGGCCAGATCGCCGGTCCCAGCAGCAGGACCAGGAGCATGATCCAGCGGCAGGTCTCGCCCCGATTCGCGGAAGCCCTGCGAGGCATTCCTCGTCCTTCCAATTGAAACACTAGAAAACGACCCGCGCGTAGACGGGCAGGTGATCCGATCCCTGCACCGGCAGCACCTGCGCATCGAGGGCCTTGACGTCGCGCGAGAGAAATATGTGGTCGATCTTGACCTGGATTTCCTGCCTGAAGCGAAATGTGCCGTCGAACATTCGCCAGAACGGGAAAGCGTCGTTGTAACTGCGCCTGAACCGGCGCCAGGCCTTAGAAAACGAGAAGGTGTTGAAATCGCCTCCCAGGATCAGAGGTTCCGACGACAGGCTGTCCAGGGACTCCAGGACGGCTTCCGTCTGGACAGTACGAATGTTCTCGCCGAACAGTTCCCCCCGCATGGTGGCCCTGGCGCCGTGCAGCCGGATGTCCGAATTGGAGAGGTGCAGCACGGCGACGTTGAGCGGCCGTCCGCCCACGTCCACCCTGACCACCCCCAGCGACCGCCCCTCGGATTGCGGGGGCAACGCCTGCTCCCAATCCGCGAGAATCGGGTGCCGGCTGAACACGGCCAGTCCCGCGACGCTGGATCCGTGATACGGAAAGAAGCGCCAGTACGGCAGTTCCAGCCGCTTCCTCAGGATCCGCGGGGGGTCCATGCCGGAGCTCGCGGCGGGAAACTCCTGCAGCAGCAGCAGGTCGGGTGCGGCGCGGGAGAGACCTCCCAGGATCTCCTCGAACGTGTCACGGTTCTGCAGGTTCATGAACAGGTGCACGTTGTAGCTGACTACGTTCAGCTCCGTATTGCCGGACGGATCGGACAAGGGCACGAGGTAAATCAACGCCGCCCAGAGCGTCATGGCCAGCGGAACCAGCAGGAGACCGGCGATCAACTTCCTCACAGAACGATCTCTCCTTTGAGATCACCATTTCCCCGGACCCCGTCCAGCAGCAGGCTGTCCCGGGCGGTTCCGGTCCAGCGCACGTCGCTCCAGGCAACGCAATTGACGGCATCTTCCGGAAGCCGACTGCCGGGAGGAACGCTGAGGCGGCGCTGCGGGTCCCAGCGCGCCGCCAGGCCCAGACGCTTCAGCAGAACATGATAGGATTTCTCTTCCCAAAGCAGGGAATGCAGGGGAAGATAGCGGGAGAGCTCTCCCAGGTCGAACCACAGCGCGTCCCGGCGATCCGCTCCATTGATTTCGAAGCCGCGTTCCAGGAGGCCCTGGTAGAAAGGTATGATCGACGATCGATCCCACTTCCCGAGTTCCCTGCGCACTTCATCGCCGATAAGGTGCACGCCGGTGAAGCCCAGGTTGGCCTTCGCCGGGTCGCGCAGGCTGTGCACGTGTCCGTCGCGCAGCTCCAGGGCGGGCGGATCGCCTCCGCCGACCAGGGTCAGCGGCGCCCCGCGGCGCAGGTGTTCCTTATGGAGTCGGGCCAGGTCGAAGTCATGGAGCACATCCGCGTTCTGCACCAGGACCGGTCCCGGTGGCAATTCGGCCAGCATCCGGCGCAGGCCACCGCCCACGCCCAGGAGGTTCTCTTCCTTGAAGAAGCGGATCTCGATCTCCGGCAGTTCCACCTGTCGGCGCTCGAGGTAAGCGCAGAGTTGATCTGCCAGGTGATGGCTATTGAGGGCGATCAGCCGGCAACCGGCCCGGATCAACTGGCGCAGTCCGAATTCCACCAGCGGAATCCAGTGCAGGGGAACCAGGGCCTTCGGGCGCACCTGGGACAGCGGCCTGAGGCGCGTGCCCCGGCCCGCAGACAGCAGGATGCCGATTGGTGATTCCGGACCCGCCATCAACGGATCTTCAGCGAAATCAGGCCGATGAAGCCGAGGATCAGGGCGACGATCCAGAAGCGGATCACGACCTTGGTTTCCGCCACGCCGCGGTGCTCGAAGGAATGGTGGATCGGCGCGCGGTAGAACAGGCGCCGTCCCAGCAGGCGGATGCCCACCTTCTCCTGGAGCAGGACGCTGGCGCCCTCCAGCACGAAGACGCCGCCCACGATGACGAAGAGGACCTCCTGCTTCAGCATCACCATTTCCGCGCCCAGAAGTCCGCCCAGGGCCATGGAGCCCGTGTCGCCCATGAAGACCTGCGCTGGAAAGAAATTGTACCAGAGGAAACCCAGGCTGGCCCCGATCACCGCCCCCGAAAGCACCGTGAGCTCGCCCGCGCCCAGAATGTAGTCGAACTGCAGGTAGGCGCTGTGGACTTCGTTGCCGATCACGTAGGCGAAGACCGCCAAGACCATGAAGGCCACGGCCGCCGGGACCACTGCCAGGCCGTCCATGCCGTCGGCGAAATTCACGCTGTTGGAGACCGCCAGCATGACGAAGACGATGAACACGCCGTAGAACCAGCCCAGGTCGAGGACCGGAGTCTTCATGAAGGGCAGGAAGAGCCGGGTTCGCAGATCCTCGGGCAGTGGAGAAGCCTGGGAGAGCAGCCACCAGGCGAAGCCGGCCGCGAAAAGCGTCTGCAGAAGAAGCTTGGCGCCCTGGGAGAGACCGTGGCTGCCGCCGCCGCCACGGATCTTCAGCCAGTCGTCGAGGAAGCCGATGGTGCCGAACCAGCCCAAGGCACCGAGGCCGACCCAGGCGAAGGGACTGTCCAGCCTGCACCAGAGGAAATAACCGCTGATCACGGCGAGGATGATGATCAGGCCGCCCATTGTGGGTGTGCCGCGCTTGGTGCTCACGTCCACGATTCCGTATTCCTCCACCACGTCCCGCATGCGGCGGCGGTGCAGGGCTGGAATCAGGAGGCGTCCCAGCAGCAGGCTGATCAGGAAGGTGGTCATCGCCACCGAGACCGTGCGAAAGGACAGGTAGTCGAAGAGTCGCAGGAAGCCCGGTCCGGCCAGTTCCTCCCGCAGCACGCGGGCCAGCCACTTCAGCATGGATCCTCCTCGCGGGACGCTTCCCGTTCTTCCGCAGGCCCTCGCGCGGCCCCGCGGCGGCTTTGCCAGGTCTCGCGGGCCATGGCCCGCCCCAGGTCCTGCATGCTCTTGCGCAGTGGAAACTGGGGCGTGAAACAGGTGGAAGTCACGATGATGTCGTCGAGCACGGGACGGACCTCCTCGCTGCCGATCCTGCGCTCCCGGAGCAGCCCGATCAGGGTTCGCACCGCGCCGTCGCGCACCCGGGCGTTGGCGTGCGCCAGCTGCGGCAGCAGGATTTCGCGCCACTGCGCCGGCCTGCCCGCCGCGCCCCACCATTCCAGGGCCGCCTGGACCTCCTCGAAATTGCCGCGCTTAAGGAAGCCGCGGATGCGCAGGTCCTCCCAGCCTTCCGCGTCGAAGCCGAGCCGGGCCAGGGCCCGCATGGCTTCCACGCGCACTTCCCAGTAGGGATCGTCCAGGAAGGTCCTCAGCGCAGCGTGGACTTCAGGCGTGGGTCGCCCGATCCGGCCCAGTGTGGTGGCCAGGTTTCTGCGGATGAAGCCGTTCTGGCGGCTCCGCTCGCCGAAGAGGCGCTTGAATAGAGCAGGCGGGCGGCGGTCGGCCGCCAGGTGCAGCAGCAGGGGCAGGCTGCGCTCCAGCTTCAGGGACCCGGCCAGCTTCACTCCGCGGTTGCGCCTGGCCCAGTCGGCCGCGGCGAGAGCAGAGCAGCAGCGATACTCGATATAGCTGCGGCTTTCCGGATCGGAACGCTCTCCGTTGTCCACCAGGCTCAGTAAGCGTTCTTCGCCCGCAGTCTCCAGCGCGGCCAGGCGTTCCGCGCCCTGACCGAGATCCGTGTCGTCGGGAGACATTTCCGTGCGCCGATTCCTGCGGCTTCCGCCCTCCAGCGCCGCGGCGGCCTCGGCGGGATCCTTGCGACCGGCCAGCGCCAGGGCCAGTTCGCACAGACCCTCGAGGGCCGCCGGCCGGGCCAGCTCCCGCGCCCGCACGCGCATCTCCGCCAACTCGACTGGATCGTTCAGCAGTTCCCGCAGGAGCCCGGCCAGTTCCGCCGCGTTCACGGCCTCGGAAATGCGCCCGGCTTGCAGCACCGGCTCTTCCAGGACCAGCCGGGCCGCCCGGGCCTCCTGGATCCGGCGCGCGTTGGCTACCTGGTGATCGCCGGGCAGGCCCATTTTCGGCACCAGGACGGCGGCCAGGCCGCAGTTGAGCACCTCGAAGAGGGTGCCCGCTCCGGCCCGGCAGAGCACCAGGTCGGCCGCGGCATAGGCCCCGCTGATGTCGAAGAGAAAGGGCCAGGCCCGGTACTGCATTTCGAGCCGCCCGCCGAGCGTTGTGGCGCCATCCTCCGCTGAGCCTTTGATGCGCTCCAGCGCCCGCCGGTGCTCCACCTCCGCGTCGTATCCCGGACTGCGCATGGTGCCGTAGGCGTGCAGTACCTGTACCCCGCCGCTAAGCAGCTCGGGCAGGATCTCGTAGAGCGCGCGATTGATGCTCCGCGCGCCCTGGGAACCGCCGAAGACGAAGAGTACGGGACGGTTCGGATCAAGATCCAGCGCCCGGCAGGCGGTCTCGCGATCCGGCAGCTCGCGCAGGTCGCCGCGCACCGGGTAGCCCGAGTGGACCGTCAGGCCGGCCGGCAGGTGCTCGCCGGCCTCGCGGAATGTCAGGGCGGTGAGATCGGCCAGCCGCGCCCCCACCCGGTTCATCAGACCCGGAAAGGCGTTCTGCTCGTGCAGCAGGATTCTCGCGCGGCTGAGCAGCAGGCGGCGCAGCAGCCAGGCGGCGAAGACCGCTGGAGCGCTGGCGTAGCCGCCGGTGGCGAAGACCAGGTGCGGGCGGAAACGGAGGATCCGCCAGGCGGCCTGGAGCACGCCCATCCCGAGTCCGGCAATGAAGAGCAGCAGGGGAAGAGGCCGGCGCCCCGGAAAGGCCCTGCTCCGGGCATAGACGATGGGGATGCTCCGCGCGACGGCGTCGGACTCCGGGCCGGAGGATGCGGCGGCACCCGGCGTCCCGGAATCCAGGATCAGCTCCTCCGCGCGGCCCCGGGTGCCGATGTACAGCAGCTCGTGTCGCGGATCGGCGGCCAGTTTCCGCGCCACGGCCAGCGCCGGGTAGACGTGGCCTCCGGTTCCCCCGCCGGTGAACAGGAACTTCATTTCCGGCGGCCCTCCGACAGTTCCTCCGACTCCGCCGGCTCCGCAGGACGGGTGCTTAACGCGGCCCGCTGCACCACCTCGGCCAGCCGCGGATAATGCCTCAGCTCGGACGCGGACAGCAGCTCGCCCAGGTGCCGCAGCGCAGCGGGAACGTGCTGCAGAAATTCCCGCTTGCCCTTGACCACCCCGAGGAAGCCGTAGGCGCCCAGGGCCTGCATCATGCGGTGCGCCGCCACCAGCGGGTATTCCCGGCGAAAGAGCTCGCCCTCAAGGCCGAGCTCCTCCTCCGCGCATTCGAGGTAGAGATCCACCAGTGTTTCGCGGACTTCCCGGGGCAGCCCGGCGTAAGGGTCCAGCAGCAGCGAGGCCAGGTCGTAGTGCGGGGGGCCGCGGCGCCCGCCCTGGAAGTCGATGTAGCGGTACCTTCCACCGTGATACATGACGTTGGTGGACTGCAGGTCGCGGTACAAAAAATGGGAACAGTCCATGCGCGTCACGGCCTCCGCCAGAGCGTGGAACTCCTCCTGCAGCGCTTCGCCGTCGAAGGCCAGCCCCAGCAGTCCGTCGAGGAAGCGTTCGCGGAAATAGCCCGATTCCCAGACGGTCATCAGCTCGTAGTCGTAGGGCTTGTTGTGGACCCGGTCCTGCCGGAAGCGACGCCGCAACGCGGCCTGGATCCGCGCCAGGTCGCGTATCACGGGCGAGTACAGTTCCACCAGGCTTGGCGACGAATCACCGCGCTCGCGCACCAGGTCCAGCAGGTGCGTGTCGCCCAGGTCCTCCAGCAGGAAGCGCCCGTGGGCCGGGTCGCAGGCCAGGATCTCGGGAGCGAATCCGCCCGCTTCCTCCAGAAGGCCGGCGATGTAGCGGTAGCTGTCGTTCTCGTTCCAGTGGTTCTCGAAGACCTGGGGGCAGGGGTTCTCCACCAGCACCCAGGTTCCCCCCTCCGCCCGCGCCCGGCGCATCCGCCGGTCGCTGCCGCCGCCGG
Organism: uncultured Bacteroidaceae bacterium; assembly: GCA_964568855.1. Lineage (GTDB taxonomy): Bacteria > CAIWAD01 > CAIWAD01 > CAIWAD01 > CAIWAD01 > CAZMSD01. Next base: position 60,475 of record CAZMSD010000012.1, on the reverse strand, counting down.
CCATGTTTTCAAGACGCAGCCCGCGCGCGTTCCGGCCGGCGCCCTCGAGCGCCTGTCTCACGAACTCCAGACGGTCCAAGAGTCTCCCATACCCGTTTATGCCAAGGTAACGTATTCAGGGAGGGCATAGAAAGCCGGCCCGCTCCTGCCGGAGCGGGCCGGATGGGGTGTTTATCGGTGCTGTGGTGAGCGGCGCCTCCATGGTCCGCGGGGACCATCGCCAGGCTCCGCCCGGTGCCTTACTTCATCAGGACCATCTTGTGCGCACGGCTGAAGCCGTTGACTTCGATCTGGTAGATGTACAGTCCGGAGGCCACGCGCACGCCCCGGTCGTTGGTGGCGTCCCAGACGGCCATGTGGTGACCGGCGCTCATCTGCTGGTCGACCAGGCGGCGCACCTGCTGGCCGAGCATGTTGTAGACGTTCAGCCTGACGAGTCCGTTCTCCGGAATCGCGTACTGGATGTGTGTCACGGGATTGAAGGGGTTGGGATAGGCCAGCCCGAGGCTGTAATCCGCGGGCAGAACCGCGCTGTTGTCCAGGGCGGCGTGATACATTTCGTCGCCGCTGTTGACCACCACGCCCTCGGTTAGGCGCAGGGCGGGCCGGCAGTCGGTCGAGGCGCGGAACCTGGCCGTGGCGACGACGCCGCTGCCGGCGAAGCCGTCCCGCTCGCGGCCCACGATGGCGCCCGCCCAGATTAGCTCGGGGCCGCTGTGCATCACAAGGTAGTCCGCCTGGCCCACGGTACCCAGCAGCTGCCCCGCGCTCGCGGAAACCAGCTCGAGTCCCGGGTGAATCATGCGCAGGTCGTAGGCCCGCACGTCGGAGGCGTGGGCCAGCTCGATTTCTAGGTCGAACTCCTCGCCCGCGCTGACGAATTCGGGCGCGTCCGCGATGCGGAACTCCACGTCCGTGTTGGGCAGGCCGGCGGGACGGTAGACCAGCGGCACGCCGCTGACACCCTGGTTGGCGTTGACCAGGCTGAGATCGAGGATGTAGACCCAGTTGGGAGACAGGATCTTCTCGAAGTCGCACAGGGCGTTCCAGGCCGAGCTGTCCGGAGTGGTGTTGTAGGCGTTCTTCACCGCGGTCAGGTCGGTGGCGTCGATCTGGTTGTCGGGCGTGGTGGTGCCGGTGGAATCGGTGTAGCCCGCGCAGTCGCCGGCCAGCAGCTGCAGCCGCTGGGTGGTGCCGTTCTGGGTGATCCGCTGGGTGTAGACCGGGTCGATGTCGCCCATGTGATCGCCGTGCTGCACGGCCACGTTGACGGTGCCGTCCACCCAGCCGTCCACGTGCACGGTGAAGTCGTATTCGCCGTCGGGCACGTTGAGCAGGTGGTAGTGGCCCGCCTGGTCCAGGTCGACCTGGCAGCCTTCGGTGCTGCTGTCGTCGTCGTTGGTGCTGTTGAAGAGGGTGTTCCACTCTTCCATGCCCTGGATCGCGCCGCTCGGCGAGACGCTGACGGTGGCCGTCATCCCGGTGTAGTCGTTGACACCCTCCAGGTCCACGTTGCCTTGCAGCTCGCCCAGAGGATAGCTGACGGCGCGGGCCGCGGGAAGCTGCACGGTCGTGGGCAATTCATTGCCACCGCCGTTGAAGAAGGTGGTGTAGCGCTGGTTGATGATGTCCCGATCGAAGAATAACTCGGTGTCCACCGGGTCCACGATGGTGCTGTGCTTGGCCGTGAGACTCAGGCTGCAGAGCCAGTTGGTGCCGCCGTCCAGGTTGGCGTCGGGCGAACCGTTGGCCCCGTAGACGAAGTTGAGGTGATGCAGACCGTTATCGTAGTTGTTCTCGTCGTTGCTGTTCTCCACCACCAGGCCCGCGGTGAAGGTGGTGGTGTTCAGGGTGAAGGGCGCCGTGGGCGTGGTCACGTCCCAGTAGGTCGTGTCACAGCTCATGTAAATCGCGGCGATCTCCGCGGTAGGCACCCCGGAATCCACGTAGATCGTGAAACTCACCACGTCGCCGGCGGCCATTGAGAGCTGGTTCGGCAGGGTATTGAAACCGAAGCTTGTAACACCGGCGTCGCTGCTCAAGGTGATGGGACCGGGAGCCTGGAAGACCAGGTCGGCGTCGTTGGGCGCGTTGGTGGAAGCGTTCCGGCTCACGATCAGGTATGCATACAGCGTACCTTCGTTGGTGATGGCCGCCGCCAGGCTCTGACCGCCCACCACGCCGACCGAGTTGCCGGTCATCAGGTGCGGCCGCCAGTCGAAGGTGCCGTCCTGGGAAAGCCCGGCGATCACGTAGTCGGTGCCCGTGTTGTTGGCCACGGTGCCGTCGGAGGAGTTGCCCACCCACAGGTTGTTGGTCAGGTCCAGCAGGCCCAGGACTCCGGTTCCCCAGGTCCCGTTGAAGGTGGCGTCGGCGCTCATGTCCTCGTCGCCGATGTAGACCAGCACGTTCTGGTTGGCCTCGCCGAAGTCCCAGGCGAAGGGCCAGGCGACGCGGTAGGCCTCGCCCCAGGCCACCGTTCCGCCGAGGTCCGGAGGATCGGTGAAGAAGGCGTCCTGGGCGTTGGTCACGGTGAGCGCCGCGCTGGTGCCGTCGGTCAGGTTCTCCGCGGCGGTCACCACGTAGTTGGCGTCCTCGCTGGCGTAGGTCGTGATACGCGACAGTGCTCCGCTGGTAATGATGCCGTAGAGGAAGAGGTTGTCGCCGGCGGCCACCCGGGTATTGATGTCGGCGCGCAGGGTCTCGGACCAGCCCCACATGTCGATGTCCACCAGGTTGTTCAACTGGTGGTCGGGATTCTCGTAGAGCGCGGTGCCGTAGACCAGCTCGCCGTTGTCGATGTCGTCGTCCGCGTTGGTGGTGGCGGAGGTCAGGGTGGCGATGGTGGTCTGGTCGAAGTCCGCCACCCCGTTGGCGTCGGCGTCGAGGTAGAAGGCGATGCTGGCGTTGTCGTCCGGATCGGTGTCGCCGTTGATCGTCAGGCCCCAGTTGACGTTGAAGTAGCGGTTAACGTCGGCCCTGAGGTCGAAGGAGGCGGTGGTGCCGTCGGGATAGGGATCCTGCATGATCATCAGCGGGGAGTGGCTGACCACGAACTGGTCGGAGGACACGTCCACATCCTGGCGATAGCCGTCGTTGGACGCCACGTAGATGTAGTAAGTGCCCGCCGCCACGTACTGGGCATCGCTGTAGTAGATGTCCCAGTTGAAGGTGAAGTCCACGTCCTCTTCCAGGGTATCCGAATAGGTGACCAGTGTGGCGCCGGTCAGGCTGCTGATGGTGTAGTTGGGCGAGCTGCCCCCGAGGACCAGGTCGCTTTCGGTCAACGAACCGAGGGTGCTGTAGAAGAAGCGGACATCGGCGTTGTGGTCGAAGTCGATGGTGGTCAGGGTCCAGGTCACGTTGTCCACGCCGCTGCCGTCCTGGGTGCCGTCGTCCAGGGCCAGCAGGCCGCCGCTGTCCAGGTAGTCGTCGTCGTTGGAAGTGAAGTCAACCGTGGTGTCCGTGGTGTTCGGATCGTCCTGGTTGAGGTTGTTGGTCGGGTAATGGAAGGCCCGGATCGGCCCCGCACGCCCGATCTTGCGGTCGCCCGTCTCGAGACTGGTGGCGTAGAGGTAGTACTCCGTCGCATAGCGATCCCAGTCGCTGAGCATGTGGGTCAGCGGCGTGGCCGTGGTGGGAGACGCGGAAACGTCGATCCAGAGGTAGACCTCCACGTTGGTGGAGTCCCGCAGCGACCGGAAGGCGCCTTCCTCGTCGTTGACGCTGGTCAAGCTGGAATCCACGCTCCACCAGAGGACCATGTCCGCGTCGGCACCCGTATTGTGTGTCGTGAGGGTGTACACGGACCCGAAGTCCCAGCCGCCGTCGCCGTCCGCCAGGTCGGTGGAATCGGATCCCGCGCTGGCCGGCGTGGTAAAGGTCAGGCTCGGTCCCGCCACCACCGCAACCGTGGTGCCCCAGACGGCGTTGGTCATGCTGGTGAAGGTGTTCGAGGTGGCGCCGATGGCCGTGGCCGCAACCGCGCTGGTCACCGTACTCGCGCTGCGCGCGGCCAGCACGGTGAAGGTGATGTTGCCGGCCGCCGGGATGGCGCCGGCGTTCAGGGTCGCCACGAGCTGCTGGGCGGTGCCTCCCGCGGCGAACGTGACGTTGCCGCCGCCGCCGGATACCGTGGCGACGCAGGAAGCAGGCACCCATTCCCACGATGCCGCGGGCAGAGTCAGGGTGACGGTTCCACCGATCTGCATTTCGCCGCCGGCTCCCGAATCCGTAATCACCAGATCAGCCGCGCCGGAAACAGCCGTCAAGTCCGTATTCCCGTATGGACCACCGATACTCAGGAAGACGGTGGAGGTCACTCCAACCGCCTGAGTAATGGTGGCCTGAGCTCTGGCTTCCCCCTGTATCATCATGAGCAAGGCCAGAAAGACCAGGAACGGCGTGGCTGCCAGCGCGCTTCTGGGAAGTTTAGCTGAAGTTCCCATTGTTCCTCCGCAGGCAAGTAAACCTTCGTTGTCGATTTCCGTTGACCTTGCAGGGAGAATGCAAGGACGCCAGAGCATCAGATCCATAAGTGTATAGTAGAAAGCAAAAGAGTCGGGTCTTCATGGGATCCTCTGTTCCTGCATGACAGGCCGGGTAAGACGGTCCACCCGGAAAGGCCGCCTGTGGATCGTGGATTCCACCTCTGATCCATGCGGTTTCCCTCGGATTATCTATCGGCAGGATGGAAAAACATTCGAGCCGACCCGATTGTTTTTTGCGCAATTCCATCGTGCGCAAGGATCAGGCCAAGGGCCAGACGAGCAGATTCTCGCTCCATAGCAAAAAGGAGTTGCCCATTCGGGCGTTGAAGCAGGCGATTCTAGGCAAGCGGAGAATGGGATGGGAAGATTCTGCACCCTGAAACTTCAAAAGTCCAGAACTTGGCAGGGCCTGGCATACGGATTTATATCAATATTCAAGTATGTGGAATTCCGTACGCCTGTTCAAGCTGCGTCCCTCGGGGCTGAGGTTGTCCGCCACCGGAGCGCTGTGACCGAGGCCGCGGGCCCGCACCCGGTCGCGCCGGACGCCATGGTCCAGCAGCCAGCGGCGAACCGCTTCCGCCCGTTTTCTCGACAGTTCGAGATTGTGCCGGGTGCCGCCCACGATGTCCGTGTGTCCCTGGATCTCGATCCTCAGGGTAGGATTCTGTTCCAGCAGTTCCAGCACGCGCTCGAGCAGGGGCCGGCATGATGGATGTGGATCGGCCGCGGCGAATTCGAAGTGCAGGTTGCGGAATTCCAGGGCCAGGCCCGGCTTCAGGGGAGCCAGCAGCAGGTCCCGCTCGATTTCCAGCTCCTCCGCGGCGCTGTCGTCCTCGCCCAGCAGATGCGAGGCGAAGAAATGGCCCGGGCTGCTGGCGCTGAGCAGCAGGCTCCGCCGCGGAGCGGCGAAGAAGAAACAGCCGTCGTCCGAGCTGCTGTGCCGCTCCTGCCGTTCCCCATCGCCCTCGGTCGTCTCCAGCCGGACACGCGCCTCGAGCGGCTCACCGCTTTCCGCGTCCAGGATCCGCCCTCGCAGGATCAGGGTGCGCTCGGGACGGCAGCAGGCAGGGACCTCCGTGCGGTAGAGGTCCAGCGAGGGCCGGCCCTCCCGGCGGGAGGCGAAGTAGCCCGTTTCCCCGCTGCCCGGCACCACGAAGGAGAGATCCGGTTCCGGGGTGTTGATGGGCCTGCCCAGGTTGACGGCGGCCCCCCAGGCGCCCTTGAACAGCACGGAATAGAAGATGTCCAGGTCGCCGAAACCCGGATGTCCGTCGCTGCTGAAGTACAGGGTGCGTCCATCGCCGTGCAGGAAGGGTCCGGCTTCGTCGCCCTGGGTATTGACCGCCGGACCGAGGTTGACCGGTTCCGCCCAGGAGGAATCGGCCGCTCGCCGGCTGCCCCAGAGATCGCAGCCCCCGAAGCCCCCGGGACGAGTTGACGAGAAGATCAGCAGCCCCCCGTCCGAGGAGAGGGCCGGCTGGCTGTCCCACCAGGGCCCGTTCACCGGTTCGCCCAGGTTGAGGGCCGCGCTCCATTTCCCTTCGACCAGGTCGGCGCGGTAGAGGTCGCAGTCCCCGAAGCCCTGCGGGCGGTCGCAGGCGGAAAAGAAGAACTGCCCGCCATCGCCGCTCAGCGATCCGGCGCCTTCCGATTCCACCGTGTTCAGCGGCGGCCCCAGGTTACGGCTGTCGCTCCAGCCCCCGCCGGTTTCCGGGTCGAGCCGGCTGACCCAGAAGTCCTCGCGGTAGCGGCCCTCGCGGCCCCGGCGATCCATGCCGCCGGGCCGGGTGCTGGTGAAATACAGGCTGCGGCCGTCCAGCGCGATCACGGGCATGTAGTCGTCCGCTGAGCTGTTCACCCGGTCGCTGAGTCTCCGGGGCGGGATGTTGAACCGGCTGTACTCGTCGATGCGCAGCCGCTCGCAGTTCAGCAGGTAGCGCTCCCGGACCGCGTCCCGGCTTTCCGGCGTAGACCATTCGGCAGGGAATCGATCCAGAAAGAGCTCGTAGCTCTCCGCCGCGGCCGCGTAATCCTGGCAGCGCTCGCTGGCCAGAGCGTGGTGCTGCAGTGCGGCGGCGTGCAGGGTATCTTCCTCGAAGGCCAGGCGGAAGTAGTCCGCCGCCTCGCGCGGGCGTTCCAGGTCCAGCAGGCAGCGTCCCAGCATGAAATGCACTTCCGCGCAGTCCGCGCAGCTCTCGGCCAGTCCCAGGTAGCCGCGTAGGGCGCTCTCGAAGTCGCCGGCGTAAAACTGCTCCAGCGCGCGTTCAAGGGCCCGGGTCCGCGAGGATTCTTCCGCGGAGACCGGCGTCCGCAGGGGCGCCGCGACCAGGACGAAGGCGAGCAGCGCCGCGAGGAGGAACCCTCCCCGCGAGCCCCCGTCCGCCTCTCCAAATTGTAGAGGCGCCGGGTCGGGAAGCTGTTGCTTCAAAGGCGGCATATTTACCATACTTGACCGTAGATCTTGACCGTTACGAGCCACTATGGAAATCGGCAGGCTTGCCGATAATATCCAGCAGGCTGGCGTCACACAAAACCCGGAAGCCCTCTCGAATGCGGCCGAATCCCATCGACACGATCCTGGACTTCTTCAACGAGCTGGATTGGGACCACCGATTCTATCCCGAAGACAGTTCCGTGGACGCCTCCTACGGCGGGGAGAACGGAACCTGGCAATGCCGGGCGGTCTGGGACGCCCAGGCGGAGATCTTCTGCTTCTATTCCTTCCTGCCCACCTCCGTCCCGCTGGAGCGGCGCTACGCCATGATGGAGCTGATCACGCGACTGAACCAGGGGCAACGCTACGGCGATTTCGAGCTGGACCTCAACACGGGCAGCATGGCGCTGCGCACCTACCTGCTCTGCCGCGAGCAGCAGCTCGAGCAGGCCGCGCTGAACGACGCCGTCAGCGGCAACCTGGCCCTGATGGACGACCACCTGCACGTCCTGATGAAGCTGATCTTCTCGGGGTTGAGCCCGCTCGAGGCCTGGGAGGAAGCCCTGCGGGACGAGAACGCCCGCTTCCAGAGTCCTCGGGAGGAAGCCGGCTGAAGGAATCGCTATCCGCTGACATGGAACAAGGCTGCCTCACGGGAGGCAGCCTTGTCGGGTTTTTACGTGATACGATCGGCGCCTTGTTGAGCGCCTAAGAGTCCAGCCCGTTCCCTCAGCTTTCCAGCAGCCGGTCCAGCAGGCCCTTGGGAATCTTCATCGGGTGACCGTTGTAGGCCACTTCGCCATTGCGGTCCAGGATGATGCTGCGCGGGATGCTCTGCACGCCGTACTTGCGCGAGAGGTTCTGCTTCCCGTTGTCGAAGTAGACCGGGAAGGTGTAGCGGCTGTTCCGCTTGAGCCATTTGCGGACCTTGGCCGGGGTATCGCCCCGCCAGCCCGTGTTGATCACCATCATGTTGAAGTCTTCGTAGTCCCGGTACTTCTTCCAGACTTCCTCCACGTGCGGCATGCTCCGGATGCAGGGCGGACACCAGACTCCCCACAGCTCGATGAAGGTCACCTTGCCGCTGGTGGCGGCCCAGTCGAAGTTCTTCAGCTCCACCACGGCTTCGGCCTGGGCGGCCTCCGTCTTGGCCGGTTCCGCCGACACGGCTTCGGCCTGCGCCCCGGGCTGCCTGGCGGTCTCTCCGCAGGAGACCGAGAGGCTCGTCAGCAGGGTCAGCAGCAGGGGGAAGATGATCAGGTTCCTGGCCATGGATACTCCCTTCAGAGGTTCTTTTCGATCATTTGGACGATGGCCGGCTTGTTCAGCAGTCCGATGAACTGGTCCACCTTGACTCCGTCGCGGAAGAAATGCACCTGCGGCACCGACATCACGCCGCAGCTCCGGGCCGCCTCGATGGCCTGCTGGATGTCCACGGTGGCGATTTTCAGGTCCTCGCGTTCAGCCTGGATCTCCTCCAGGATCGGGTGCAGTTTCTTGCAGGGTCCGCACCAGGTGGCGCTGAAATCCACCAGGACCAGCCCCGGCTGGGCGGTGAACTCCTTGAACTCGGCGTCCGTGATCCGGGTCAGCTCGGCCATTGTACTCCTCGTTCATATTAACAATTACTGTTTTCGTTAAGTAATTACGCCTACGCGATGCGGAACCCGATGTTCCCGGCGAATCCTCGAAAAGCGAAGTCGTTCGACCTGCCGGGCCGCGACCAAGCGGCGCGGGCTTCACTCTTCCGCGTCCAGCTCCTTTAACATCGACTCCGCCGCGGGGCGATTGAAGGCCTCGCCCTCCCAGTGCTCGAGCGCTGCGCGCAGATGGTAGCGGGCGTCCTCGGAGCGTCTGCCGTCCTTGAACAGCTGCCCCAGCTGGAAGTGGGCGTCGCCGAAATCGGGACGGATGCCCAGCGATTGCTGAAAGTAGCGCGCGGCCTCGTCGAGCTTACCCGTGGCGTTCTTGTGGATCATTCCACAATAGTAGTGCGCCATGAACATCGCGGGATTCTGCTGCGCCGCGGTGGCGAAACTCTTCAGCGCCGAATCGTGTCGTTCGGTGGTGTATTCCAGCAGCCCGAGTTCGTAATGGGCCGCGGGGAACTGCTCCTGCAGCTCCAGCGCCTTGCGGATCGCTTCCTCGGCCGGTTCCTCCCGGTCCACCGCGCGCAGGGCCTGTCCGAAGGAGAACTGGAACACGGGATTGCGGGGCTGCATCTCCACGGCGTGCTTGTACTCCTTGACGGCCAGTTCCTCTTCCTCGTTCTCCATCAGGAGCTGCGCCAGGCGGTAGCGGACGCCCGGATCCGTGGGCAGGCGCTCCTCGAGCCGGATCAGGCAGTCGATGGCCTGGTCGAGCCGACCCGCCGCGTGGTGGGCGCTCGAGAGGTCGAAAAGGGCGCGATGGTTCCCGGTATCCTGTTCCGTCAGCACCTTGAGGTGCTCGGCGGCCTTGTCCCACTGCTTGCGGCTCATGTAGGCCTGGCTCAGCAGCAGGCGGTCGTCCTTGTCTTCAGGATCCTGCTCGACGCTCTCTTCCAGCTCGTCGATGGAGGCCGCCACCAGCGGCCGGTTCTGTTGCAGGACCTGCAGCCGCTGCTGGGCCTCGGGGAATTCGGGCTCCAGCTCCAGGGCCTTGGCCAGGCAGGATTCGGCCTCCTCCTGCCGCTCGAGGTCGGTGAGGGTCAGACCCAGGAAGTACTGGGTGCGGGCGTTGTCCGGATCCAGCTGCTCGAGCTTTCTCAGGGTCGCGAGTCCTTCCTCGAAGCGTCCGTTGCGATTGTAAAGATTGGCCAGGCGCGCCAGTGGCTGGGAATCCCTGGGACCCAGTTCGATCCAGCGCTCGTAGAGGGACGCGGCCTGCTCGAACCGGCCCAGCTGGTCCAGCATCTGGGACATGGCGGAAACGGCTTCCCTGAGCGCCGTGACGGCCATGGAATCTTCAGGATGTTCCGCAATTCGGTCCTCGAGCCGCTCCCTGGCCTTGGTATAGGCCTCGACGGCCTCGGGGAAAAACGCCTTCTGCTGCAGGGCCACGCCCTTGAGGTGCCAGAGCTGGAAGGGGTCCAGGTTGGCCAGGCCGGGTTCCCCCGCGCGGGAGAGCAGCTCGTCGATGCTGTCCACCGCTTCCTCGGGCTCGCGCAGCATCAGGTTCACCTGGGCCAGCCGCAGCAGGCCGCCCGGGTCCTTGGTCTCGAAACTCCCCAGCGCCGCGCGCAGCTCCTCGCGCGCCGCGCGGAGCTTCCCGGCGTCCCGCTCCGCCAGGTTGGAGAGCACGATCCCGCGGTTCAGGCGCAGGCCGGCGTCATCGGGCTTCAGTTCGAGCAGCTCGTCGATCAGCGGCAGAGCCTCGTCGTAGCGCCGCGCCAGCAGGTGCGTCTGCAGCAGGCGCGCCTTCAACTCGGGATTCCCGGGATCCTGCTCGAGCGCCTTGCGCAGTTCTTCGGGATCCTCGCGGATCGCTCCGCCCTCCTGCTTCAGCCGGCTCAGCAGGGCCTGGGCTTCCTTGAACTGGGGCCGCTTTTCGAGTACGGTCTCCAGCAGCTGCTCGCTTTCCTCCGGCCGGCCGAGTTCGAAGAGTACGGCCGCTTTCTGGTACAGCAGGCCGGGCTCGTCGGGAACCAGTTCCAGGGCGCGTTCCAGCAGCTCCAAGGCCTCGTCGAACTTGCGATCCGCGCCGGCGATCAGGCCGGCCAGGCGGCTCAGGGCGCCGGGTTGCTGCGGCTGGATTTCGAGGCTCTTGCGCAGCAGCTCCTCCGCCCGCTGCCGCTCGCCCGTCTGCTCCACCATCTGCGCCAGGTTGAAGAGCAGTCCCGCGTCGCGGGGCCGGTCCTCGAGCGCCCGCTCCAGGCATTCGACGGCCTTCGGCAACTGCTGCTGCCGGGAATGGATCAGCGCCCTGAAGTTGAGCACGTCGCGGTTGCGCGGATCCCGCTCGAGCAGCTTGTCCAGCAGCCCGGCGGCTTCGTCCAGGCGGTCGGTGTTCTGCAGGAAGACGGCGAACTGGAAATTCCCGGCGAAGTCCTCGGGGCTCAGTTCGAGGCCCAGGCGGTAACATTCCTCGGCCTCCTTGAGCCGTTCCTGGGCCTGGAGCGCCACCGCCATGGCGAAATAGAGCGGACCGCGGCGCTGCCGGGGCGTGTTCTCGATGGCCGCGCGGAAGGCCTTCTCGGCTTCGACGGGCTCGTTCAGTCGCAGGTGACACTGGCCCAGGTGGAACCGGGCCTCGGGCATCCTGGGTTTGAGTTCCAGGGCGCGCGTGATCTGGTCCCTGGCGGCGCTGACTTCGCCGCGACCCAGCAGGGCCACGCCCAGGGCGTAGATCACTTCCGCGTCGTCGGGATTGAATTCGAGGCTTTTCCGGTATCCCGCGATCACTTTCTGCAGATCGGGATTGGGGCTGCGGTGGATCTTCATGGTCTCTTCGTACCACCTGCGGGCCCGCTGCCGCTTGTCCAGGCTTGCCATTTCTTCTCCTGAGAATTCTGAAGCTGTGCATTATAGGAAAATGAATGTGGAAGGAAAGGGCCGCGGAGGCCCTGAAGGAATGCCCGATTGCTCGAAGGGCTCCCGCTGCGGGATTCTGCAACGGCAGGAACGTGAGACTCGCAGGAGCCCGAGACTCAGCGCCGGGTGTCCAGCCGGGACGGCGTTCCGCGGCCCCGCCGCCCGCCCTTGTAACCGGCCAGTGTTCTGCGTGTCCGGCCCAGCTGGGCCAGCAGCTCCCTGCGCAGGACAAGGTCCTCGTCGATCCTGCCCAGCAGGTCGGCGTCGAGTTCCGCCAGCCTTTCGGCCGCGGTCCGGGATCGCTCGCGCGCCTCCCCGCTCTCGGGCGCGACGGCGGCTTCGCCCGCGCCGTATCCCAGCGAGGCGAGCAGTCTCTCGCGCTCATCCAGCAGTTCGCCCAGCGACTCGAGGTCCAGCGGGCTCCCGGCCTCCTGCAGTCCCGAGAGAAACTCCCCGGTGCGGGCCGCCAGCGACTCCAGGATCTCCTGCGCACCGGCGGCCTCGCTGGAAGTGGAGGTCTTCATCGGGCCGCTCCCCTGCCCGGGGAGGCGGATTGATCCGGCAGGAGCGGCTTCGCCGCGGAAGCCCAGGCATCCAGGCTTTCGGCGAGTTCGTATTCCAGCAGGTCGGCCAGCATGATCCAGTCGCGGTTTTCCTGAGCCTCCACCACTTCGCTCAGCAGGCTCGTGAAGCCGTTCTGGAAGTCGCAGATCCCGGCCGTGTCTTCCGGTGAAAGGCAAAGGGTTCCCAGCCGCAGGATCTGGTTGACGCTGAGCATCAGGACCTGAAGGCCCTCGATCACCTTGACCAGCGATTCGATGGCCTGGACCTCGTCGCCCACCCTGAAGCGGTCGGCGCAGGTGGATATTTCCGTTTTCAGGGTGGCGATCCACTGGCCGTTGAGTTCCGCCGAGTCGCGGATCATGGCCAGCGGATCCTTGGCGGTCACTTCCAGCAGTTCCGGTCTTCGCTCCTCGAGTTCCTCGCGCTCCCGGCCGGTCAGGTCCTCGCCGTCCAGGCGCAGCCCCGCCACCACCCGGCCCTGTTCCTCGAGTTCCCTGGCGATCCGCTCGAGCACGTCCATGACTCTCTCGTTCCCCGGAGGATCCATCTGCTCCAGGATGTCCGAGCGGTCCCTGTCGTTGATCGTGATACGCATCATGCCTTCCTCAGTTCGTTTCGGCGCAGGGCGCGTGCGCCGCGCGTTCGCCGTCCAGCGTCGAGCGCACGGTTTCGAGCAGCGCGCGCACCCTGTGCCGGTACAGGTGCCTGTCGAGCACGGTCGCGCGCCCCGCCTCGGCGATCCGTCGCCTGTAAACCTCGTCGCGCGAGAGCCGCAGCGCGAGTTCCTCCAGCTCTTCCAGGCCTTCGTAATACAGGCAGTCGCGTCCCGGCTCGAAGAGCAGCTCGAGGTCCGCGCTACGGTCGTTGAGCACGCAGGAACCGGCCAGCGGCACGTCGAAGGCGCGCTGGTTCAGGGCGCTGGGCATCTGCCGGCTGGTGAGATTGAGATTCACCCGGCTGCCGGCGTAGTGCCCGGCCAGCCCGTCGTAGTAGTCGATCGGCCCGGCCAGCGGCAGGCGGGGATCGAGGCGGCGCCAGCCCCCGTCGCCGCGAAGCTGGAAATCCCGGCCGATGAAGCGGCGGGCCGCCTCCAGGCGGTCCAGCTGGGTGGCCTTGAGCACCAGGTAGCTTTCCATTGCCGTCCGTCGCTCCCCGTCCAGCCATTCCGCCAGGGGACCGCCTCGATCCAGGCGCCGGTCGAGGATGCCGCCGGGAAGTTCTCCCGCAGGGGCCGCGTGATACTCGGCGACGAGGCTCTCCAGCTCGCCTTCCAGCCGCACGGGCGGATCCAGCTTGCGCAGCCACTTGGCGCAGGCCTGCACGTTCGACCCGGCCACGAAACTGAAGTCGCGTCGCGGTTCTCCCGCGCGGCGCAGGAAGGAGGGATTACCCGCCAGGGGCAGGTGTGATACGTGGGTGAAACCCAAGCGCCGCATCGGTTCGATCCAGGCTCGTTCCCAGCAGAACAGGAAAGTGCTCTCGCGGACCGCCTCGGCGCAGCGCTCGAGAATGTAGCCCGGGCTGTCCACGTACCACACGGCCAGCGGCAGGCGCAGGGAATCCAGCAGGTCCAGCAGCCGTCCCCGGCGGTCGAAGCCGATGTGGTTGACCGCGAAGACGAGATCGGGGCGGAAGTCCGCGAGTCGCTCCAGCAGGCGCTCGATGAAGTCGCGGTCGGGTTCCAGCTGCCGCCAGCGAGCCGTGGGCGAGATCGTATGCCCCCCGCGGCAAAGCGGCAGGACTGCCACGCGGCAGCCTTCCTCGCGAAAAGCCTCGATGCACTCCCTGAGCAGGAAGTAGCCGCTGTGGAGCACCAGCACCCTGTCTCCCCGCCAGCCGCGGCCGCGCACCGCCGGTCCGATGCGCGACGCGCTTCTTCCTGGAGGAATCGACTCGAGAATCCCGGCGCTCCACTCCGGCCAGGCCCTGCAGTACGCGGGATTGGCCGCGAGCACGATGTCGGGGTAGCCGAGTTCCATCTGGCGGCGCGTGATGCAATCCACCAGGCGGCCTGGCTCACCGTCGAGAACCACGCATTCCGGGAACTCTCCGGGCAGGGAGTCTTCGCGACCCTCCGTCCCGGGCATCTTCCGCAGGGCCTCCTCGAGGGCCCGGTGATCCGGCTCAAGTACGACCGCGGCCGACAGGTCGCGCTCGGCCGCCGCGGCGGCCAGGTACCCGGCGCCGCCACCGAGTATCACCAGCAGCGGATGGCCGGACAGGTCCAGGCCGTCCAGGATCCGCCGGGCCTCGCGCTCGGGATCCACGGCGCTGTGCGCCCGGTGCCTGCGCCCGCCGTATTCCAGGGCCAGCACGGGCGATCCGCGGCGCGGGATCTCGATCACGAATCGCGGATCAGGCATCGATCCGCTCCTCGATCGGCAGCCAGCGACGGCAGGCCTCCGCCGCTTCTCCCAGCAGCGCATGCATCCCGCGGGCCCGCTGCTCCAGCTCGCGGTAGATTCTCTCCATGCGCCGGTTAAGCGATCCGGTCTCCGCCTCCGGATCCAGGCCGTCCTTGTCGAAGCGGAAGAGCACGGCGATGGGCCGCAGGAACCCGTGAGACATCTCCAGCCGGAAAATCCGCTCGTCGATACCGGTCACGCCCTCGCTGGCGGCCAGCAGAACTTCCGTGGAAGGCGTCGCGGCGCTGAGTTCGTCCCCTACGCGCTCCGTCCATTCGCGGCCCCGGCGCGCCAGCTCCGCCGTTTCAGAGAAGACGTCGCGGTATCCCAGGAAGCGATCCTCGAACCCCTCGGGCTGTTCCGGCGGGAGGCAGCCCTCCAGCTTTGCGCGCAGTTCCTTTCCGAAATCACCGTATTCGAAGCTCGGCGCGCCGGTTCCACCGCCCGAGCCCAGGCAGCGCCGCCAGAGCGCCCTGTAGCACCAGGCCACCACCTGCTTGTGCCTCAGGGGCTTGACGTTCAGGGGACGCAGGTCCTGGAAACCGGCGGAATCCCTGGTCGTGATCCAGACCTTCACCCGGTCCCCGTCGGGCCAGTCCTCGTGGCTCCGGGCCGCAAGGGCGCGACTGGCGGTGTCCCCCATTCCCGCCGGATTCTCCGCGGCGCCTCCCAGGAGCAGGGCGGCGGCGTGTCTCACGGCCTCCGGCGTGATCAGCTCCCTGCACATCAGGTGCGGGCAGACCACGTGGTGGCTGCAGGGGGCGCACTCCACGTCGGGCTGCATCACGATCGAGCCCTCGATGTAGGGGCCGGTCTCCGCAGGCAGGGCCGTGGCCAGGAACAGGCTGATCGAGAGGGTTCCCTGCGCCGCGGCGACGTGCATCGTCCCGGTATCGTTGGAGACCAGCAGGTCCGCCTCCGCGCAGACCGCCGCCAGTTCTCTCAGGCCGGTTTCGCCGCAGAGGTTCAGGATGGGCAAGCCCCTGGCCAGGCCGAGAAATTCTTCGGCGAGCCTTCTTTCCGCATCCGTGCCCACCAGCGCGAAGACCGCCCCGTGACTGCGATGCAGGCCCCTGGCCAGGTCATGGAAATAGCACACCGGCCAGCGGCGGTTTTTATCGTTGGCGCCCATCTGGAGTACGACGAGCCTGCTCCAGGATCCCGCGCCGGGGCGGCCGTTTCCCGATCGCTGTCCGAGGCCGCGCTCGATAAGTTCTCGCGCCACGCGAACGGCCTCCGGACCCGGATCCAGGCGCAGGCGGCGCCCCTCGCCGGGGCCCAGGTCGCCGATCCTGCGGTAGATGTCCACCAGGTTGTAGTCGTTGAAATCGCGATTGGCGGTGACGTTGAAGAAGTACTTGACCCAGTCGTGACCGATGTTGCGCAGCCCGTTGCGGTGGATCGACAGGCCGTGCACTTCGCCGCCGCCCAGGATGCGCGACAGGACGGCCGAATCGTTGCTGTGCGTCACGTTGATCACCAGGTCCCACTCGCCGGGGCGCAATCCGTGCACGAAATCCCTGTGCCACAGGAAGGCGTCCTCGAGTGTGTGACGATCCAGCATCAGCAGCGAGACGGAGCGGTTCTGCGGCCAGAGCAGTACCTCGTCCGCCCCGGGGATCATCCTTGCCGCCTCCTCGAAGACGTCGATCACCAGGAGGGCGATCCGCGCCCCGGGATGCCGCTGCCGCAGTCCCTCCACCAGCGGCGAGGACTGGACGATGTCGCCCATGCGGGTCAGGTTTATGACCAGGATCCTATCCACGGGCGCTCCGCTCGGTAATGCGGTCGACTCTCTTATCCCGCGCCCAGCGCCGGATCTCCGCCATGTACAGCATCAGCGCCCCGGTCTCGTCCAGGGCCTCCTCGCGGCCTGAAACGTACTCGGCGATCCGGTCGATCTCCGGCTCGACCGTCTCCGGCAGGGCGCCGAGAAAGGCCTTCAGCCGCGGGTCCCGCACCTCGCCCAGCCGCTGGTCCTCGATTCTCATCGCGTGGGGAAAGAAATCCTCGTCGATCAGCAGGGCCAGCTCCAGCAGTTCCGCCATCCGGTGACGGTAGGTGTGCCTGGCGGCCACTTCGTCGCGGCCGCACTCGGCGATCCGCCGCGTCTCCTCCGGGCGCTCGCGGTAGTACAGGATCTTGTCCCGCAGCTCCTCGATGGAGCCGAAGGTGTCCAGGTGCGCGCCTTCCTCGAATTCCGGCGCGAGCAGCTCCCGGCGGTCCACCAGCTCGAATCCGCCGCAGGCGGGAATCTCGAAGGTCCGCGGATTCAGGAAATCGCCGCCGGGCACGATTCCCGCGTGATACGTCGAGGAGTGCAGGTTGAGGTTGATCCGGCTGTTCGAGAAGATCCTGCGGTTCCGGTCGGGATCGGTCCTGCGCCCGCCCTCCTGGACCAGTTCGTGGATCGGGTGGCGGGGATTCCATTCCGCGCCCCAGATCTTCAGGCCCAGGTCCATCAACTCGAGAAAGAACCGTTCGCGGTTGTAGAAACCCGCCCCGACGAAGGACAACCCGTGCCGCTCTTCCGGATCCCTTTCCTCGTAACACGACTCGGCGTCGGCGCAGAGTGGCAGGTAGCGCGCCGGCGCGGAGCTCAGCCCGGCGAGTTGCTTGAGGAAGGCGCCCCGCTGGATGGTCAGGAAGAGGTCGAAGTGCCCGTGCAGGCCCTTCCAGTAGGTCAGGCGCTCATGGTCCTCCACGAACCAGAAGGCGGTGCGGCTGCCGGCCAGGCGCATGGCTTCTGAAACCTCGGGTGTGGCGGGGCTCTGCGCCAGCGCGAGGACCAGGTCGGGCCTGAACTCCGCGGCCTCCGCGTGCAGCATTCGTGCCAGCAGGCGTCCGAAGTCGCCCAGGAAAGTCGTATCACCGCGGTGGGCGTCGCCGAATTCGATCAGCCGCTGGTGCGCCTGCTCCATGCCCTCGTAGGACACCGTCTTGACCACGTGTCCCAGTCCCCTCAGTGCCGCTGCGGCCGAACGGGCCACGGGCAGCGAGCCCCCGTAGACCGGTTCGACCACGAGCACGCGCAACCGGTATGCTGCCGAACGCAACTGGTCCAGCGCCACGCGGCGACGGGCCAGGAACTCGGGGTGGGTCCGGCGGAAAGCCGGCACTTCCAGCGCGCGCTCCACGCCTGCCTCGCCGCTCCTGGGAAAGCGGCTCTGCGCCGGGTCCACCAGGTTCAGGCGCGGGTCGGCCAGGGCCTCGGAATGCCGCCAGTGCTCGAGCGCCAGGGCGAAGAGCCCGGGATCCGGAATGTGCAGGTCCAGGCGCTCTATTTCCGTTTCCAGCAGCAGGTCGACGTAGTGACCGAGTCCGTGACCCAGCAGGGCCAGTCTGCGGGGAAAGCCTCCCTCGAATTCCCGCGCGAGCACGCGCTCGGCCTCGCGCCGGGGATTCACGGCCGAACAGAGGCTCCGGCCGCCGATGCTCAATCGGCAGCGCCCCTGACCGGCTTCCACTACTGCGCCCTCCGGCGCGTTAGCCCGCGTGATACGCGTCGCGATTTCCGGCCAGCGTTCTTCGATGATCCGCAGTGCATCCATCAGCCCGGTTCCTCCATCGTCCGCATCCAGGAAGGCGTCTCGCCCAGGGCGGAGATTTCCCTGCCCGCGGCGGCCAGCTCCCGGACCAGCTCTCCCATGCGCCGCCGGCTGTAGGCGAAATCCGGGATCCGGGCCGCGGCCGGACGGCGCACTCCTCTAGCATAAGCGGCCACTCCGACCTCCAGGTCCACTCCGGCCAGCAATAGTGGGCCCCGCGAGAGCCTCGCCGCGGCATGCAGCGCCGGACCCGCCACGGTGCCCGTTCCGGCGCGCAACCCGCCCGGTCGCTGTCCCAGCCATTCCTTGCGCTGCAGCCCGGGGCCCTCCGGCAGCGCCAGGACCAGGGGCCCGGGCCAGGATCCCACGAAGCCGGCGTCGGTCCCGGGGAAGCAGATCAGTGGAACGCCCGCGCACTCCGGCCCCGGCAGGTCCGCGCGGATGGCCGGACCGGGATCCGTGGCCACCGCCATGTCCGGTATGATACCGGCGGCCAGCAGGGGCGGCAGGGCCGTGTTCAGCGCGACCAGCCGGCGCCTCCCTGCGGGCCCCGAAAGACGGTGTATCACGCCGTCGAGTCCCGGTCCCGCGCCGCAGACCGCTACCGGCTCAGCGCCCCAGCAGTCCCGCAGGTCGTCGATGCAGCGGGCTCGCCCAAGATGCTCCGCGTTGAGTTCGGCGTTCTGCTCGAGCAGCGGCTCCTGGACCGCGGCGCTGCGCCGCCTGCTGAGAATGTCGTCCGCCAGCGCGGCCAGACCGGGCAGCCGCCCCCGCCACAATTCAACCGCTGCGGGGTGGACGAGCAGGGGTCGCCCGCCGTGCTCGTTCTTCATCTCCCGTGCGAAAAACCCGGTCGCAGCTTCGTCGTTTTCGGCGAAGTAGAGCAGCAGCCGGGGATCCGCGAGCCACTCCGCCCCGCTTCCGTTGGCGCCCTTCAGCACCGGATTCTCCTGCGCAAGCGAGAGACGCCTGCCCGCTGCCGACAGCACGGCGGGATCGCCCTCCAGGGCCAGCACCTCGGCGGCGCCGGCCGCCAGGCAGGCATCCAGGACGTAGCCCAGGCCGATGCCCAGCACCAGCGGCCGGGATCCGGGTCCGACACCCGCCCGGCGAGTCTGCCGGCGCGCCTCGCCCCCCGGATCGTAGAGGCTGTGCGCCATGCGGCCGGAAGGCGTGCGGAAACTGCGGGCCCCGGCCCGACCCTCGATCAGCGGGTAGCCATCCAGTCCGCGGGCGAGGTCCCCGATCCATTCCCGTGTCACGCGCCGCACGGTTCGACCCGCTGTTCTTCCCGGCCCAGAACGTCTCCCGCGGTCTGCCAGTGCCAGTGCTCCGCGATGGTCCCGGGCGGCCCGAGGTCCGCCCGTCTCACCCAGGCCGCGTGCGTCAGGCCGCGGATCCGGGCATCGGCGATGCCGCGCGACTCCCCGAGCGCCGGTTCGATCTCAGCGCGCTCCTCCGTCCGAAGAGCGCCGCGCAGGAGCTCCCACTGCCCGGCGCGCAGTTCCGGATCCGGCGCCGCGCCCCCGTCGAGGGCCGCCAGGGTGATCCCCACGGCGTCGGTCGTGCTGCGGAAAAGCCGGCAGCCCCGGCCCGGATCGGGTGGCGGCCCCACGGCGCCCTCAAGGATCCAGACCGCGGTCTGCGCCGCCGCATCGGCCCTGATCCAGGTCCTGCAGTCGTAGTCGCCGCATTCCGGATAGCCTTCGAAACAAGGGTGGCAGGCGGCGTCGATCTGCAGCACCACGGCGCCGTCCAGGAAGGGTCCCGTCTCCACGGCGCTGGCGGATCCGTGATACAATCCCAGCACCGGCACGCATCGGAAGGACGCCAGGTGCAGCGCTCCGGTGTCCTGCGCGACGACCAGCGCCGCGCCGTCGAAGACTTCCGCCAGCCGGTCGAGGTCCGTCTCGCCGGCCAGCGAAACGACCGATCCCCCGCGCCCGGCCCGACGGGCCAGCTTCCGACAGAATTCCGCCTCGCTGCCGGATCCCGTGAGCAGGACGCTCAGTCCGGGAAGCCGCTGCGTCGTTTCGTCGAGCAGGCCCTCCCAGAAACCGGCGGGCAGGCTGCGGGCCGGGTCGCCGGACCCGGGGTGGATCACGAGAGGTCCGTCCCGGGACTTTCTTGCGCCGGGCGCCGTCGCGGCCTCCGGCTCGAGAGCCAGCATGGCTTCGCTCAGGTGCAGCAGGTTCTCGCGCCTGAACCTGACCAGGGAGTTCATCCACCGCGCGTAGGAATCGCCGCGGACCCCGGCGCCGCAGCGCTCGACCGCCGGCAAGAGGGAGGCCAGCGCCTGGGCCGGCAGGGCTTCGTTGACGCAGAGCACCCGGTCCCACGGCGGGAATGCCCCGACCCCGGACTTCAGGGGCCGCAGGGCTTCGCGCAGGTGTCCGAGGAAGCGCTCCGGCTCGTAGACCAGCCGCTCCAGTTCGCGCGTGTCCAGGACCGCGACGCGGTCGAAACGCTCGCGGATCCCGGCCCAGGGCCTGAAACCCGCCACCAGGTCGAGCTCCCTGAAACCCGCCCCGCGCAGGGCCTCGCAGAGCGGCAGCGTCTGCAGCAGGTCGCCCAGGCGGGCCAACTGGATGATCAGCGCGCGTTTCATCCGTTCTCTCCACTCCTCCGCTGCTCCAGCAGCTCCTCGATGCCGTATTCGCGCAGCCGTTCGCGGCAGCGGCGGCGCAGGTCCTCGATCTCGCGCCGGCGCTCCTCGCCCGGATCCGCCGCGGCGGCCAGGCGTTCCACCGCCGCCAGGTTGCCCGCCGCCAGCTCCAGGTCGAGCAGCAGCAGGACGATTTCCGCGAGCGCGGGATCGTCGTCCTGCGCGCCGCCGTTACGCCCGCTGATCTCCAGTTCCAGCAGCTCCCGGGCCCGGCCGACCTGGCCGGAATCCCGCAGTTCGCGCGACTCCCGCCGCAGCTCCTCCACGGTCTTCGGACGCCGGGCCTGCGATGGCCCTTTGCCGGAATCGCTCCCCGGCACGCGGACGACCCGCCCCGAGCCGTCTTCGTCGCGCAGGATGCGCAGTCCGTCACGGGCCAGTTGGACCTCTTCGTCCGCCGGAAATTCGCCCGCCCAGTTCTCGTTCAGGACCAGCCAGGAATGGTCCACGCCCTCACCGCGTCCCGCGGTCTTGCCCTCGTGATGTATCACCGCGCCGTCGGGCCGATAGACCACCCGGTAGCCCTCCCGGCGAATCCTGAGACACAGGTCGATGTCCTCGTAGCAGTTGACGAAATTCTCGTTCAACCCGCCCAGGCGGCGATAGAGGCTCCTGCGGATGCTCAGACAGGCGCCGGTCACGGCGTTGAGTTCACGGCGGTACATCACCTCGGGCGCCTCCGCAGGCAGTCCCCGGTGAATGTGCCAGGGAAGCCCGTCCCGGCCGAAGACGACTCCCGCGTGCTGGATCGTGCCGTCGGGATAAAGCAGCCGCAGCCCGCAGATTCCCGTGCCCTCGGAGTCCAGCTCCTCCCGGAGAGCCCTGTCCCAGCCCGGTAGAACTTCCGTGTCGTTGTTCAGCAACACCAGCAGTTCCCCGCGGGCGGCTTCCGCCGCGATGTTGTTGGCCCGGGCGAATCCGAGGTTCCTTTCGCAGCGGATCGCCCTCACGCGGGGATAGGCGGCCGGGATCCTCGCGGTCTCGTCGGTCGAGCCGTTGTCCACCAGGACCACTTCCCAGGCGCCTCCCGTGTGCTCGCCGATCGCCTCGATACAGGCGCGGGTCAGCTCGGCCCGGTTGTGCACGGGGATGCAGATGCTCAGCAGGCCTGGCAGTTCCTCACCCTGCCCGATCACCGGCCGCGATAACCAGCCGGCGTCGTGATGCATGCGGAAAAGCGTCTCCAGCAGGCGATCCTGCTCCCCGTCCAGCTGCCGGGCGAGGTCGCCCTCCGCCCCGGGAAGCCCGGCCAGCCGGGGCAGGTCGAGCTTGGATAATTCGGCCATGGCGTTTTCGAGGTGCTGCAGGATCCGCCGATCGGGCGGCTCCGCGGGAGGCGTTCCGCAGATCTCGGTGAACTCCCCGGGCCTCAATCGATGGAACACGCGGGCCGACGCCCCCGCCCTGCGCTGCCGCGCGGCGAAGCTCCCGTAATCCATCGGGTGATGATGGCGGGCCAGGATCGACGAGTCGTAGGCCAGCAGCATCCCCGCTTCCATGGCCCGCACGGCGAATTCAGCGTCTTCCCAGGCGGCATAAGGGAAGTCCTCCGAGAAGCGCAGATCCGCGTCGGCGAGGAATCCCAGGTCGAGGCCGGCGGCGCAGGTGTAGAAGAACTGCGCGGGCAGCAGCGCGCGGCGGGGCAGGCTGTCGTATGCGAACTGCATCCCGTTGCGCTGCACGAGTCGCATCACGCGGTTCGGGGGCGCCCCGGCGGGCCAGTCCACTTTCCCGAGCAGGGCCATACGCGGGTCGTTCCATCCGCGGCGGGCGCGCTCGAAGGACTCGAGGAAGTCCGGTTCGGGCACGATGTCGTCCCCCGTGAAGAGGACGAATCCCTCCCGGCGGCCCTCGGAAAGCAGTTCCCGCAATCCGCGGTTCCTGGCCCCCGCGGGTCCGCCGTTCCGCTCCAGGCGGATGAAACGCAGGCGCAGGCGCTCGACGACGCCGGCGGACAGCCGGCCGCGCCACCTCGGCCCCCGCCCCCGCTCCCCGGAGGGCAGGCCCGGTCGCCCGGTTGCGTGATCCGCCTCTTCCGCCGAATCGTCCGGCAGCATCCCGGACAGCGGCTCAGGGCTGCCGTCGTCGATCACCAGGATCTCGAAGCGGCAGGCAGGCAGGGTCTGACGCCCGTAGGCCTCGAGAGTGCAGAGCAATTGGTCCGGCCTGCCGTGGGTCGGTATCACGACCATGATCGGCCCGGGAGGCTCGCAGTCGCGGCTGGAGAAGTAGAAGGGCAGCGGGCATTTCCGCGGATTATCCAGCAGGTCCCTCAGGGAGGGCGGCCTCTCGGATGTGCCGCAGAGGTAGTCGACCAGTTCCCCGAGCAGCGGATCCGCGGCGATCGACTCCCTGCTCAGCGGGGCCGCGATGCGCTGGGGCCGGCCGTATTCGATCTCGTCCACCCAGGGAAAGGGCGTGGGATAGTCGAAGAATAGCCGCTCGGCGTAGCGCCCGGCGAGCGCGGCGCAGCGCTGCTCGTCGAAGTTGGCCCGGAGCAGGCTGTCGAAACGCTCCGCGAGCTCCTCGAGGCTGCCCGCCTCCTCGGTGAAGCCCTTGCCCGCGTAGTGGGTCTCGGCGCAGGCGATCACCGGCCGGCCGCCGCAGGCCATCTCCAGTCCCGCCGAGGAGACGAAGACGATGCCCAGGCTCGCGCGCCGCATCAGGTCGTAACTGCTCTCCGGGTCCTCGGGGAGCACCAGGCGCAGGTTGGCGGGAAGGCGGCGTTCGCTCAGCAGGTCGGCGGTCCTGTCCAGCGTGGGATCGTAATCCAGACGCGCCTCCCCGGGATGGATGCGGATCACGAAGTCCGCGCCCGGGCGCAACCGCGCCAGCTCGATGCAGGCGTCCAGCCAGTCCAGGTATCCGCCGAAGCCGCTGGGCCGGCTGGACACGCTGCTGTCCCAGCAGACGTTGGTGAACACCGCCGCCAGCGGCCTGTCCGGAGGCGTCGATACTGCGTGGTCGGCCCTCTGGAAGTCTTCATCGGTGCCGAAGCGCGTGACCGCGTCGCGGTTGGAGCCCCTGCCCGCGAGGAAGTTGCTCAAGGCTCGGCCTGGAGGCGCTACGGGATCCTCCTCGAGCACCCGTTCCCAGTCGCCCAGCAGGCGATCGATCTTCATGAAGCAGGAGGGCTCGCCGTCGGAGAAGACCAGGGTGTTCCTCGCCTGGCCGCGCTCGTAGTTGACCACGCGCAGGCCCATGGACGAAGCCGTGAGACCGATCGCGCGCTCGGCGAAGAACAGGCCGTTGAGCAGCAGCAGCGTCTCGATCTCGCGCTCGCGCAGCAGCCGCGGCAGCTCTGTCCTGATGTGCGACACGGTGGTCGCGTAGTCGCGCACTACTTCCGCGGGAACGGCCTCCCGCAACGGCCTGCCCGAACGCGCCCAGCGATGGAGGGAAGGACGCAGCAGATCCTGCATGGTGACGCCGCATACGGAGCTCCCGAGCAGTTCGTCGATGTCGGCCATCGCGGCGCCCGGGGGCTCGGTCACGGCGGGCAGAACGAGCTCCGTGAAACCCGCGCGCTCGTGCACGCCGCCCTGGCTGTCCAGGCAGCCCCGGCAGAAGGCGGCATGCGAACCGGCCCGCTCGCGAACCGCGCGGTCCACGCACTCGCAACCCCGGAGCCGGCCCTCGGCGCAGCCCAGGAAGAACACGCGGTGTCCCGCGGCCTGCAGGGCTTCGCCCATCAGGTGCTCCCAGGCGTGATGCACGGGCCAGTTCTTGATGCCGGCAATCAGGAAATTCATGTCGTCACACGCTCCCCGCACGAACGCTCCAGGGAGGCCAGGGCGCCGGAGGCGACCCGCTCGAGTTCCTGCTCGGACAGGTGCGCCGAGGAAGGCAGCCCAAGCAGGCGCCCGTGCAGCCGGTCGGCGACGGGACACTCCCCGCGCGCGAAGCGGGCGTAGAGCTCCTGCCTGTGGAAGGGCGCGAAGAGCCTGCGGGCGGCGATCCCGCGCCGTCGCAGGCTCTCGACCAGCTCGCCGGCGTCGCTGGAAGCGGGCAGGCGCAGGACGTTCAGCCAGTAGCTGGGCCGATCCTCGCGGAGTCCCTCGAGCAGCTTCAGACCGGCCGGCCGGAACAGCTCCTCGTAGCGACGGTGGTTCTCCCGGCGGGCCGCGACGAGTTCATCCAGGCGCTCCACCTGGGCCAGACCTACCGCCGCCTGCAGGTTGCTGATGCGCAGGTTGAAACCGTAACTCTCCACTCGCTGCGATCCGGGCGGGCGGCAGTGATCGGCCCACTTGGCCGCCTCTTCCACCACCGAGCGACGCTGGGCGACGACCATTCCGCCCCCGCCCGCGGTCACGGTCTTGTTGCCGTTGAAGGAGACGATCGACGCGTCGCCGAAGCCGCCCGTCGGTCTCCCCCCGCTCCGCGCGCCCAGCGCCTGGGCGTTGTCCTCGATCAGCACCAGACCGTACCTGTCCGCTATCCGCTGCAGCTCCTCGATCCGGCAGGGAATCCCGTGCAGGTGAACGGCGATCATGCCGAAAACCCTCCTGCCCGTGGACCTGTCGAAGACCCCGCCCCCGCGGCTGATGGTCTCGCGCTCCAGCCAGCGCGTGAGACACTCCGGCGAAAGTCCGGCCGCGTCCTCCTCCACGTCCAGGACCAGGGGCTCGGCGCCCAGGTGTATCACGGGATTGACCGTGGCGACGAAGCTGACCGCCGGGACGATCACGATTTCCCCCTCGCGCAGACCCAGCGACATCAGCGCGAGCTGCATTGCGGATGTACCGCTGTTGACCGCCGCCGCGGCGAATCCGCGCCCGTGAAGCCCGGCCACGGCCCGCTCGAAGCGCTCGACGAAGGCGCCCTCGGACGACACCCAGCCGCCGTTGACGCACTCGGCGAGGTATTTCAGTTCGTTGCCGGACAGCGTAGGTTCGTTGAGTGGAATCATTGCCGTCACCAGTTATCCGCGCGGGCCGGGACGCGCCGGCTCGCCGATTGTCACGGGGCCGGCGATCTTGCGGGCCGTTCGCGCCGTCAACTCCTCGTTGGCCCGACGGTAATCGTCCATCCGCCCGATGTCCATCCAGTACTCGCGCAGCGGGTAGCTGCGGATCCTGCGCTTTTCGCCCAAGCCGTACTTCACCAGGTCCGTCATGTGGAAACGCCGGCCGCGAGGAATCAGCCGGCGCATGCGCTCTCCGACGATGTAGATCCCCGCGTTGACCAGCATCGTCGTGCGGGGCTTCTCCTCGATTCTCGTGATCCACTCCTCGCGGGACTGTATCACGCCGTAATCCACCCGGTGGACCACCTCGCGCACGGCCACCGTGAGATCCGCCCCGGACGCCGCATGGCTCTCCAGCATTCCCGCGTAATCCAGGGTGGTCAGGATATCCCCGTTGACCACCAGCAGGTCCCCGGTTACGTCCTCCGGCAGGAGAGCCAGGCCGCCCGCGGTGCCCAGGGGTTCCGCCTCGCGCAAGTAGCGGATGGCGGCGCCCAGGTGCCCTCCGTCCTGCAGGTGGTCCTCGATCATCTGGGAGCGATAGGCTGTGGTCACCAGGATGTCGTCGAATCCGCAGCCCACCAGGCGCTCGATGATCAGCTCGATGATCGGCCGCCCGCCCACCGGCAGCAGCGGTTTCGGCCGCTCCTCGGTCAGGGGCCGCAGGCGCACTCCCCGCCCTCCGGCCATCACGACCGCCCGGCGGCCCTGCTGGGGAACGTCCATCAGGTCCTTGGCCAGCGCGATACCCAGCATCTCGTTCTGCGGTCCCACGATCGGGATCTGGCTGATCGAGCGCGCCCGCATCAGGTGGCAGAGCTGGGTCCGGCTGAAATCCGCCGTGGCCGTAATCGGTCTTCGCTGCATATGGCCTTCGACCGTCTCGCTTTCTAGATCCAGGCCCCGCAACACGAGCCTGCGGATGTCGCCGTCGGTCAATATTCCCAGCAGCCGGCAACGCGGGTCCACGACGCAGACGGCTCCGCTGCGATTCCGGTCGATCTTGCGGATCGCCTGCCTGACGCTCAGATCCGCTTCGATCAGGTGCGTCTCTTCCAGCTGCCGGATGTCAGACATGCAGGGTCGCCTCCTCGGATTGTCGCAGGCGCTGAAACGCGCGCCGTTTCGGCAGCAGTCTCTCGACCTCCGTCCGCTCCAGCTCGTCGACGATCCGCTCCGCCGCGCGGCCGTCTCCGAAGGGGCAGTCCAGAGCCGCCACGCGAGCGCGGTATTCCTCGTCGAAAAGCGCCCGCCGGGCAGCGGCGCGGATATCACCGGCCTCCGGTTCCACGAATTCCACGTTCCCGGCCTGCTCCCGGCCGAGCTGGCGCGGCCCCACGTTGACTGCCGGGATGCCCAGGTACGAGCTCTCGAAGATTCCCGCGCTGGAATTCCCGAGCATCAGGTCCACGTGCTTCAGCAGCGCGGTCCAGGCCTCGCGGGGCACGTTCCTCAAGGGAGTGACGAGCGGGGCCTCGTCGATCGCCTCCGCGATGCCCGAGCGGCCCGGGTCGCTGTTGGGATCGTTGACGAGGATTTCCGCCTCCAGCCCGGCGCAGGCATCGATGATGGTGTTCATCTCCTCTTCGGCCCTGTTCCGGTCGGGCCCCAGGGGATGCTGGCAGACCAGCACCGCCGGCCGGCGGGTATCGATCCCGAAGTGTCGGCCCAGCCTTTCCGCGCTCCAGGAAGGGGCCGCGCGCAGACGATCCAGCGCCGGGTTGCCGGTGAAATGGACGCACCGGGCGGCCTCCCCCAGGGCGACCAGGTTCTCCGCGCTGGCGCGCGAGGCCGCGAAATGCAACTGGGAAAGCATGGTCACGGCGTGTCTCACGTCGTCGTCCACGGTGTGACATCCCAGGTCTCCGCCGAAGATGTGAGCCACCGGGATCCACGAATAGCGGGCCGCCGCCGCCCCCAGCAACGCGTCCTCGCGGTCGCCGAGCACCAGCACCAGGTCCGGCCCGCACTCCTCGAGATCCTGCGCCAGGGCGATCAGTTCCAGGCCCATGCTCTTCAGCCGTCCCTCCGGACGGTCCCAGTCCAGCAGCGTGGGGCGCCGGAGCGTGCGCCGGAAGCCGCTGATCCGCTCGACCGTGCACCCCGAGCTGCAGGACAGGTGAGCGCAGGCCGCGAAAACGACCAGGTCCATGCCGGGGCGCTCCTCGATCGCCTCCAGGACCGGTCCCAGCAGGTCGTAGTCCGACCGGCCGCCCGTCACGGCGAAGATCTTCATCGGCCCGCCTCCCCGGGTTGCAGGCCGGGTCCGGTCCGTTCGCCGGATCCGGGGTGACGCTCGGGAAACAGGTCCTCCCGGGTCAGCAGGGTCCCTCGCTCCAGCTCCCGCGCCAGGCAGCGCCCGTAGAGGCTTTCGAGCTCTCCCGGGGGGATTCCCGTTCCCGGCCGCTGCAGCACGAGGTCGCCCTCCCTGAGAACCGCTCCGCGCCCGAGGTCCCTCGCCGCGGCGATCGACCTGCGGGCCACGCGCCGGGTGTCCCGCTCGCAGGGCATCACCCGTTTCACGCCGTCGCCCAGCGCCACGCGAAGCTCCTTGAGCACGCGGACGAACTCCCTGAACGACGACCGGTCCATCGAGCAGGCATGGTCCGGGCCCGGGGCCCCCGGATCGTGGGTGATGTGCTTCTCGATGATCCGCGCTCCCAGGACGACGGCGGCAACCGCCGCCCCCACGCCCTGGGTGTGATCGCTGAAGCCCGTCCAGCACGTCCTTGAGCGCAGGGCGTCCACCGCGCGCAGGTTGCATTCGGCCAGCGGCGCGGGATACGCAGATACGCAATGAAGCAGCGCCAGTCGCTCTTCCTGCTCTTCGAACAGGCGCAGGATCCCGGCGACGTCTTCCGTGTCACACATGCCCGTGGAGACGATCACGCGCGCTCCCGCTTCCCGCGCGGCCCGCAGCAGGACGGGGTTGTTGGCGTCGCCGGAGGAGATCTTGATGAAGTCGGGATCCATTCCCAGCAGCATGTTCAGCGAGTCGATGTCGAAGGGCGTGCAGCCGAAATGCAGCCCGCGCCTTCGCGCTTCCTTCCTGCAGGCGGCCAGCGCGGTTTCGCCCAGCTCCAGCGACCTGAGCAGCTCGAGCTGCGATCCGGAACGGCCCAGGTTCATCCGCTGATACTCGGCAAGGGGCGCCACGGGACTGGCCAGCAGCTCCGGCACGAAGGCCTGGAACTTGACGGCGTCGGCTCCGCAGTCCGCCGCCACGCCGACCAGGTCGAGGGCCCGCTCGAGGGAACCGTCGTGGTTGACGCCGATTTCGGCGATGATGTACGGTGGCGCGTGTCCCACGAGCAGGCTGCGGATGGTGCGGTTCAGCATGGCAGCTCCTCCGGGATCATCCGGGGCGGCCGGACGGCGGCGTCCCGGCCGGACAGCCGATCAGCCAGGCCGCGGGCCAGGATCCAGTCCAGGGGCCCGTCCACGTCCACGGACTCCCAGGCCTCCATGCGCAGGGCTCGGGGCCCGGCGGGCAGCAGCGCTTCCCGGGCGTCCAGCCGATCGCAGTTCAGCAGGTAGATCGCGCCGTTAAGCTGCCGGGCCTCTTCGGCGTTGTCGAACCGGGCGGCCTCCAGGCGGTCCTCGCGGACCCGCCGGATCCAGTTCGCCGGCTTCCAGGGCGGGCCGACGGAGACCACTTCAACGCCGGCGCCGCGCATCGAGACCAGCACCGCCTCGCGGATCCGCTCCGCTCCACGGAAGGGCGAGGTGGGCTGGAGCAGCATCAGCCACTCGGGGCTTTCCCCGCCTCCAGCGGATCCGCGCGTCCAGTCCAGGTAGTGTCTCACGACCTCCAGCGTGTCCGTTTCGTTCGCCGCCAGTGCCGCCGGGCGCGGGGGCAGGCCGTCGCAGCCCAGCTCCAGGGCGTGCCGCAGAACCCCCGCGTCGTCGCTGCTGACGCGCACGCGCTCGAAGACGCCGCTGTCCAGGGCGGCGAGCACGGACCAGTCGAGCATCGGGCGTCCGGCCAGCTCCAGCATGTTCTTGCCGGGCAGCCTGCGCGACCCCGCACGGGCAGGTATCAGGGCGTGAATTCGCATGGGGCCCCCTTTGCGGTGAGCAGCGCCTCCAGGCGCGATACCCGCGCATCGAGATTCCGGTCGAGTTCCTCCATACGCGATCGCAAGCGGTGCAGTTCGGCGTGCTTCTCGAAGCCGAAGCGGCGGGACACGCTGAAGCGGGCGCAGGCCAGTACTCGGCCCTCGCCGTCGCACAGGCGGTCGATCCACAGGGCGCGATCGCCGGTCTTAACCAGCAGTCCCCTGTCCGCGTCCCTGCCGATGATGCAGCCGGGCAGGCCCTCCGCCGGCGGGAAATCGGGGCAGTCCTCCGCGGCGCCGATCCTGACCAGCCGTCCGCGGTAGGTAGTGGCGGCCAGGGGATTGGGCGCCGCCAGCGCCCGGATCTTGCGCAGGACGGTCGTGGACGAAGCTTCCCAGTCGATCCACTCGTCGCCGGAACCGCGGCGGGGGTAGACGGCTGGATAGGGCAGCGGGTCCGTAACATCGCTTTGACCGATTCCCCTGCTCGCCCCCGTCTCCCGCGAGTCGAGGCGGGTCAGGGCCTCGTCCAGCAGCCCGGGAACGGCCTTGCAGACCGCCGCCAGCGCGGACGCGTAATCGCCGTCCCGGTCCAGCGTCAGGCGCCTGTGCGCCAGCACCGGTCCTCGGTCTATTTCGCGAATGGTTCGTATCACGCAGAGCAGAACCTCGCGCCGCCCCTCCAGCAGTTGCCAGCAAAGAACGGCCCGCCCCCGGTACCTGCTCGGATCCCCGGCGTGCAGATTGAAGATCGGCGCCCGGACCGCCTCCAGCAGCCTCGAGCGAAACACCTGGTCGTAGGAGACCGAGAGCAGCAGGTCCGGTCGCGCCTCTCGCAGCCGATCGATCCAGGCCTGGCCGTTGATGTCCTCCGCGAGGAGCACCTCCCGGCCCAGGGCCCGGGCGGCTTCCCGGAAGCTGGCGTCGGTCGGACGGCGGCGGCCTATCAGCAGGGGCAGCTCATGACTCCGGCTCAAGTGCCCGAGAGCGGCCGCGCCCCACCGGCCGTCGCCCAGCAGGATGATGCGCTTGGCGGCGGCGGGGTCCACGATTTCCCCCTGGTTCGTTACGCTGTCAGGTCTTGCTGCGAGGCGTCGCCGACTTGCGCTCGCGGATCAGGCGCTTGTAATACTCGGGCGCCAGGCGGATCGAGGGCCGATTGGTGATGATGTCCCAGTCGGCCTTCTCCATCTCCGAGGTGATCTTGTCCAGATGCTCGATCACGCTCTCGATGTCCTCGCCGACCCAGAATTCGAGGTCTTCGCTGCCCTCGGGATCCCAGTTCTGGGTTTCCACCGCACGCTTGAACACGTCCTCGTACAATTCGATGGCGTAGATCCTGGCCTGCGGATCCTTGCGCTCCCTGAGCGCGTTGACCTGATACCCCAGCCCGACGCCCAGGACGAACAGAACCTTCTTGCCCTTGAGCTTCTCTTTGGACTGCAGTGCTCTCATTTTCCTCTCCGAAGCGAACAGAATGCTTGCAGCACTCTGAGGCAATCCGGATGCCAGCTCGGGCCATTGTTGCAAAGTCCTGATATTCAGGAGCTTGCAAGTTCCGCACTTCTGAAGTGAGCGATTCACTGCGTTCTGTTGGCGGCAGAGCCTCCCCCGGGAGAGGAAGTTTCTTCCCGCTCGGTATTCCTCCAGGGAGGCTCAGGGGTGGTTTTGGGTAGGCGGATCGGTGGAGGGTTCGCAGCGCGGAAGCGCCGGCCCGCGGTCGGCCGAATCAACTCCGCTTGAGACGTCGCTCCAGGATCTCGAGGTCGGGAGGCAGGGACGCGGGCGTCGTGATACAACTTTCCGCCGCGGGAACGTCCTTCAGGCCGGTGCCCGTGACCAGCAGCACGACGCGGTCTTTTCGAACCACCAGCCCCTCGGCGAGGGCGACCCGCAGCCCGGCCAGGACGGTCGCTCCGGCGGGTTCGGCAAACACGCCGGTCGTGGCGGCAAGCTCGGTGATGGCCGCCCGGATCTGGTCGTCGCTTACCAGCACCGCGTCTCCGGAACAGGCCCGCAGATCCTCCAGGCAGAGGATTGAATTGCGCGGAGCCGCCACGTTCAGGCTGTCGGCGATGCTTTCTGCGCGGTCCACGGAAGTCGCCTCGGGCAGCCCCTCTCGGACGGCGCGGGCGATCGCCGGCGAGCCCTCCGGCTGCACCGCGATCAGGCGTGGACGCTCCCTGATGGCGCCGCAGCTCTCGAGGTCCGCGAATCCCTTGGCCAGGCCGGAGAGGATCACGCCGTCGCCGGTGGGCACGATCACCGTCCCCGGTG
Source organism: uncultured Bacteroidaceae bacterium (assembly GCA_964568855.1). Classification (GTDB taxonomy): domain Bacteria; phylum CAIWAD01; class CAIWAD01; order CAIWAD01; family CAIWAD01; genus CAZMSD01. Next base: position 28,551 of record CAZMSD010000012.1, on the reverse strand, counting down.
CTCCATCGCCCAACTGGAAGGCGATCTCCAGGGCGGCGGTCTTCTTGCCTTCGATCGTGAAGGGATTCAGCGCCGTGTTCCGGTTGTACCAGCCGAAGCGCTCGCAGGCCGTGCGGGCCAGCTCGAAGGCATCGTCGTAATCGCCTTCCACGGGGAAGACCCGCGCGCCGTAACACATCATCTGGACCAGCTTGGCGCGCGGCGCCGCGGCGGGGACGAAGACCACGCTGCGCAGGCCGGCGGCGGCGGCGCAGGCGGCCAGCGCTGTGGCGGCGTTACCCGTGGAGGCGGCGGCCACGGTGTCCAGACCGTACTCCAGGGCCTTGACCGCCACCAGCAGGGATGCCCGGTCCTTGGTAGAGCCGGAGGGATTGCGCGTGTCGTCCTTGACCCAGAGCTCGGGCATGCCGAGCCGTTCGCGCAGGCGGGGAGCGCTTAACAGGGGCGTTCCTCCCACAGGAAAATCGGGAATTATCCCCGCCTCGCGTATGGGCAGCCAGGCGGCGAGGAATTCGGGATCGTTCAGCGCACCCCGCGGCGGCGCTTCCGGCGGATCGTGCAGCACGACCCGCAACACGCCGCGCACGGCGCCCCCGCGCCGCTGCTTCGCGGCGCAGGCTGGACAGACCAGCAGGTCCGGCCGCTCGTCGTAGCGCTCCGCGCACTCGACGCATTGAAAGTGGAATTCTGCCACGCTCCGTCCTCCGCGGGAGGGGGGCTTACATGGTCAGTGCCATCAGGGCCTTCTGGGCGTGCAGGCGGTTTTCCGCCTCGTCGTAGACCACGGATTGCGGCCCGTCGATGACCTCGTCCGTCACCTCGCGGCCTCGATCGGCGGGCAGCGGGTGCATGTAGATCAGGTCCTCCCGGCCCAGGCGCATGCGCTCGACGTCGCAGCGCCACTGGGGATACTTCTCGATCAGGGCCAGCCCTTCGGCCGTGTTCCGCGTCGTCAGCAAGGGGCCCCAGGACTTTGGTATCACCACGTCGGCGTTCTCGAAGGCGTCTTCGAAGCGCCGGCTGATCTCGAAACGCGCGCCGCTCTCCCGGGCGTTCGCCCGGGCCTGCTCCTCGATCTCGGGCAGCAGCCGGAACTCGGGAGGATAGGCCAGCGTCACGTCGATGCCGAAACGCGGCATCATCAGGATCAGACTCTGCGGTACGGAGAGCGGGCGGACGTAGTTGGGCGCCGAGGTCCAGGCCACGCCCAGCTTCAGCCTGCGCCGGTCGCCGAACTTCTCGCGGATGGTCAGGTAGTCCGCCAGGATCTGACATGGGTGATACACGTCGCACTGCATGTTCAGCACGGGAACCTCCGCGTGATCCGCGACTTCGCGCAGGTAGCGGTTTCCCTCGCCGAAGGCGCAATGACGAATCGCGATGCCCTCCCCGTAGCGCGAAAGGACCTTGGCCGTGTCACGCGCGTTCTCGCCGTGGCTGATCTGCATTTTGTCCGGCGAGAGGAAGACCGCGTGTCCTCCAAGCTGGGTCATGCCAGTCTCGAAGGAATTCCTCGTCCGCGTGGAGGAATCGAAGAAGATCATGTAGAGCGTCTTGCCGCCCAGCAGCGGGGTCTGCCCGCCAGCCACACGGGCCAGTTTCAACTGCTGGGCGTACTCCACGACGGTTTTCAACTCTTCCCCGGTCCAGTCCTGGGTGCTGATGAAATGCTTGCCCTTGAGCTTCGTCTGCATCGCGGTCTCCGTGATTCACTACGGTTTCGAGCACGCTTCCGATTCGTTCAGGGGAGGTCCCGCGTGGAGGTCTCTCCCGGAGAGGAGCGCCGCACCACGGTGTCCTTGTGCCAACGGTCGTCGTCCCGCTGCGGATAGTCGCTGCGATAGTGCAGTCCCCGGGACTCTTCGCGGAACAGGGCGCACTTGATGGTCAGGTAGGCCACGGCCACCAGGTTGCGCAGCTCCACCAGTCCGGGCCGCAGGCGCGTGCGGCGGTAGTAGTCCTCGATCTCGCCGGCGATCAGCAGGATCCTGGAACGGGCGCGAAGCAGGCGCAACCGCGAGCGGACGATCCCCACGTAATCCCACATCAGGCGCCGAACCTCGGTGCGATCGTGCTCCACGAGCACCCATTCCTCCGAGTCGAAGGTTCCGCTGACGTCCCATTCCGGTATGCGGCCGGCGGGCACATCGGCGTGCTCCAGCTCTCGGATCGCCGCGCGTCCCGCCCGGCGGGCGAAGACCACGGCCTCGAGCAGGGAGTTGGAAGCCAGGCGGTTGGCGCCGTGTACACCCGTGCAGGCCGCCTCGCCCACTGCGTACAGGCGCTCAAGGCTGCTGCGGCCCTCCAGGTCCGTGAGGATGCCGCCGCACTGGTAATGCGCGGCGGGGACCACTGGGATCGGATCGCGGCCGACGTCGATTCCCAGGCTGTCGCACTTGGCCGTGATGTTGGGAAAGCGCCGGCGCAGCTCCTCTTGATCCAGGTGCCGGCAGTCGATGTAGGCGCAGCTTTCTCCGCTGCGCTTGAGGTGCTCGTCGATACACCGGGCCACCACGTCGCGCGGAGCGAGCTCCCTGAGCGGATGCGCGCCGTCCATCAAGCCGGCGCCCCGGTCGTTCACCAGGCGGGCGCCGTACCCCCGCAGGGCCTCCGAGATCAGCCAGTTCGACGCATCCGGGTGATACAAGGCGCTGGGATGAAACTGGAAGAACTCGAGGTTGGCCAGTTCCGCTCCGGCGCGGTAGGCCAGGGCGACGCCGTCGCCGGTGGAAATACTCGGATTAGTCGTATGCAGGTAGATCCGGCCGGAACCTCCGGTGGCCAGCAGCGTGATCCGCGAGAGCACGCGGCGGACTCTCCAGTCCCCGTCTTCGCGACAGGGCATGCAATAGACGCCGTAGCAGGGTCCGCCGTCCCCCCGGCCTCCGCCCTCCAGGTGATGGGGCGTGATCAGGTCGACCACCATCCAGTGATCCAGCAGACTGATGTTGGGATGTGCGCGTGCTTGGGCCAGCAGCGCGCGGGCGATCTCGGCGCCGGTCAGATCGTCGGCGTGGACGATCCGGTTCCGCGTGTGACCGCCCTCGCGGCCCAGGTCGAGGGAACCTTCCGAATCGCGGGTGAAGGAGGTGCCCCGCTCGACCAGCCAGTCGATGCAGCCCGGGCCCTCCTCGACGAGCAGGCGGACGGCGTCTTCATGACACAGCCCCGCGCCCGACTCGAGGGTGTCCGCGGCATGGCTCTCGCAGCTGTCGTCGCCCGCCAGCGCGGAGGCGATCCCGCCCTGGGCGAGGTTCGTCGTCGAATCGTCGAGATCCGCCTTGGAGATCAGCAGCACTTTCCCGCACTCGGCCGCGGAGAGGGCGAAGCTCAGCCCGGCGATACCGCTGCCGGTCACCAGGAAGTCGACCGGGTGCTCAGGGATGTCCGTCGCCTTGGTCGTCATGGCTCTCAATGTAATTCTGTGCAGGCAGCAGTTCGATCTCCTGCTCCGCCACCAGGAGGGGCAGTCCGTGCCCCGCGGGCAGACGGACCGCGTCCTTCCAGGTGGTGACCAGGGCCTCCAGGCGCTCCCGCCTCGCCGCTTCGCGCAGCCTCACCAGGTCACGGGAGTCGAACCAGTGGTGGTCGGGCCAGCTCCCGCTCCAGCGGGAACGTCCGAGATTCTCGCGCAGGGCGGCCAGGAACTGGTCGGGGTTGCCCACTCCGCAGAACACGCCGTAACTATCGGGCGCCGCCGCCGGCTCCCCCGGGTCCGCCGCGCCGGCGGATCCCGCTCGCTCGTGACTCCCGGAGACCGCCCCACCCGCCAGGGTCGATCCCTCCGGCGCCACCAGACCCGCGAAGCGGCTGCGCATGACCCAGCTCCGGCCTTTCTCCCTGAATGACGGGCAGCACTCTGCGAACCAGTCCAGCCGCCGGGCCGCCAGGCCGGTGATCTCCGGCCTGCTGAGCACCAGCGCCCCGGCCCGCCGGGCGGCCGCGGGGGATTCGCGCAGCCGGCCGAAAGGCAGCAGGGCTTCGCGGGCGGGATCCAGGTTGCAGTCCCAGACCAGGATGTCCAGGTCGCGGCGAATCGAGCGGTGCTGGAAGCCGTCGTCGAGGATCACCAGCCCCGCGCCCTGGGCGGCCAGTCTGGCGGCTCCCTCGCTGCGTTTCTCGCAGACCGCCACCTGCACGCCGGGACAGATGGTGGCGAACATGTGGGGCTCGTCGCCCAGGTGGCGAGCTTCGGCCAGCGGTCCGCCGCCGGCGGAGGCGAGCAGGTAGCCGCGCGTACTGCGGCCGTAGCCGCGGGAGAGGATCGCCGGAGCTACGGGATCCTTCAAGACGCCGGCCAGCAGTGGGGGGACACGCCCGTCCCGCAACTCGCAGGCCAGGTGACACACCAGGGGAGACTTGCCGGTGCCGCCCAGCGAGATGTTGCCCACGCAGACCACCGGGATCGGCGGGCGGCGCGAGGGCAGCAGGCCCGCGTCGTAGGCGACGTTTCTCAGCCCGCCGACCAGTCCCCAGGGAAGGGAGAGAATTCTTGCCGTGAAACTTCGAGTCATATCGGTTCCGGCAGCCGGAGGTCCTCCGGGAAACTGCTATCCCCCGCTGTGATGAGGATCTTAGATTTCGAACCAGCGGTCGGCTCGGCTTTCCAGCTCGACCATCTCTTCGCGCAGGTATTCCGACTGCTCCTCGAAATCGCCCTGGGGATCCATCTCGATCGGCTCCCCGTAGAGCAGCAGGACCCGGCTGAAGGGTTTCCAGAAATTGAAGCGGTCCCAGCTGTCGAATTCGATCGGACGTTCGGCCCGGAATGTCAGCGGCAGGATCACAGCGCCGGATCGGCGGGCGATGTGCACGACTCCCGGCTGCAGCCGGTGTCGGGGTCCGCGCGGGCCGTCGGGCATGATGGCGCAGATTTCACCCGGCTGCCTGAGCAGGCGGATCATTTCCTCCATCGCGTCCTTGGAGCGCCTCGACGTGGAGCCGCGGATCGTGCGGTAGCCCAATTTCTCAACGGTTCCGGCGATCATCTCGCCGTCCCGGCTGAGCGAAACCATGGGCGTGATACCCAGCCCGCTGTGCGTCAGGATGGGATACAGGATCCGTCCGTGCCACACGGCAATCAGGATCGAGCGTTTCTTCCGCCGCAGGTCGTCGAAGTAGCGCCGGTCGACCACCAGCGGTCGCGCCAGCACCTGGAGCGCCCGCAGCAGCAGCCAGCCGAAATTGACGGCCAGCCAGGTGACCAGCCTGCGGCGCAGGACTTTCAGCTTCATTCCCCCGGTACTCCATCCGGCCACAGCTCCCCGTGCAGGATTTCGGCCACCCGCGCCGAAGCTCCCGGACCGCCCAGCAGCTCGCGCACCCTCTCACCGAGCACCGGGCCCCGCGCTGATTCCTCGGGCCGGCGCCGCAGCCACTCCAGGCGCGCGACCGCCCAATTGGCCAGGCGCAGCCCCGTCGCTCCGTCCTGCAGGTACTCCGGCACGAGCTCCTCCCCTGCGACGATGTTCACCGGCGAGGCCCATGGCACGCGGACCATCCGCCGCGCGACCCAGCCGGTCAGCCGGTCCAGCCGGTAGAACACCAGGTGGTCCAGGCCGAGTGCGGCAGCTTCCAGGCTGGCCGTCCCGCTGGCCACCAGGCCCAGGTCGGCGGCGGCCAGGCACTCGTAATACCTGCCCTGTATCACGCGCACTCCCCGCAGATCGAGAGAGAGGTTCTCGACCAGGCGCCGGTCCAGGCTGTCGGCCAGCTGAACGAGGACCCGGCAATCCAGGTCACGCAGCATCAGCAGGCAGTCGCGCAGCAGGGGCAGGTGGCGCCGGATTTCCGGCCCGCGGCTTCCCGGAAACATCGCCAGCACGCGGTCCGCGGGATCGAGACCCAGCCCATGCCGGGCCTCTCCCCGTTCCGGCGCCTGCTCCACGAGGTCGAAGACGGGATGGCCGACGTATTCCGCGCGGCAGCCGAGCGCCCGGTAATCCGCTTCCTCGAAAGGAAAGATCAGCGCCTGGCGGTCCGTCAACTCGGCCACGCCGTGGATCCGTTTGCGCTTCCAGGCCCAGTACTTGGGGCTTACGTAGTACATGATCCTGGGAACGACCGGACGCAGCCGGCCGGCGAGACGCAGGTTGAAACCCGGATAATCCACCAGCAGCAGCAGGTCAGGCCGGAGCTCCCGGGCCAGGCGCTCCACCCGCCGCAGGGCGCCGAGGAGTCTTCCGGCCCTGCGCAGGACGTCCCACAGTCCCATCACCGACAACTCGCGGTGATGCAGCAGCGGCTCCATCCCCGCCGCGGCCAGCTCGTCGCCGCCCACGCCGCAGACCTCGAGCTCGCCCGGAGCGCAGCGTTCGCGCAGAGCCCGCAGCGCCAGCGCCGCGATCCGGTCTCCGGAAGCCTCGCCGGCGACGATCATCAGGCGCCGCGCCATCAGTCGTCCGCGTACTTCTTTCTCAGGTCCGCGATCTCGGACTTGACGCTGTCCAGGATCCCGTTGATGAATTTGCCGCTGTTCTCGGTGGAGTACTTCTTGCCGATTTCGATGGCCTCGTTGATCGACACCTTCTCGGGGATATCGGGAAAATGCAGCATCTCGGCGATGCCGATGCGCAGGATGATGCGGTCCAGCCTGGCGATCCGCTCCAGATCCCACTTGTGAGCGCGCTCGGCGATGATCCCGTCGATCACTTCCGTATCACGGATCGTCTTCAGCACCAGGTTGCGCAGAAACCGGGCGTAGACCGAATCGCGGTCCAGGGTATTGTCCGGAAGCTGTTCGCTCGCGGCGAGATCCAGCTCGATCTTCCGCTGCAGGATTCTCACGCGGTCCATCACTTCGCTCAGCGGCAGGCCTGAGGATTGCTGGGCATAGAGGATCAGGACCGCCGTCTCCCGCGCGGCCCTGCGCGACATCTTCACCGGAACGACTCCACGCTGTTGCAGTTGCGATCCGCGCTCGCTCAGGACCCGATCGCTCGCAGGGCGATCGCGGAACGCACCATTTCGCCGGTCTCCCAGAACAGGTCGAGGGCCTTGGCGTCCCGCATGAAACGCTCTGCGTGATACTCGCGGGAATAGCCGTAGCCTCCGTGGATCTGGACGCATTCCCTCGCGCAGAAACAGGCTGTATCGGCCGCGCCCAACCTGGCCATGTCTCCGAGAGCTGCCCTCTCGGTTTCGGTCTCCGCGCAGGCGGAGCGCATGACCAGGCCGCGGGTCGCCTCGATCCGCAGGGCCATCTCGGACAGCTTGAAACGGATGCCCTGGAAGCGGTCGATGGTCCGGCCGAACTGTTCGCGCTGGGAGGCATACTCGCGGGCCAGTTCGAAGGCGCCGACGGACATTCCCAATCCCACCGCGGCAGTTCCCAGGGAGGCCAGCGGAGCCAGTTCGGACAGCATCCGCGCTCCGGCCCCGGCCTTGCCGATCAGGGCGCCCGGGGGCGCCAGCAGGTCCGCGAAGTCGACGTCGGCGATACCGGCGCAGCGCATGCCCAGGGTATCACGCACCGGACTCACCGTGATCCCCGGCGAACCGGCGTCAACCAACAGCAGGCTCAAGTCATTCCGTTCCCCGACCCCGCCGGCCTCCTCGCCGCCTGCTACAACAAGCATGACGCCGGCGGCCGCGGCCGCGATGACATTGCATTTCGAACCGTTGAGGATGAAGCCGCCGTTGCCGGAGGTAGCGGCGCTGAGCCCGATCAGGGACCGGTCACTGCCCGCTTCCGGCTCGCTGCAACAGAAGGCGGACAGGCTTTCGCCTCCCGCCAGCGGCGGGAGCGCCGCGGACTTCTGTTCATCATCGCCGAACAGCTCCAGGGCCTGGCAGCCCCAGACATTGCTGGTCAAGATCTGCAGGGCCAGGGCGGCGTCCACGGCCGCCAGCTCCTCCAGCCCCAGTGCCAGGCACATCCGATCCATGCCCATACCGCCCTGCTCCTCGGGTACCAGCAGGCCGCCGAATCCCATCCCCAGCAGCTCTTCGCGCAACTCGGCCGGATCCGCGCCCTGTTCGTCCCGCTCGCGTACGCCGGGCAGCAGGCGCTCCCGGGCAAAGCGGCGCGTCATGTCCTGGACCGCAAGCTGCTCCTCGCTCAACCGGAAATCCATCGGAATCTCCGTTATTGGTATTCGTAGAATCCCCGCCCGCTCTTGCGTCCCAGGTGACCGGCGGCCACCAGCTTCCGCAGCAGGGGACAGGGGCGGTACTTGGAATCGCCCAGGCCCTCGTGCAGCACCTGCATGATGGCCAGGCAGATGTCCAGGCCGATGAAATCGGCCAGAGCCAGGGGCCCCATGGGATGGTTCATGCCCAGCTTCATGATGCCGTCGATGGCTTCCCGCGTGGACACCCCCTCCCAGAGCGCGTAGATCGCCTCGTTGATCATGGGCATCAGGATGCGGTTGGCCACGAAACCGGGATAGTCTTCTGAAGCCAGCGGCGTCTTGCCCAGCTTTTCGCAAAGTTGTATCACCGACTCGAGGGTGGCCTCCGAAGTGTCATGGCCGCGGATCACCTCCACCAGCTTCATCATCGGCACGGGATTCATGAAGTGCATGCCGATCACCCGCTCGGGGCACCCGGTGACCGAGGCGATTTCCGTGATCGAGATGGAAGAGGTGTTGCTGGCCAGCACGGCGCCCGCGGGGGCCAGTTCCGCCAGCCTGCGGAAGAGTTCGAATTTCACTTCCCGGTTTTCCGTGGCCGCCTCCACCACCAGGAAGGAATCGCCGACCACCGAGAGGTCGCCGCTGGTCCCGATCCGGCCCAGGGTCTCCTCCGCCTCCTGCTGGCTGATCTTCTCCTTCTTGACTTCGCGGCCGAGGTTCTTCTCGATGGTTTTCACCGCGCGGGCCAGCAGCTCGTCGCTGATGTCCACCAGGTGAACCTTGTAGCCGAACTTGGCGAAAACATGGGTGATGCCGTTGCCCATGGTTCCCGCGCCGATGACCGAGATCGTATTGCTGTCCATGTCACGTCCTTCTGTTGTGATACCTCGGATTCACGCTTCCCGTTCGACGATCAGGGCCACGGCCTCGCCGCCGCCGATGCAGAGACTGGCCAGGCCGCGCCTGGCGCCCATGTCCTCCATCTCGTGCAGCAGCGTCACGAGGATCCGCGCCCCGCTGGCGCCGATCGGATGACCCAGGGCCACCGCCCCGCCGCGCGGGTTGATCTTCGCCGGGTCCGCCTTCAGCAGGCGTTCGTTGGCCAGCGAGACCACGCTGAAGGCCTCGTTGATCTCGAAGATCTCGATGTCGCCCAGTTCGAGGCCGGCCTGCTTCAGCGCCTTCTCGACGGAGGCGGCCGGCGCGGTGGTGAACCACTCGGGTTTCTGAGCCGCGCCTGCCTGGGCCACGATGCGCGCCATGGGCTTGAGGCCCAGCTCGGAAGCTTTCTCGGCGCTCATCAGCAGCAGCGCCGCGGCGCCGTCGTTGATGCTCGAGGCGTTGCCCGCGGTGACGGTCCCTTCCTTGTCGAAGGCGGGACGCAGCTTGCCCAGCTTGTCGATGCGGCCCCGGCCGGGTTCCTCGTCCTCGGCGACGACCACCGGTTCGCCCCGCCGCTGCGGAATCTCGACCGGCACGATCTCACGACTGAACAGGCCCTTCTCGACGGCGGTCTGAGCCCTGCGGTAGGACTCGGCGGCGAAGGCGTCCTGGTCCTCCCTGCTGATGGACATCTCGCGGGCACAGAGCTCGGCCGCGTTGCCCATGTGGAAGTTGTTGTAGACGTCCCACAGGCCGTCGTGAACCATGCCGTCCAGCACTTTCCCGTGACCCAGGCGCATCCCGTTGCGCCCGTCCGGAAGGTAGTAGGGCACCTGGCTCATGTTCTCCATGCCGCCCGCCACCACGACGTCGGCGTCACCGGTCATGATCGCCTGGGCCCCGAGCATCACGCTCTTCAGGCCGCTTCCACAGACCTTGTTGATCGTCATGCAGGCCACCTGCTCGGGCAGTCCCGCGTAGATGCAGGCCTGACGCGCGGGCGCCTGGCCCTCGCCCGCCGGGAGTACGTTGCCCATGATGACCTCGTCCACCGCGGCGCCGTCGATGCCGGCGCGCGCGATGACCGCCTTGACCGCAGCCGCGCCCAATCTCGTGGCGGGAACGCCGGCCAGCGATCCGTTGAAGGAACCGATCGGCGTCCTGACGGCTGATATGATGACTGCTTCCCTCATGTGCTCTCCTACGTTCTTTATTTAGCCGTGTCGTCGTTCGCGATTCTGAAAAAGCGGGACGCTTCGTGTGCGTGATACAAGTAGAAGGTGCCCGCCTTTCCGGTTTCCACCAGTTTCCCGCGCATGGCGCCCGCACGCTCCTGGTCCGTGTCCACGCCGGTCCTGAAGCCGGGTTGAAAGGCGCTGCGAACGGCCAGCAGGTCGCCTCCGAACAGCAGGCACTCCTCGCCGCCGCCCGCCAGCACCGCCTGGTGGCCCGGCGTGTGTCCACCCGTATGGATCACATCCAGGCCGGGTTCCAGGCTCCAGTCGCCCTCGTGCAGTACGGTCGAAGGACTCGCGGCCAGGTGCTCCAGCAGCTCTTCCCTGACGTAACGTTCGCCGCCGCGTCCTATCAGCGCGCGCGCCTGCGCCAGGGCCTCCCGCTGCAGGTGGACCCGGGCCCTTGGATAGTAAGCCCGGCCACAGTTCGCCCGCAGGATGCCCGATGCGTGATCGTCGTGCAGGTGCGTCAGGACGATCTCGTCCACGTCTTCCGGGCGCAGGCTTGCGGCGGCGAGCTGTTCGCCGATGCTCCGCGGCGGCCGCAGCCAGGCGACGCCCTCCAGCCGCTCCGGAACTCCCGGAGCGAAACCTGCGTCCACCAGCACCAGTCGGCTCCCCCGACTCAACAGGCAGGGCGCCACCGGCAGGTTGAGCATCCGGTCCGGGGTTTCCGGCCGGGGGCGGCGGATTCTCAGCCGACCGAAGTCGAGCGCCAGCGCCCGAAATTCGCCGAACCTAAGAAACCCGCCGTTCAATAATTTGCCTTCTTGCCGCCGAGAAGTTGGCGCACGATGACCAGGCGCTGGATCTCGCTCGTGCCCTCGCCGATCTCGCAGAGTTTCGCGTCCCGGTAGATCCTTTCCACTTCGTGATCCTTGCTGTAGCCAGCGGCGCCCAGGATCTGGATCGCCCGATCCGCGCAAAAGCTGGCCGTCTCGCTGGCGAAGAGCTTGGCCATGGCTCCTTCGCGGATATAGGGCTTGCCCGCGTCCTTCATCCGGGCGGCGTTAAGCACGAGATGCCGCGCCGCTTCCGTCCGCGTGGCCATGTCGGCCAGGTAGAACTGGATCGCCTGGTTACGGGCCGCCGGGCGCCCGAACTGCACGCGGCTTTCACTGTGGGACAGGGCCGCGTCCAGGGCCCCCTGGGCCAGTCCCACGGCCATGGCCCCGACGGAAATGCGCCCGCCGTTCAGCGTGCTGAGTGCCTGCCTGAAACCATCGCCGAGTTCACCCAGCAGGTGTTCCGCGGGCAAGTGCAGGTCCTCGAAGCTCAGCGCGTGGGTGTCGCTGCCCCGCAGGCCGAGCTTCTTCTCGGAGGGGCCGATCACGTAGCCCGGCATGCCCTTTTCCACCAGGAAGCTGCTGATCACCCGCTGCTCGCGGTCGGTCAGGGCGGTGATCACCAGGACGTCGGAATAGCCCGCGTTCGTGATCCACATCTTGGACCCGTTGACCACCCACTCGTCCCCGTCCCGGCGCGCCCAGGTCTTGGTGCCGCCCGCGTCACTCCCCGCCCCGGGCTCGGTCAGGCCGAAGGCGCCCAGAGTCTCGCCACGGCACAGGCGCGGCAGGTAACGCCGCTTCTGCTCTGCCGTCCCGAATTCGTAGATCGGGCTCGTGCCCAGGCTGATGTGCGCCGCCAGCGTGATACCCGTCGAGCCGCAGACCCGGCTGAGCTCCTCGACCGCCAGTGCGTAACACACCGTGTCCAGGCCGGCTCCGTCGTACTGCTCCGGGTAGGGAATACCCATCAGGCCCCGCTCACCCATGCGCTTGACGAGCTCGACCGGGAAGGTCTCCTCGCGGTCGATCCGGGCCGCCTCCGGCTGCACCTCGCGAAGGGCGAAATCCCGCACCGTCTCACGAAACTCGTTCTGCTGGCTGGTCAGAAACATGGAAAGGCTCTCCTGGTTCTCCCTTCGTCCGTCCCGGCTTCCCGCCGGCCGCGATCAGGCAACTTCGGGGACCGCGCGCGTGACGATCTGCCGCGTCCCTGCCGGGCAGATATCTTTCAGGTGCAGCTGGATGCCGCTGCGGCCCCGCCAGACGTTCTCGATCACGGCGTAAACCATGTCCACGCCCCCATCGCTCAGCTCGAGTTCTTCCGCCAGGTGGCCCAGGCCGTAACCGATGGCGTCGAACTCGATGCCCTCCTTCTCCACGCGGCAGACCAGGTGGCCGCTGCCGACCACCCGGGCCTCGCCCTTGATGACGGCGCTCCGGGTCAGGAAATGCGGCTGCTGATTCTTCGGTCCGAAGGGCGCGAAGAGCTTGAGTGCCTCGAGGAATTCCCGGTCGACCATGCGCAAGGGAATCTCCGCGTCGATGCGCAGGCGCGGGTTGAGGTCGCTCAAACAAAGCCGTGAGTCACAATAGTGCTTCAGCCGCCGGCGCAACTCGGGGATGTTCTCCTCGCGGACCGTCAGGCCCGCGGCGTACTTGTGCCCGCCGAACTGCTCGAGCAGGTCCTCGCAGGACCTCAGCGCTTCGTAGACGTCGAAGCCGCTGATGCTGCGGGCGCTGCCTTTGCCCAGGCCGCTGTCGTCCACAGTGATCATCACCGTCGGCCGGTGATGCCTCTCGATGATCCTCGAGGCGACGATGCCGATCACGCCGCTGTGCCAGTTGCGCTTGTCGAGCACGATCACCTTGTCCTGCCCGAGATCGCATTCCTGCTCGACCTTCTCGACGGCCTCGTCCAAAGTGCCGTGATCGATGGACTTGCGCTGGCGATTCTCGTGCTCCAGGACTCGCGCGATATCCCTGGCGGTCTCGCGGTTCTTCGTGGTCAGCAGGCGGACCGCCCGCTCCGCGCTGCCCAGGCGCCCCACGGCGTTGATCCGGGGCGCCAGGCCGAAGACCACGCTGCTCACGTTGACCTCGCGGCGCAGCAGTCCGCTGACCTGCAGCAGCGCCCCGACGCCCACCTGCGGCTCCTTGTTCAGCTTCCTGAGCCCGAGACCCACCATCACCCGGTTCTCGCCGGTCAGCGGGACGATGTCCGCTGCGCTGCCGATGGCGGCCAGGTCCAGGTAGCGGTAGATCATCTCCGCATCCAGCTCGAGCCCGCGCACCAGGGATTGGCCCAGCTTGAAGGCCACACCCACGGCCGCCAGCTCCTTGAAGGGATAGGAACATTCGTGGCGCTTGGGATTGAGAATTGCTGTGGCCACGGGCAGGGATTCGCCCGGCTGGTGATGGTCGCAGACGATCACCTCGAGACCCAGCTCGCGGGCGAAGGCGATTTCATCCACGGCGGTGATGCCCGTGTCCACGGTGAGCAAGACCTCCCCGCCGTGCTCGCGCGCCGACCGGACAGCGTCGATGGACAGGCCGTAGCCTTCGCTGTTCCGCTCGGGAATGTGATACACGACATCGCCGCCGATGTCTTTGAGAAAGAGATAGAGCAGCGCGACCGAGGTGACGCCGTCCACGTCGTAGTCGCCGAAAAGTACTATCCGCCGCCTTTCGTAAAGAGCTTCCACCAGACAGCTCGTGGCGCACGCCATGTCCTCCATCAGCAACGGATCGTGGAACTGCGTCACTTCCGGATGGAAGAAGGCCTGCGCCGCTTCCGGCGTGTCGATGCCGTTGCCCACCAGGACGAGGGCGACGGCGGGTGGCAGATTCAGCGCCTTGGCGACATGTTGAACTCTCTGGTCATGCTGCAGATCTCCCGGGTGCTCCCACAGAAGATCCATGTGGACTCCAGCCTGTATGTCTCAGAATTCTCTTCATCAACTGCAGGGTCGCGGGTTCGGCGCGGCCGGGGTCGGAGCAGGTCATAAGCCGGATTCTGTAACCGCCACCTGCAGGAAGACGCGCTTCCAGAGGATGGCGGCATGGCCATTGATCTTGGCGACCTACCCGGTCCGCAGCTCCGCCGCTCTCCCGCCGTCCCCGGCATCCCGGAAGAGTCGTCTCCCGGAACCGGGAACACCGCGGAAGCGCCTGGGAGCTTGACGGGCAGCCTTGACGGACCTGCTTGGTCTTGCTTCGGACGGGGTTTACCCTGCCGCCGCGGTCACCCGCGGCGCGGTGCGCTCTTACATTAAGTCCGGTTGATCCCGGACCGCACCATTTCACCCTTACCCCGCACCTAAATCAGTGAGGCGACGTAGGATAACACACGTTTGGTATCCACACTGATCTAGGTGCGGGGCGGTATGGTTTCTGCGGCACTTTCCGTCACCTCGCGGTGCCCCTCACGGGCGTCCTGCCCTGTGAAGTCCGGACTTTCCTCAGCCTGCCGCGCAAACGGCGGGCCGCGGCCATCGGACCTGCTCCGACCCCGGCCTCGCCGGACCGCACCTTTCCACGGGCCGCGATAACTGTGCCCTTCCGGTTACTTTCCCGGTTATTGCTGTTTCAGCTGCTCCGCGCCGGTCTCGAGCTGATCGCTGATCAGGATCCGCCCGCAGATCTCACAGAGTATCAGGTCCTGCATCCGCCGGACCTGGTTGATCTTCTGGGGCGGAATCGTCTGGAAGCAACCGCCGCAGCTGGTTCCGCGGTAGACGCTGACCACGCCGCGGCCGTCCTTGGCTTTGCGGATCCGCTCGTAGTGCGCCAGCAGGGGCTTGGGAATCTGGGACACCATTTGATCGCGGTTGTTCTCAAGATCCTTGACCTGCACGGCGGTGGCCGCCGAATGCTCCTTGAAACGCGCCTTCATCTTGTCCAGGGCATCCACCAGCTCGGAACAGCGCTGATGGCTGCCGTCGAAGGATTCCTGCAGCTCTTCCTGCTGTTCGAGACAGTTCACCATGGCGGTCTCGTTCTCGTTGAGCGCATCCTGGTGCCAGTCGATTTCCCTGGTGACCGCCTCGTATTCCTGGTTGGTCTGCGTGGAGAACAGTTTCTCCTGCAGCGCATCCACTTTCACTTTCAGCTCGTCGTGCCGTTTTTCGCGTTGCCGGATCTCGACTTCCAGCTCTTTGAGCTGCTTCTGCATGTTCTCGCGGCCGATGCGGAGTTCTGCTTCCTCCCTGTCGAGACGCTCGAGTTCCTGGGGCAGGGTTCCTTTGGATATTTCAAGCGCGTGGAACTGGTCATCTATCTTCTGAAGTTCGACAAGCAGCAACAGTTCCTTCTTCAAAGCCGCCCTCCAAAACAAAAATGCACCCTGCTCGGGTGCATTCGGTATTCTCAGAGTTCTCCGCTAAGCGCAGGTACCAGCCTAGGTCGGTGATTGCCGAACCGCACGGCGCTCCTCTCTTTTTCGTGAACTAGTATTGTAAGGAAGCCCAGGCACTGAAGCAACCGACCGGGGAGTTCACCCTGACCAGGCTGGCGCGTCCGAATCGGCTCGAAAGACAGGTTCCAGGGCCGCCTCCAACTCCCGGACCAGCTCGGGCGGTCCGGCCAGCAGGTTGCCGTCCGCCAGGGGATCACCGCCCAGGCCGGAGACCCGGCCTCCGGCTTCCTCGACCAGCAGAATCCCCGCCGCCACGTCCCAGGGCGAAAGGTGGATCTCGAAGAACCCGTCGAAGATGCCGGCCGCGGTGTAAGCCAGGTCCAGGGCCGCGCTGCCGCCGCGCCTCAAACCCGCGGCCCCGGGCAGCAGGCGCTCGAAAGCCTCCTGGTAGAGGCGGGCCAGGTCCCGGTAGCGTACCGGGAATCCCGTTGCCAGGAAGGCCTCCTTCAGCGCGCACGCAGCGCCTCCGCCCAGTCCCCGCGATCGCCGGACAAGTGCTCCCAGCCACCTCTCGGGCGAAGAGCCCTCCGCGGAAGTCAACGGATCGGCGCCCATAGCGGGCTCGGTCTCCTCATCGAGCGCGCTTCGCAAGTCCTCCACCCAGGCTCCCCCGCCCTGAATCGCCCAGAACAGCCGCTGCTGGCAAACGTCGTAGATCAGGCCCAGGACCGGCTCGAGATCGAGAACGGCGGGAAAGCGGGCGCGGCGATCCTCCCCGCTCAGTCGTCCGGCGCGGGCACGGGGATCACCGTCCGGGAGGGTTCTGCGCCGGGTCAGGGCGATGGAGACGGCGAAGGCAGGGTAGCGGTGAATGAAGTTGCTGGTCCCGTCCAGGGGATCGACGATCCAGACTCGCGCCCGTTCGAGGTCCCGGGAGGAACCTTCCTCGCCCAGGAAGCCGTCATCGGGAAATGACTCGGCGATGCCGGCGGCGATGAGTGCCTCCGAGCGGTGGTCCACCTGGGTAACGAAGTCGTAGAGGCCTTTCTGGTCCACGCGCAGGCCTTCTTCGTCCATCCAGGCCCGGTGAACCAGTCGGCCGGCGGAGAGAATCAGCCGGCGCGCGGTTGCCAGCCCAACCGCAAGTTCGGCGAGCCGGTCGCCGTCCCGTGCTTCCGATCCGTCCTCAGTAGCGCTCGACAAGTTCTTCCTCGTAGCTATCGCCGACTTTGAAGCGCACCGGTCCGTGGAAGGGCGCCAGCCACAGTTCCATCAGGATGTCGCGACCCTGGGAGTCGAGTTTCATCTTCAGCAGGAACTCGGGCTCGAGGCGGTACTGCAGGTGCACCGCGTCGCGGAAACGGCCCGCGGTGACCTCCACATCCTCCAGGCCCAGGCAGCGGCCGGCGAAACCCGGTTGCGTCTCGCGCCAGTTGGTGTCTGGCCGCGCGGGATAGCGGAAGAGTTCCAGCTCCAGACCGTAAGGAGGCAGAACCGCCGACAGCCGCTCATCCTGAAGCACCATGTGCCAGTTACCGAGCAGATCGCGATGCCGGGGATCCAGGAAGAACAGTGCGGTTCCCTGCTCGTCCTCGTTGATCGAGCGGGTTTCGAGGTTGTAGAAGCCTCGCTGGAGGCCGTCCACCAGGACCTGGAAGTTGCGCCGCTCGCCCTTGGAGTCGGGGAAGTAGTCCGCCAGGCCGCGGGGCTCCCGCGAGCAGGCGCAGAGCAGCAGGCAGATGAGTGTGATCGCGAATGTCTTCATCGTGGGCCTCTGGTGTGGTTGAATCGGTTTCCGCGGAGGTCCGCGCTCATCATGATCAGGTCGTCCCGGCGATAAAAGCCGAATGCGCGGTAGAAGTCCAGCAGCTCCGCGTTGTCAGAGAACACCTGAAGGTGTATTTTAACCGCGTCCGTCGCGCGCAGGCGTTCGAGCAGTTCCCGAACCAGGCGCTTACCCAGACCCCGGCCGCGACATCCCTTCTCCACGGCCAGGTGGTTGAGTGCCGCCCGCCGGCCGTCAAAGCTGCCCCAGACGGCTCCCACGATCCGCCCCGCGGGATCCTCGGCCACCAGGAACAGCTCCGGCCAGAGGCGCCGGGCGCGCTCGAGTACGGCATGGCACTCCGAGTGGCCCATGGGGATACCGCTGTCGATCCACAAGGCGATGACGGCTTCCCAATCCGAGTCCCGGTAGGTTCGCAGGCTGTAGTCCATCGGTCGATTCAAGTTAAGGAAGGCCGTGAAATGCCGGATGTGTATCTCACGAGGGTTGAGGATTTCTGCGCCGCGCACCGCCTCTACAACCCGGAACTCGACGACGAAGAGAACCTCGAGATCTACGGGAAGTGCGCCAACCCGCAGGGCCACGGGCACAACTACCGGCTGTGGGTCACCATCCGGGGCGAAGCCGATCCCCGGACCGGCATGCTGCTGGAACTCTCGCGATTCTCGGAGATCATCCGCGGGGTGATCGTCGACCGCGTGGATCACAGGTACCTCAACGAAGACGTGGATTTTCTCGAGGGCGTGATACCTACCGCGGAGAACCTCGCCCTGGCCTTCTGGAGGGAGCTCGAGCATCGCCTGCCGGCCGGGCGGCTTCACGAGCTGCGCCTGGAGGAAACCGGCCGGAACATCGCCGCCCTGAAGGCGGATTAAGGAAAGACCGATGAACGAAGCGCCCCCCTCACCGGGCGGCAGGAGTGTCCTGATCAGCGGGGGATCCTCGGGCATCGGCCTGGAGTGCGCCGCCCTCTTTCACGCCGCGGGTGACCGCGTTCACCTGGCGGCCCGGCGGGAGGATAGGCTGCTGGAGGCCCGGCGCGAGATCGCGGAGCGGCGGTCGGGGACCGCAGGTGTTCCGAGCACTCACCTGTGCGACGTGGCGGATTCCGCGCAGGTCAAGCTGCTGGTGCGGGCCGTGATACAGGAGGAAGGCCGGCTGGACGTGCTGGTCAACAGCGCCGGCCTGTTTCACGTGTCCGAGCTGCTCGAAGAGAGTGAGGCACGGGCCCTGGAGGCGCTGCGGGTCAATCTGCTGGGACCCTTCCTGCTGCTGCGGGAAGCGGCCGGGCCGGCCGTGGAAGCCGATCGCGAGCTGCACGTGGTCAACGTACTCAGCGTGGCCGCGCTGAAACCCTTCGCCGGCTGCGGGCTCTACACCGCCGGCAAGGCAGGCCTGAAGGGTCTGATGGACGTCGCCCGCGAGGAACTGCGCGGTCGCGGAATCCGCATCACGAACGTCTTCCCCGGAGCGACCGCTACGCCGCTCTGGGCGGAGGGCGGACACGACCCGGAGACCATGATGGATCCCGCCGAGGTGGCGCGCCAGATCTTCGCCTGCTGCGAGAGCGGGAAGCGCACGCTGGTGGAGGAGCTGGTGCTCCGGCCGCCGGGCGGAGATTTGTAACACGACGGCGACGGCCGTCCGGTCGGAAACGGTGGATCGATGAGCCTTCTCTCGCGCTATATCGTCCGCGAGCACCTCTCGCCCTTCCTCTACAGCCTGGCGCTGATCGTCTTCCTCTTCGTGCTCAATTTCGCCTTCCAGATCCTGGGCAAGATCCTGGGCAAGGGAATCGGCGCCGGGGTGATCCTCGAGTTCTTCTTCTACAACATCGCCTGGATCCTGGCCATGGCCGTGCCCATGGCCGTGTTGATCGCCGCTCTGATGGCTTTCGGGCGCCTGACCGGGGACCACGAGATCACCGCCCTCAAGTCCTGCGGCGTGAGCCTGACAAAACTCATCCGGCCCGTGATGCTCGCCAGCCTGCTGCTGGTCCTCGGCCTGGCGGCCTACAACAACTGGGTCCTGCCGAAATTCAACTACAAGTCGAGCCTCCTCAGGCGCAGCATCTTCCGCAAGCAGCCGACGATGCAGATGGAGGAATCGCTGTTCCTCTTCGACGTGCCGGACTACGTGATACACAGCCGTGGCATCGACCACGCGAGCCGGAGGATGAAGGGCGTCACGATCTTCGACGAAAGCGAGCGGGGCGTGCACAGCACGATTCTGGCCGACAGCGCCGACCTGTACTTCGACGAGGAGTCCTCGCGCTTCCTCCTGACGCTCTATTCGGGCCAGATCCATCGCCGGGACTGGAAGAACGAGCTGGACTACAACCTGATCGATTTCGAGCAGAGCGTCTTGGCCATCAAGGCCAGGAACATGACCCTGCGGCGTCAGAAATCGAAGTACCGGGGGGACCGCGAGCAGACCGCGGCCGAGATGCTGGAGCGCATACGCCGCTGGGAGGAGCGGGACCCGGATAAGAACGCGCGCAAGATCCGCAGCTACTGGGTGGAGATCCACAAGAAGTTCTCCATCCCGGTGGCGGTGCTGGTCTTCGTGCTGATCGGCGCGCCGCTGGGCGTGAAGTCGGGCAGCGGCAACCTGGCCGTGTCGGGCGGCCTGTCGATCCTGTTCTTCCTGATCTACTGGATCTTCCTGATCGGCGGCGAGGACCTGGCGGACCGCGGGTTCGTTTCGCCGGGGGTGGCCATGTGGGCGCCCAACCTGCTGCTGGCGCTGCTGGGATTGTGGCTGCTGCGATCCGTTATCCGCCAGGGCACGCCGGTCCAGCTCCCTCGCTGGCTGGTCCGCTTGGCCAAGCGCCACGATGAACCCGAGGACCGCACTGCGGTCGAGGAGCAGCGGGCGATGGCCCGTCTGGCCGCCGAAATAGACGAGCACGAGGAAACCGCACCGGGCGCGGAGGAAGGCGAATGAGCATCCTCGGGCGCTACATCCTGAAGCGTTTCTTCTCCATCGCGCTGTTCACCCTGCTGGCCAGTCTGGTGATCTTCGTCACCGTGGACCTGATGGAGCACCTGGACAAGTTCATCGATTCCGAAACGCCCCGGGCCGAGATCGTCAGGTATTACGTGCTTTACCTGCCCCAGATCGTCTACCTGGTGACGCCGGTGGCCATGCTGCTGACAACGGTATTCACCCTGGGCGGGATGGTGCGCACATCCGAGATCACGGCCATCAAGGCCTGCGGAGTGAGCCCCCTGCGGATCCTGCGCCTGCTGTCCTGCTGGTCCGTGCTGATCAGCTTGGGTATCTTCCTCCTGGGCGAGTCGCTGGTCACGGACACGGCCCGCGAGCGAATGGAGATCTACCGCACCCGGATCAGGAAGCGCCCCGCCACGCTGCGCCAGAATAGCGGCCGGATCTACTTCCAGAACAGCCCCTCGAGCATGTTCACGCTAGAGAACTACAACCTCGAAGAGGGCCACGGATCCAAGGCCGTGTTCCTGGAGTTCGACGGCGGCCGCCTCAGGTACAGAGCCGACGCGAAGGAAGCGGAGCTGCGCGACGGCGTGTGGACCTTTCTTGACGGCAGCGAGCGGCAGGTTCATCCCGAGGAGACCTACCGGACCTTCGAGGAGCTTCCCCTGCCCGGACTGTTGTTGAAGCACGAGGACGTCCAGTCCCTGCAGTCGGCCCCCGAGGAGATGAACCTCGCGGAGCTGCGGGGCTTCATCGAGCGGCAGCGCCAGGCCGGGGCGCGTATCACGCGCTGGCAGGTCAACCAGCAGATCAAGCTTGCCGCGCCGCTGGCCAATTTCGTGATCGTGTTCTTCGGAGTTCCGCTCTCCCTGCGCAGGGCCCGCGGCGGCCTGGCCCTCGGTTTCGCCATCAGCCTGCTCTGCTGCTTCCTGTATTACGGACTGCAGGTCGTCTGCCGCAACCTGGGCTACAAGGAACTGCTCGACCCGCTCGGCGCGGGCTGGATCCCCAATATCCTGTTCGTCCTGCTGGGCGCCTGGCTCTATTCGATACTGGACCGCTGACACGATGACCAAGCAGATTCAGATTGTCGACCCCGATCCCGGGTTCTCCAGAATAACCGGAGCCCGGCTTTCGCTGTGGGGCTACGAGGTAGCCGCGACGCGCAGCGGGGCGGACGCTCTGGCGCAATACGAGCGAGGAGCCGCGGACCTGTTGCTGCTGGAGTGCGGGCTGCCGGACATGAGCGGCCTGGAATTGATCGAGCGCCTGGAGGAGCGTTGTCCGGCGCCGCCCTTCATCGTCTTCACCGCCCGGGACGACGCCGGTTCCGCCGCGGCGTACCTGAAGCGCGGCGCCCGCGACTACCTGCTCAAGTCGGAAACCTCCCTGGACCGGCTGTCCGAAATCGTGTCACGAACCCTGGAGCACCTGGAGACGGAGCGCAGGCTTCGTGAGACTGAGGCGGACATAAGAATCGCCTCCCGCCGGGATCGGCTGCTGCTGGACGAACTGCCCTGCCTGGCGATCCTGCTCGACCGGCGGGGCCGGATTCTGACCTGCAATCGGATCGCGACCCATTACGGCGCGCAGCCGGGCGGGCGAAAAACGGAGCTCTTCCCGGAGGGAGAGCCGGCCCGCACGGCCCTCTCCGCCGGGGAGCGCTGCCGCCGGGAGCTCGAGCTCGGCGGCGTGCCCTTCGAGGCGCACTGGGAGCCCCGCGAGGACGGATGCTGTCTCTTCTACGCCTTCGATATTTCAGACAGGCGTCGCGAGGAAGCCCGCCGCACGCGCCTTGAGTACCAGTACCGGCAGGCCTTGAAGATGGAATCGATGGGCCGGCTGGCGGGCAGCCTGGCGCACGACTTCAACAACCTGCTGATCTCCATCGCGGGCTCGGCGAGACTGCTGATGCGGCGCCTGCCCGAGGAGGGCGAGGAGCGACCCTTCGCCGAGCGGATCTACGACGCCTCGGCGGGATCCTCCAAGCTGATCCACCGGCTGCTGTCGTTCGCGCACCAGGACCAGACCCGCTTCGAGACCGTCGACCTGCACCGGGTGCTGCGCGATACGGCCGGCCTGCTGAGGGACAGCGGTCCGCAGGTCACCCTGCAGCTGGACCTGAAGGCGAGGTCGCACCAGCTTTCGGGCGACGCCAGCGAACTGCAGAACGCCTTCATCAACCTCGGACTGAACGCCCGCGACGCCATGCCCGAGGGCGGCAGGCTCGTGATCCAGACGGAGAACGTGCCGGCGCCGGCGGAGCTCGTCGACAGCGAGGGGAGAAGGCCCGGGGGTTCCTGTCTGCGTATCGTGGTGCGGGACAACGGCGGGGGAATGGACCGGGCGACCCTGGCCCGGATCTTCGAGCCCTTCTTCACCACGAAGCGGGCCAGCGGCGGCTCGGGACTGGGCCTCTACGGAGTCTACGGTTGCATCCGCAACCACGGCGGGACGATCGAAGCCGAGAGCCGGCCGAGCCGCGGCACAGTCTTCCGCATCCTCTTGCCTGTGTTACACGGGGAGGGCCGCACCGGCTCCCGCGGGCCTGCGGCTCGCGGTACCCGTTGCCTGCTGCTGGTGGACGACGACGACGTGCTGCTGCAGACAACGCGCAGCCTGCTCGAGGGCCTGGGCTACCGCGTCCACAGCTATCCCAACGCGGCCGAGGCGCTGGACTCCTTCGAATCGATCCGCGAAGAGGTGGATCTGGCCCTGCTCGACCTGCGGCTTCCGCGCATGGACGGCATGGACCTGCTCGACGAGCTGCGCCGTGTATCACCGGAGCTGAAAGCCATGTTCCTCACCGGCTACGCGGACGAGCTGGACCTGGAGCGTTTCGAGCGGGGAGTGGTGCTGGGGGTGATCCGCAAGCCCTTCGACCGCGACGAACTCTACACCCGCCTGGCCGGCGCGATGGCCGCGATCGAATTCGCCGACGCCTGATTCAATACTCGCTGCGCCGCCGGTCGTCCAGTTCGCGGCGTTTCCTCCGCAGGGCCTCGAACTCTTCAGCCAGCCCTCGGCGTTCCTCCGGGCTGAGGCCGGACAGGCCCGCGCGGGTCAGCTCGTTGATCTCCGCCAGCCGCCGGTCCAGGCGCGAGCGCTCCAGCAGCAGCAGGATCTCGTCCGCCTCGCGTGCGTCTCCCGGGCGGGGCGCTTCCACCAGCGCGTTCAGCGCCATGCGGCGGATGCGCTGGTTGCCGCAGGCGTGGGCCCAGCTTTCCACGCCGCTGTCCTCGTCCGTCCAGGCGCCCACGGCCTGTTTCAGGGCCTCGCGGACCAGGCGGTGACTCACGGTCACAAGGTCGAGTCGCTCGCAGATCCGATCGCGGCAGTCCGGGCTGCGCATGAAGAGGCTGAACAACTGCAGCTCGCGGCGCTGCTCCCGCGTGGCCCGGGGGTCGGCCTCCTCCGGGCCGGCCGCTTCCCCTTCCCGCCGGAGGCTCTCCGCGGTTGCGCTTCCAGAACCGTCTCCGCGCTCGGCGCTGCGGCGGCTTTCCTGCTCCTGCAGCTTTCGCCGGCGGGCGGACTCCGCTTCGGCCAGCCGGGCCACCTCGCCCTGGGGAATCCCGCTGGCCCTGCTGATCCGCTGGTAGAGTTCGTGGCGCTGGATCACGTCCCGCAACTCGGCCGCGGCGCCCGCCATGCCCTGCACGAACTCGCGGTAAGCCGCCGGAGTGCTTTCCTCCTGACGCGCGTGAAACTCGCGGATACGATGGCGAAAGTACTCGTCGGCCTCCGCGATCAGCCGGCGCAGGCCCTCGACCCCGTCCCGGCGCAGCAGGTCTTCGGGATCCAGGCCCTCCGGCAGGGGGCAGACTCGCAGGTCCAGTCCCGCGCCCAGCAGGGCCGGTGCGCTGCGCACCACCGCCCGCCGCCCGGCCTCGTCCCCGTCGAAGAGCAGGATCACGCGGTCGGCGAAACGCTTGATCAGCAGCGCCTGGTCCGCGGTGAAGGCTGTGCCCAGCACCGCGGCGACGTTGGCGAAGCCGGCCGCGTGGAGGGCGATCAGGTCCATGTAGCCCTCCACCACCAACGCGGTCCGCTCGCGGCGGATCTCGTTGCGGGCCTCGTAGATCCCGTAGAGCATGCGGCCCTTGTGATACAAGGCGGTCTCTGGGCTGTTGATGTACTTGGGCTGGTCCCCGGAGTCCTCGATGATCCTGCCGCCGAAGCCGATCGTGGTTCCGCTGACGTTGCGGATCGGAAACACCAGTCGCCCGCGATAGCGGTCGTAATACCTGCCGCTTTCGGAGCGCAGCACCAGTCCCGCCTCCTGCATCTGTTCATCGGCGAAACCCAGTGCCCGGCCGTGTTCCACGAAGCCCTGCCAGTCGGCGGGCGACCAGCCTATCCGGAAACGCTCCACCGTGTCGCGGTCCAGGCCGCGCCGGCCGACGTATTCCGCCGCGGCGCCGCCTGCGCTCAGCTGCTTTAGCAGGTTGCCGCTGAACCACTCCGCGGCCGCCGCGCAGATCCGCTGCAGGATCTCTCCCGTCGTGCGGTCCTCCACTTCGCCGGCGGTTTCCGGCACGACGATCCCGGCGCGCTCGGCCAGCGCCCGGACGGCCTGCGGAAAGCCCAGGCCCTCCGCCTCCATCAGGAAACCGACGGCGTTGCCGCCCTTGCCGCAGCCGAAGCACTTGTAGATCTGCAGCGAGGGATTGACCGTGAAGGAGGGGGTCTTCTCCTGGTGGAAGGGGCAGAGGCCCTTGTAGTGGCTTCCGCCGCGCTTGAGGGTCAGGTATTCCGAGACCAGGTCGACGATGTCCACGGCCTCGAGCACCTGCTGTATCACATGCTCTGGAATCCTGCCCATCTCAGACGTCCAGCCTGATCACTGTCACCCCGTCCCCGCCCTCCTCGGGCAGGCCGTCGCGGAAGTCCTTCACGCAGGGAAAGTTCCGCAGGTGGTCCCGCACCGCGTGACGCAGCGCGCCCGTTCCCTTGCCGTGCAGGATAGTCACGAAACTCAGTCCCCCGATCATGCACTGGTCGAGGTAGCGCTCCAGCTCGCCTATGGCCTCCCCGGCGCTCATCCCGCGCAGGTCCAGCCGCAGGCGGGGCGCCTCCGCGCTGACCTCGATCCTCGATCCGCCCGGTCCGGCGTGCTTCACCCGCTGCTCCTCGGGCAGCACTTCGGTCACCCGCTCGAGCTCGCAGTTCAGCTTCAGCGCGCCCGCCTCCACGGTGATCTTCCTCTCCGCGGAATCCAGGCGGATCACGCGGGCCGGCGTCTCCAGGCCTTCCAGCGACACCAGGTCGCCTTCCCGCACTTCCGGTATCACGCGCGGCCGCGCCCGGGGCTCGAGTTTGCGCCCCCGGCGCTCGAGGTTCTGCAACTCGCCCGCCAGCTGCTCGCGCGATTCCCTCAGGTGCTCGGCCCGGGCCTGATCCTCACGGATCTCCCGCACGGTCCGTTCCACCAGGCGATTGGCCCCGCGCACGATCGAGGCGGCCTCGGACACCGCGTCGCTCTTGAGCTGCCGGACCTCGCGGCGCGCGTGTTTCACCTTGTCGCGGTAGCGCGCGGTCAGCGATTCCAGCTCGATCTCCCGGGCCTCGACGTTGCGGCGGCTGCGGTCCGCACGCGCAAGCTGGCTCTGCAGGCGCGAGATCAGGCGCGCCAGGTTCTTCTGCTCGCCGCCCATGTGATACCGGGCGCGATCCAGGATCACGCGGGGCAGCCCCATGCGCTGCAGGATCTCGAGCGCGTAGCTGGACCCGGGAACGCCCTGGATCAGGCGGAAAGTGGGCTCGATCCGCTCCTCGTCGAAGCTCATCGAGGCGTTCTGGATCCCCGGCGAGTTGTGCGCGAAGGCCTTGAGCTGGCCCAGGTGGGTGCTCACCAGGGTCAGCCCGCGGCCGGTTAGCATCTGCTCGAGAAAGGCCATGGCCACCGAGCTGCCCTCTTCGGGATCGGTCCCCCCGCCGAGTTCGTCCACCAGGAAGAGGCCGCGCGCGCCGGCGCCCTCTAGGATACGGTTCAGGCGCAGCAGGTGGGAGCTGTAGGTGGAGAGGTCGTTCTCGATCGACTGCTGGTCTCCGATATCGCCCAGCACCACCTCGAAGAGCGGCAGGCGCGTCCCCTCGCCGCAGGGCAGGTGCAGTCCGGCCCTGATCATCAGCGCGAAGAGTCCCGCGGTCTTGATGGCCACCGTCTTGCCCCCGGCGTTGGGGCCGCTGATCAGCAGGATCCGGTCGGGTCCGGAAGCGGACTTCCCGCCTTCCGGAGAGGTCTCCGCCGCGTTTTCCTCCCTCGAACCGGGTCCCGGCGCCTGGCCCAGGCTCAGGTCCAGGGGCACCACTTCCTGGTTCCGCAGCAGCAGCGGATGCCTGCCCTGGACGATGCGCAGGGCGAGCTTCCGTGTGACACGGGGCGCGCGCCCCTTGACGGCGACGGACCAGGCGGCCTTGGCCGCCAGGCAATCCAGCGTCGTCAGATTCCTCCGGCAGATCGCCAGCTCCCCGGAGCGCCGCCGGATGGTTTCGCTGATCTCGCGGAAGATCCGGGCTTGCTCCTGTTTCAGCTCCACCTGCAGCCGGTTGATCCGTCCGCGGATCTCCAGGCTTTCCAGCGGTTCGACGAAAAGGGTGCGGCCGCTCTGGCTCTGATCGACCACCAGGCCTTCCACCCGGCCCATTCCTCCGCTGGGCACCGGCAGCACCGGCTTGCCCTCGCGCCAGCTCAGACCGGTTTCGCCCAGCAATCCCCGCTTGCGCCAGTCGGCCTCCACGCGGTCGAGCTCCCGGCGCAGCCGGCGTTCCTCCTGGGCCGTGGCGCGACGCAGCCTTTTCAACTCGGGAGAAGCCGAGTCCTTGAGTTCGCCGTCCTCGGCAACCGCTCCCTTGATCAGGGCCAGTTCAGCGGTGAAATCGCCGATTCCATCCATGAGCTCGGCCAGCCGGGGAAAACTCTGCGATTCCTCCCGGTGGAATGCGGCGATTATTGAACAGAGATCGAGGCAGCCGGCAAGTTCCAGCAATTCACCGCCGAGGAGGAAATCGGGACTATCCAGCAGCTTCTCCAGGCTTCCCTCAGCGTCGGCCAGAAGCGAGAAGTGGAAGCCCCCGCGGTGCTCGAGGATCTCGCGCATTTCGCTGACCCGGCCGAGTTCCCCCACGACCCAGCGCGTCGAGAGCGAGTAGCCGCAGGATCGGATCTCCCGCCCTGCCGCCGGACTGGCGGCGAATTCGCCGATCCACTCCAGCAGGCGGTCCATCTCCAGGACCTGCAGCGTGTCGGGATGTATGTCCGCTCCGCGACCGGGCATTTTCAAATCCTGAACTGGCGGAAATGGTGCTCGATGTGACGATCCTGCAGGGCCGCCCACTTAAGCATGCTCATCCGGCCGAAGACCGGATGGCGATGTCCGCGGGCCGGATCGCCGAGTACCTGCCGGTGGAATTCCCGCAGCAGTCCGGCGAAACGCTCCCGCTTCTCTTCGAAGCTGCCGGGTCTTGGGGTGAGGAACTCCCGCGTGCTTCGGATCACGCCGCGGGGCATGGGCAGCGGCAACAGGCCCAGCGGCCGCAGCAGCGCGCTCGCCCAGTCCGGCAGGCCGCCCGGCGCCACGATCCGACCCATGGCGATTTCCAGCGAATTGCAGAGGTGATCCAGCATGGCTTCCGGCGCCATGCTTCCCCAGTCGGGAGCGCTGCCGGGATCAAGCGCCGCGACTCGCTCCAGGTACCCTTCCACTCTCGATGAATCGATCAGGCTCAAGCTTTCCGTGCTCCGTGATTCACACCGTTGCCTCCAAGCAAGCGACTCCCCGATCGATAAGCAAGCCCCTGACCGCGCTCGGATCGTAAATTGCGCCCCGCGGCGGAATTTCCACAAAGCAGAACATTTCCTTGCTTTGGTATTCCGCTTTGTCGTATCCTGTTAGTTGCTGAACGAAGTCCGAAGCACTGTTTCAGTCCCGAATCCAGAGGAAGAGAACGCAAGGCCGGCCGGAAATCGTTATGGGAGGGCGGAACCCGGCCGCACACAGCACCTCATCCAATGCATGGCTTGTGAGATCGTTCCCCACGGGAACCGTGATCTCATAGATTCTCCGGAATCAACCGCTTGGACGTGAGCGGTGTGACACCATCAACACAGCGGCTTTCCTGGTCGGAACCACATCTCCCCCTGATCGACAGGCGGCCGGAAGCTGTCATGATCATGCGATACCTGATTTGCGCGTTCGATAAACCCGATATATCCAAAACGAGGTCGCCCCTCGCGGCTTCGGCCGAAGATCGCCATCGGCGACCCAAGCAATCAGTAGGAGGGAACATGCGACGACTACCTTTCACGCTTTGCCTGGCTTTCTGTCTGGCAGGACAGATCCAAGCGGGTGAAGCGGATCGGCCCGCGATACCGAGTGAAGCAGCCGGCCTGGTGAGAGCGCCAGTTTCAACCGCACCGCCGGTGCCTCCCGCAGTCGCGGACCTGGACTTCAGGAAGGCCGTCAGGCAACTGAGCGAA
>CAZMSD010000011.1:0-90901 GCA_964568855.1 uncultured Bacteroidaceae bacterium | reverse complement strand
GGAAATGAGAAACCCGGAACACGGGCTTGAGAAAGGTCACTCTATATCAGTGGACGGCTTGGGTCCAACAGCTTGAATCCCAAGAATTTGCATCAATCGTTGGACCTTCTTGCGGTTGATCCGAATCCCGCCTTTGCACAACTCATCGCGAATACGCCGACTGCCGTAGAACGGAAGCGTCAGATGCAACTCATCGATCTGCTGCAGCAGAGCCAGATCCGGATCCGACGATGGCTGGGCATAGATCGTCGACCGGCTGAGAGCCAGCAAGTCGCACTGGCGCAGGATCGACAAGTCAGCATCCCGTGTCACGTGAGCCTTTCGCTCGGTTCTGGTCAACGACCGAGCACTCCTGCTAAAAAATCTCGCTCCACCGTCAATTGGCCGATCTTGGCGTGCAGATCCCGAATTTCGTCTGCCTGGACCTTCCGCTTGGAAGCCTTGCTGGCAAACAGGTCAGCGGCTTGATCCAACAGCTGGTGACGCCAGGTCTGCACCTGATTGGGGTGGATGTCGTACTGCTCCGCGATCTCGGCCAGTGTCTGATCGCCCTTCAGGGCCTGAAGAGCCACCTTGGCCTTGAACGTGGCTGAGTGATTCCGGCGTTTCCGGCACATCTTTCTCTCCTTTCAACAGGGGAGATTGGCCCAAGAATATACACTTAGGCTGCTGTCCGGATTTTGGGGTCCACTTCTAACTGCGTGCCAGACCAGGTTTGATGTGCGAGTCCATGATGGACCTCAATGGATCCAGTGTAAAGCTGATACAAGCAGTTCTGGATCACAATTTCGTCTGTCCATGAAGAAACCAACAGCAGGTGTTCCATTTTTCTCAACCCACTTGACCTTTCTTGAAGATTCATCGAGTATGAATCCCGGCATCTCCGGATCATCCTGAGGACGAGATGACGTGGCAGTGGTTCCGAACAGGCTGAACAGGCTTCATCTCAATCCTCCGGGAAAACAACGTGATGCAACACCCCTGCAGCTACCCAATCCGGCGCGGCATTTGCAGGCGAGGGATTCGCAGCAAGGAGCCGGTGTGATTACCATGGGATGGGGTCATCACTTTCCGAAAAGCCAACACGGGCGGATGACTTCTCCATATAATGGAAAGAGTGTCCGGTGAGCGCCCTTCTTCGCAGAACCATCATCGCCGCCAGCATCCTCCTGCCGGTCCTCACGGCGGTCCTGGTCCTGCTCCACTTGAGCGAGCAGGCCGCCGCGGTGACACTCAAGGATCCCCAGAAGTATCCCTACAGCTTCCAGACGATCTTCACGGGTATCGACTCGCCGATCTCCGCGTATCCTTTCTTCGTGTCAGACACCACCTCCGTGCCCGTGCGGCTTGAGATAGGCAATGATGCGCCCGACCGCTCCTGGGTCTACATCCACGACATCGAAACCCGCGACGTCCTGCCGCCCTGCTGGAACACGACGGACTCTACTGTTCGCATCAGCCCGCCCATCATTGCCCGCGGTGCCGACGGCTACGCTGAGATCGTGCTGTTCCTGCACTTCGGTGAAAGACCGGCCCGACTACTCTACTTCAAGCACTTCGAAGGTCGCGACTGGCGGAGAGTTCGGGGAGCGGGACATTACTTCTCCGCACACATAGTGGAAGATCCGAGCGCGACCCCCCAGCCGGGCGACTGGGGCAGTCGGATTTTCGAGAACGAGTTCAACGATCCCGGTTACTTCGACCATGAGGGCAGGATCTTCTTTCTCGAGGACCTGAATCCCGCCGAACCGGGCCTGGAGGTGTTTGTCTCGCTCTACTGGGAGCATCGTGACACGCGGAAGAACCGCTACCAGATCCGGATGTATAACCTCGCCACCTGGAAGGAGTTGTGGCGCTACGAACTCGCCGCGGACGTCAAGAGTATTGAAGCCATTCGCGAGGATGGTCGCCTGGCCGGCATCTTCGTGCTAACGGGCTCGCCCCACATCGGCATCACCGCCAATGGAATGGATGACTGGCATCACTGGCTGCTGAAACTCGACCTCTCCGGCGAGCTTCTGGCACCACCGACAACCTTTGTGCGCGGAGAAAACCAGTGGACGGAGCAACGTCTGCTGCTCGTTCCGGACCACCCGGAGTTGTTCATCATTACCTCGCGTGATGTAACCGGATCAAATCCCATCAATGATTTCATCGAGGTTCGTTCGGTGGCGAATTATGAAATCATCGATTCGACGCAGACGGTGGGTTTCAGCTCTGTCTTGATGGCTCCTGTTCCCGGTGACTCCCGATCCATGTGTTACATCCTGGGAGACGATGAAGACGAACGATTTGTCCTATACAACGACAAGCTTGAAATAGCCGGCTCGCTGGACCTGGGGGAGGCGGCCTGGGTGATCGGTTCGATCCCCAACGCTCATCACTTACCGGGCAAGATGCTGGGACCCTGTTTCGTGCTGGGAACGACATCAGGCCGCCTGGTCCTGGTCAATGATCGGATGAAGATCCTTTCCGCCGACGTAATTGCGGAGGGACCTCTGTACGGCGTCTTCCGTGACTATTCTTTGGGCGGTGAGCGCTACTGGATCCTCAATTCACAGGCGGGCTCCTTCACCGGCTACTGGGTCAAGCGTTCGCAGCTCCTGTATTACAGTGTGGTTTCAGGCATCGCCACGCTCTTCGCCTGGATGCTGCTCTATGTCTTCGTGCTCTACCGCCGCTGGCGTTTCCAGCGAGCCGCGGTGGATGCGCTCTTCCGCCATTCGCCCGAGGCCATCCTGATCCTGGACTCCCAGGATCGCATCCGCGCCATGAACGAGCGCTTCCGCTGCCTGCTGAGACACACGGGTGGTACGGATTCCGGGCCGAATCCGGAACTCGCCGGAGGTCCACACCGGGGTGTCACACGCAGGCAGCACCTGCAGAATCTCGCTCTTCCCGATCTGCTCAAGCCCCTGTTCCAAAGGGTGTTTGCCAATGGTGAGACATCGGGCACCGTTGACCTGCTGGAGGATAACCAGCCGGTGAGTTTCCAGTTCCGGCTGGACTCGATGCGCTCCGGGGGATCGCGCTACGGGCGGGCGCTGATCCTGCAGGACATTACGCACCACCTGGAGAGGACCCGCCGGACCATCTGGTCCTTCATGGCGCAGAACACGGCCCACCGCCTGAAGAGTCCGCTGCAGCGTATCCGCTTCGCGGCGGAAAACGCCCTGATCCGCCTGCGCAAGGGCCACCTGGAACGGGAACGGATGGAAAGCAGCCACCGCGCCGTGCTGGACACCGCCCTGGAGATCGACCAGATCATCCACGAGTTCCTGGAGCTGAGCGAGCGCAGGGTGAAACCCCGGCCGCTGGATCCCTCGCGCTTCCTGTTGAAGAACGTCCAGCGCTACCGCGAGCGCAACCTGGGCTCGGACGTGGTCCTGGCACTCGACCTGGAGGAGGGCCTGCCGCATATACAAGCCGACGAGTATCACCTGCTGACTGTGCTGGTCAACCTGCTGGACAACAGTCTCAAGGCCGTGCAGGGGGAGGGACGCATCGACGTCGGCGCACGGGTTGTGGCCGACTCCGGCGACGAACCACGACGGATGCTGCGCATCTCCGTGCGCGACGACGGCGTGGGCATCAAGACCGAGGACCTGCCGCGCATCTTCCAGCACCAGGAGAGCTTCTTCCGCAACGGGCACGGCATCGGCCTGGCCGTGGTCTACAACATCGTCACGGCGCACGAGGGGCGTATTTCAGTGGAGAGCGAAGAGGGAGTCGGAACCAGCTTCTATGTGGACCTGCCGCTGGCATCGAATCGGAGTTGATGTTTCGGTGTGCTCCAGGAGGCACGCTAATTGCACTGGAGTCAGGGAGAATGAATCACAACGGCTGCCGTCGAGTGTATCACGGGCTGGGTGTGTTGCGGCGGCAGTGAGTGCCGGGCCGTTTCCCGGAAGCCGATTGTTTAGAAAGGAGAGGAGATACGATGTGTAACGGCGACAAGCCCATCATCCTGGCGGTGGACGACGATGAAGGAATCCTGCAGGAGATCTCACAAATCATCCTTGACGAAAAGTGGATGCCCAAGACCTTCAGCTCTTCCCGGCAGGCCCTCGAATTCTTCAAGGACAAGGAGGTCGCCTGCGTCGTGGTGGACCTGATCATGCCCGACATGGACGGCATGGAGCTGCTGAAGCAGATGAAGGCCGCCCGGCCCCAGGTGCCGATTCTGATGCTCACCGGCGAGGGCTACAACGTGGACAACGCCATCGAGGCCACGCGGCTGGGCGCCACGAACTTCCTCACCAAGCCGGTGGCCTCCGTGCAGCTAACGCAGAGCATCCACAACGCGCTTCAGCTCTCGCAACTGCAGGCCAGCAACGAAGACCTGCGCCGCATTTCCTATACCAGCCACGGTATCTACGGCCGCAGCCCGGCCATGCAGGAACTGATCGGTCTCGTGGAGCACCTGGTGGCGGTGGATTACCCGATCCTGATCACCGGCGAGGTGGGATCCGGCAAGTCCATGCTGGCCGAGGCGATCCACGCCCTGAGCCCGCGGCGCGACCGCCCCTTCTATACCATCGACTGTCCGCAGCTCTCGCCGGAGCTCTTTCCCTCGGAGGTCTTCGGCCACCGCAAGGGCGCCTTCACCGGCGCCGTGGCCGACAAGAAGGGCAAAGTGGAGATGGCCGACGGGGGCACGCTCTTCCTCGACGAGATCCAGGATCTGAATCACGAGAACCAGGGACGGCTGAGGCGCTTCATCGAGCACCAGGTCTTCACCCGCGTGGGCGACCTGGAAGAACGACGGGCGGACACGCGGATCATCCTGGCCACCAACCGCGACCTGGAGGAACTGGTGCGGGCCGGGCGCTTCCTCGAGGACCTCTACTCGCGGATCAAGGCCCTCACGCTGCAACTGCCGCCGCTCAACGAGCGCATCGAAGACATCCCGGAGATCGCGGCACGGATACTGAAGAAGGAAGCAGAGCAGTGCGGCAAGCCCTTCATCGGCTTGACGGAGCACGCCAGTCACTACCTGCAGTCCATCCGCTACCAGCGCAACATCCGCGACCTGCAGGGGCTGTTGCGTCTCACGGTGGCCCTGGCCGAGTACAGCATGGACAAGCAGTACATCGACGAGCAGGACCTGCACCGGGCGCGCTCGATCCAGGAATCCGGCCCGGCCAAGGCGCCCGCCGGATCCACGGGCTACAACAATCGGCTGGACGAGTTCAAGCGGAAAATGATCACCGAAGCCCTGAAGATGCACGGCTACAACATGACCCGCGCGGCCGAGTACCTTGAACTGACCCTGACCAACCTGAGCCAGAAAGTGCGGCGCTACGGTATCGACGTGGCGGCCATGAAGCGGGAGGTGCTGGAGGGGTAGCTGCGTATCACCTGCCCCTTTCTTCCATCAGCAGCTCCGCACGGTCGATCAGCCGGATGAACTCGGAACGGTAACCATAGGGATCCTCGCCCTTGCCGGCCAGCGCCAGGTCGCGGGCGGATGATATGCTCGACGCTCCCTTGTGCTCCGAATCCCTGAGCAGCATGGCGAATTCCGCCACCGATGCGGCGAAGCGGAAATCCTTGGAGCACTTCTTCCACGACTGGGGATCGCCCTCGAGGACCGCCGCGATCTCGCGACTTGTATCACCGTCGGGACCCTTGTACCGCACGCGCACCGTCAGCACTTCGTTCGCCAGCCCGGATCCTTTCCGCGGCGTCTGCTTCGTGTACTTGAGCGGGCCGCGAGGCGTCTCGTCTGCGGCGGGCAGGATCTCGTAGAGCGCCGTCACCGTGTGACCCGCGCCCATCTCGCCGGCGTCCTTCGTATCGTCCGTGAAGTCCCGGTCTTCCAGCTCCCGGTTTTCGTAGCCCACCAACCTGTAGGACGCCACCCTGGCCGGATTGAACTCGACCTGGATCTTCACGTCCTTGGCGATCGCGTGCAGCGTGGAGCTGAGTTCCGTCACCAGGACCTTCTTGGCCTCCATGATATTGTCGATGTAGTAGTGGTTACCGTTGCCCCGGTCGGCGAGCTCCTGCATCCGGCCATCCTTGTAGTTGTCCATCCCGTAACCGAGCACGGTCAGGAAGATTCCGCTCTTGCGTTTCTCTTCGATCAACTCCACCAGGGCGCCGGTGCTGGAGACGCCCACGTTGAAATCCCCGTCGGTGGCCAGGACGATCCGGTTGTTGCCGCCCTCGCTGAAGTTCTCGCCGGCCAGCTTGTAGGCCAGCTCGATCCCGGCAGCGCCCGCGGTGCTCCCCCCGGCTCCCAGTTTGTCGATCGCTTCTTTTATCCTGGTCTTATGATTCCCCGGCGTGCTGCGCAGGGCGATGCCGGCGTTTCCGGCATACATCACCAGGGCTACGCGGTCCTCTGGTTGAAGCCGGTCGACCAGCAGCTTGAGACTTCTTTTCACCAGCGGCAGCTTGTTCTCAGGCATCATGGAACCGGAGACGTCGAGCAGGAAGACAAGGTTGCTGCCCGCCCGCTCACTCGTGTCCAGATCGCGGCCCTGCAGACCGATCTGCACGAGTTCGTGCGCGCTGTTCCAGGGACACTGCGAGTGCTCGAGGTGAATTGCCACCGGCTCGCTCTCCGGCTGCGGGTAGGCGTAGTCGAAGTAGTTGATCAGCTCCTCGCTGCGAACGACATCGCGCTGGGGAAGCAGGTCCTGCATCAGGAACCTGCGGACATTGCTGTAGGACGCGGCGTCCACGTCGATGGAGAAGGTGGACAGCGGCGAGCTGTAGACATCCAGGAAGCCGCTCTCGCGGATTGGGGAATACTCCTCCAGGTCCGCCGGGAGCACCATCGGCATGGGGCAAGTAAACGTCGGGCGAGCTGGTCTAGGGCCTGGGGGCGGCAGGTTGATATTGTACGCTTCGGCCCTTCCACCGCGAGCGTGTATCACGCCTTCCTCATCCAGCTTGAAGCCCGGAATGATATGGAGAACGTGATCCAACCAATCGGTCTCGTCTTCGACTTTGCACATTCGCTGCAAGGTTAACTCGGTCATCAGTCCGTTCGACACGAGCACGTCCGACACGCTGAGACTGTCATAGTCCTGGTGCGCAAATTTCAGCGTATAGAGACCGGCCTCAAGATGTCCGATCACGAATTCGCCGTTGAAATCGGTGCTGCCGCATTGTTCGGTACCGACCACTTCCACTCTCACGTTGAAGATGTCCAGCTCCGTCGCGTCGTCGATGACCTTGCCCAGGATTCCGCCTGTCTGTTCCGCGTGTGAGACGCCCAAGACGATCAGCAGGATTACCAGACCGTACACGCGCTTCATCATTTACCTCCCGTGGAATTCACCATGTGAACACGCGGAGCAGCTTGTCTCCACGGTTACTGCAGGTACTCAACGCAATAACCAGGCCAGGATCGCACTTGTTCCGCCGTGCTACACCTCCTCGCCCATCCGGACTTCGCCCGAACCTGGCTTGACAATTTTTCAACCGACTTGACTCTCTGTCCTCAGGGAGCTGCGCTCACCACCGGCATCTCCAGCGACACGTCACCGTGCTGATTCACGACTCCTGCGGCCAAACATCCGTTTCATCCTGGTTGCTTCATTGGCTGCTGTTCGTAGACGGAAACTCAGTGATCTGCGTTTCAGCATCCGGCACGGTAGTTGCTCTGAGTACTGGGTACGGACATGCCGAAGGTTTCTTTTGAAGAGATCTGTTTGACTGCATGTTCGGAGTGAACAAATCGTCTACCATGTGATTCGGTTTCCAGGTACCTTGAACCGCTTGTGCCGCGATCACTGGTTAGCCAACAAATCGATCGGACGGATCAGGGAGATGTCCCGCAGCAGGCATACGGACCCACTGGCCATTCGCGCCGCGCGGCGGCTGCGCTCCCCTCGCGAGGGACGGGGTGCGGCGGCTGCGAACCGACGTCAACGCCTGGCTCGGGTTCTGAAAGAGCTGGGAATCACCAGCGATTCCCTGGAATCGGAGCTCAGGGACGATGTCGTCCGTCTTCGTATCACCGTTCGACGGCCTCGTCCAGGCTACCATCATCCCCTGGGCCGCGCCGACATCGCTCGCCTGTTTGAACAGCTTGGGCCGGATGCGAGATATGGCCTGAAGCTCATCGAACTGGCCCGTTCGCCGGATACCGCGAATCCCGGCCTGCCCTTGCTTGGCAGCCTTGAAGCGCCGGGCAGGATCATCCTCTACGAACAGCCCGCCCCTCCCTGGCGTCTGTCGGGCACCCTGTCCAAGGTGGAATGGGATCGCCTGGAACGCGCCGGAGCGGTCCTGTCGGTGTGCGACGACGGCGAGACGACTATCGCCGAGTGGCCGGGCGACACGCTCTCCCGATTCATGCTCCTCGACGTGCTGCTGCATGAACTGGGGCACCACTTCCTGCAGCACAACAAGGGCAAGCGCAATCCGCGCATTGCGCGCACGAAGGACCACGAGAGCTACGCGGAGGGCTTCGCGAAACGCTTCGCCGAGCGCATCCGCAGGGCCTTGTACGACGAAGAGGGGATCGAAGGATGAGTTCATGCGCCTCACTCGTGGGCGACGGCATCGAGAACCCCGGCAACGCCCTGGCGATGGTCCACGCGGCGGAGATGTACGGCGCGGAATGCCTTTTCCGTGACACGAAGGGACTCGCCGAGTCCGAATCGCTGCTACAAGCCCTGGGGGAACGGTTTCCTTGTACTGCAGGTGAGGAGATCCGGGTAGCGCATTCCAGGATCATTGCCTTCGACAACCTGCCCGGGGCCGCGGAGGTCTACAGCTTCAATCCGGGCACGTGTCCCGCGATCCTGGTTGGCAACGAGCGGCGGGGTCTGTCACACGGCTTTCGCGAGCTGGCCACCGACGTGGTCCAGGTACCGATGGTCTCGCGCAGGATCAACTGTCTGAACGTGGCTGCCGCCTCTGCGGTTGCCCTGCACTACTTGTGCCGGGTGCGCGTGGGTCCGATGGCCAGGCGCGGCAACCCGGCGAGCCGGCGTCCGGAACTGCTCCTGGTGGGCGGGGGGGGTCACGTGGAACTGGGCAGCGCCATTCGCTCCGCCGCGGCTTTCGGCTGGGAACGGGCCTTCATCGATGACCGGCAGCAGGTGTGGTTCGGTTGCGACCGTGTATCCACGTCCGAGGGACGTGCCGCGGCGCGCCGCGGACGCAACGCCATCCGGCTGGTGCCCTGCCCGTCGGGGAGCACCCGCGGATTCCAATGGGTGACCGTCGTAACCAGGTCGCGCTCGGGTCGTCCGCTGCACAAGGCGAACCTGGCCCGGGGCGGACGGCAACTGGTGGTGATATCGGACGAAAGCATGGATGACGCAACCGCGGAAGACTGGACGGGCCTTGGTCAGGACGTGCAATTCGCGCAACTGGATCTGCCCGTGGACGATTTCACGTATCACTTCCGTCTCACGGCGACGGTGGCCATGGCGGAAGTCTCCAGGCAGGTGGGACGCCGCCTGCCGGGTGTCCGTAAGCCAGGGCGCAGGGCTCCCGTGTACGACCGAGCCCTGGAGCTGACAGCGGAGACCAGCGGCGAAGTGCTGCAGCTGGAAGACCTGCTGGAATACTGATGCACGGATTATTGTGAGCGAGAAGCCTGTGAGCGACGATCATGCGACACGAATGAAGCGATCACGCAGATCTCTCGAGGGCTTGTCCGTCGGTGATGCCTTCGGTGAAACGTTCTTCCTGACGAAAGCGATCGCTCTCGAACGTATTAAGCGGAGAATCCTGCCGAGTTCACCGTGGCACTACACCGACGACACCGCCATGGCGGCATGTATCATCAAGGTGCTGAACCGTCATCATCGAATCGACCAGGACGAGCTGGCCCGGACCTTTGCTGTCGAGTTTCAGCGGGATCCCTGGCGCGGCTACGGTTCTGGCGCCATCACCTTGCTGCAGAGAATCAGCCTGGGCGAATCACGGCGCGACGTGTCACCGAGTCTTTTTCATGGACAAGGAGCCTACGGCAACGGAGTCGCCATGCGAATTACTCCACTGGGAGCTTATCTCGCGGATGACCCGGCAGAAGCAGCGCGGCAGGCCAGACTCTCCGCGGAAGTGACACACGCTCATCCCGAGGGGCAAGCTGGAGCCATCGCCATCGCGGTGGCCGCCGCGTTTCTTGCCGGCTGCGCAGCCGAAGAAGTATCCTGCGATCGCCTCTTCGCCAGCGTCCTGAACTTCACCTCCGCCTGTCTGACGCGGCAGGGTCTTGAACAGGCAAGAGAACTTGATCCGGAAACTTCGCCCCAGGAAGCCGCTGAAATCCTGGGCAGCAGCTATTGCGTATCCGCGCAGGATACAGTGCCCTTTGTCATCTGGTGCGCCGCCCGATCCCTCGACGATTTCGAGGACGGCCTGTGGCGCACGGCTTCGGGGCTGGGAGACGTAGATACGACCTGCGCCATGGTCGGCGGGATCCTGGCAACAAGTCCGCTCATCGACCAGCTTCCCCCTGAATGGTTGAGAGCCAGAGAGCCACTTGAGTCCTTGCACTGATGCCTCCAGGTCCAGAAGTCTATTCGAGCATGATGATCATCCGGTCGAGTGCATCGACGGCGCTTCACGGTGCGGGGAAGCTGAACACGCCGTGACTCACTTCTCCCGTAACACGAGCTGCTCGTTCTCCGCGCGCCAGGCTTTTAGAATCATCTCGCGGAATTCGGGATAGTCCTCCTGGGACACCCGGATCGAGTCCACCTCGAATTGCCGGTGGAGCACAATGGGTTCGACGGCTGCAGGGTCTTCGTCGTTGGCGATCCCGGTCACCTGGCCGATGCTGTACCTGCCCAATGTGCATTCCAGGGAGACGGGCTTCATCTCGGTGACCAGCTCGAAATCCTCCGGCATGCTCAGGGTGACGGTTTCCTCGAAGAGGCCGCGATAGCCTTCGTTGACCAGCGGCGTCTCACGCGACTCGAGCGAGACCAGGTCGCGGGGCACGCGGTTCACGGCCCAGGGCAGGGGCAGGATCATCATCCCCCCGGCGAAGGTGGCCGCCGCGTCCAGCGCGTAGCTGAAGCTGAGTCGCACGTCCTCCTCCAGGTCCGGACCGGCCGTCAGCTCGTATTCCTCCAGCCGGGCGCCGGGAAACTCCTGGCAGGCCATGTAGCGCACGAGTTCCTCTTTCTGTTCCGGCGCGATGCCGGCCAGCGTGAGACGGATCATCTGCGCGTCCTCGCCCGTGTAGAGGACCTCTCCGCGCACTTGCATAGCGCCGTCCTCTTCTATCCGCGCGGCGAGGTCGGAACGCGTGCGGTTCGTTGCCGTCGCGTCCTTGGGGATGATCACGAATTCCGGTCGCGCCGGGTCCACCAGCAGGGCCGGCATGCCTTCCAGCTCCGAGGGAATGTTGGGGAAGCGCAGCCCTTTGGCGGTGGGGTCGATCCAGAAGACGCGGCCGTCCTCCGTCCGCGCGCGCACCACGGCATGGGTGAAGCGCGGCGAGGGCAGGTAGGGCATGGTCATCACCTCGCGGCTGTTGACCAGGGCGAAGCAGGCCTCGATCCCCATTTCGCGCAACAGGCTGATGATCAGCGCCGAAAGGTCCTTGCAGTCGCCATAGCGGGTGCGCAGGATCTCCTTCATCGACCGGGGGATGAAGCCGCTGATGGAGAAGGCTCCGCCCTGGTACTGGTACTCCTCCAGTACGTGGTGTGCTACACGGCGCAGGCGCGTGCTGTCGTCCGCCGCCCCCGCGCCCAGTTCGACGGCCAGCCTGCGGATCTCGTCCCGCGCGCGCAGTCGGCCGGAGGACATGCCCTCGTACCATTCGACGATTTCCCGCCAGTCGGAAACATTGCTGCAGTCGATCCAGGCGATGGATTCCTCTTCCGGCGGCATTCCCGGTTCCACCAGGTAGGAAGGCCGGCGCCAGTCCTCGAAGACGTCCAGCCGCAGGCCGTCTTCCACGGTACTCGCCGGTTGAAGTTCCATGTGATAGGTCTTGTACGTGTACTCCATGTCTTCCGGCATGAGTAAAGAGAAACGACAGAGCAGGCAAGGCAGGTCCACCTGGAAGAAGTGGGAATTCCAGAAACGCTCGTAGAGGCCGACCGTTTGCGTCTTGCGCATCACGTACCGCGCCTCGACAAGATCGCCTGGCGCCACATCGGCGAAGGCTACCTCCATGCCCTTGTGCTCCGCATCGATCACCCGGCCGTCCGCCTTGATCGTCCGGGCTATCTCCAGCTCCTGGTTCGCGCCTTCGATGGGCAGCACGGTTTCGCGGTAGTTCTCCACGCCCGCTTCGTCCAGCAGCTTGATGCAGAAGTGGTGACGCCATTCCGTCGCCCCGTCCGGATGGACCGTGTACTCCCCGGAATCAAAGAGGTACACGGCGTGCTCGCCCTCCTCGACCCAGCCTAGATCTTCGGCCCGTAAAGACTGCTGATCCAGCTCGGGGAAGTACTCCATCAGCGGCTTCAAGTCCCGGATGCGCCGGATCAGATCTCGCTTCTCGAAATCGGAGGGCTCGCGTGATACGCAGGCTTCCAGGTGCGGCAGGGCATCCCGTTCATGACCCAGCTTCATCAGGAGGTTGGCCGCGGACCCGTTCAGTCTACGGCTGCGGGGAGCCAGGCGCAGTCCCTCGCGGGCCTGTTCGAGCGCCTCTTCGAGTCTTCCGCGCTGCTCCAGCGCAGCGGTCTTCTCCCGATAGACCTTGTCCGCCCGCAGGCCCGCCCGCCGGGCTTTATCCAGCCATTCCAGTGCCAGCTCTGTTTCATGGCGCTGCTGGTGGCGCGTGGCCAGCGCATGGGCATGGCTTCCCACGTCCTTCCGCTCTTCATGGAATCGACGTATCGCCTGTTCCTGTTCGTCCTTGCTGCCCGCGCTGTGCAACAAGCGGTAGTAGGACTTCTGTAAGCCGGTATTCCCTGGTTGTTCCTCGAATCCCCGCTGTATCACCGCCAGCCCCTCCTGGACCGAGCCGTTGAAGGCCTGGCGCAGTCCCTCGAACATCCTCAGCTGTGCAGAGTCCGGAAACAGTTCCTCCACTTCCTCCATCAGCTGCCAGGCTCGCTCGATCTCGCCTTCGCCCATCAACTGCACCATCCAGGCCACGCGCGCCCTCAGCAGTTCCGGCGCCTGCCGGGCCGCCTGCTGTCGGATCTCCCCGGCTTCCTTCTCCCGGTGCTTGATCTCCATCAGCAGTGCCTGGAGGTTTTTCAGCAAAGCGGAGCCCTCCGGGCGGCCGCCTGCCCCTTCCAGCAGCTCCTCCGCCTCAGCGGAGAAGCGGCGATCCATCAGGAACACGGTTTTCCAGTACAGGTCCGCCAGGGAGGCCTCGGCTTCCTGCGCCTGCCAGCGCCGCAGCCACGTGTGCTCGGGGAAGTTCGCCACGCCCTCGAGCGGGGTGTTCGCGCCTCGCTCCCCGCCGGTACCGCTTGCCGTGTAACGCGAAGGATCCGGATCGACCTGCAGCGCCAGGGGAGCGCCCGTAGTGTCGCTGATTCGCAGGTTGAAGAAGAGCTTCTCCCTTTCCGCGCAGACCTTCAGCAACAGGCGGTTCCAGCCCGCGCGGAGCCTCACCGGCGCCAGGTAGAGCGGGTCGCCGGCGACCCGGTACTCGGGTTCGCTGAGCGCGAGTTCCCCGTTGCACCACAGCCGGAAGGACCCGCCCCCGGAAACGTGGATCACCGCCGGTCTCTCCCCTTCGCTCCGTACGTGTGTCACGGCATAGACCGCCGCGTAGGCCTCGTCGTCCAGCAGAAGGTCCAGGTCCACCCGTCCGTCGTGAACAACGTCGCTGGCGCTCTGGGTGTTCACCTTCATCCAGCCGAAGCTCTGTCCCCGGTTCCCGCGATAGGTGGCCGTGGTGTCGATTTCCCATTCAGGCTCGTACGACGCCGTGAAGCCGGAACCGGCGACGTTGGGGAAGGGGCCCGCCACCAGGTAGCGGTCGACGTGGGAGAAGACGGCGGACAGGGAATCGGCGCGGGCGAACTCGCCCCTGCACTTGTCGAGGATGATCTGCAGGTAATCCAGCTCGCAGATCAGCTCCGGGAAGTCCTTTGCGGCTTCTCGCAGGTCCGCCATCAGCGCGGGCCATTCCAGCGAGGGTCCGCAGTTCAGCACCAGCCACTCGACCCTGTTGAGCAGGCCGATGTTTCCCGCGTAATCAGGCTGCGCGAGCACGGCCTGCGCCAGGCAGCGCATGGCTTCCACGTCTTCCATTCGCGCCAGGTGCGCCAGGGCCTTGCCGCGCCAGGCCTGGGCGCGAGCCGCCGCGCCCAGGGTCTGTTCCGAAACCAGTGCCTCGTATTTTTTCGCCGCTTCAGCGTAGCGGTCTTCGGCGAGTATCTGCTCGGTCTCTTCAAGCGTGAGGGCTCGTACGGCCGAGGTGCAGAGCAACACAGTAATCCAGATGGTCAAGCCAGGATTGTGATTCCGTTTCATCGTTTCCCTTGTTGTTGACTCCGTGATCGGGTGACGGCGTCCAACCGGCCGTGATACACGGAAAACGTGATTCCAGCTCGCGGAGATCCAATATCAGCAGACCAGGTCGAAATCCCCTTCGAGCACGCGGTCCAGGCGCCCGCTGCGCCAATCCCGCACGTGGTCCCGGACCAGCGGTGAAGGATTCTCGCGGTAGTGGCGCACAATCCTCGATGCGCTTTCTCCGGCCCCTGCCAGGATCCGGCGTGCCGCCTCAAGAGCCTCCTGGCGGTCGCCCGGATGTTCATCGGGTACTGGTGCAACCCGCACCCGGACGTTGTAACGCGTGAAGCTCCGGTCCCCCCGCCTGGGTACCTCGAACACGTGCAGACCGGTCTCGGGAGCCAGGATGGAGTAAGCGCCCAGTCCTGAAAAGACCAGGATGCATTCTCCGTGATCATCTTCTGATGACCGCAGGAGGATGTCGCCGCGCATGCGTCTCTTCTTGCCCCAACCGGCATACATCCCGATCAGTCGCTGGTAGAACTCCCACTCCGGCTCACCGGTCCGGGGCATGATTCCCTGCGCCCGCAGCTGCAGGATCGCATCGTGCGGTTGTCCATCCAGCAGGCCGGTTTGCGCCATATCCAGCAGGTAGAGTCGCTGCGCCAGGCGCTGTAACATGTTCGCCGGGAACTGGTCCCGCTGCCCGGGATGTTGGCCCCGCAATCGCTCCAGCAGTGCACCCGCCGAGTTCGCGCCCGATTCAATCCGGTCCATGTACTCCACGTTTCCCAGCCAGCGAAAGCGCTCGGGCCGCTTCCAGAATTCGGGTTCGGCCATCCTGGCCAGTCCCTCCTCCTTGCGTTCCTGCCAGGTAGCGCCCTCTACTTCTTCCATCAGTTTCTCCCAGCGCGTCACAAGGAAGTCCATTTCCCGCCGTGTGCCGCGAGCCTCGAGTACCAGCGAACGCAGACTCAGCACCTGTTCGTCGGCTGCTTCCGCTCTGAGGTCGGCAGTCACCTCTGGAAACGCCGATACATCCGCGTCGGGATCGATGAACTCCACGCGCAATCCGTTTTCTTCCCTTCGTACGTAGAGAAACTGATCGCCCTCCGGAAACTGGTGGTCGACGATCGTCATGGCCAGAGGGGATAACAGGTATCGCTCCACTGCGCGTTTCAGTGGTCGAGCCCCCAGGTCGCCCGTGAAGCCCTGTTCCAAAAGGAATTCGAGCGCCGTCTCCTCCCACTCCAGCGCCCACTCGCGGTGGCGCAGCCCGCGCCGCTGCAGCACGTCCGCCAGTTCCTTGCGCAGGATCGAACGCATGACGGATCGGCTGAGGGGGCGGAAAATCACTACCCGGTCAAGGCGGTTGATGAACTCCCGGCTGAATGTTTCACCGATGGTCTTTTCGACGACCGCGGAGGAAAAGAGCCGCCCATCCGAACGGAAGCCGATGCTGGACCCCAGGCGAATACGCGAGCCGAGGTTGGAGGTCATGATGATGATGCTGTGGCGGAAGTCGGCCGTGTTGCCCAGGCGGTCGCTCAGGCGGCCGTAGTCGAAAACCTGCAGGAACAGGTCCCAGACCTGCGGGTGCGCCTTCTCGAATTCATCGAGCAGCACCACCGAGAAAGGCTGCTTGCGGATACGGCTCAGCAGGACGGAGCTCTCCGATGTATCACCACGCTCCCCGACCAGACGATTCAGGTCCTCGGGCGTCTGGAACTC
Organism: uncultured Bacteroidaceae bacterium; assembly: GCA_964568855.1. Taxonomy (GTDB): domain Bacteria; phylum CAIWAD01; class CAIWAD01; order CAIWAD01; family CAIWAD01; genus CAZMSD01. The sequence goes on along the minus strand of CAZMSD010000011.1, from coordinate 74,812 downwards.
GCTCATGTCCAGGCGAATCATGCGGTCCGGGGAGCCGAAGAGGAACTCGGCCAGGACCTTGGCGATCTCGGTCTTGCCGGTTCCGGTGGGACCGGCGAACAGGAACACCCCCGCGGGGCGCGTGGGATCCGTGAGACCGGACTTGATCAGGGCTACGCGCTCCACCAGGCAATCCACTGCCTCGGGCTGTCCCAGCACGCGCCGGTGAAATGTCTCACGCAGGTCCTCCAGGTCCAGGGCCTGGCGATCGTCGAGAATGCTGGCCGGCAGCCCGGTCATCTTCGACACGGTGAGCAGCAGGTCTTCCCGCTCGATGGGCTTTCGCAGCTGCGGGTCCGTCCCCTGTTGCATGCAGGCGAGCTCGAGCAGATGCATCAGGTTGCCCGGCGCGGCGCGATCGTTGAGATACTGCTCGGCGAGCTGGTAGGCCTCCTCCAGGATGTCCGACTCCAGCAGGGTGGACTCGTCCGGCAGGCGACGACGGTCGGCCCACCAGCCGGCCAGTTCCAGAGTGCCTTCCTTGTCCAGCTCCTCGACGCGTACGACCTCGAACAAGCGTTTTAGACGCGGCATTTCCTGCAACAGATGCTCCCAGGCCTCCGTCTGGGTTTCGCCCACCAGGTGGATGGCCCCGCTCTCGATGTGCGGTAGAATACGGTCCAGGATGCTGCGCGGATCGTTCCTCGCTCGCCCCGCGCTGAGCAGTTCGTTCAGGTTGGGCACCAGCCAGAGCACATTGCTGTTCTTGGTCAGTTGTTCGATCAACTCTTTGAGCCGTCTTTCGAGGTCGCCCAGGTAGCGCTGGCCGGCCAGCAGGTCCGTCGCTCCGGCCTGAAACACAATGCCCCCCGCGGCCAGCCGCCGTTCCGCCAACCTTCTCAGCAGGGCCGACTTGCCGGTGCCCGCGTCGCCCACCACCGCCAGGGACTTGGGGGGAGTCTGGTCAAGGGCCTGCTCGAGGAGCTCCAGGCTGATCCGCATAGGGGCGTTTACCATCACTTCCTCGGGTGGGTGATCGGAATCCCAGAGTCTGCCGATGTCCTGGAACCAACTCGTGTCGGTATACGTCTCGAGCCAGCCGGTGAGCATCTGGCGCAGCTTCTGGGTGGCGGATCCCTGTTGCTCCTTCAGCAGCTCTATGATGATAGCCGCCTGGGGCTGTTTGAGCCAGTTCTTCCAGTGGGCCGGATCGGTGGATTCGCCCGCCGCGACGCGTTCCTCGATGAATTCGGCCACGTTCTGCTTGGTGATGGTGTGACTGGGCCATTCCTCGCGGGCGGCGAACAGGACGCGCCAGATGGCGGGCTCCAGCGCTACGGCATGGATGGCCCGCAGGGCGAAGAAGACCTGCCAGGCGCCGATTTCGTCGAGGTCATCGATGATAGCGGACGAGCTGTCTTCGGTCTTTCGCCGCCCCAGCGCTTCCAGCACGATGCATGACACCAGGGGATTGTCTCCGCTGATGTAGTTGCACAATTCGGAGCTCGTAATACCGGGATGGGTGAGTCCGTCCGACAGGGCGGTGAAGTCCCTGCTGCCCAGCAGATCCTGGGGATGCGCGCTGGCCTTGAAGAGCTCCACCAGGCGCTCCGGAAGCGGAAACAGGATATCCGTGATACTGGACGTGCCGTCGGTCTTCTTCGCGCCGGGTATGCCTTGTCCTGCACCTCCGGGATTCCATTCACCAATCTTGCCGATGATTCGAACGAATGAGAGGGTCGCCGCGAAGACCACAATGCCAAAGATCAATGAATCCATGAGCTGTGTTCCACGAGTTGGTATCGGCGACGCCCACTTGATGGGGTGTGGAAACGGCGCCGCCGCTGGAATCTGTCCCTGGACGCCGAAACGCCGGGACAGGCTCTCAGTTTACCATTCTTCGAGCCTCGTTGTCGACGGCGACCCTCACCCATCTTGTGAGGCAATTCATGTGCCAGCGCGAATGAGTCTCTGGGAATGGTTGCGGGAAACCGCGCGGGCCTCAGGGAAGGTGCATACGCGTCTCTACCTGGTCCGCACTCCATCAGCCGCTCGGTGCTGTGTGACTTTCTTTCAAGCGACTTGACAAAAGGTCGACTCCTCCGGGTCACTCCTTGATCGTGATCTGCGGTTCCAGGCGGGCCACCGGCCGCGCAAGACCGGCACCGACGACGCTTTCCATGACGCTATCGATGTCCTTGTACGCATCCCCGCCTTCGACGAAAAGCGTATCCCCATCAGGGCAGATGAATTCCACGCCGCCGGTCAGTGATCGGCGCCCCTTGTCCATCGCTTTCCTATGCAGCTTGGCCGCGGCGTGAGCGCGATTCCACCTGCGGCCAACTCCATGATTCACGCTGTTCAGGAACCGATCCGCGCCCGGTCCTGCTACCGCGAACCAGGAGGACCTGCCCAGCGCGCCGGGAATGACCAGCGGATCGTCGTTCACCGCCGGATGGGCCGGTGCCGCGCCCTTGCGATGTAACACAAGCCGGCCTTCGTCTCCGTCATTGGTGATGATCTCCAGGAAATTGTGGGGCTTGTCCAGGAGGATGCGCAGCTCCTTCCACTTGAAGTACTCGAGCAGCCGCAGCTGGATGAAAAGCCGGTTCAGCGCCGCGTAGTTCAGGGCGAGCTGCATCGCTGCCAGGTAACACCTTGCGGCCTCCGAGTCGAGCGGGATCGACTTCCCCGTCTCGGGTGCCCTGGCCAGAAAACGCCAGGCTAATGTATAGCCGAAGCCCCGGGAGCCGGTGTGGACCAGGAGAGTTGTATCACCGCGTTTGAGTTGGTAGAGATTGGACAGTTCGGAATCCGCCACCTCGGCCACCTGCTGGAATTCCGCGAAGTGGTTGCCGGAACCCAGGCTGCCCCAGTCCCTGGCCGCCGACTGCAGGAGTTCGTCGTCCAGCAAGGTCCCGGCGGATTCGGGATCCACGTCTCGCAGCCCATATACTGCGCGATACACGTCTTCCAGTAACTCGTCGGTTTGCTCGAACAACTCGCCCAGCCAGGGTAGACCCCGGCGCGGCCTAGAGAGCAGTTCCAGCAGTTCGTCCGGTGCAAGGAAGGCCTTGCGCCTTGTGAAGAACTGCGCTTCCAGTCGCTTTCGCAGCTTTCCGCGATTCAACGCCAGGCGGCCCAGGCTGCAGAAGAGCATGCCGCAGCCGATGTCCTTGTCGATCAGGATCGGGATCAGGCGCTCGCAGGCAAGGATTACCGAGCCCACCGGATACCCTCGACCCGGCTGAAGATCGGGCAGGCCCACCACGCGGACGACGCCCTCGATACGCGCCGCATTGTGCAACTGATCGACCGCTGTTCCCTCTATCCACAGCTCCGGCGAGGCGATGATGGACACGGGCACATCGCCGATGTGAGTGGTGGTCACGTATCGATGGTCGGCCATGCTGGAAATCCTTACTGGACGGTTTATGAAAAGCTGGTTGCCACTATTCCGCTTGAGCAAGCTGCATGCCTGTTGCATTCAGTAGCACCGGCGTTTGGCACGGCTGTTGCGAAACGGTAATTCTGAGCTGCATGCTTGAGTATCGATGGCCCACGGAAGCGGCGCAGCGCCTAAAGTGGCAGGCGCTCGTGAAATAGGGAAGAAACAATGAGAGTCCTGTGTATTTCCGATACGCACGGAGAGCTGGAACAGATCAACCGTCTGGCGAACGAAACGGGCGCGGAGGCCGTGATCCACGCTGGCGATTTCGGTTTCTACGACCTGGAGAGCCCTGATCGTCTCAGCAATCGAGAGCTGGGCCTGCGAGTACTTCATTCGCACCTGCCCAGGAAAGAGGGTCGTCGACTGCTGAAAACCAGCCGCGAAGAGGTGATCGAGGTGATCGCGAGCGAGCGGCTGCTGGGGCAGTTTCCGGAGTTCATCTCGGAAATTTGACTTTCGAAGTTCCCGTGTACGCGGTCTGGGGCAACCACGAGGATCACCACGTGGTCACGGAGCTGCATGATGGCCGTCTTTCGGTTCCCAACCTCCGCCTGCTGCATGAGAAGGCGGAGTATCACATCGGCCGCCTGCATGTCTTCGGCCTGGGCGGCAATCTACTGCCGGGATCCAAATTGTTTCATCAACCGGTAGCGGGAGGGGGTGGAAGGGTCTGGAGCACTCTCTACCAGTACATGGAGTTGATGGACCTCGTTACAGAACGCCGCGGGAAGGATGAGGTCAGGATCCTGGTCAGTCACGTGAGTCCAGGGAAGGAAGCACTGATCAGCCTGATCGGCATCCACACTCGGGCAAACCTGATCCTGAGCGGGCACATGGGCCAGCCCTTCTGCATGGCCTGGAATGATTCTTCCGTGATGGAGCCTGAGGCGTCTGAGCACCGGATCTCCAACCTGCTGGCCGAAGTAAGGGGATTGCTGGAGGAAGTCGACACCGACCGCCGGCCAGAAGTCACGACATTCATGGAGCGGCTTGAAACCTTGCCGAAGGAATCCATTCCCGGCGGCAGGCGGGAACCCGTGCCGCGCTGGTACAGCGAAATGTACAATCTCAATCTGCCCGACGCGGATGTTGGTTGCGCGGTTCTAGAAATCGATGGACACTCATTGAGAATCAGCACTTATTCGACGGGGATCAAGGTGTAGCCATCGGCGCACCGCAACAGTCATTTCAGCCGTTAACAACTTTGTCTCCCTGACTCGTACCGCTTCACCGCTTATCGGAAGGTTTTCCGCATACCGAACACTTTCCGACCATGCCGTCGGCTTCCGTATATTCTCCCTGTACGCTGCACCAGTATCCCACTCGGGAGGCCGTCATGAAACACGCACCTTGGTTTCCAGGACTGCTCGCGGCGGTGATACAGGGAATCCTGTTCACGGCCTGCGAGAAGACCAGCACCTCCCCCACGGTCGACGAAACTGCGCCCGAGGTGAGGATCACGTCCCCGGCGAACGGCGCCGTGCTCGACGGCCCGGTCACAATCACCGTGTCGGTGGAGGACGAATCGGCGATCCAGCTGGTAGAGGTCCTGGTGGACGGAGCGCTCCTGGACAGGGACCTGAGCGAGCCCTGGGAGACTCACTGGGATGTGAGTTTCTACTCGCCCGAAACGTCGCACACGATCCAGGCCCGGGCCACGGACAGGGCCGGCAACCAGGGTCAGTCCTCAACGGTCACGGTGACCGTCGATTCCACCGCCTGGTTGGCGCCTTCCCTGGTCGCCCCGGAGGACGGTGCGATCATGCCGCAGCAGCACACGATCGCCCTGGAATGGACGTCCGTGACCGGCGCCGCGTCCTACGAGCTGCAGCTGGCCGAAGACAATGAATTCCTGGTTTTGTCTTACACCGACGAGGCGGATTCAACAACCTTCACTACTCCGATACTTCCGGACAATCTCTACAACTGGCGGGTCCGAGGGAAAAACGAAGCCGGCTTGCCGGGCAGCTGGAGCGAGATTCGCCGGTGCCGGCTGGGTCACGCGGTGCCCGAGCTGCTGGAGCCGGAGTACTTGACCGAGTTTTCCGACTCCACCTACCTGGTTACACTGAATTGGTCCACAGTACCCTACGGCGCGCAATACGACGTGGCGGTATCCAAGACCGGCGACTTTTCCGATCCCTGGTTTTCCCAGTCCACGGCTGAAGACACGCTGACGATAGACCTTGCGCAGAACGACTTTTCATACGCCAGCAACGGCTGGTACTACTGGCGTGTCCGCGTCGGCGACGAAATAGAATATGCGGGGCCGTGGTCTTCGATAGGGGCTTTCCTGGCGGGCTATCCACGCCTGGTCTGGGAATGGGAAGGCGATCCGAGGTGGCTGCGGGGCGTCGACTGGGGAGGTCAATGCTTCTATCACAGTACGGATTATGGTATGAACTACTACGGGTCCACGCTGAGCGAAGACGAATACGTCTCCGTCGAGATCCTCATCGATTCCACTCTAGCCAGCGACTGCGCCGTCTACCGCCGCGACCTGGGCTATGAATACAGCGGTCCGGGGCTATTTCCAGGTCATGCCTATGACATCAGCGATTCCGACAATCCCCGGCGTCTTAACATCTGTTTTACCGAGGACAACAACGAGCAACCGCCCGATCTGACCTGGAACCCGGGTTCCAACGATGTCGGGAGCCGCGAGTACCTCTTCATCATGTTGAGCGACTACGACGGGGGAATCGCGTACGATGACGACAATTGGGGTCCGGGCGCGGACGTGGTGATCGGATCCTGGCTGAAGCGTTACTCGCAGTATTCCTTCTTCGAGTCGAATCCCGCAATCTTGCGCTTCGAGATCGAACCGGGACCGGAGGGGGAGTGAGACACGGACCGTAGGCGATCCATACTACGGTTCGGAATCCTCGATTGCTGACAGAACTTCGTTCGCGACGTAGACTCGATTTCTCTTCCTGCCGGTGGCTTCGTGCAGGATCCCTTCGGCGATGAGTCTTTCTATGTGCAGCTGCGTCGACCGCGGTGTGACACTCAGCCGTTCGGATACCAATTGGTTCGTAAGAACAGGACTCCTGAAGAGCTCGTCTATCACTTGTAAGAGCAACGCTGAAGATCGCGCTTCCTGCATTCGGTTCCGGTAGTTGTTCCAAAGATCCAACAGCCTGCCCGAACGGCTAACGGCGTCCTTAGCCTGTGTGGACACGGCCTCCAGGAAGAACACTATCCACTGATTCCAGCGGCCGACTTGACTGACATTCAGTAAGTGCCTGTAATACGATTCGCGGTGTCTTTCGAAGTAGGCGCTCAAGTATAGCAGCGGTTGCGGAAGGAGTTCATTTGCACAGAGTAGGAGTGAAATCAGCAATCGTCCCACGCGTCCATTTCCATCAAGGAAAGGATGGATAGCCTCAAACTGGTAATGGATCAATGCCATTCGGATCAGCGGCGGAATCTGAGTCGGAGCATGGAGGTACTTCTCAAATGCATCAAGAGCCACTGTCATTTGCTCCACTGGCGGCGGCACATAGGAGGCGTCTATCAGCGTACATCCGGGTGGACCAATCCAGTTTTGCGACTTGCGAAACTCACCTGGTGTCTGGCTTTCGCCTCGTACTCCCTGCATCAGGATTTCGTGAATCTCCCGTATCAGGCGGAGACTCAAGGGAAGCTCTTTAAACCTTTCTAGACCATATTCCAGCGCACGAACGTAGTTAGCAACCTCGCGAACATCCGGAACTTCTCGCGCGCGCAAGTCGGCCGCTTCAAAGAATAAAAGATCCGAAAGCGAAGCTTGCGTGCCCTCGATTCTACTGGACAATACTGCCTCGCGTCGTGCAAAAGGTCCGATGAGTAAGTGGGGGTTCGGCAGATTTCGCGCTAAGCCCGCAAGTTCACTTAGTGCTCTATCCGCCTCAGACAGAGAGTTCACCAAAGCCAGTTCGAAATCGAGTTCTGGTGGAAGGGGGAATGGGACAAACGCCCAAAAACCTTGGGCGCTCTTAACGAGTTGTCCTCTCGTAATTCCTGTAAAATCAAGCGGATTCACTTATTATACCTGGCTTCTGCAATAGACCGTGTTATTATACATAACCACAGAAAAGTATAATTAATTCCGGGTATCAAGACAACATAATCCTGTTGACCGCAACCTGAAGCACAGCCGCCCCGGCGCTCCGGCCTGGCATCCGTTATTATACCTGTCTACCCCTCTTGTGGTTGTTGTTATACAAAATGATCTGTGAGTATAATCAGCGCCCCGACTCAAAGCCAAGGCCGGGTGTCGTCAACCCTCACTCCGTTCCTGAGCCGTTATCCGGCGGCTCCTCGAGATCGCCGGCCGATTCCTGGCCGGGAGAGCCCGTCAGCGCGTCAAGTTCGCTCGCGCCCTCACCGCCGCCGTTGCCGCCCTCATCGGCGCCGGCGTTTTCACCGCCGGGAGTGCCGTTGGGGCCGCCGTTGGCTGCGCCCGCGGCTGCGCCCGCGGCCATCCCCAGCTTCTCCTTGCTGGAATCGGCGATCACCTTGTCCACGCTGCCGATGCGGTCCCCTTCGTCCAGGCGGATCAGGCGCACGCCCTGGGTCGCCCTGCCGATCACGCGGATCTGGCCCACCGGCTGGCGGATCATCACACCGCGCTGGGTGATGATCATCAGGTCGTGCTCGTCGGTGACTTCCATCATGGTCAGCATGCGGCCGGTGCGCTCCGTGACCTTGACGGTCATGATGCCCTTGCCCCCGCGACGTGTCACGCGGTATTCCTGCAGGCGGCTGCGCTTGCCCATGCCGCTCTCGGTAACCACCAGGATCTGGGCCTCCGGCTTGGCCGTGGCCACCAGGCCCACCACGTGCACCCCCCCGGGCAGCGTGATGCCTTTCACGCCGGCCGCCACGCGTCCCATGGGCCGCGCCTCGCGCTCGTGGAATCGGATCGCCTTGCCCTCGTCGGTGCCCAGCAGGATCTCGTGGCTGCCGTCGGTGAGTTTGCAGTCCATCAGGCGGTCGCCCTCGCGGATCTCGATGGCGTTGAGGCCCGCCCGCCGCGGCCTGCTGAAGGCCTCCAGGCTGGTCTTCTTGACCACGCCCTTCTCGGTGGCCATGATGATGTGATACTCGGGATCGAAGTTCTTGACGTTGATCACCGCCGCGATCTTGCGGTCGCTGGGTTTCTCGAGCAGGTTGACGATGGCCCGCCCCTTGGAGGCCCGCCCGGCCTGCGGCACCTCGTGCACCTTGAGCCAGTAGCAGTGCCCGTCCTCCGTGAAGAAGAGCATGTAGTTGTGCGTCGAGGCGATGTAGAGGTGCTCGATGTGGTCCGCTTCACGGGTGGAAGCCCCGGTGATCCCGCGCCCGCCGCGGTTCTGCTTGCGGAAGCCCGATACGGGATAGCGCTTGATGAAGCCGTCGTTGGAAATGGTGACCACCACGTTTTCCTCGGCGATCATGTCCTCGACGGTGAATTCTTCCTCGTCGGGAATGATCTCCGTGCGGCGTGAATCGCCGTAGCGCCCGCGCAGGTCCTCCAGTTCCTCCTTGATGATCTCCCGCTGCTTGCCTTCGTCGGCCAGCACGCCCTTCAGCTCGAAGATCAGCTCGCGCAGGCCCTTCAGCTCCTGTTCCAGCTTGTCCCGCTCCAGCCCGGTCAGCCGCTGCAGGCGCATGTCCAGGATGGCCCTGGCCTGGATCTCCGTCAGCTCGAATCGCTCCATCAGGCCCGCGCGGGCCTCGTCCGGCGTGCGGCTGGCCTTGATCAGCGCCACCACCTCGTCGATGTTGTCCAGCGCGATCCTGAGGCCTTCCAGGATGTGCGCCCGGCGCTCGGCCTTGTCCAGCTCGTAGCGCGTGCGGCGCACCACCACTTCCAGCCGGTGATGGATGTACTGCTCCATCACCTGCTTCAGGTTGAGCACGCGGGGCTGGCCCTTGACCAGCGCCAGCATGATCACGCCGAAGGTCACCTGCATCTGGCTGTGCTTGAAGAGCTGGTTGAGCACCACCTTGCCCACGGCGTCGCGCTTGAGCTCGATCACCAGGCGCATGCCGTCGCGGTCGCTCTCGTCGCGGATGTCCGAGATCCCCGTGATCTTCTTGTCCCGCACCAGGCTGACGATCTTCTCGATCAGGCGCGTCTTGTTGACCTGGTAGGGAATCTCGGTGACCACGATGCTGTCCTTGCCCGCGCGTCCGGTCTCGATGCTGGCCCTGGCGCGGATCACCACCCGGCCCCGGCCCGTGCGGTAGGCGTCCCGGATGCCCTGAACCCCGTAGATGAAGGCTCCTGTCGGGAAATCAGGGCCCTTGACGTGGCGGCAGAGATCGTCCACGCCCAGGTTCGGATCGTCCAGCAGGGCCTTGATGCCGTCTACGGCCTCGCTCAGGTTGTGCGGCGGGAAGTTGGTGGCCATGCCCACGGCAATGCCCGCCGAGCCGTTAATCAGCAGGTTGGGCAGCTTGGAGGGCAGCACGGTGGGCTCGTTGAGGGAGCCGTCGTAGTTGGGGACGAAGTCCACGGTGCTCTTGTCGATATCCTCGAGCACTTCCTCGGCCACCCGGTCCAGGCGCGCCTCGGTGTAGCGCATGGCCGCCGCGCCGTCGCCGTCCACCGAGCCGAAATTGCCCTGGCCGTCCACCATGGGATAGCGCAGGCTGAAATCCTGCACCATGCGCACCAGCGTATCGTAGATGGCGTTGTCGCCGTGGGGGTGATACTTGCCCATCACCTCGCCCACGATGCGGGCGCACTTCTTGAAGGGCTTGCCCGAGGCGAAGCCCAGCTCGTTCATGCCGAACAGGATCCGGCGGTGCACCGGCTTGAGGCCGTCGCGAACATCGGGCAAGGCGCGCTGAACGATCACCGACATGGAGTAATCCATGTAGGAGTTCTTCATCTCCTCTTCGATGTTCACGTTGACGATCTGCTGTCCCTCACCGATCATATCAGATGTCCAGGTTCTTTACGTACTTGGCGTTGTCTTCGATGAACTTCCGTCGCGGCTCCACCTCGTCGCCCATCAGCTGCTGAAAGATCCGGTCCGCCGCGGCGGCGTCCTCCAGGGCCACCCGCAGCAGGCGCCGCTTATCGGGATCCATGGTGGTGGCCCAGAGCTGGTCCGGGTTCATCTCGCCCAGGCCCTTGTAGCGCTGTATGCTCATCCCCTTCATCCCGTGGGCCATCACCGCGTTGTAGATCTCCAGCGGACTGGGCACCAGTTCCTCCCGCTCCCCGTGCCGGATGGCGGTGGCCGATTCGCCCGTCACGGCGAAGACCTTGTCCACCAGGCTGATCAGCTCGTGGAATTCGTGGATGCTGCACTCGCGCAACTCGGTCAGGTCCACCTCCAGGTGCTCGCAGAGCTTCCGTTCGTGCGGCTGCTCCCGCGTCACCATCTGGAAGGTGTCCTCGCCGAAGCCGAAGCCGTTGTAGAGGTAGCCGCGGTGCTGCTTGCAGAAGGCCAGCCAGTCCCTGTGGGTCTTCTCCATGAACAGCGAAGGCTCGAAGGCCCGGTTCAGCCGGAAGCGCCGGTTCTCGCGGTAGAAGCGATCCAGCGCCAGGTTCATCCTGTGCGCCAGTTCGATCAGGCGGATGGCCTCCGCGCGGCTCAGCCGGTTCTCCCCCACGTAGATCCGGGCCTGCTTGAGGGCGTTGTCCATGTAGATCTTGCGCAGCTCTTCCTCGGTGCCCAGGTAGGTCTCGTTCTTGCCCGCGCCCAGCTTGAAGAGCGGCGGCTGGGCGATGTAGACGAAACCCTGGGCGATCAGCTCGTGCATGTAGCGGTAGAAGAAGGTCAGCAGCAGGGTGCGGATGTGCGAGCCGTCCACGTCCGCGTCGGTCATGATGATGATCTTGTGGTAGCGCAGCTTCTCGAGATCGAAGTCTTCCGTGGAAAACCCGGTGCCCAGAGCCTGCACCATGGTCTTGATCTCGTCGTTGGCCAGGATCTTGTCGATACGGGCCTTTTCCACGTTGAGGATCTTGCCTTTCAGCGGCAGGATGGCCTGGAAGCGACGGTCGCGCCCCATCTTGGCGCTGCCGCCCGCTGAATCGCCCTCCACCAGGTAGAGCTCGCAATGGGCGGGATCCTTGAGGCTGCAGTCGGCCAGCTTGCCCGGCAGGCTGCCCGATTCCAGCGCGCTCTTCCGGCGCACCAGGTCCCGCGCTTTCCGCGCCGCGTCGTGCGCCCGGTGGGTGGCGATGCATTTCTCCACGATGGTCTTGGCCACCCGTGGATTTTCCTCCAGGAAATCGTTGAGCTTTTCGTAGACCAGCGTCTCGGCGATGCTCTTGATCTCGCTGTTGCCCAGCTTGGTCTTGGTCTGGCCCTCGAACTGGGGCTCGGCCACCTTGACGCTGATCACAGCCGTCAGCCCCTCGCGCACGTCGTTGCCCGACAGGGTGAACTTGTCCTTGCGGAAAAGGCCGTTGTCGGAAGCGTACTTGTTCAGGCTGCGGGTCAGCCCGCTGCGGAAACCGGTCAGGTGCGTGCCGCCCTCGATGGTGTTGATGTTGTTGGTGAAGGAGAGCACGTTCTCCTGGTAGGAGGTGTTGTAGGCCAGCGCCAGTTCCACCGGTACGCCGTCGCGCTCGCCCTCGATGTACACCGGCTTGGAGTGCAGGTTGCTGCGCGTGCTGTCGAGGAACTCGACGAAGGAGCTCAGGCCGCCCTTGTAGCAGAAGGCGTCGGACTTGTCCTTCTCGCGCTCGTCCTTGATGGTGATTTCAAGGCCCTTGTTGAGGAAGGCCAGTTCGCGCAGCCGCTGGGCCAGCACGTCGTAGTGGAATTCCACGTCGGTGAAGATCTCGTCGTCCGGCAGGAAGGTGGTTCGCGTGCCCTTCTGCTCCGTCTTGCCCTTGACTTCCACCGCGCCGTCGGGAACGCCACGCCGGTAGGTCTGCACGTGCATTTCGCCATCGGTGTGCACTTCGACGCGCAAGCGGCTGGAGAGGGCGTTGACCACCGAGACGCCCACGCCGTGAAGTCCGCCTGAAACCTTGTAGGTATCCTTGTCGAACTTGCCCCCGGCGTGCAGAAGAGTCATCACAACTTCCAGCGCGCTTTTCTGCTCGGTTTCGTGCATGCCGGTGGGAATGCCGCGGCCGTTGTCCTGTACGCTTACGCTGCCGTCCACGTGCAGGGTCAGCACGATTCTGTCGCAGAAGCCGGCCATGGCCTCGTCCACGGAGTTGTCCACCACCTCGTTCACCAGGTGATGCAGACCCCGCGAGGCTACGTCGCCGATGTACATGGCCGGACGCTTGCGCACGGCTTCCAGGCCCTTGAGCACCGTGATCGAATTGGCGCCGTACTCGCCGTCCTTGGGCTTCCGTGTTTTCTTTGAGATCTTCGACACGGCTTTCTTCTTCACCTTTTCCATACGCATCCCGTATCTATTTCCTCACGTGCGGGCGCAGTGGATTCCGCTCGCTGAAGGCCTGCCGCTCACACGAAGCGGATCCGGCGCACCGCCCGGCGGCCCAGGCGCTCGTTCAGCCTGCCGATGATCTCCTCGCTCAGGTGAGCCAGTTCCACGCGCCAGACCGGATGGGTCACCTCCACCGTCAGCCGACCGTTCTCCAGCGCCACGGCCCGGCTCACGCCTGCGATCTGTTCCCCCACCACCTCTTCCCAGATCAACAACGCCTCCGCGTCGTTGATTCGACGACTCAGGGCTGGATCGAAGAGGTTCTTCAACACCGACGCGATGGGCCGCGCCTTGCCCCGCCGGCGTTCCGCCCGGGGCGACACCTTCCCGGATGCGTCCCCGGCAACCGAATCGCCTCTCTTGTCCACGCCCTTCATGCCGACTCCCGGTATGTGCCGCCTTCGCAGTGGAAGACCTGGAAATCGCCTTCCCCCAGCACTTCCAGGTGGCGGGGGCTGGTAGTGGAGATCAGCACCTGGATTTCCGGATCCACCGCGCGACCGATGCGCTCGATGCGCCGATCGTCCAGCATGCCGAAGAGATCGTCCAACAGCAGGATGGGCTGTTCGCCGCTGTGCTCCCTGAGCACCCGGGTTTCCGCCAGGACCAGGCAGAGTATGAACAGCTTGTGCTGTCCCTGGCTGCCGAAGCGCCGCAGCAGTCGTCCTTCCAGCAGAAACTCCAGGTCGTCGCGGTGCGGACCCAGGGTGCAATAGCCTCTTTGCCGATCCGCCTCGCGCTGTTCCCCGTAGCGTCTAAGCAGGCTTTCCTCGGTATCTTCCTCGGAAAGGTTGCTGCGATAGCGGATATCCGCTTCCAGGCTTTCCGCCGGACTTCCTGAATCATCTTCCCCTGCAGCGGACTCCGCGGTTCCTTCGGAGGCGTCGCGTATTTTCCGATCGAAACGGTCGGTGGCGAAATCCTCCCCGTGGATTTTCCTGAACACGGGTCGGAACTCCTCGAGGAATCCGCGCCGCCGGCGCATGATCCCCAGGCCGCAGACCGTCAGCTCCCTTTCCCAGACCTCAAGCTGCGCGCCGTCTTCGTTCGCGATCGCCGGCGCTTTCTGCGGCAAAGCGTTTCCGGCCTGGCCGGCGAGCAGGGCACCTCGTTGTCTCAGCGCGCGCCGGTAGCGCATCAGGAGTTCCAGGTAGACCGGGCTGGAGAAGGAGATCAGGCGGTCGAGAAAACGGCGCCGGTTTCCCGGTTCTCCCTGCGACACCTCCAGGCGTTCCGGCGACAGGAGGGCCAGCGGAAAGCTGCCGAAGTAGTCGGCGATTCGCCGCACCGGCATTCCGTCCAGCTCAAAGATCAGGCCTTCTTTGCCGCTGCTGACCCGTCCCCTGCGTGGACCCCGCAGCTCGGAAGAGAAGCGCCCCTCCACGCGGAACTCGCGCTGTCCAGCTCGAAGAATCTGCTGCAGTCGATGGGAACGGAAGCTCCGCGTGACGCAAAGCAGGTGGACGGCTTCAAGGAGATTCGTCTTGCCCTGGCCGTTGGATCCCAGAATCACCGTACGCGAACCGCGGAACCGCAGTTCCGCCTGGTGAATGTTGCGGAAATCAAAGACGCGGATCTCGTCGATCCTCACGACCGCATCAGGCGTACGGGCATCAGCAGCATGAGGAAGTCCTCGCCTTCCCGGTTCACTTCGGGCAGCAGCAGCGCGGCGCGTTCCGGAGACCCGAACTTCAAGGTGACCGTATCGGTGGCCACGTGCCGCAGCATCTGGTCCACGTAGCTGGCGTTGAAGGCGATCTCGAGCGGTTCCCCAACGTAGTCCACGTCCAGCTCGGTGCGGGCCCGGCTGCCGTACTCGTTGTCCTCGGCCGTGACCACCAGCCGGTCTTCCGACATGCTCAGGTTGATCTGCCGGGTGATGCTGTTGGCGCAGTGGGAAGCCTGCTTGACGGCGCGGCTCAGCGTGTTCCGGTTGGCTTGGAGGATGTTCTCGTTCTGCTGTGGAATCACTCCCTCGTAGGCCGGGTAGCGGCCGTCGATCAGCCGGGTGAAGATGCTCGTTCCTTCGAAGCGGAAGACGAGATGACCCTGCGCCAGTCCCAGCAGCAATTCGGCGTCCTCGCTCTCCATGCTTCGCGTCACCAGGTTGAGCGCCTTGACGGGAATCACCACGGCGCCGAGTCCCTTCTGGCCGGAAAGACTCAGGTCGCGCAGCCGCACCAGGCGATGTCCGTCGGTGGCCACCATGTTCAGCGAGTCGTCGGTGAACTCGAAGAGCACTCCGGTGAGCACCGGCCTCAGCTCGTCCGTGGAAACGGCGAAAGTCAGGCGTTCCACGTGCTGCCGCAGGCGACCGGCGGGAAAATTGAGTTCCGACTCCACGGAGATCTCGGGCAGCACCGGGAAGCTCTCGGCCGATTCTCCGGGAATCTGGAAGTTGCCCTGTCCGGAAATGATTTCGATCTGGCCGTTCTTGTCGCTGTGCACGGTGAGGGGCAGGTCGTCCAGTTCGCGGACGATGTCCAGCAGGCGTTTCGCGGGAATGGCCGCCTCGCCCGGCTCTTCCACCGTGACGTCCAGGGAACTGGTCACTGAAATCTCCAGGTCCGTCGCCGTCAGCTCGAGACTCTCCTCGCTCAGTCGGAACAGGATGTTGTTCAGGATCGGATGGGTGGTCTTGCTGGGCACCACCGCGGCGAGCTTCTGAATCTGAGTCAGGAAGCCTTTTTGTGGAACGGAAAATCGCATGGTCTGGGGACCTCTTCCGTTGATTCTGCATGGAGTCCGCCGGGCTCCGGGAGCCCTTGCACCTGCGGCGGATCTTCCGCGATCCGGCCGACTCCGAGATGATTATAGAGAAGAAGAGAGACTCGTACTCACCGTAGAGCGGTGGATCCGGTGGACAACTCTTCCGCCTGTTTCGCCAAGTCCATGTGAGACAAGAAACTGCGCTGAACAGGGGCCGCGGGGAGCCTGTGAACAGCAACATCAAAAGCTAAGGAACCAGCCCTAGTTTATCAACCGAGACGGCCTCTGAGACCGCTTGGCTAGTGGATTTCCCACCGGTTTCCACCTGGTTTGCACCACTTGTTCACTCCGGGTTGTGGACACACTTCGCGGTCTGTGAATCAGCGTTCGAAAACACCAGCTCGTCGCCCCGAAATCGAATGTTTCGGAAGCCTGAAGCGGCGCGGTCAGAGTCCGGGTCGGGTACGGATGTACGGGGACGGTTCAGGGTGGGTTGGAGTTCCGACTTCCGCGCCGTTTCGTCCGGCTATGACCGGCCGTTTCGTCCGGCTGTGACCGGCCGTTTCGGCCGGCTGTGACCGCCCGCCCTTACGAGTTCACTTCGATATCGCGGATCAGGTCGTCCACGTCGGCGAGGAAGGCCGGATCGCGGGACATGTTGTCCTCGATGGTCTTCACGGCGTGTATCACCGTGCTGTGGTCCCGGCGGCCGAAATGCAGCGCGATGCCCCTGAGGGAGTGCCGGGTCAGCTTGTGGCAGATGTACATGGCCACCTGCCTGGCCAGGGCGATTTCCTTCTTGCGCCCGCGGTCCTTCAGGTCGCGCAGGGGAATGCCGTAGAAATCCGCGCAGGACTCGGCGATTGTCTCCATGGAGACCTGCACGCGGCGGATGGGGGCCACCGACTTGACCACGGACTTGGTCAGTTCCAGGGTGATCGGCTTTCTCAGCAGGCTGCTCTGGCCGATGAGCTGCAGCAGGGCGCCCTCCAGGTCGCGCACGTTGGTGGAAATGTGGCTGGCCATGAACTGGATGATGCCGGCGTCGAGGGTCACGCGGTGCTCTTCGGCCCGCTTTTCAAGAATGGCCACGCGCGTCTCGTAGTCGGGCAACGTGACTTCGGTGACCAGTCCCGAGGCGAAGCGGCTGGTGAGGCGGTCGTTGAGATCCTCCAGGTCCTTGGGCGGCCGGTCGGAAGAGAGAATGATCTGCTTGCCCGCCTGGTAGAGTGTGTTGAAGGTGTGGAAGAACTCGGTCAGGGTCCGTTCCTTGCCCTTGAAGAACTGGATGTCGTCCAGGATCAGCATGTCCACGCTGCGGTAGAGGTGGGCGAAATCGGTGGTTCGCTTGGTCTTGATCGAGGTAATGAACTGGTTGACGAACTGCTCGCTGGTCACGTAGATCACGCGCCCCAGGGAACCGCTGCGCACGCAGAAATTACCGACGGACTGGATCAGGTGCGTCTTGCCGAATCCGCTTCCTCCGTAAACGAAGAATGGGTTGAAGGGCGTGGTGGTGGGCGTCTCGGCGATGGACCGGGCCGCGGCTACGGCGAAGCGGTTGGATTCCCCTTCGATGTAGTTGTCGAAGCGGTACCGCGGATTCAGGTTGCTGCGATGGCGTTCCGCCTGCCGGCTCAGATCGGGGAAGCGCAGAACCTGCGTGCCGAGATCGGCCGGCCGCTGCTCCGGTTCGTCTTCGGGCTTGACGATGTTCAGTTCAGTCCCTTCACCCATGGCCGAAGACATGGCTCGGCGAATCAATTCACGATGAGTATTCACAAGGTACTCAGTGAACACCGTGGGCGGAGCCTCTACGGTGAGCGTTTCCCCATCGAAGCTGATTGGGCGAAGTTTTCTAAACCAGATTTCATTCAGCTTTTTAGTCGGAGCAATTTCATCAACTGCTCTAACGAAACGTTCCCAATGTTCAGAAACGGGGGTGGTGTTAGCAGTGACAGACATAGATCCGAGGGAGTTATTCACGAGTTATCCACAGAATCGATTTGCCGGTCTTGAGTGGGGCATCAATATAATCCTTGCGTTTTGCCCTGTCAAGATGGAGCGCCGAGCTCAAGGTAAAAGCACGCGCTTTTTTCATGGTGAACGAGCACTCATTGATTTAACACATTGATAATACAAGGTTTGAACTTGGCCGGCGCGAACCCGCAATTCATTGGTACCGACAATTGAACTGCTACCACGAATCAGGTTTCCGGAGGCTGCTCAAATAAACCAGACAAGAGAAAAATGGATTATCGTCGAGTTGTGAACAAAAAATTTGCACGCATCCATTGCTATCGATATTACAAAGCACGAAGACTTATTGTGTGAATATAGTGGACTGAAGTACATTGAACGGGCAGGGATGGAAATCTAACAGAACAGCTTTAGCGACAGTCCGGAAGAGTACTTGACGGAGAGTGGCGCGAGAAGAGATTGTATGCAAGCGGACAACGAGAGCATGAAAAACGACGAAGCCTGGCGGATGACGAGATTCGCCTGTTCCGGCGGTTGAGCGGCGAAGATGGGTCCGTTGGACCTGTTGAAACTGCTGCCCGAGGAGGGAAAGGACTCTCGCCTGCTGGTGGGTTATGACACCAGCGACGACGCGGGCGTGGTGCGGCTGAACGATGAACAGGCGCTGGTAAGCACGGTTGATTTGATCACGCCGGTGGCGGATGATCCCTACGTCTTCGGCAGGATCGCCGCGGCCAATTCCATGTCGGACATTTACGCCATGGGCTGCGTTCCGCTCGCCGCGCTGAACGTCTGCTGTTTTCCCGAGGTCGGCCCCGCGCAGGAAGCGCTGGCGCGGATTCTCGAGGGTGGACAGGAGCGCATCCTGGCGGCGGGGGCGCTGGTCCTGGGTGGACACACCGTCCGGGATCCCGAGCTGAAATACGGATTGTCCGTCAGCGGCGTGATACACCCCGGGCGGATCGTGCGCAACCATACGCTGCGCGAAGGCGATCTGCTGGTGCTGACCAAGCCGCTGGGAACGGGCCTGTTGCTTAGCGCCGAGGGAAAGGGCGAGCTGGATCCCGAGCACCTGCGCGTGGCCCAGGAGGTGATGATCCGCCTGAACGAACAACCGTCCCGCCTGATGCTCGAACACGGAGTGCACGCCGCCACGGACGTGACCGGTTACGGACTGGCCGGACATCTTGTGGAAATGCTGGGACCGGGCGGCTTCGCCGTGGAAGTGCACCTGAACAGGCTGCCAGTGTACGCGGGCGCAGAAGAAGCGGCGGAGCGCTACGGCCTGTCGGGACCGATGCGCCGGAACCTGGCCGCGGCGGAGGGCGTCCTGCCCGTGAACGATCTTGAGCTAAAGTGGCAGGTTCTGCTGGGGGATCCGCAGACCTCGGGAGGCCTGCTGATCGCGCTGCCGGAGAGTGGTGCGGGAAGACTGGTGGAAGAATTGAATAAGCTGGATCAGGCGGAGGCCGCCGTCATCGGCCGCGTTCTTGCTCCCGCTGAAAAAAGTCGCTTCGAAAAATAATCACGCAAGCAGCTAAATCCCTTGCTCTGGACTACCGATATAAGCGGTTGTTATTGAAGGAGATGATTTTCCCTTGACCAGACCAATTGCTTGTTTTACTTTGGCTTGCAGCTAAGTTCTAGAAAAACGTGGTCTTGGAATAGTCATCCCTGTCACAGTGACGCGCAGGTGGGTCGATTTGAACGGAGCGACGTGTTCTGAGCGCGGAGTTGGAGTTCAGCAACGAGGTCCGGTATGAAGACATTCATCAAGAAGGATATCGTTGAGCTGGTGATGGAACGCACCGGTTTTAGGCAGCCGGAAACCGCCCGCACGGTGGACGCCCTGTTCACCGTGTTGCGGGAGATCATGGCGGAGGCCATTCCGGAATGCCGAATTGAAATCCGGGATTTCGGAGTCTTCGAGGTGAAGCGGACGAAGGCCAAGCCGAAAGCACGCAATCCGAAAACGAACGAAATCGTCTATGTGCCGCCGCGCCGCAAGACCCATTTCAAACCCGGCAAGCTGCTCAAGGAAGCGCTGCGACAGCCGCTCGAGGAGCTGGGAATCGAGGAATAGCCGGGAGGCGCGATCTCTTCCCTGATGCTGCGGGATCTCCCGGTCCGCTATCGGTCCCAGAGCTGGAAAACCACTCTCGCCAGATCCGTGTTATCGATGTAAGCGCCGTGACGGGGATCCCGCCCCTCGGCCCGCTCGACGAAGCCGGAACTCCCCGCTCCCTTGGCGTAGAACGGGATCAGGTCGTTGGTGTGGTGCGTGGAGCCCCATTCCATCCCGGGCAGCCGGCCTTCGCCGTGATTCACCAGCGGGCGCCGGTCAGTATCAGATCCGGGTCCCCGGAGCCCGCCGCACTCGTGGTCGCCCGTCACGATCAGCAGCGTCTCACGCCAGTCGCCGTGCCGCTCCACCCACTTGACTACCGTCTCCACGGCTTCGCTGAAATCGAGTTCCTCTTCGATCATCCGTTCCGAGGAGTTGCCGTGGCTGGCCCAATCCACCGCGCCGCCCTCGATCATCAGAAAGAAGCCGGCGGGATTGCGCGCAAGCAGGTTGAGCGCGCCCCGGGACATCAGCGGCAGATCGGGCACATTGTCGTTCAACGGAACCTCGAAAGGCAGCGCGGTCTCCGCTTCGTCCCCGCGGGAATCGCCCCGCCCCACCTGCAGCGTGGAAGCGACCTGCGTCACGCCGATCAGGCGTGATACACGCGCCATGCCGCCCGAAGCCAGGCACTCGAACTCGCCCCGTTCCTGGATCAACAACCAAGGGTCCGGGGCGCCGTCGCCGTCGGCGTCACCGCCCGCCCGGCCCTCCACGAGAGCACGCCAGGTGTCCGGACCGCCCACGTAGTGATAATCCGGCTTCTCCGGCTCACTTCTCTCGTCAGTGTCGCGCGCTCCGAGCGGCTCGCCGTCGTCGTCGAAGAAGGGATTTCCACAGCCCATGATCAGGTCCAGCGCGCTGTCCAGGATCATCGAGCGGGCGATTTCCGCGTAGTTGCCGCGGGAGGGATTGTGGACCGCGAAACCCGCCGGCGTGGCGTGCGACAGGGGCACGCTGGACACGACGCCGGTGGCCTTGCCGAGTTCTTCGGCCCGCTCCGCGAGGTGTCTCAGGGCGCGGCCCGAGGGATCGACGCCGATGGCGCCGTTGCAGGTCTTGACGCCGGTTGACATGGCGGTGGCGGCCGCTGCGGAATCGGTGGGCTTCCGGTCGAGGTAGTCCAGGTCGGCGGCCGCCCGCTCGGGCTCGTAGCCGCCCGTGTCCGTCGACCAGGTGCTCATTCCCACCCGTACGGGAAAGCGCTCGTAGACCTGCTTTTCCGCGGCGCCGTGCTGGTAGTAGTTCGTCGCCAGCACGTGGTTGTAGCCGCAGCCGTCGCTGATCATCACGATTACGTTCTCGGGAATATCCGAAGAGTCGGCCGCGGAAGCGCAAAGGACGCAGGCGCAGAGGACCAGCAGCACTGAGGGAGTCTTGCTCTTGCGGGTCATTGGCGGTGATTCCTTCCGGGAGTGTCGGAACTCGTGGATCGTCTACAGATGGAGCACGCGAGGACTTGCGAGCGGATCTTCTCAGTACATGCGGTAATACACCGTCAGGATCACTCCGAAGGAATCGCGGTCCTCGCTGATGCGATACGCGTCGAATCCGGGTTCCTGGTATTCGAGATAGGAGAAAGAATACAATTCGCGGGTCAGGGCCAGGTCAAGGGACACCACTTCGTCGATCAGGTAGCCCAGCCCGAGGCTGTACCCGTAGCGCGCTGTATCGTGTTTCCAGCTCCAGTAATCGACCTGGTACGGGTTTCCGCCTGCCGTTTCGGCCGTGTAGCTCAGGCGCGTGGAGTTCTGCGGCAGGGCGTGGTGCCAGGCGCCGGCCCTGAGGCGCAGGTCGGTACCAGGGACCGTGATCTCCCCGCCCAGGTTGATCTGTGTCACGGGATCATAGCCCCGCCTGGTTTCCAGGTTGAGCAGCTGGTCCTGTCCGCCGGGCATGTTGTGATACTCCGCCTCGGACCAGTCGCGCCAGATCATGCTGGCCGCCAGGATCAAGAAGCGTTCCTTCCAGGCGGCGCCCAGTCCCAGCTCCAGCGGCAGCCGGAATTCGTACTGCGAACCGTCGCCGAAGGGATAGGTCGTGCCGTCGACGTCCTCGTACCCGGAAACAGTGAGATCCACGTTCAGGGTCAGCGGCGGCTGGATCGCCAAACCCAGCCAGAGCGGCTTAATCGGCCGGAACAAGCCCCCGAGCCGCAGGCCGAAACCGTCCAGCTCGATGTCGTCCAGGCGGTGGTAGACGTTGAAATCGGCGTCCTCTTCGTGATACAGATACTCGTCCCCGCCGCGCAGGAACATCAGCGAGAGGCCGCCGTAGAAGGTCCTGCTGAGCTGGGCCGCTCCGCTGACCAGGAAGGCGCCCAGGTCGCCCCGCTCGTCCACCGCGATCCGGTGTGAACCGTCGCGGATGCCGTAGGGCTGGTTGAAGCGCCGCAGCGAGGCATAACCCAGGCCCCAGGCGAGTCCGCCGCGGAAGACGGGCACGGGGTAGGCGAAACCCAGGTGATCCAGCCGGGTGCTACGATCGTCGCTGTTCACCGCGGGCTCGGGCTGGCCGTCCACGGAAAGAAAGGCGCTGTTTTCATAGTTGGTCCGGGAGAGGCTGCCCGAGAGTTCGGTGCGCTTCATGCGCGCCAGTCCGGCGGGATTCCACAGCGCGGCGGTCCAGTCGTCGGCCAGCGCCAGGTAGGCCCCGCCCATCCCGGCCGCGCGCGCCCCGGGATATACCGGCGTCAGGCTCATCACGTCGGCTTCCGCCGCCGCCCGCGCTTCATCGACCTGCAGCAGCAGGCAAGTTGGCAGGCACAGCAGCAGGGCGCCTGAGATCAACCGCGAAAAAGGCGGCTTACTGTTCCGTGTAACCATGCTCTGTTTCCTGGTCTCGCGGATCGATTCACATGAATCGGTCCACTAAGGCCTGCTTCTTGGGTGTGCGGACCGCTTCGGCTGTTCGTCGGACTCGCTCCTGGATGCGCCGTCACCCGCTTTTTTAGGAGCGGGCTTGTCCTTTTTGGTTTCCGGCTTGCTTTTCGGAGGGTCGCTTTTCTTCTCGGCATCCGGCTCAGCCTTCGCCGGCTTGCCCTTCTTCTCGGGTTCCGATTCGGTCCGGGGAGCTTTTTTCGGCGCGTTCTTCTTGGGGGCGGAATCCCCGCCGGATTGCGCCTCGTCCTTCTGCTTCTTATCCGGAGCGGGCTTCTGAGGTTCTTCGGATGCGCCTTCCGTCACCGGGTTCTCTTCCAGGTCCCGCTTCGGATCGGGTTTTTCGGGAGGGGTAACGGGCCCGAAGGGCTGATCCCCAGGGGGGTGTGGTTTCGGATCCCCAACCCTGTTGCTGTCCGGGGGCACAGAACCTTCGCCCGATGGGCCGCTGGGTTCTGGTCGGAAGCGCGGCCGCGCGAAGATCGGGAGTCCGTCCTCCGGAACATTCGCCGATTCGCCCGGCGAAGCTGCATAACCGCCTCTGAAGCCCGTTCCCCCCGTGTTCCACCACCAGGGCAGTCGCTCGTAAACGAAGTAGCGGTCCGCGGGGTCTTCCAGGTCGAGTTCGGGATCGAAATACATCCACCACGAGTGCCAGGCGTCTTCGTGCACAAGCGTGCCCGTGTGACAGGCCCGGCAGTTCTCGTAGGGAACCGGTTCGTAGGACGCGAAACCCTGGTTCACGGATGGATGTCGCAGCAGCGTGTAGCACCCGGCGCAGAGTATCACGAGCAGCGCGGCGGAGCCGGCAGCGACGAGGCGCAGGACCGGTCGATTCCAGCGGTCCTGATCCGGCGCTGCCCGCCGGCTCTCGGAGTCCCGTTTCGCGTTTTGTATGCCCCTGCGCATCGATGCCGTTCCCATGGCAGAAAAACCACCGCTGCGAATCCTGGTTCCCGCGGTGGTTAATACTCAGATCCGGGCTGTTTCGCAATCGAAACCGTGGGCAAGATGAAATAGCCGCCGGTCCGACGGGTTCCTAGAGAAATTCGATGTAGGTGATCTTGATCTCGCGGCTGACGCTGTTTACCGATCGACCGGTCAAATCTTCACGATTCTGGAAGACGTCCTTGAAATCCAATTCGATGGACAGGCGTTCGGCGAAGGTCCAGCGCAAGCCTAAGTTGAGAAAGCCCATGTTCTTGCTCAGGCCTGTCTTGGCGTCGTCGAAAGCGAAATCGTACTCCGCCACCGCAGTCAGCTCGTTGTTGATCTCCTTGTCCATGCCCAGCCAGAGATTCAGCCCCCGGTCGTCGTCGTTTTCCACGGGATTGATGTTGGCGCCCATGTGCAGGCCCAGCAGGCCCAGGTTCCCCAGGATGAAGTTCTTGCCGGCCACGGCGAAAAAGCCCTTGGCCTTCACTTCGTAGCGGGCGGGGTGCTTGTCGGTGGTCCCGTCCCCATTGAGATCCATGCTGTTCTCATCGATCCACAGGCCGCGCCCCTGTCCGCTGTAGCCCAGAACCACCGCGGGCCAGGTCACGCTCTCGTCGAAGAGCCGGTACTTGAGGCTCAGCTCCGGCCGCTGGTTCCACTCGGGCTTCTGATCGGAGATGATGTAGGTGCCGCCGTAGGAGGCGCCCATGTTCATCCGTTCCAGCAGTCCTACGCTGAAGGAAAGCAGTACCCCGCCCTGGGAATAGAGCGCCATGTCGAAGTCGAAGTGTCCCCGCTGGAGGATCCCCGCCGTGGGGTTGTCGATCAGCCGGTTCAGGGGCATGGTTTTCAGGTCCTGCGCCACTGCGCCGAGGGTGGCGCCCGCGATCAGGAGACCGAGCAACAGGTTTCGCATCATCTGGGAACTCTCCTCGTTTCATTCCCGCGGGAGTCCTCGGGAGTTTGCGGATCAGGCCCGGCGGGGCGCGGGGCGTTTCACTCGGCCGGCCGTTCGCCGCGGTACAGCGTCCGGCGGGCCCTCAGCCTTCGATAAGCTCGATGTTCGCCCGGGGCAGCGTGACCCGCTCGCCGCCGTCGATTTCGACTTCCAGCACGCGGACGCGGGCTCCGCTCTCCACCTGGGTCAACTCGGGCGGCAGGGCCGTGACGCGACCCTTGCGGCCGAACCAGGGCTGCCGGATGATTCGCACCTCGCTGCCGGTCTCCAGCCGCCCGGTGTGCGTTCTTTCCGCCACCGTCGATTCCCCGGCCAGCGGCACCACGATCTCCGGGCGTATCACGCCGGCTCGGATCTGGGTCGCCCCGTTCACAGAGGCGTGCCTGCCCTGCAGCGAGCTCAGCAGGTCCCAGGTGCGCTGCGTCATCGGAATGTCGCCGTAGCCCTCGGTCAGGATCAGCGTGATACCGATCTCTTCGTTGCCGGTGATGGCCACGCCCAGCTCGTAGCCCAGCAGCGCCCGCAGGTCGCCCTTGTCGAAGCCTCCCACGATCAGCGCCGAAACCCCGATATCGCGCGCCCGGTTGACCGCGTCCAGTGTGATACGGCTGCCGCCCACGAGCACCTGCCCGGCCATGTCGGCCGACAGGGCGGCCGTCTCCAGCGCCTCGGCGGGGCCGCCGCAGACCATCCGCAGGTCGCCCCAGGCTTCGCCGCCGATACCGAAGATGCCCTGGATGAAGGCCCCCTGCGTGCGCACCGTGACACCCTCGCGCTCGTGCAGCTCGATAACCTCGCCCTCCATGAAGGCGTTGACCTCCACGGGGACTGGCGGCCGCTGGAGGATCACCTGGCCCGTGCGCAGCGAGATGGATTCCACGGTACCGTCGATGGGGCTCGGGCATTCCGACTTGAAGAGGCCGAAGAAGCTGCGCGTCCGGGCCAGGGCCTCGCCCTGGTCGATGGGCTCGTGCTCCTTTTTCAGCATGGTCTCGGAGAGCTCGGCGGGCTCGACGCCCAGGGAGTGGGCCACCTGCACGGGGTAGATGTCGCCGGGCAGTTCGGTGCGCGCCACCACTCGGTCGTGGGTCACGCGGTCGCCCACCTTCACGGTCACTTCGCCCAGCAGGGGCAGTTTGCGTTCCTTGACGATCACCGTGTTCGGGGCCACGCGCAGCCCGGGAGTGAAGGAAGTTGCCATGGTCCGTCCGATTACTCCTACCGCGTAATATCCCAGCGCGCCAGCTTGTCCAGCCGTCCGGAAGCGTCCACGCTCAGGTTGAAGGGCCGGCCGCGGGTGTCGATGATCAGTCCCACCACCCCGCCGCCGACCACGGCGCGCAACTCCTTGCCGGGCCCGGCGCCCAGGTCGAAGTTGCGGGCCGGCTTGAGCAGCAGTTCGCACTCCCCGCCCGCCTCCATGGGCCAGAGACGCAGCTCGTCCTGCGGAATCTGTTCGTCGAGCCGCGTTCCGTCCGGCAGGGTGCCGCTGACCTGCAGGCAGGGCTTGCCGGGACTCCGCGCCCGGCCCATGGGCGCGATGCAGGTGCCCAGGTGCACCATGCAGTCCACGTCAAAGACCTGGGTGGCGGCCTCCTTGTGGAAACGGGAGAGTACGCCCAGCTGGGGCATCATGAAGATGGAATCCACGGCCAGCCTGGTGATCCCCTCGGGCAGGAAGGCGTCCACCAGCATCCAGGCCGTTTCTGCTCGCCGCGGCGCGTGCGAGAGAACTCCGCCCGAGCCCACCAGCAGGTCCAGTTCCATCATCTTCACCAGGCTGCGCGCCTCTGAGTCCTGCTCGAAGGCGTCGGAAATCGTGCGCTCCTGCTGGACTCCCCGCAGCTCCACGGCGAATTCCTTGTGCTGCACGAAGGACAGCCGCAAGGCCTCCCGGGCGATGGCCTGCTCGACGATCAGGTCCTCGCGGGTCTGGGGGATCGTGGTGGGCCGGATCATCTTGTTGCCGATGCGGTTGCGCAGGTCGTAGGGGTCCACCTCGAAGGGCACCCAGCGCTGGATGTTCTCCAGGCCCGCCTCGGCCAGCACGTTGGAGACGCTGTAGCTCATGCCCAGGTTGGCCGAGACGGTGCGGTTGAAGACCCCGCCGAAGACGGAGAAGACGTCCGTGGTGGCCCCGCCGATGTCCACGCCGACCACGTTGATGCCGTTGATTTCGGCGATGGTCTCGATAATGCGGCCCACGGCGCCGGGGGTCGGCATGATAGGCACCGGCCGCACGGTCCCCGCCTCTTCATCGAAAACGCGGCACATGTTCATCAGGCGGTCGTAGCCGGGCGCCTGCTGCATCACGTGTTCCATGAACAGGTCGTGGATCTTGTCGCGGGCCGGGTTGAGGTTTTCCCGCTCCAGCACGGGACGCAGGTTCTCCACCAGGGTCAGGGCGCTGACTTCGTCCAGGACCTCGTTGATCGGCTCCCGCAGGTCCTGGTTGCCGGCGTAGATGATGGGCAGGTTGTATCCGTGCCCCAGCCGCGGACGGGGCTTGGCCGCTGCGATCAGTTCGGCCAGGTCCAGGGGCAGTTCGGATCCGCCGTCCGTTCCGCCCGCCAGCAGGATCATGTCCGGTCGCAGGCGCCGGATGCGGTCGATCTTCTCGTGGGGCAGGCGGCCGTCGTTGCTGGCGATGGTGTCCATCACGATGGCGCCGGCGCCCAGGGCCGCCCTTTGCGCCGATTCTCCGGTCATGGACTGGACCACGCCGGCTACCATCATCTGCAGGCCGCCGCCCGCGGAGGACGTGGAAATGTAGGCGTCCACGCCCTGTTGGTCCTCCTGGGGAACGATGATTTCCCAGCCTTCCCGCTCGTCGCCGTCCGCTTCCCGGCGGGACACCTGCCTGAGGAAGCGCCGTTCCGGCGTACCCGGCCGCAGGGATCCGTCGCTGAGGTGCTGGTCCTGGTGCGCGAGCTCCTCCACCTCTGTCACGGCGTTGACCACGCCCATGGTGACGTCCTCGAAGGGCGCCTCGACGGTTGTGGGCGCTTCGCCGCGGATCGTCTGCCGGTACGTATCACCGATCTTTTCGATCAGGATGCACTTGGTGGTGGTACTTCCGCAGTCGGTGGCGAGAATGGAGCGGATTTCCTTCATCGATCTCCCGGGATCTGGCGGGCAAACCTAGGCAATGGGCACCTTTCCCTCGAGGCCGGCCCGCTGGAGCAGGCGGTTCGTTTCCCGTCGAGCGGTGGCCGTCAGTTCCTGTTCCTTCCAGAGTCTCAAGCTGCGATTCCTGACCAGGAAGCGGCCTTCCACCATGGTGTGCACCAGGTCGCGCGCCGAAGAGGACCAGACGAGCTGCTGGGCGGGGCTGCCCGCCGGCCGCAGGTCCATGCGGTTCAGATCGAAGAAGGCCAGGTCGGCCAGCTTGCCCGGTTCGATCGATCCCAGGTCCTCTTCGCGACCGATGGCCCGCGCCGCGGCGATGGTGCAGAGTTCCACCATGTGCTCCGCGCTGAGGATGCCCGCTCCCCGGCTCGCCTTCTGCAGCAGGGCGGCCTGGCGCATCTCGCGGATCAGGTCCAGGGAGTTGCTGAAGGCGCAGCTGTCCGTGCCCAGGCCCACGTGGATTCCGCGGCTGAGCAGGTCCATCAGCGGCGCCGTGCCGCTGCTGAGTTTCATATTGGAAGTGGGACAGTGGGCGATCAGTGCATGTCGCCGGCCGGCCAGGAGCAGTTTCTCGGCTTCGTTCAAGTGCACGGCGTGGGCCGCGATGAAACGTCCGTCCAGCATCCCCAGCGCGTCGAAGAGCAGCAGCGGGTTGCGACCGAAGGCCTCGCGGGCCTGCTGGACTTCCTCGCGGGTCTCAGCCACCTGCGTGTGGATCCAGGCGCCGCTATCCTCGGCCAGCTTCGCCGCGCCGCGCAACAGGTCGGGACTGCAGAACGGCGCGAAACGCGGGCAGACCGCCACTTCCAGCCGGCCCTTCCCATTCCAGTTGGAAAGATGACGTTCCAGGTGAGCGAGCGCGGTTGAGGTTCTTTCCTTCAGCTTTTTCGGCAGGCCACGGCCGGCGTCCATCAGGGCCTTGCCGCTGACGCAGCGTAATCCCGAGTCCGCGATGACCTCGAAAACGTGTTCCGATCCCAGGGTGGTTTCCACGGAAAACGCGGTGGTTGTTCCCGAGAGCAGCAGCTCAGCAATGCCCACGCGCGTGGCGATATTCAGGGAGGCCGGGTTGTGTGCCGCCTCAAGGGGCAGAATCCTCCTGCGCAATTCCGGACCCGCCTCGAGGTCGTCGGCCATGTGCCTGAAGATACTGTGGCAGAGCCGGACATGCAGTTGAATGAATCCTGGGAAGATGGTCAATCCGCCGGCGTCCAGAATGGTGTCTTTCTGACGCGGCCGCAGTCTCTGCGCGATGGATTCGATCCGGCCCTTCACGATCCGCAGGTCGGCGCGAAGCACCTCCCGTACCTGGTTCATGGTGACGAGAGTGGCTCCGCGGATCAGCAGGCCCTTCACCGCGCCGCTTGAAGTCGAGGTGCTTGAGGAGGCGGAGCGCGAGCGCTGAGAGCCGCTGGACTTGCTGGTTCTGGTTTTCGTCGGAGGTGATTTCCGGCCGGTCCCGGATTTTCTGCTTGTACTAGGCACGACGGGCCTCGTCTAGTTGTTCGATCAATTCGATAATATACGGGATGGCTTCTCTCTTATCCAGCATCTCTTGGATTTTATCAAACGTTGCCCCATCGAAAACAATATTTACAAGCGGGGAAAAGAACAGCATTCCTTGACTGAGAATGAAATTCATCGGCCGCATGCCTTCCAGGAAGAAGACGGCTGCGGCCGTCAGGCGCCTGTCCACCACTTCCTCGGCGAAACGCCGGGCCAAACGCCGCTCTTCATCGCTCAGCCCCGCTTGTTCCGGCCCGGTTTCCAGCTCACGAGAGCGCTTCATCTTCCTTCACCGGTTCATCGCCCGCTGATTCACCCTTAGCCGCCGTCCGCGCGACATCCATCCACTCACTGATCCGCGCTTCGAGATCACCCCGCGGCTTCAAGGCGGAGGGCAGCGGGGGCAGGCGGCGCAGTCGTCCCGACCGAAGGTGCAGCAGGGGGTTCCCGGACTCCAGGGTCAAGTCGTGAATCGACTCCCAGGGATAGAACTTGGCACCCAGGAGCGGCGAAGATACTGTCAGTCCTTCCACATCCAGACTGCAGGAGGAAGGGAAGAGGAAATCACGCAGGGAGAACACGAAAACCACGATGAGCAAAGCGGCGTGGCTGCTCAGACCCAGCCAGTAGAGGGTACTCAAGCTGGCCAGCAGCACGATGCCCAGCACCGGCATTCCCCGCTGCGGATTCACCTTCAGGGGATGGTGGGTCCATGAGCACTTCGGCGGTACCTGTAACATCGGTTCTAGTATAGGAAAGAAGCAGGATGGACCTGATGCACCGCGTGACTCGATCCGAGGATATTACCACATTGATTTTTCATCGGTTAGCAGGGATACGCGTGTACAACCCGGATAATCCAGTCATCGTCCAGTCCGACAAGACGGTCTTCCTCGAGACGGCCAATCCGCTTTACGAGGACGCCCGCGACGAACTCTCCCGCTTCGCGGAACTGGACAAGTCTCCGGAGCACCTGCACACCTACCGCATCACTCCGCTGTCGCTCTGGAACGCGGCATCCAGCGGCATGGGCAGCTCGGACATCATCAACACGCTGAACCGCTACTCCAAGTATGAAGTGCCCACCAACGTGGTGGAGGACATCCGTGAATACGTATCCCGGTATGGGCGCGTGCAACTGCGCCGCCGGGACGACGGCAACCTGGCGCTGGAATCGGCCGATGAGCTGCTCATGCTGGAATTGTCACGGCACAAAACCGTGGCTCCCCTGCTGGGCGAACAGCATGATCCGCACTGTTTCCAGGTTCAGGCGGGCAACCGGGGACACCTCAAGCAGGCCCTGATCAAGATCGGGTTCCCGGTGGAGGACCTGGCGGGCTACACCCCGGGAGCGCCGCTGGATCTCAGGATGCGCGAGGCGACCCGCGGCGGAGTTCCATTTCACCTGCGGAAGTACCAGCAGGATGCGGTACAGGTCTTCTGGGCGGGCGGCGACATGCGCGGGGGCTCGGGAGTGCTCGTGCTGCCCTGCGGCGCAGGCAAGACCCTGATCGGAATCGCGGTGATCGAGAACGTGGGCATGCACACCCTGGTGCTGACCACCAACGTGACCGCCCTGCGCCAGTGGAAGCACGAGCTGCTGGACAAGACGCAGGTCAGCGAGAGCCTGATCGGCGAATACAGCGGGGAACGCAAGGAGATCCGTCCCCTGACCATCGCCACCTACCAGATCCTGACCTACCGCAGGACCAAGCAGAGTCCCTTCGTGCACTTCGGGCTGTTCAACGAGCACGACTGGGGCCTGATTATCTACGACGAGGTGCACCTGTTGCCGGCGCCGGTCTTTCGGGCGGTGGCGGAGATCCAGAGCCGCCGGCGGCTGGGCCTGACGGCCACCTTGGTCCGCGAGGACGGCAAGGAAGACGACGTCTTCTCGCTGATCGGCCCCAAGAAGATGGATGTACCGTGGAAGGAGCTGGAGCAGCAGGGCTGGATCGCCCAGGCCACGTGCGTGGAGTACCGCCTGCCCATGAGCAACGAACTCCGGCTGGAATACGCCCTGGCCGAGACGCGGCGCAAGTACACCGTGGCCTCCACCAATCCCGTCAAGATGGAGGTGATCGACTTTCTCCTGGGCCAGCATCGGGGAGACAGGATCCTGATCATCGGGCAGTTCATCGAGCAGCTCAAGAACATCGCCCGGACCCTGGATGCCCCGCTGATCACCGGCAGCGTCAGGAACGTGATACGCGAGGAGCTTTTCGACAAGTTCCGCCGGGGGGAGGTCAAAATCCTGGTGGTCTCGAAGGTGGCCAACTTCGCGGTGGATCTCCCCGAGGCCAACGTGGCGATACAGGTCTCAGGCACATTCGGCAGCCGCCAGGAGGAAGCCCAGCGCCTGGGCCGGATCCTGCGACCCAAGGCGGGCGAGAACCAGGCCTGGTTCTATACCCTGGTCACGCGTGATACAATCGATCAGGAATTCGCGATGAACCGCCAGCTCTTCCTGACCGAGCAGGGCTACCGTTACGAGATCAGGAATTTCCAATAGCCGGCCTGCGGTGCGGCTCCGGGAACAGGCGAAAGCTCCCACGACGCGAGGATGATGACACGGCGCAAATCCTGGAACGGCATCCGCAACGCCGCGCTGGTTCTGGCCTGCATGGCACTGCTCTGTCCGGTCCGCGCCGCGGTGGAAATACCCGCCGACTCGTGGACCGATGTATCACGGCAGCCCGACGGTTCCTGTCTGGTGCGGTTGGCCCGGGGCGCCCCTGATGGCGAGCCCCCGCCGATTTTCGTGGACCGGCAACGGATCGAGCTGCGCTGCACCGCGCTGGACGGTCGCCGGCTCGATCTGGATGTGCTGGAGTTGACCAGGGGCAGCGGAAGCCGGCGCGTCGCCCTCAGGCCGAGTCGCGACCAGCTCGAACGTGGATTCATCGTCCGCGACGCGGGAACGCCGATCGGCCGGCCGCAGGGGGCCCTGCTGGACTGGGAGGGCGATCCCTGGGCCAGGCATTGTTTTCTGCGCATCGAAGTCCGCGAACAGGGACTCTACAAGCTGACCCGCGAATACCTGGACGAGCACGCCCCGGGATTCTATCCCGACCCCCGCACCTGGACATTGGTCCACAACGGGCGCACCGAACCGCTGCATGCCCTGGGATGCGACGACGGGAGTTTCGATCCGGGCGACCGCGTGGAATTCTGGGCCGAGTGCACCGTGCCGGATGAACCCGAGCTCGGACCCGATACGGCTCTCGATCCCTGGTCCTCGCTGGAAGTCTACTTCCTGGCCTCCGACGGAAGCCTCGGTCCGCGCCTGGCGCAGGAGACCGGCGAGATCGTCGAGACCGATCCGGCGCTGTATCACACGCCCCTGACCTTTCCCTGCCGCCTGCACTTCGAGGAGAACACGGACTTCAAGCGGCTCTACAGCGTGCAGGATGAAACGGCCCCCGAGCACGAATTCTGGGGGGCCGGCGTGTTCGCTGGAGAACTGAAGCCCTTCGCCTTCGAAATTCCCGGAGTCAACGCCGCGGCCACCAGTCCCTTCGACCTGACCGTCTGCATGCGCGGCTTGAGCGCTCCCCCGGCCTACGAGGAAGAGGAGACCTACCACCAGCGGGTCCAGATCTACGTGAACGACTACACCGATCCCGCGCTGGACATCGGCGCGGACGGTTCCTGGAAGAACCAGGAGATGAAGATCGTAGAGCTGTCGGGGGAGGCCTTCCTAGGCCACGAGAACCTCCGCGCGGACGCGAACACGCTCTACATCGCGGGCCTGGAGATCCCGCCCGCCGGCGAGTTCTCGGCCGTCCTGCTGAACTGGTTCGAGATCGAGTACCAGCGGTATTACATCGCCGCCGGCGACGAGCTGGTCTTTACCGCGGAACCCGCGCTGGATTCGTGGCTGCTGGATTTCACGGCAAGCGGCTTCGGCGGATCCGATGTCCAGGTCTACAAGATCGGCCGCTCGCTGATCACCAATACCATCATCCGCCCGGCCGCAGGCGGGTTCAGCGTCCGCTTCCAGGACGGCTTCGAGGCGGGGCGGCGTTACGTGGCCCTGCGCGAGGGCGCCAAGCGCGAGCCCTTCCGGGTCGAGGCGGTCAACTGGCACGGCCTGGACTCGCCCGCCAACTCCGCCGCCTACCTGGTGATCATGGCCGACAGCCTGCATCGCTCGGGGGGCGCGGAGACGGTTCAGCCGCTGGCGGACCTCTGGCAATCAGAGATCGGCGATGTGACGGTCGTCTCCGACCGCTGGGTCTACGACGAGTTCAGCCACGGCAAGTTCCGACCGCAGGCGCTGCGGCGCTTCGTAAGGACCGCGCTGGAAACCTGGACCGGGGCGCCGAGTTACGTCCTGCTGCTGGGCGGCGCAGGCCGCAGCCAGCGGGAAGCCCTGGCCGACGGTGCGCCATTGCTCCCGGTCTGGTTCCGGCAGGTCTACGGGTGGGGCGGTGCGTCCACCGACGAGTGGCTGGTCACTTCGGAGTACGGCGCGGATTATTCGGCACTCGTGGCGCGCTGGCCCATGGATTCACAAGCGGACCTGGAAAACATGGTTGCCAAGGCCCTGGCCTACGAAGATGCCGACGGGGGCGCCTGGAGGAACCGGATCCTGATGATCGCCGGCGCCCGCTCCCAGGACGCGGGGATATTCCAGGAGCAGACCGAGGAGCTGGTCCGCACGCGGATCCCGGCCACCCACTTCCTCCGGCGCCTGGAAGTGGGGGAAACGGCCACACTCTACAGTGGCGGCACGGAAGAGCTGATCGCGCTCTTCGACCAGGGCCAGCTGCTGGTCAACTACTCAGGTCACGGCGGCGGCGCGGTGTGGCACGACGACAACCTGTTTCGGAGCGAAGACGTGCCCTCGCTGAGCAATTCCCGGCGCCTGTCATTCGTCACCAATGCCACGTGTCACATCGCCAGCCTGGAATCCGCCAATTCGCTGGGCAAGGCACTGCTAAACGCCGGTCCCATGGGGGCGGCGGGGGTGCTCGGATCCACGGGACTCGGTTTCCAGGTGACGGGCACCGAATTGGTCGGCTATTTCTACGAATACCTGCTGGGCAATCCGGGCATCAGCGTATCACAAGCCCTGCGCCTGGCCGAGCAGCGCATTCATGTGGTGCACGTTGCCGGGCAGGAGGAGGAACTCGAGGCGCGCATCGGCCGTTCGGCCATCGAGCTCGCCACGGTGCTCGGCCTGCCCTCCCTCGAGCCCCAAGTGCCCCAGCCGGATCGCCGGTTGGGCCTGACCGCCCCGGTCGTGGAGGCGGGCGGAATGCTGCAGCTCTTCGGCTCCGCGGAGTCGGCCTCGGCGCAGGGGTGGCTGGAAATCCATTCAACCGCGGCGCACCCCGTGTTACAGGACGGCGACTTCGTGGACGGGGTGCAGACCCACGCCCTGGAAGTCGGCGCTGATTCGACCTGGTCGCTCGAGATCCCCGCGCCCGAGACGCTCTTCAGGGGCGGGCGCCCGGCCAGCGTCCGCCTGCTGCTGGACGAGCCGGAAACGGGGACAGCAAGCAGCGGCGTGACCTGGTTCCACTACGCGGACAGCCTGGAGCAGGCGTATCTCTGGGGAGCCGGATTCCTTCCCGAGCAGCCGATGGCCGGCGACTCGATCTACATAACGCTTCTGGCGGCGGCTCCCGAGCCCATCGACAGCCTGCTGGCGGACGTATCTGTCGGATCTCCGGCCTGGCCCGAAACGGACTACGAGCTGGAACTGCAGCCCGATCCGATGGACCCGCAGCGCTTCGAGACGACGGAGGGCATCGGGCCCTTCCAGCAGGGAGACACTCTGGTGACACGATTCCGGGTGTATTACGGCGGAATCGAGGAGCTCAGCACCGACCTTTACCTGTTGATCGAGGATCCCGCGCCGGATGCCCTGCTGGGCCTGAGGGGCTATGGTGAGCGTCACGGCGGCAAGCTGGCGCTGCGCCTGGAGAACGCGGGCGAGCTCGACCTGGCCCCGGTCGAGCTGCGGCTGACGGGAGCCGCGGGAGACAGCCTGCACTCCTGGACCTCGCCCGCTGTACCGGCCGGTGAAAGCCGCGAATTCGAGTTCCCCGTGGAACGCGGCCTGCTGGGTGACACGCTGAGGATGCTCGTCGATCCCGGCGGTCTGGTACTGGAGGAAACGGAACAGCCGCAGTTCCACTTCGTCCAGGATCCGCTCTTCCTGCATCCCGCCACGGATGCGGACAGCGGCTGGCGCGAGATCGACGGACTGCTTAGCCTGCGGAAGCCCTCCGAGGCGAGTGCTTCGGGGGTGGCTCGCGTGGGGAGACTCGAAGAGCAGCGATTCCTGTCGCGCCAGCCGGATCTCCAGCTGATTTCACCTGTTTACTCGATCGCCGCGCTGGATGAGGGCGCGCTTCCCCAACCGGAGGGAGCCTATCGCGAAACCGGCCATGACAGCTCGTCCGTGAACCAGGTCCGGCTGCTGGGCCTGGACGGGGAGACGGAGTCCCTGGTGTCCCTGGAGATTCTCCCGGCGCAATTGAGCGGCGACACCCTGCAGGTCGATTTCATGCTGTCCGCCTTTGTGGGTTTCGCCCTGGGAAGATTGTACGACACCGAGGCCCCCAGGGTGGAGCTGAGCGTCAACGACCAGGTCTTTACCGAGGGCGGCTACGTGCCGCGCGCCCCGGTCTTCAACTTCCTGCTCTGGGACCGCAACGGCATCAGGTCCGATTCCAGCGCCTTCCGGCTGGAGCTGGACGGCGGCGAGATTCCCCGCGAGGACCTGTCCTTCAACGCCGATCCGGAGAGCGGACAACTGTCTGTCCGGTACTCGCCCGAGTTCGACGGCCTGCCGGCGGACTCCCTGCACACGCTGGAGATCCTGGCCACCGACGCCGCGGGCAACACGACCGCCGCGACCCATCGCTTCCTGGTGGCGGACCACTTCGCGCTGCTGCACATCGGGAACTATCCCAATCCCTTCCGCCGGCAGACGCGCTTCGCCTTCAGCCTGACGGACACGGCCGAGCGGGCGCGGGTGGAGATCTACACGGTTTCCGGCCGGCGCATCCGGACCTTGTATCACCAGGGTACGGTGATCGGCTACGGCGAGATCTTCTGGGACGGCAGGGATCACCGGAGCGACCTGGTGGCCAACGGCGTGTACTACTACCGCTTCGTCGCCGAGCGGGGCGGGCGTGAGCTGACGCGCGTCGGCAAAATGGCCAAGATCAAGTGAGGGACCTCGTGAGACGAAAGACCGGACTCGCCCGTACCCGCGCCTGTCTCCTCATCGCGCTGCTGCTGCCGGGAGCGGCCCGGGCGGGCAAGTACGCCGGGGAATTCCTGGAACTGGGCATCGGCGCACGCGGACTGAGCATGGGACGCGCCATGTGCTCGGTCGCCGACAGTCCCTTCGCCTTTTTCTGGAATCCGGCGGGCCTGGCGCACGAGAACGGCGTAACGGTCTGCGGGATGGCGGCCGCCGACTTCGGCGGGCCAGTGGACGCGCTGGGACACTACGCTCACCTGGGTTGTTCGATGCCCATCGGCCTGGCCAACCTGGCCCTCAACTACCTGCGTTTCCAGGTACAGGACATCCCCGTCTTCGCCGATTATCCCGAATCCGAATACACCTTCCAGGAGCGGCGGGCGGCCATCGAGGCCCGCGGAGGGGCGCCCCTGGGCCATTTCAGCAACGTGGAGCAGGCGCTGTACCTGAGCTTCGCCAAGATGAACGAGACCGTGCTCAATTTCGGCTGGTTGTATCACGAAGTCCCGCTGAAGATCCCCTACGGGCTGAATTTCAAGGTGCTGGGCAGCGAACTCTACGGCCAGAGCGGCCTGGGTCTGGGAGTGGACGCGGGGGTCCAGGTGCTGGCCGGGATCGAGGACATCACGGGTTTCAGGAACTCGGGCGAGCTGGGGCTGGCGGCTCGCTTCGACAATTTCACCAACACGGGCCTCAAGTGGGATGGCGGCACGGACGCCATTCGCTACAGCTACGTGCTGGGAGCGAGCTGGCGCAACACGACGGGCGCCCTTTCCTGGACCCTGAGCCACGATGTAGATTATCGCTACGACATCACCCAGGGCAGTGGGCTGGAGATCAGCTATCTAAGGCGGATCAGGATCAGGGCCGGTCTGATGAATCCCGAAGAGCGCTGGACATACGGGGCGGGATTCAACCTGGGACCGCTGGACCTGGACTATGCCGGTTTTGACCACGACCTTGGCCGGGTGCACCGGATGAGTTTCATCTATCGATTCTGAGGCTTCAGCTAGCGATGAGACAAAAAACGAAAGACGACCGGAGACTGGCCGGTATTCCGCAGACGGCTCTGCCGCTTCTATTCGCGGCGGTCCTGGCGGCATCCTGCGCCTTGTCCTCGGGCGACGAGGACCTGGTTTCTCCAGAGGCGCCGCGGATGCTGGAGAAGACCTGCCCCGGCGGGTCCGAATATCCTTTTCCTGAAAGAGGAATGGACGCGGCGGAAGACAACCAGGGTATCCGCATCGAATGGGACCTGGAGCCGATACCCGACGATTTGTCCGGATTCGAGATTTACAGGTCGGAGCACCCCGATTCTCAGTTCATCCTACTCGACGAGGATCCGGAGGGCTTCATCGTCGGCGACCCTGAGTACTACGTATTCGATGATTTCGACAGCGAGCTGCTGCCCCTGGGATCGATCTGCGGCGAGCGGGCCTGGTATTACGTTCGGGCCCTGGACAGCAGCGGGAATCGAAGCCAGCCCTCGGACACCGCCACCTACCTGCTGTGGGCTCCGCCGGCCATCAGCCCCAGCTGGGTCCAGGTCCTGAACGATACGCTGGACGTGAGCTGGCAAGTCGGTTTTTTCGACGACGAACGCTTCATCGGGTTCCACGTGCTGATCGCCGACCCACAGCAGAGCGGGCTGGCCTGGTTCCGGGAAGTCAGCGCCGACCTGCAGCCCACCATGCACCGCCGCTGGGACCTGCAGGGAATCGGGCTGCCGCCGGGGCAGTGGACGCTCAGGGTGGATGCGATCATCAGCGCGGATTCCACGGCGCTGGGTCTGCCCTCGAATCCGGAGGAATGTTCGCTTTCCGGCTCCGAATCCAACTGGATTTCCTTTACTTTTTAGAACTTCGTGAGTTCGCATGCACGGGATTCCATTGCATTCAGATGTCATGTTAAACAGGGAGGGTGCTTGGGCACCGTACACCGATTCGCTCGCTTTCTGGTTCTGCTGAGTGCCTTTCTACTGCCGATGCAGCTCCTGGCCGAGGAGTTGAATCAATACCTTGGGGCTGCCGATACACGAAACAGGGCCGCCCAGTATTTCCTCGGCGATGAAGACGGGATCTACATAACGGTCAATGTCTGGGGCAAGGTCAGCAAGCCGGGACAGTACAACATCCCGAGCGGAACGGACCTGATTACCCTGCTTTCGGTGGCGGGCGGACCCACCGACCGATCGCGGCTGGACAACGTCCGAATCGTCCGACTGGTCAATCAGCGTGAAGAAATTCTCGAAGTCGATATCAGGCGCTATCTTGAAACGGGCGACCAGAGCCTGATTCCTGAGATGCAGCCGGGGGATACGGTGATCGTTTCCGGCAGCGCCTATAACGTGGTTTCGAATGTCGTCGATGTTGTGGCCAAGGTAGGCATCTTCTTGAATGCCGTGGTTCTGGCCCAGCGGCTGAACTAAAGCCCGGCAGTCTGCCTGGAAACGGAGGAAGAACCATGAAGAAGGTTCTTGGAGTCATCTGCGGGA
Organism: uncultured Bacteroidaceae bacterium; assembly: GCA_964568855.1. Classification (GTDB taxonomy): domain Bacteria; phylum CAIWAD01; class CAIWAD01; order CAIWAD01; family CAIWAD01; genus CAZMSD01. Next base: position 36,045 of record CAZMSD010000011.1, on the reverse strand, counting down.
CGCTGATCCTCATCGGAACCGGCGCCCAGGCGGCCACCCAGTTCCTGGGGGGCAACAGTCTCTTTCATACCTACACCAGCACGAACCTGCAACCGGGGCTCCTGGCGGTCCAGCTGCATACGCGAGGTTGGGCCACTACCGCAAGCGGTCGGAATCTTTCAAACGTCAGCCAGGCGTTGACGCTGAGTTTTGGATTCAGTCCCCACATCGAGCTGGAAGTTGCGCCCATGCTCTTTCAGGATCTCAATCTCAGCGGCACGGGAGACGTTACCTACAACTCACCGGACGATGTCTACCTGCGTTTCAAGTTCGGCGGCTTCCAGATGAACATGTTCAACCGCACCATCGGTTGGGGCGTGGTCCTTGGTTTCAGGGCGCATTCCGCCAAGATTTACAATGTATACCTTGAACCATACAACGGCGGCGCCAACGAAGTCCTGATTAGCACCACGTTCAGCTACTACACGAACGTACTCTACCCGCTGGAAGGTCCCAGCATGCATTTCAATCTGGGCTACCTCAATCATAACGACGGCGGTTCCACGGAAGCCCTCGATATATTCTCCAATGTCTCACATGACCTGGAATATGCGTTTGCATATCGCTACCCGACCCGTCGATGGGACTTCTTCGGGGAACTATACGGCAACATCTTTCTCCAGCGTCCAAGCAAGTACGCATACACTCGCGCCAACGTGATCTGGCTCCAGCCTGGAATGACCTTTCGCGCCTTCGCGGGCCTGTCTGTAACCTTGGGGCTGGACCTGCGCCTGTTGGAGAGCGGACCGGAGTTGTATTACGCGGATCAAGGTGTTCCGGCGGGTGTTGTCAGAGAGCAGACCCGGCCGAACACGGACTTCCCCGACTATTATCCCGCCTGGCGCCTGGCCGGCAAGATAAGCTTCATGCCCAGCACCACGTTCCGCCGCTTCGATTCCTTCGCGGAAGTACGTCCCGAGAGCGAACGGGACTGGGAGATGCGCGAGAAGACCGGGATGAGCGAACGGGAAATCATCGACTGGCTGGGCGCCGAGGAAGAGGGCGCGGAGTTCCTGGACCTCGAGCTGGAGAAGATCCGCGCCGAGCGCCGCAAGGCGGAGCAGGAGCTGGAGCGCCTGCGGGAGAAGCTGGCCGAGGAACAGAACTAGCGCCCTCGATTATTCGATGAACAAGATTTTGGCCCCGTTTGCGGGGCCTTCTTCATGCGGGAGCCGGGAACCTTGCTACTGCGAGTTCCGTTGAAGCAGCAGTGCACCCCCCAGGACCGAAGACCACCCTCCCCCCGGTACCATTCGGATGGAAGATGAACCACGGATTTCGTCCGGCTCCCTGGCGCCGCAATCATCGTAAGCCGCGCGGACGGCTGTTTGCGCGGCGTTCCGTGGAGTGCGTCGCCAGGTCTCTCGCCACCGCAGGCGCCCTCCTGCTGCTCCCGCTGGTCTGGATCTCCTGCCTGAAGCCGGAAGAGCGGCTCTATCACGTGGAGCTGCAGGTGGGCGGCACGGCGGGATACGTGGACATCGTCTACGAGAGCCCGGATTTCCTGCACCGGGAGGAAGACGTCCAGTTGCCCTGGACCTACGGCTTCGATGCCCACGAAGGCGAGGAACTGCACATCTTCGCCAGCGCGCCGAACCTCGAGGACACGTTCTGGCTCCTGGTTCTGGAGGATGGCGAAGAGGTGCTGATCGCCTCGAGTTGTCTTTGCAACGGGAACTACGTCTCCGTCGAAGCACACGGCACGGTAGGCCACTGGGAGGATTAGCGGGACGGTCCACCGGCCGTCTCGGCCAAGCCGGTCGTCTTCGACGGTCCCGCGCCGCGCGTTGCCGGTCGATATTCCCCAAGGCCACAGCCGCATTTCCCGCGATAGCAGGTTTCAACTCGCCGCGGCGATTTCCGTCGGAGTTCGAAAACCGGCGTTGTCCTGCGGCACAGGTATATTGCCGTGAGTATCATCCCCGGACCTCAGCAACCGGATCAATTCGTGTGACACACGCTGGTCGGCCGGCCGCCGCCGGTTGAAAACACTGGAGCACGCGCAATGACGACCAGGGATATTATCGGCCCCACTTCGAAGAACCTCGACCGCCCGAGCAGCCTGCCCGGGGGAGTTCCCACGGGGTTGCCCGGTCTGACCTGCGCCCTGCTGATCCTTGCCCTTTCAGCGCTCGGAGAGGATTACATGCGACCGCCCGATCCCATCGCCAGGATCCAGGGCGCGCCCTCGGCTCCCTGGATCTCCATCGCGCCGGGAAATCGCCTGGCCGTACTCGTGGAACAGCGATCCTTGCCCGCGCTGGAGGAACTGGCCGTGGACGCCGTGGAAACGGCCGGCCTGCGCATCGACCCACGCAGCAACGGGCCCGCCTACGAGTGGTCCTATTCCGGCTTCGAACTGTTGGACCTGGGAAGCGATGAACGATGGGCCGTCCGGCTTCCACGGGGCGCTCGCCCCGGATCGCCGCACTGGTCTCCGGATGGACGGCATTTCGTCTTCAGCAACACGACCGGGGAGGGCATCGAGCTCTGGGTCTGTGACACGGAAGCCGTGGAAACCCGCCGCCTGGTCGGACCACGCCTGAACGCCGCGTACGGACGGCCCTTCGACTGGCTGCCCGGAGGTCGCGGGCTGATCTGCCGGCTTGTGCCCGAGGATCGCGGCCCCGTTCCGGAAGAGGATCCCTTGTCCGGCCCGTTGATCGAGGAAAGCCTGGGTCGCAAGGCGGCCGGCTACACCTGGCAGAACCTGATTCGCACGGAGCGCGACGAGCGGCTCTTCGAGTACTACTGTACGTCGGAGCTCGTGAGGATCATGCTGGACGGCAAGCAGGAGCCGCTCGCCCGTCCTTCCGTCATCGACAATGTTTCGCCTTCCCCGGACGGCCGCTGGATCCTGGTGGAGACGATCCACCGGCCCTACTCCCGCGCAGTGCCGGCCTGGCGCTTCCCCAAGCGGATCGAAGTGCTGGACGCCGGCGGAGATCCGGTCTTTCTGCTGGCGGACCTGCCGCTGGCCGAGGAAGTACCTATGGGATTCGGCTCCGTGCGCGAAGGCCCGCGCAGCGTCCGCTGGCGGAACGACGCCCCGGCGACGCTATGCTGGGTGGAGGCCCTGGACGGCGGCGACCCGGATCGCGAATCCGAGTTCCGCGACGCGTACTACATGCTGGAAGAGCCCTTCACCGGCGAAGTGCAACAGCTGATCCGTCTGGAACTCCGCTACGCAGGGATCGCCTGGGGCAGGGACGACACGGCCCTGCTCTACGAATCCTGGCGCAAGAGTCGCGAACTGCGGGTCTGGCGCGTGTCCCCCGGCGATGTAACACGCAGCCCGCGCCGGTTGATGGAACTGGACATGGATGACAGCTACGGCGACCCCGGCCATCCGGTCCAGACCGTCGGGCCCTGGGGACGCAGCGTGCTGCTCTTCACGCCCGACGGCGGGGAAATCTACTTGACCGGACGAGGGGCAACGCCCGAGGGCGTCTATCCCTTCCTCGATCGCTACGAGTTGCGCACCTGGGAAAGCAAGCGTCTCTGGCGGAGCAGCGATCCGTATTACGAGCGGGTGGCGCATGTCCTCGCCGCGGACGCTTCCCGCCTGATCCTGGCCAGGGAATCGCAGCGGGAGCCGCGGAACTACTTTCTGTTGGAGCGGAAGAGCGTGCCGACTTCCGATTCGCGAGAATCCGATGCGCCGGGAGAGGCGGGCAAGAGAAGCGAGGAAGTTTTCGAGGAGTCCGGCCCGCGTAACACCGGAGACTACGAATTACGCAGGCTCAACGACTACCGCGACCCAGCGCCGGAGCTGGCGGGCATGCACAAGGAGGTTGTGAGCTACCTGCGCGCGGACGGGCTGGAGCTCTCGGCCACGCTCTACCTTCCGCCCGGGCATGACGCTGCGCAAGGCGAGCCGCTGCCGGCACTGTTCTGGGTCTACCCGCAGGAGTTCCGCTCGCGCAGCTCCGCGGGACAGGTCCGCGCGGCCGAAAACCGATTTTCCCGTCCCCGGGGAATCTCGACCCTGTTCCTGTTGACCCAGGGCTACGCCGTGATCTCGAATCCCGCTCTGCCCATCGTCGGCGAGGGGGAGGAGGAACCCAACGATACTTACATCGAACAACTCGTGGCCGGGGCGGAGGCGGCAGTGGAGTACTTCGTGTCACGAGGAGTCGTCGACCCGGGGCGGCTGGCCATCGGCGGACATTCCTACGGGGCCTTCACCGCGGCGAACCTGCTGGCGCACACGGACCTCTTCCGCACGGGAATCTGTCGGTCGGGAGCCTACAACCGCACCCTCACGCCCTTCGGTTTCCAGGGGGAGGAGCGCAATTTCTGGGAAGCGGGCGATACGTACCTGGCAATGTCGCCCTTCATGCAGGCGGACAGAATCGACGAGCCCCTGCTGATGATCCACGGCATGGAGGACAGCAATGCGGGCACCTATCCCATGCAGAGTGAGCGATTCTACGACGCCCTGAAAGGACTGGGCGCGAATGTAAGGTTGGTCAAGTTGCCCTGGGAAGGCCACGGCTACCGCTCGCGCGAGTCGGCCGGACACGTGCTCTGGGAGGTGGTGCGCTGGTGTGATACGTACCTGAAGACGACTGAGGGACCTGCCGAGAAGACCGGCATGTAGATTCCCCGGCGCCCGTACCGGCACCGCACCACGAAGGACACGAAGAGCACGAAGGACTTCAGAGAATAAGACTCTCGACGTCACCCACTAATCGCGGGGCATTGAAGCTGATCTGCAATCGACCACTACGGTGATGTAATCACCAGGCTATTCAACTGTCCATCGAATTCTATTCTTCGTGACCTTCGTGTTCTTCGTGGTTGGAAACGAGTAAACGGCTGCCGACCGCGGCCGGGTCAGGCTCAGGTGAATCCGCCTCCTCCGCCATTGCAGGAGCCCTGCGACACAGCGCCCGAGGATCCGATGGCCGAGGCGAAGCTGGCCGCACTGCGCCGGACTTCCTTCTCCATGCAGAATTCGCAGTGAACCGGCTCATCCCGCCGGCTCAGGGGCAGGAGCTTCTCGAATTCCTTCCCGCACTGGGGGCATTTGTATGCATAGATCGGCATGCTCAGACCTCTCGCTTCATGATCACCCGGAAGCGCTGCGTGGGGCTCATTGTAAGACCACCCGCCTAGATCGGCCTCCGCAGCGGCGGATCAATTATATCACACGCCGGCAATAATTGCAAGCAGCAAGTAATATCGCCGGCTCTTTTTCGACGGCGATGGAATCCCGCCCTGCGCGGCAGGCGGATCTGCATTTTACCGTGCCAGCCCTTTTCCACCATCCGCTTCGAGGATCACGCCGGTGACGAACCTGGCTTCCACGATGTAGTCCAGGGCGCGCAGCACGTCCTCCGGGCTACCGTCGCGCTTGAGCAGTTTACGGCCTTGCGCTCGCATGTACACTTCCGGAGCCTCCTCCGGGGGCAGCACGAAGCCGGGAGCGATGCCGCAGACACGGATTCCGGGGGCCAGCACCTTGGCCAGCCCCAGGGTGGCCTCGCGAAGGGCCTGCTTGGAGAGGCAGTAGGGCAGGTATGCGGGCCAGTACCGGCCGGCGCCCGCGTCGAGCATGTTGATCACCACTCCATCCGGGGCCGCGCGCAGGCAGGGTGCGAGGTCGCGGGCGATGAAGAGCGGCGCCTTCAGATGCACGGCGAAGAGCTGGTCCACCAGTGGATCGTCCATTTCCTCCAGGCGGCAGCGAGGAAAGATGGAGGCATTGTTCACCAGCAGGTCCAGCGGCCGGCCGGCGCTTTCGAGCTGGTCACTGATCCGGGCGCAGAGCTCCCGCCGCTGAAGCGGGTCGACGAGGTCCGCGCGTTCCAGGTACACGTGACAATCGTTGGTTTCCTCGAACTCGAAGGCCAGCTCTTCCGCCTCCCGGATCGAGCGATTGTAGTGCAGCACCAGGTCCCAGCCCTTGGCGGCGAGGTGCTCCATGACGGCCGCGCCCACCCGCCGGGCGCCGCCCGTGATCAGGGCGATGGGTCGTTCTGGCTCCATGGCTGGTTCCCTGGTAGTGCGGCCTTCCGCCAATCCCAATCCATCGAGCGGGACCGGGCCAGCGGCCGGCCGTGTCTCACGCCGCTTGAGCTTCCTCGCGACTCACTCCCGCAACTCTTACTTTCAAAAGATACCATCCTGCACCAACGCGTGAGGCCTCCATGGACAGGGATCTGGCTTCGATCCAGGAAGTCCGCGACATGCTCGACCGGGCTCGCGGCGCCGCGGACCAGTTCAAGGAATTCACACAGGACCAGACGGACCGCGTCGTCCAGGCCATGGCTTCGGCGGCCCTGAACAACGCCAAGCGGCTGGCCCGCATGGCTCACGAGGAGACCGGCTTCGGCCGCGTCGAGGACAAGACGACGAAGAACGTCTTCGCCTCGAAGAACCTGGTGGACCACATCAAGGGGCAGAAGACCTGCGGCGTGATTCACCACGACGAGGAGCGCCGCGTGCTGGAAATCGCCGTGCCCATGGGCATCGTGGCGGCGCTGATTCCCTGCACCAATCCCACATCGACGGCCATTTTCAAGGCCATCATCTCGCTCAAGTCGCGTAACGCGGTGATCATGAGTCCCCATCCCAGCGCGAAGACCTGCATCATCGAAACCACGCGGCTGCTGCACGACGCGGCATGCTCGGTGGGCGCCCCGCGGCATCTGGTGCAGTGCATGAGCCTGCCCAGTCTCGAGGGTACGCAGGAGCTGATGCGGCACAAGGAAACCTCGGTGATCCTCGCCACCGGCGGCAGCGCCATGGTGCGGGCGGCCTACTCCGCCGGCAAGCCCGCCTACGGCGTGGGCCCCGGCAACGTGCCCGCCTACGTGGACCGTTCGGCGGACGTGCCCAAGGCGGCCAGCGACATAACGGCCGGCAAGAGCTTCGACTGGGGCACGGTCTGCGCTTCCGAGCAGAGCGTGGTGGCGGACCGTCCCATCGCCGGCAAACTGATGGAGGAACTGCGCCGCAACGGATGCTATTTCGCTTCCGCGGAAGAGAAAGCCCAGTTGCAGGCGGTGATGGTGGACAAGCGGGGCCAGATCAACCCGGAGATCGTAGGGCGCTCGCCCCAGCACATCGCCGACCTGGCGGGATTCAAGGTCAAGCCCGGCGTAAGGGTCATCATGGTCATGCTGGACAAGGTGGGCCGTGATGATCCCCTTTCCTGCGAAAAGCTCAGCCCCGTGCTCGGCTTCTACGTGGTGGACGGCTGGAAGCAGGGCTGCCTGCTGTCGATCGAGATTCTCAACTACGGCGGCATCGGCCACACCTTCGCCATCCATTCCCAGGATCCGGAGATGGTGCTCGAGTTCGGCCTAGACAAGCCGGCCTTCCGCATCATCGTCAACAGCTCCGCCACCCACGGCGCCATCGGCTACACCACCGGCCTGGCGCCCTCGCTGACCTTGGGACCCGGTACCTGGGGCGGCAGTATCACCACCGACAACGTGGGACCGATGCACCTGGTCAACATCCGCAGGGTGGCCTACGAAGTGAACCCGCTGCACGCCGGCGACGATTCCGCCAAGGAGCGCTGGCGATACGACGAGCAGTACCGCTACCGGGCGGAGGATCAACCGGCGGGCGCGGGGGATGAAGCGCCACAGGAAGGACGCGCACGCAGCTACGGCAAGAGCGGTCTCAGCGAAGACGACATCGAGCGCATCGTCAAAGAGTTCAGGACCTGAGCTCTGCAATGGCGATCGAGCCCCGCATACGCGTGATCGGGCCCCGGGTCTACCTGACCCGGCCGCACTTCGTGCTGCTGTTCGGGGAAGGCCGCCACCTGGAATTCGAGGAGGCACTGGGCCTGCAGGGCGGCTTCCTGGCCCGTCAGAGCCTCAGCGCGGCCACCGCCCTGGAGCGCCTGGACGATGTCCCCGTGGTGGGACCGCTGGGGGGCTTCAGCGGACTGGTCTGCCCGCGCAGTAAGGCCCGGGCGCTGGGTTTGGATCCTCCGGTGCGGGCCATCGGCGATTTTGAGGGATCGCCGGGCCTGACCCTGATCGGCCCCCGGGGACACCTTGAGCTCGAAGCCGGCGTCATCTGCCCCCTGCGCACCCTGCACCTGAGCCCTGAAAACGCGCGCCGCCTGGGCCTGCTGCACCAGGACCGCGTGGCCTGCCTTGTACGCAGCGATCGCCGCCTGGAGCTGCGCGAGGCCGTGCGGGACGGCATCCTGGCCGAGGTGGACGTCTGCGTCAGCGACGAATACGACCTGGAATTGCATCTCGACGAGGACGAGGCCGACGCGCTGCGGGCGCTGCCGGGGGGCCGCGCGCGGGTGCTGACCGCCGGTGACGGCCGACCTCCCGAGGAGCGCTACCTGCCCGTGGGCCGCCTGGTTTCCGAGGATGCCGTGCGCAGGGCCAGGGCCCAGAACCTGCGCATCAAGGTGAGCAAGGGCATGGTGCTGACGCCCTCGGCGAAGGACTTGGGCAGGGCTTGGGGTTTGTTCGATTTTGAGGAGTAGACCATAGCCGACTCTGCCCCGCACTAATCTCCCCGCTCGCCCGTTTCCTCTACATTCAAAGCGCCGAGAGTTCAAATGCTCTCCGGGAAGAAAGCCGGCAGCTCCCTATTCTTCCGCCGCTGTCACCACATAGAAATACCGCTCTCCGCTCCACGAATCAGTGTCAAGATATTCGCTTTCCGCGATGATCGCGAAAGGAGTTCCCCAATCGAATTGGTAGGGACTGGTGGAACGATAGACTATGTAGGATTCAGCCCCCTGGACTTCCAACCAGCTCAAGAGAACTCCCTCGGCCGCCATGCCGATACTTACCTGGGGAGGGGGCAAGGCGCCTGCTTCAACGTACTCGTAAGCCCCGATATCAGGGGGGTCGCCCCTGGGATTACCTTCGATGTCATTTTCCGGACTTCCTTGGCTGGTTCCCGCTTCGATGCACGGGCTTGTCGCCTGGAGGTGGAAATCGCCCTCGGAAGCTAACAGCGGATCCAACAGGATCACTGTCTGTGAATCCACATTGCAGTTCGCGAAATCAAGACCATTGTTGAAGAAGTCACAGAAGGAGATCTCCGAATCTCCGGTGCAGTTTTTCGCCGCAATCGAATCACAGTCAATCACAATGTTGTTGATGAACCTGAAATTCCCGCCGCCTGAGATACCGTGATTGTGACCGGAAATGGTGTTGTTGGCCAGAAGAACGGGTTCAGGAACAGCCTCGCCCTCGTAATTCTCGATAGTTTCTCCATCTCCCATGCAACCAATACCCGCCATTGCGTTGTTGTGGATCAGATTATTCAGTATTATGAATGTTCGATCGGTCAGGGTTGAATAGTTGATGAGCTGAATTCCGTCCTCACCATTGCCCTCGATGATGTTGCTCTGGATGACAACGTTCAGCAGCGGTCCCGAGTAGTCGTGCAGACGGATTTCAATTCCATCGTCCTGGTTGCCGATCAGCAGGTTATTCTCAATCACGACGTCGACTGCACCGTCAAGATCTATCGCGTCATCCAGGTTGCCTTGAATGAGGTTGTAGCTGCAGTTCCCGCCGCTGCCTGATTCATAGTCTATCCCATCCGTACAGTCCAGGATGCGATTGTGGCTGATATCCAGACTTGCATGCGGTTGTATTCCGTCGTCTCCGTTACGGACCGTGAAGCCCGTTATCAGGGTTCCGGCAGAAGCGGAAGGCGCCAGGTAGATTGCGGCCGGCGCCCCTCCTGCATCGATGATCGTGCCGGACTGATAGATCGAGTCCTGTGTGAGCAAGAAGTGTGAAGCCAGCGTTATCGCGTCTCCGCTTATCTGGAGCTGCTCATCGTAGGTGCCGGGAGCGACCAGCACGGTATCACTTTGAACAGCCGCATCAATGGCCTGTTGGATCAATTCGTAGTGTTCGGGGACCTGAAGAAGGCCGGCAGCGCAAGCAACGGGAAAAAGAGAAAGCGCCAGTGTTTGAAAGACTCGGCTGTGATACATAATACCAGCCTCGCGGGAGTATAGCCAATGAGGATTACGGGGCGGAAAAGTAGCATCGGATCGCCTCCCAAACGAGGGTGGAGTATGAGGCGGTGAAATCCGTAGTTCCTATAATGTCTTGAGAATCGATGAGAGCGCTTATCGCACTGAGAGTCGAGGAGAGGGGGAATCGCTTTCCGCACTAATCTCCCCGCCCGCCCGTTTCCTCTACATTCAAAGCGCCGAGAGCTTTACTTTCCCGCAAATCACCAAGCATGCAGCTCACGCGGAGGCATCATGCGCTCCATTCCCCCCGATTCGAGACTCCTTACCGGTCTTGCCTTCCTTCTGCTGTGCGCCGTCCCGTTAAGCCGCGGCGAGAATTCCTTCTGGGGGGTGGACGGGCACATGTCCAATCCAATGGTGGATTTTGCGCACCTGGACAAGTGCGAAGAGGCGGGCGTCACCGAATACGGCATCGAGTTCCTCAACTGGGGTACGGTGGTGTTGAGTGAGGACACCGCGGCGCTGGGGCCGGCTTTCTACGACTGGAGATACCCCGACGCGCACGTGCGGGAGATCGAGGCGGTAGGAGGAAGTGCGCTGTTCAAGATCTGGTGCCGCGCCCCCTGGGCCACAGGCCACGACACCACCACCGGCCACCTCTGGCCGCCTAAGACCGGCCCCGACGGCGATTCGTCCCGCTACTGGGATTACTGGGGCGTCTTCTGCCGGGAGCTGGTGGAGCGCTACGATCACGACGGCATCGGCGACATGGGCTGGGAGACGCCGCAGGACACCACCGACGACCTGGATCACGCGCACCTGCTGTTTCAGATCCAGGGCGAATCGGAGTGGCGCTGGCTGGGGGAGGACTCGGAGTACGTGGACCTGCTGCACATTGCCCACGACAGTATGCATTCCGCCTGCGACGAGGTCCAGGTGCTCTACTCCTCGTTCAATCTCGGCAACCTGTTCGACGCCAATCTCAGCCTGGAGCAGATGCGGGCGTTCCTTGCCGCTCCGGGCCAGGAAAAGATGGAATTCATCTACTCCATGCTGACCGATCCGCAGAATTTCGAGATCGCCCCCACCCAGCTCAACCACGATTACACGGGCATCCCCTCGCGGGTGCGCTGGCTGCGCTGGCTGATGCAGGACTCACTGGGCTACGACCGCCCGATCCTGCTCGTGGACGCGATGACCAGTTTTCCACTCAATCAGCAGTCGGTGCCCGAGGTTCCGACCAATCCACATTACCAGATCGACGGTCTGCCGGCGGAAATCGCCGCCATCATCGAGAGCCACCCCGACTACCAGGGTCCAACGTGGGCGCAGGGCATCATGGTGGACATCCTGCAGCGCGGCGAACTCAGCGGTGTAACGTCAGAAGACTACCACCTGCTCAAGGACTGGTGGGAGGCCGACAAGGCCTGTTACGCCTTCAAGAAGACGGTTCTCACCGCGGCTTTCGACGTGGAAGGGCTCTACAGCCAGTGGATCCTGGAACTGGAAGAACCCTGCATCCCCTACTCGGGCTGGGGGGCCTGCGGTCTGCTCGACGACGGCGTTCCGGACGAGGAAGCGGATGAAGGAACGCTTCGCCCGGTGATACATACCCTGGCGCGCTTCGACGGAATACTCGGAGGTTTCGACTCGGCCCGGGCGCTCCTGCCGGGCGCTCCGGAGCTGATCGATACGCTGGGCGTGTTGTGGGACGAAACATGGCTGCTGAGCTTCGATTTCGGGGAGGAGCAGACCTTTGTCGCCTGGGCGGACGGCGGAGCGGACACCCTGGACTTACGAGCCTGGATTCCCGCCGAAGGCGTGATCGTGTCTCACATCGTGACCGAGGTGGACGACATGGGACAGGCGGTGCTCCCGTCCGACGAACAGGTATCCGCCGACCGGGTCGCCCTGAGTGCGCGGCCGGTGTTCGTTCGCGAGGATCCAGACAGTCCGCCCCTGGCGCCGCAGGGACTCGTCATCGCTGTAAGCGCGGACGAGGTCGTCCTGAACTGGGAAGCCGCTGCGGGAGCGAGCAGCTACCGGGTCTATTCCACTGGAATGCCACAGGGCCAGTTCATTCTGGATCTCAGCGGCGAATTCGACGGCTCGAGCTGGACGGCTCCGCTGCCCGATGGGAACCGGATGTACCGCGTGACGGCGCTGCGCTGAGGGTGGTTCCTTGACTCTTTCCGGGCGAGAAGCTACTCTTCTTGTTCGTCAGTTTTTGCAGTGCAACCGGTGGTGAGCGGAATGTCCTTCACGAAGCGCAATTACCTTCTGTTCGGACTGGGTTGCCTGCTGATGCTGTGCGGCTTTGTTCTTTCCGCGATCGGGCCTTACGACGGTTTCCTGTCCTTGACCCTGTCGCCCATCGTGCTCGGGATCGCCTACCTTCTGGTCTTCCCGGCGGCGATTCTGTTGAAAAGCGAGGGCGATTAGCTCAGCTGGTTCAGAGCACCTGCCTTACAAGCAGGGGGTCACTGGTTCGAATCCGGTATCGCCCACTCGCGATCCGCGAAAACCGGTCCGGTAGTTCAATTGGTTAGAGCGCCAGCCTGTCACGCTGGAAGTTGCGAGTTCGAGTCTCGTCCGGACCGTTAGCAGAACCCCGATACCGCCGCCGCGGGTCGGGGTTTTCTCGTTGGTTTCTATCTTGACCGTACTGGAAGCAGTCAGGCTGGAGGAATGATGTTCAAGCTCGTGTTGCTGCGTCACGGCCAGAGCAGCTGGAATCTGGCCAACCGATTCACCGGCTGGACCGACAAGGACCTCTCGGACAAAGGCCTGGAAGAGGCCAGGGAGGCCGGGCGCCTGCTGAAGGAAGACGGCTACGTGTTCGACGTGGCCTACACTTCCGTACTCAAACGCGCCATCCGCACGCTGTGGGTCGCGCTGGACGTACTCGACCAGATGTGGATTCCGGTTCATCGATGCTGGCGTCTGAACGAGCGGCATTACGGCGCGCTGCAGGGCCTGGACAAGATCGAGACCGTGGAGAAGCACGGCAAGGACCAGGTCCAGATCTGGCGGCGCAGCTTCGATATGCCGCCTCCCCCGCTGAGCAGGGACGACCAGCGGCATCCCCGCTTCGATCCGCGCTACGCCTTCGAGGATCCGGACATTCTGCCCGACACCGAGTCCCTCAAGGACACCATCGCGCGGTTCCTGCCCTACTGGAACGAGGAAATCGCGCCTCAGGTCCGCGCCGGCCGCCGCGTGCTGATCGCCGCCCACGGCAACAGTCTGCGGGCTTTGGTCAAGCACCTGGACCGGGTCGGCGACGAAGAGATCGTCGGGCTGAATATCCCCACGGGGATTCCCCTGGTCTACGAGCTCGACGGGGACCTCAAGCCGCTGAAGCACTACTACCTGGGCGACCCCGAGGCGGCCAGGAAGGCCGCGGAGGCCGTGGCGCGGCAAACCGGATAAGAATACCAGCTCGCGATTTCGAAAGGCGCCGGCCGGCCAGTGGCACTGATCATCAAGCATTCCGAGTTCTTGACGAGCCTGGCCGATCCGCGCCGCCTGCCGCTGCCGGAACTGCCCGAAGTGGCCTTCGTGGGCCGCTCGAACGTGGGCAAGTCGAGCCTGATCAACCTGCTGCTGGGGCGCAAGGCCCTGGCAAAGGTCTCCGGCAAACCGGGCAAGACGCGGCTGGTCAACTATTTTACCGTGAACCGCGAACTGTACTTCGTCGACCTGCCGGGATACGGGTGGGCGCGCACGAGCCGGGAACTGCGCGCCGAGTGGGCCGGGATGATCGGGGGCTACCTGACCAGTCCGCGACGACGGCTGGTGGTGCAGCTTACCGACGCGCGCCACCTGCTGACCAGGCTGGACCGGCAGAGCGTCGAGTGGCTGTGTTACCACATGATTCCCACGGTGGTGGCACTGACCAAGATGGACAAGCTGAGCAAGGCGGAGCAGGAGAAGGTCCTGCTCTCGGCCAGGCGGCAGCTCAAGCCCTACCCGGTCAAGCAGGTGCTGGGCTGCTCGACGAAAACCCGGCGCGGGCGCGACGACCTGCTGGGCTTCCTGGGAGCCTGGCTGCGAGACAAGTAACGAGCCCGCGGGCCATGGAGCACGCCTCCGGGATGTAACACGAGGACTGAAGACTTGAGCGAATTCGAAAGCGGGATGGAGGCCGTCGGCAGGCTGCAGGAGGCCTACGCGCGGATCCGAACGGAGATGGGCCGGGTGATCATCGGGCAGGAGAAAGTGCTGGAGCAGATGCTGATCGCCATGCTCTGCAGCGGGCACTGTCTCCTGGTGGGCGTGCCCGGCCTGGCCAAGACGCTGATGATCAGCACCCTCTCGCGGGTCCTGGAACTCGAGTTCAACCGCATCCAGTTCACTCCGGACCTGATGCCCAGCGACATCACGGGAACCGAGCTCATCGAGGAGGATCACACCACGGGGGGCAAGGCCTTCAAGTTCTTCCGCGGGCCGGTATTCGCCAACATCGTGCTGGCCGACGAGATCAACCGCACTCCGCCCAAGACGCAGTCCGCCCTGCTGCAGGCCATGCAGGAGCACGAGGTCACCGTGGCCGGCGAGACCTATCCCCTGGACGAACCGTTCTTCGTGCTGGCCACCCAGAATCCCATCGAGCAGGAAGGCACCTACCCGCTGCCGGAAGCCCAACTTGACCGCTTCATGTTCATGCTGCTCGTGGACTACCCCGCCTTCGACGAGGAGGTTGCCATCGTCAAGTCCACCACCAGTTCGGTGGAAGCACAGCCGGAGACCGTACTCGGCGCGAAGCACATCCTGGAATTGCAGGGGCTGGTCCGCAAGACCCCCGTCGCGGACAACGTGGTCCGGCGGGCGGTGGAACTTGTATCACGGACGCGTCCCGCCGACGGCGCCGCGCCCGATTTCGTCCGCGACCAGGTGAGCTGGGGCGCCGGTCCCCGGGCCAGCCAGTACCTTGTGCTGGGCGCCAAGTGCCGCGCGATCCTGCACGGCCGCGCCACGCCGGACGAGGACGACCTGCGCGCGGTCTCGCTGCCGGTGCTGCGCCACCGCGTGCTGACCAGCTTCGCCGCCGAAGCCGAGGGCATCAAGAGCGACGATGTGATCGCCCGGTTACTCGAGAGCTGAGCGGAGTCCGCGATGGCCGCCCTGCTCAGCCCGGACGTCCTGGCGAGGTTCAAGACCCTGGACCTGATCGCCCGCTACCTGGTGGAGGGCTTCATCACCGGGCTTCATCGGTCTCCGTATCACGGATTCAGCGTCGAGTTCTCGGAGCACAGGCCCTACATGCCGGGCGACGACATCCGCCACGTGGACTGGAGGCTCTACGCCCGAACGGGCAGGTATCACGTCAAGCAGTACGAGGAAGAGACCAACCTGCGCAGCTACGTGCTGCTGGACGCCAGCGCCTCGATGGGTTTCGGCACCACTGGCCTGAGCAAGTACCGCTGGGCTTCGCTGCTGGCCGCCTCGCTGATGTACCTGATGATCAGGCAGCAGGACGCAGTGGGGCTGGTGCTGTTCGACGAGGAGCTGCGGGTCAAGATTCCGCCGCGCAGCGTGCGCAGCTACCTCAACGTGCTGCTCACGGCCCTGGAGAACAGCCGGCCCTCGCACGGCACCAAGACCGCGAACACGCTGCACCGGATGGCGGAATCCCTCAAGCGCCGCGGGCTGGTGATCCTGGTCAGCGACCTGCTGGACGACGAGAACGAGCTGCTCCAGGGGCTCAAGCACTTCCGTCACCAGGGGCACGAGGTGATCGTGTTTCACATCCTGGACCCCTCCGAGATCGACTTCGGCCTGATGGATGGAGGACGCTTCCGGGACCTGGAGACGGGCGAGACCCTGAGTGCGGATCCGCGGCTGGTCCGGGAGGCGGTCAACCGCGAGGCCCGGGAGTTCCGCCGGCGCCTCAAGGCGGGCTGCCGCGCGGAGGCGATCGACTACATGGAAGTGGACATCTCGCGCGATTTCGACCGCGTGCTGCTCGAGTACCTCATCAAACGCAAGCGGCTCGCCTGAGGCCGTCCAATCGCGGGCGCGCCGCTGATCGGCTGACATGGCCGGAAAACCACATGCTTCCGTGACACACGACGCCTGGAAGGCGCTGGCCCGCCAGGCCGGGCTGGCGCTGGCCCTCGGCCTGCTGCTGTGGAGCCCGCTGCCGGAAATCCTGCTCGGCGGCTGGCTCGAGCAGAGCAACGATCGGCGTCCCGCCAGCGGAAGGGCCCACGAGCGCCGCAGCCTGCACGAGCTGGGCAGCCAGTTCGCGGACACCCTGGGCCGGAGCGAGGAGCAGCGGCGGCGGGAGGAGGGCGAGTTGAGCTCGCTGCCCTCGCTGCGGCGCTTCCTGCTGCGCTACGGGGAGGCGCGCATGCTGCGCCGCGAGTTCCTCGGCTGGTACAACGGCCTGCCCGAGCGCCTGCACGCGGAGGTGCTGAGCCCGGAAATCCTGCTCGACTACGTCTACCGGGGCGACCTGTACGCGGTGGACTTCTCGGTGACGGACCGCGTCGCGGGACAGGTCACGATGAGGTTCATCGACCGGGCCGGCGCGTCCCTGGCCGAGCGCAGGGTCGCCCTGGATCCGCTGCTGCTGGCCTTCTATTCCATCGAGGAGACCGCCCGGAGCGAGGACCCGTTCATGATGGACAGGGGCGTACTGCAGATATATCCCGAGGAATGGCTCGAATACCCGGGCCTGCTGGCCCCGGCGGCGCAGCGCGTCATCACGCGGCTGCTGCTGGACCAGGACCTCGACCTCAAGCGCATTTTCGTCGCCGCCGACGGGGAGATCTACTGCGAGACGGTGCTCGGGGAGGAATACGTGCTCTACCGGGTTCTTCCGGAAACGCGGGAGGGCGACGACGAATGGAACGATCTCCCCGGGCGCGGTGAAAGCGCCCCCGGCCAGCCCGCGGGCGAGGCGAATTCGGACGACGAAGAGGAGCGCGATTGGTTCGGTCTGTGATCCAGCTGGCCCGGATTCTCGCGGCCCTGATGCTCGCCCTGCTGTCGCTGGGCGCACTGCTGGTACTGGTCTACACCGGGCTGGTCTACCGGGACCTGCCGCGCCTGCCCGAGCGGCTCGAGGAACTGGATCCCCCGCGGCAGACCGTGATACTCGATCGCGCGGGCCGGGTCCTGGCCCGGATCGGAACCAGCGAGCCCGTGGACCTCGACCGTATTTCGCCCCTTTTCATCGACGCCCTGCTGGCGGCCGAGGACTCGGATTTCCACCGGCACCACGGAATCGACAAGCGCTCCCTGGTGCGCCTCCTGCTGGACAACCTGGTACGGGGACGCAGAATCGGCGGGTCGACGATCACGCAGCAGCTCGTCAAGAACCACTTCTTCAGCTTCAAGAAGGAAGTGGACCGCAAGCTGCGGGAAATGCTGCTGGCGGCCCAGTTCGAGTCGCGCTACGGCAAGCGTGAGATCCTGCAGGCCTACTGCAACACGATCAACTTCGGCTCCGGCTGCCTGGGCGTGGAGAGCGCCGCCCGCGAATACTTCGGCAAGACCGCCGCTGCGCTGGCGCTGGAGGAGGCGGCCACGCTGGTGGCGGTACTCAACGCCCCCGGACGGTTCCATCCGCGGATCCGGCCCGACAACTGCAGGAACCGGCGCAACTGGGTTCTGTCCCGCATGGAAACGCTGGGCATGGTGGACCAGGCCACCGCCCTCCGCGCGGCGGAGAGTCCCGTGAGCGTGCTGCCCGGGCGGCGCTTCGAGAACGGGCACCTGCGCGATTACGTGCTCTCCATTCTCAGGGAAAGCTACGAGGAGCGCGGCTACGATCCCGGTGTGATACCGTACGCCGGCCTCGTGATCCACACCAGCGTGGATTCCAGGCTGCAGGACCTGGCCCAGCGCGAGGTGACGCGGCGCTGCGCCGAAATCGAGAAGCGACTGGCGGGCGCCGACCCGCTCCAGGGCGCTTTCGTGGCGATGGACCCGCTCAACGGCGAAGTCCTGGCGATCGTCGGAGGCCGGGATTACGGGGAATCCGCCTTCAACTGCGCCACCGGCCCCAACCGTCAGCCGGGCAGCTCCTTCAAGCCCCTCACGTACTACACGGCTCTCCGCGCCGGCCGGTCGCCGCTGGACGTCGTCGTAGACAGCGTTGAGGTCTTCGACGTCGGCTACGGGCAGACCTGGGAGCCCGGCAACTGGGACGACAACCAGCACGGCCCGGTCACCCTGGCCTACGGCGTGATCCACAGCCTGAACGTGGTGATGGCGAAAACCGTGATGCAGATGGACCCGGACGAGCTGGTGGAAAACGCGCGCACGGCCGGCATCGACTCGCCGCTGAAGCCGGTGCCCTCCCTGGCCCTGGGGGCGCTGGCCTGCAGCCCGATCGAACTGGCGACGGTCTATTCCACATTCGCCAACCGGGGAATCCGGTCGGCGCCGCAGATCGTCCGCTGGGTCGAGGATCAACACGGACAACGCGTGCTCGCCTTCCGGCCGGAACAGCGCCAGGCGCTGGATCCGGTGGAGTGCTACCTGGTGGTCGACGTCCTGCAGCAGGCCGTGCGCAGGGGCACGGGGATTTCGCTGCGGGAGGCGGGATACCCCGGCGAACTGGGCGGCAAGACCGGCACGACCAACGATTACCGCGACAGCTGGTTCTGTTCCGTGATGCCCAACCTCTGCACGGTGTCCTGGATCGGGCACCTGGACAACAGGCCGATGCGCATCAACCGGGTCGCCGGGATCACGGGCGCGGGGGGAGCGCTGAAGATCTTCAAGGGCCTGCTGCCGGAAATCGAGCGTTTGTATTACGACAGCCAGGTCTTCCGCATCCCCGAAGAGATCGAATTCCGCAAGGTGGACCTGGTCACGGGCGGGGAGGACGAATCGGGAGTCCGCCTCGCACTGAGGATGATAGACTATTGATGAACGGCGCGGCTGTAACACTGCAACTGCTGGCCGTGCGCCTGCAGCAACTCGCCGGCGGCCTGCTGGTCTTGACCGGCGCCGCCTGGCTGCTGTTTCTCGCGACCGGGTGGATCGTGCTGCGTGCGCCCGCCGTATCGCTTCCGGCCGGGGCCCTGCTTGCCGCCTCCCTCATCCTGGCCTTCCTGGCGGCCTTGCTGCTGGCGCGGCTGCGAAGAGGACGCGCCTGCAGGCAGGTGAACGCGCAGTGGGAGGCGCTCGACCGGCGGGATCCGGAAGAACTGACGGCTCACCTGTCCAGGATTCATGCACGAGCACCCCTGCTGGGCGCGCGGATCCGTCGCCGGACCAGGAACGAGGTCCTGCGGGCCCTGCTCGAGCTGGAACCGGATGCCTGCAGCCGGGAGACCGGAGCGGTCCTGGCGGCGCTGTTGCAGGAAAACGAGAGCGGAATCACGACGGATACGCTGGCCCATGGGGCGGGACTCGTTCCGGAAGGCGCCGTGCCGCCCCTGCAGGTGCTGCAGCTGTGGAACAAGGTGGATGCCCGCGGTGGAGTGATTCCCGCCGGTCGAGTGGCCGGACTCTTCCGTGAACTAGCCCGCCGACCGAGTCTGCGCGGTTTGAGCGGCGTGGCGCCCTTGCTCTACGAATCCGCCAGGCGCGGAGAGCACGCTGGCCTGGATCTCCTGGCGAACGCGCTCAACGAGGGGGCTCTTGCGGTCGCGCAGGTGCCGAAGGATCTTCTGGATGCGCTACTGAAGGGAAGCACTCTGGCGCATAAGCCGCGGCGAAGCCTGGAGCGGAGACTCGGAATCCTGGAGGCGGCGACAGCGCGCGGGGCGGCGGTTTCCCTCGAAGCCGCGCCGGCCGGCGCCCCTCCATCCCTGGAAAGAACCGCGCGAACCGCCGGTTCGCTCCTGACCGCAACCCGCGACCTCCTGGGCGGCGTGGCGACGTATCTTGTCGAGTTCGCCGGAGAGGGCCAACGCCGGAGGGCCGTTCGCCGCCTGGGTGCATCGGCGCTGGCTTTGGCCGCGGTCGTGATCGTCGCGACACTTGGCGTCCGCTGGATCGGTGAGCGCGGATCCGGCGGCGGGAGTTCAGCCAGTCGACCCTCGCTCAAGTACTACTCGGATCCGGCGGACACGCTGGGCAGGGGCTATACGATCCAGGTCATGGCGAGCAAGGATTCCGCCCAGGCCAGGGCCGAGGCGTTGCGTCTGCGCCAAGCCGGGTACTGGGTCTACCTGCTGGGGCCGCGTGAGAACTCCGCCTGGTTCAGGGTCCGGCTGGGCCGCTTCGACGGCAGGTCCGAAGCCGATTCGGTGGCCGCCGGATTGAAGGAGCGACGAGTGATCGATGCCTGGTACGTGGCCAATCATGAAACGGCAAGAATGGTCTTTGGTTCGGAAAGGACGACGCAATGATCCGCTGCGCTCTCGGCCGCTGGGCGGCGGCGTCCTTGCTGCTGGCATTCGCGTGCGGGGGAATCGTCGGCGGAGCGCCAGCCGAGGGCGCGATAGATCCCGTTAAGTTGATCCGCACCCTTTCCTCCCCGGCTTTCGAGGGCAGGCGCTCGGGCCAACCCGGCGCCGAGCGAACGGCCCTGCTGCTGGACAGCCTCTTCCGGGCGATCGGCCTGGAGACTCCTCCCGGGATGGACGGGCACCTGCAGGAGTTCGAATTCGTGGCCTCCGTGACACATGGACCGGGAAGCCGCTTCGAATTCGTGAGCGGAACGGACCGCCCCGCGGTCGATGCCCAAGCCGCGCCCCCGTCGGATTGGATGGCGCTCGACGCGTCCGCACCGGGGGAAGCCCGCGGCGAGGTGGTCGTCTGCGGCTACGGGATTCATGCGCCGGACCTGGGCTGGGACGATTACGGCGACCTGGACCCGGGCGGCAGGATCCTGCTGGTCCTGCGCGGCGGGCCGCGGGGCGAGCGACCGGACGAGAGGTGGGCGGTGTACTACGATCTGAACCGCAAGATCGCGGAGGCCGAGAAGCGCGGCGCCCTGGCCCTGCTGCTGGCCGCCAGCCCCTTCCGGGAGGCCTCGACGGCGATTGACGACAGCGGTCCGGACTGGCGCTTCGGACCCCGCGGAATCCCGCTGGTAGCCGTTTCCGAGGCCCTGACCGATCGACTGCTCGAGGGTTCCGGCTTGACCCTCCGCGGCTATGTATCACGAATGAACCGCCTTCGGACACCGTTGCCCCTGGCTCTTGAGTCCGCGGAGAACCGAGGGCAGCCTGTCGCCCTGTCCCTGCGGATGGATTCCAGGTGCGATTGGCGGCGGGCCTGGAACGTGCTGGGCCTCCTGCCCGGCGAGGACGGCCCGGCGGAAGAGGAACGCGAGTGGTTCCTGGCTGGCGCCCACTACGACCACCTGGGGCGCGGGGCGGACGGCCGGGGCGAGATCCATCCCGGGGCCGACGACAACGCCTCCGGAACGGCCATGCTGCTGGCTCTGGCGGAGGACCTGGCCAATGCCGACCTAGGACGAACAGGCTCCAGGAGGATCCTGTTTGCCTGTTTCGGTGCCGAAGAACTGGGGATGCTGGGGGCACGCCGGCTGGCCGACCGCCTGCCCGGGGGATTGGCGGCGCCGGTCTGCATGGTCAACATGGACATGGTGGGCCGCCTGCGCGATTCCCGGCTGCTGCTGCTGGGCGGGCGCGAAGCCCCGGGCCTGGACAGTCTGGCCGGATCCCTGGCGGCGGAACACGGGATCGAACTGCACTCGGGAGAGGGCGTGCTGGACGCCGGGGATCACAGTCCATTCGCCAAGCAGGGCATTCCGTCCGTGATGCTCTTCACCGGAACGCACGAGGATTACCACCGACCCGGTGACACGTTCGATAAGTTGAACCTGGCGGAGCTGCCGCGCATACGAGCCTTCCTGAAACGCTACCTGTCCGCGGTTGCGGACGCGGGCTTCGATCCGCTGGGCGGGAGAACATCGGTTTCCGGCGCGGCGGGAGGCAAGACGGCGAGTCGCGCGCGTGGAACGGGGAAAATCCGTGCGGCCATCGGCATCATTCCCGGCTACATGAGCGCCGGGGGAGAGGGCCTGCCTGTGAACGGCGTGCGGGAGAACTCGCCGGCCGCAGCGGCGGGACTGCGCCAGGGGGACCTGATCACCTCCTTCGGCCGTTTCGGCGTGGACAACATTCACGATTACGCCTTTGCCATCCGGCACTACCGGCCGGGTGACACACTGACCGTCGGCGTGCTGCGGGACGAGCGCCCGCTGCGCGTGGAGGTGATACTCGGCGAGCGGAACACCGACTAAGATCGGCACTTCAGGATGGCGCGCTACAACCTCTATCTGATGGACGTGACGCGGGACCAGCGGATCATCCGCCGCCTGGGGGCCGTCACCGGCGTGAAGGAGGGGGTTCTGCGGCGCGCCCTGCGCCGGCCTCCCTTCATCGTGCTAAAGGAGCGCAACCTGTCCGAGGTGGTCGGGCTTCGGCGGGAGTTCGAGCTGCAGGGCCTGTCCCTGCAGATGGAAAAGGTCGAGCCCGAGGACCTGACCGGTGACACGCGCCATCCCCTGTGGGAGGAACCAGAGCCCGAAGAGGAAAAGCGAACAGAAGAAACGCCCGCTCAGCCGGCAGGCAAGAGACGGCGCAGACGGAAACTCGACGAAGCTGCAACAGGAAATGCGCGGGAGATCGTACTCGAGGAAGGGACCGGCTTCCGGGAAATCGATCCCGGCGAGCGGGCGGATTCGATTCATCACAGTAAGGATCGGACAGCCGGGCGCGCTGCTGCGGCGAGTATTCTGAAGACTCGATCTCTTCGCATTGCCCTGGCGGTGGTCGTGCTGCTCCTGGCTGGAATCGCCGGCTGGCTGATCCTGAAGGACCTGCCGGGAGAGCGAACCGGCAGGACCCGGCTGGCGGCCGAGTTGCAGACCGAGACCGCGGGCCTGGAGTTGCGTCTCCAATCGGCCCTGCGGCAGGCCTCGCTGTCGGACAAAATCCTTCGGCAGCTGCTGGAAGACGTGGACCGCCTGGAAGCGCTGGCACAGCAGGCCTGGAGACATCTGCCCGCCGGGCAGCGGCGTTCCGTCGAAGAGCTGCAGAGCATGCGACGCACGCTAGAGTTGCGCCACGGTACCGTGAAGCGCCCGCCGGGTGGTGAAGAAGGCCGAGCGACGAATGAAGGACGGCGTGTCACAAGCAGGCTCGTGACGAGCGTGGCCGCCTTCGCGCGCCCGGAGGCCGACTCGCTGAGCCTGGTCGGGAGCGTACTTCGCGAGCGCGACCAGGCATCCATGCCCGCGAGTCTTGAGGCGGTCAAGCGGCTCGAGTTTCTGATCAGGGACCTGGACTCCCTGCGGGTCGCCGGGGGAAGCGGCCTGCGCCGCGTCCTGGACGAGCTGCAGCCCGCCGACGGCGAGGCGGACCTGCGTCTGCGGGCGCGGGCCATGGCGGGGGCGATTCGCCACAAGGGCGTCCACTGGCTGCCCCGCGACGGGGCCTTGGGCCTGGCCGACCTGCCGGATGAAACACGGCTGCGGGTGGACGACGATGCGGGTGATACACACCAGGCAATTGTCCGGGGAGGCCTGGTCGTGATGCACGATCCTCCGCGGCGGATCAACCCGGTCTCCGCCGCCCTGTTGCCCCTGGAGCGGCAACCGGGACCGGTGCGCAGGATCCTCGAGGCCGGCCTGCGCATTTTCAGTCCCGAGGTCTTCTTCGCGACCATTCCCGGGAGCACTTTAGGGCGGCAGGATCCCGCCAGCCGGCTGGCCGAGTCCGCGGGACGTCTGCCCGCCGACATCCTGCGCGAGGCGATTCGCCGGGGACGTCTGCCGGTGAGCGTGATCGAAACCAGGGCCGGTCTGGAACTGCAGGTGGAGGACGGAACACCTGCCGCGCTGGTCCTGGAACTCGTGGACGAATGCGCCCGCAGCTACGTTCGCGCCCGAAGCTGGCCGCGTCGTCTGACCGTCACAGCGGACAACCAGCGCTACGAGTTCAGCGGCAGCGATCTCTGGCTGCTGACCCGCGGGGGAATCGATTCCTGATTAGACTCTTTGCGAAAGCAATAACTGCGACCGCCAACGCGAAACTGTATACTCCCGACGCTGGAATCCTTACACCTGTAGCACTTTCCTCACATTGAAGTCCCGGGATCACTGCAATTTGAACTGGTACGCAAGTTGCATCAGCGAAGTACTGAACCAAAGTATCCGTCGATGATGTGAATTCATCTCGGCGATCACGGTGAAGCCTCCCGAGGAACGCAGGCGAGTCGAGAACCGGCCGCCGGAGCGGCGTTCACCTGCCGGCATTCCATTCCAGAACGAACTACTGAACCTGGCCTCTACAAAACGGAGGTGCATCATGTTCAAATCAGCAGTTCTCACCTGCCTGGCGATCTGTCCCGCGGTCCTGGCGAGCGTCATGTTTCCGGCGGAAGATCGTTTTGAACTGGCGCGGAAGAGCTCCGTGAACCTGGACATTGTTCCATACGCGGGAGAATCAACGACCCCAGAGGTGCCTGCTAAACACGGTCTGTCCCTAGCCCGGACGGACGAAGCGGTGCAAATCGGCGAGACACGCTACGATTATCAGCACAACGGGTCGCTGGGTAAGATGCTGGCCGTCTCCTCCGACGGCGTGGTCCACGGGTCTTTCATGGGCGGACAGAACGTGGACGCCGAACGACGCGTGGAAGCCTGGTGCCTGGATCCCGATACGATCCCGATCGGTCCACTGAACGTGATGGACCAGCATGCGGGTTACACGACCCATGCCGTCACATCCGAAGCTCCGCCCAACGGCTTCCCGCCCAACAGCGGCGTCGTGGCCCACCACACCTCGGCGCCGGCGGCTTCCTGGTTCGGGGTGGATTTCGGCGGATGCACCCTGGCATTCGAGATGTTCCAGCACGAAGGCGTCGACATCATCTGGCCGCACATCGCCATGGACTACCAGGACAAGCTCCACATGATCTCAGGCGACTACAACAGCGAGGACGTACTCTACGATTCCTCCACGAACCCCTACGAAGTCCCGGTCTGGGACGGGGGCTGGATGCCGATTACCAACAACAGCAACACCTTGTCGTATGCCATGACGGCCGCCAAGAACGCTCCCGGTGCGGCGGCTCTGTTCATGCAGAATGCCCCCTGCGGCCCCATCGCCTTTGAAACCCTGGCCCCGCAATGGCATCACGACGTGTATTACGTCGAGGCCGACGACGCGAGCAACGATCTCCAGCAGGAGATTTCGGCGGGCGACTTCCACAACGTGACCGACTACCATTGCGAGGATTCCTCCACCCCCTTCGCTTTCGGCACTCTTGCCTACGCCGACATGGACGGAATCTACGACCGCCAGGTCGATCCTCAGCTGCACATCGCCTGGCCCACGCCGGTCTCGCTGATCGATACCATGCTCTACGAGGTGAATGACACGACCTTCTATTTCCTGTTCGCCAACGTGAACATGCACAGCGCGATCTGGCACTACAATGTCGACACGGAGGCGTGGAGCCACATCGCGGGCTGGCTGACCGGCGACGGCGAAGACGACGCGGCGCCGGATCCGGGCGTCTTCCGCGTATCACAGGACCGCCCGCAACTCGGCGTCGACGGCGATTCAGGGTTGCTCTACGCGGTCTGGAACGTCTACAGCGACGACGATCGCGCGGCGGAATGGGGCGGCAACGAGATGCCCAACGGCGAGATCTACGCCGCCTGCTCGGCGGACAACGGCCAGAGCTGGGGACCGCGGGTCAACCTGACCAACACGCCCACTCCCGGCTGCGAGGCTCCGGACTGCCTTTCCGAAACCTTCGCCTCCCTGGCCGAGGATGTGCGGGACGGCTACCTGCACATCAGCTACCTGGAGGACCTTCATGCCGGTTCTTTCATCCGCGCCGACGACGAAAACGACGGCTCGGAGGAAACGATCAACCCCTGGGTCTACATGCGGGTGCCGGTGGAAGACGTTCCGCCCCACGACGGAACGCCCTGGGACGCGGAGGGTCACATCGGTCTCGTCGATTACCGCCGCACCTGGTGGTTCACCGACGGTCATCCCGAAACCGTGAGGATCATGGACAAGATCCACGTCTTCAACGAATGCCGGGAGGCCGTGCGGCTGGACTCGGTGATCATGTATCACGATCCCCTGGACGACTTCAGCGGGGAATTCGAGGCCGGTTGGGAAATGCTGCTGGGCGAGGACGGCAGCACGGGAAGCCCCATGGGTAATTGCGAGTACATCGGCTTGCCGACGGAAGAGGACTGGGACGGCTGGATTCCCGCCCGGAGCGTAGCGCTGGCCAGAGTCTGGGTGGACCATTCGGCTTACCCGCTCCAGGAGCAGGCCTTCAAGTTCAGCTTCGGCAACGGCACGGAGCGCGTTTATCGCTACGAATACCGGGCCGCCGAGGGCCAGCCCCCGCTGGTGGAAGAGATCGACATCGACAATCTCGAACAGTATGAGCGGCTCGTCTTCTGGGCGGTTGCCGTCGAGGATGCTCCGCAGCCGGCCGGCTTCCACCTGGTCCAGAACTTTCCCAATCCCTTCAATCCCAGTACGGAGATCCGCTTCGAGCTGGAGGCACCCGCCCATGGCAGCCTGAAGGTCTACAACCTGCAGGGCCAGGAAGTGGCGGTACTGAAGGAGGGGTCGCTGAGCGCGGGCTCGCACCAGGTGGTCTTCGACGCCAGTGGTCTTTCCAGCGGAGTCTACTTTTGCACACTGGAGGTCGGGGCTCACAGCGCGACGCGCAAGATGCTGCTGGTGAGGTAATTCTGACGCGGATGCAACGGACGCGCAATGCCGGTTGATTGTGGTACCATAGCTGACTGCGCGCCGTTGATCCATGGCGGCAGCGAATCCGAGGCCGCGCCAAGTATCCGTAGATGCAACAAACGCAGGGCGCCTGGATTCCAGCGGTTATTCGACAGCGAAACCTGCTACTGAACCAGGAAGGAGTCACTCGAGAGCCCGGTAACATGCTCGCAGAGCCCATGAATCCGAGATTTCCAAAGCTGCGTGGAGGCTCTACGACCTCGCTCTTGCGAGAAGCGGCACATTTTCTCTTTGCACTCAAATTCCGACCTTGTAAGGACGTATCGATCGCATGTCGGATCAAAGATTGTCGCTTCTTCGTCAACAGCTATCCGATTGAAACATAAAACCGTTTACAAAACGAGGTGCACAAATGCGCAAAACCCTAATGCTTGCATCTATGGCCATGAGCACGGCCGTGCTGGCGAGCACCATGGTGCCGGTCGATGGTCGCCATGATCTGAATCGTTCCAGCACGCTCGACCTGAGTCGAGTGCCGTACTCCCTGGATGCGACACCCAGCAACGCCGCTGCCAAGTTCGGGGATACCGTTCCCCAAACCGACTATGAGACGGTTCAGTACGGCGAGACACGCTACGACTACCAGTCCAACGGCTCGCTGAGCAAGATGGTGGCCATCTCCGCCGACGGAGTGGCTCACGGCGCCTTCATGGGCGGGCAGAACGTGGGTGCCGAGCGCCGCGTGGAGGCCTGGTGCGTGGACACCGACCTGAACCTGACCGGTCCGCTGAACGTGCTGGACCAGCACGCGGGCTACACGAACCACGAAGTCACCAGCGAGGCCCCGCCCAACGGCCTGGCTCCCAACAGCGGCGTCGTGGCCAACCATACCTCATCGCCTGCTGTCTCCTGGTTCGGCGTGGACTTCGGGGGCTGCACCCTGGCCTTCAACATGATCCAGCATGCCGGTGCCGACGTCATCTGGCCCCATATCGCGCTGGACTACCAGGACAAGGTCCACATGATCTCGGCCGACATCAACAGCGACGATACCTTCTACGATGCCTCAACCGACGGCATGACCTGGGACGACGACTGGGTCATGATCACCAACAACAGCAACACCCTGTCCTACACCTGCGCGGGCGCCAAGGAAGCCCCGGGCGCCGCCGCCTGCTTCATGCAGGACGCGCCCTGCGGTCCTCCCTATTTCGACACGGGCGCTCCCCAATGGCACCACGATGTGTTCTACTACGAGGCCAACGACGTCAACAACGACATCCACCAGGAAATCTCGGCGGGCAACCTTCACAACGTGACCAACTACTACTGCGAGGATTCGGAAGCCCCCTTCCCCTTCGGTGCCATGGCTTATGCCGACATGGATGCCATCTACGACTTTCAGGAAACGCCGGAGTTGCACATTGCCTGGCCCACGCCGATCTCGATGATGGACACCATGCTCTACGAGGAAAACGACACCCTGTTCTACAGCGAGTTCGTCAACGTCGAGGTGCACAGCTCGGTCTGGCACTACAACGCCGGTTCCGGTGAATGGGGCCACATCGGCGGCTGGATGACGGGCGACGGCGAAGACGACGTGGCGCCGGATCCGGGCGTCTTCCGCGTTTCCGAGGACCGGGCTCAGCTCGGCGTCGACCCCGAGACCGGTTACCTCTACGCCATCTGGAACGTCTACAGCGACGATGACCGCGCGGCGGAGTGGGGCGGCAATGAAATGCCCAACGGCGAGATCTACGCCGCCTGCTCGGCGGACAACGGCGTGACCTGGGGTCCGCGGGTCAACCTGACCAACACCCAAAGCCCCGGCTGCGAGTCTCCCGATTGCCTCTCCGAATCGTTCGGTACCCTGGCCAACAGCGTGGTGGACGGCTACCTGCACATCAGCTACATGCACGACCTGCACGCCGGTTCTTCGATTCGCACCGACGACGCCAACGACGGCTCGGAGGAAACGGTCAATCCGATGTACTACATGCGGGTCCCGATCGCGGACGTGCCGCCGCACGACGGCACCCCCTGGGACGCCGACGGTCACATCGGTCTCGATTCCTACCACCGCAAGTGGTGGTTCACCGCGGGACACCCGGAGGACATCCGGATCCTGGACAAGGTCCACGTCTTCAACGAGGGACTCGAGGGGCGCTACCTCACCGAGTTGCGGATGTATCACGACATCCTGGACGAGTTCGGCGGCGACATGACCGCGGGCTGGGACGTCATGGAGGGCAGCCCCCTGGGCGACGGCGCCTACATCAACGATCCCGCCGGAGAGGAAGACTGGAACGGCTACCTGCCGCCGCAGGCGGCCACCCTGACCCGCCTGTGGGTCAGCCACGGAGCCCTGCCGCTGCGCGAGCAGGCCTTCAAGTTCACCTTCGACGACGGCACGGAGCGGGTCTACCGCTATGAGTACCGCGCCGCCGAGGGCGAGCCCCCGCTGGTGGAAGAGATCGACATCGACAACCTGGAGCAGTACGAAAGCATCTTCTTCTATTCGACATCGGTCGACGATGGCATCGAGCCGGCCGGCTTCAACCTGGCGCAGAACTTCCCCAATCCCTTCAATCCCAGTACGGAGATCCGCTTCGATCTGGCCGCGCCCGCGACGGGCAGCCTGAAGGTCTACAACCTGCAGGGGCAGGAAGTGGCAGTGCTGAAGGAAGGGTCGCTGAGCGCCGGCGCGCACCAGGTGACCTTCGACGCCGGCGGTCTTTCCAGTGGCGTCTATTTCTACACGCTGGAAGCCGACGGCGCGCGCGAGACACGTAAAATGCTATTAGCAAAGTAAAGCCTTCTGAAGTGGATGCAGCGGATCCGCCACGGCGGACCGCTGATCCGGTGATTCAGCGGGTTTGTCGCACCGTATCAACAGCCTGAAGGCATAATCATCCCCCGGCTGGCAGCAGCCGGGGGTTTTTTCCGCGGAACAGGCTTATTGTATTGAACCGAATTCGGCCTCTGTTGAGTTCAGCGATGGAACTGCAGGCTGGAATCCCGGGAGCGCCCATGTTCATCGACCACGTCCAGATCCAGGTCAGCAGCGGTAGCGGAGGCGCCGGCTGCGTCAGCTTCCGCCGGGAGAAGTACGTGCCCAAGGGCGGGCCGGACGGCGGCGACGGCGGCCGCGGTGGCGACGTGGTCTTCGAGGTGGATCCGGGTCGGATGAACCTGCTGGATTTCAAGTGGACGCGCAGCTTCAGCGCAGGAAACGGGCAGCCGGGCGCGGGCCGGCTCAGGCGCGGAAAGCGCGGGGCGGATTGCGTGATCAAGGTCCCGCCGGGCACCCAGGTCAAGGACGCCGAGACCGGGGAGCTGCTGCTGGACGTGGTGCTGCTGGGCCAGCGTGAAATCCTGCTCAACGGAGGACACGGCGGCAAGGGCAACACGCGCTTCAAGTCATCCACGATCCAGGCGCCGCGAAAGGCCACCGGCGGCGGTCCCTCCCTGCAGCGGACCTTGGACCTCGAACTGAAAATCATCGCCGACGTGGGTCTGGTGGGTCTGCCCAACTCAGGAAAATCCACCCTGCTCTCGGTGGTTTCGGCGGCCCGTCCCAAGATCGCCGACTACCCGTTCACCACTCTCGTGCCCAACGTGGGCATCGTGCCCTGGGCGGAGTACAGGTCCTTCGCCATGGCGGACATTCCCGGCCTGATCGAGGGAGCGCACGCGGGCAAGGGCCTGGGACACCAGTTCCTGCGCCACGTGGAGCGGACCCGCCTGCTGGTGTACCTGGTGGACGTCAGCGCCGAGGATCCGCGACGGGACCTCGCCACTCTGCGATCCGAAGTGGAGCGCTACTCGCCGGAATTAATGCGCCGGCCCAGCCTGGTGGTGCTCAGCAAGTGCGACATCACCACGCCCTCGCGCCGCAGGCTGAAGATGGAGCACGATTTCCTGATCAGCGCTGTGGCCGGGCGGCGGGTCACGAGCCTTCTGCGCCGCATCGGCGAGCTGCTGGAGGACCTGGAGGCCGCCGAACCTCGGCAACGCTACGCGGGCGGATATTGATCGTTCAGTTCAACATCGGGCAGACGCTTCCGGAGTACGCAGGGCGGTCCGGTATCGCATTGCACGCGCTTGATTCACCGGAAGAATCCATGCGGTCGCGCCAGGGCATTCCGCGCCTCTTGCATCGATCATCCGGATGCATTGAAAATACTTCGCTCCGGGATTCGATCGATCAGAATGGTAGATCGTCGTCCTGGTCGAAGCCGCCCCCCGGTTCGCCGCCCTCCTTGACCGGCTCCTGGGCTCCCGCCCGGGACGAAGCTCCGCTCGGGGCTCCCCCACCCTGGCTGTCGCCGCGCGAATCCAGCATCTGGAACCGGTCGGCCGTGATCTCCGTGGTGTAGACCTTCTGGCCTTCCTTGTTCTCGTAACTGTCGTAGTGGATCCGCCCCTCCAGGTAGATCAGCGAGCCTTTGTGCAGGTAGTCGCGGGCGATTTCGGCCTGGCGCCGCCAGATGACGATGCGGTGCCACTCGGTATTGGTCTGCAGCTCGCCGCCCTCGCCGCGGCGTTTCTCATCGGTGGCCATCGTGAACTTGGCCAGCGCAATTCCGGTTGCCGTTGTACGAAACTCCGGATCCCGGCCGAGGCGTCCGATGAGCATGATCTTGTTCAGCATGGTTAACTCCTGAAATTCCTGCGTCGCCAGGTGCATTCCGGCACCGCATGCGGCGTCCTCAAATGATAGCATGATCGATTTACGCCCGGTGATCGCCGGGGCGTCCGGCTGTCTCTCGGGGAGCGACGGACTCCACGGTCGCCGTGATACGTCGTGGTCCGTTCAGCGGGGCGGGGATCAAGAGGAACAAGCCCCACTACTCGTTGCGCCTGCGCAAGGTTCCCCGGAGGCTTAAGGCCGCCGCCAGGGCGAGGCCCAGCACGTCGGCCGCCATGTCGCCCAGGCTGCAGTCCCGGCCCACCAGGGCCTGGTGGACCTCGTCGCTGAACGCCCACAAGGCTCCGCCCAGCAGGATGTACAAGGTCAGCTTGAGCCGCCCACCCAGCCGGG
The DNA here is from genome assembly GCA_964568855.1 of uncultured Bacteroidaceae bacterium. Taxonomy (GTDB): domain Bacteria; phylum CAIWAD01; class CAIWAD01; order CAIWAD01; family CAIWAD01; genus CAZMSD01. Next base: position 4,358 of record CAZMSD010000011.1, on the reverse strand, counting down.
GAAAGGGCTTCCGGCCTCTCCGCAGCGGTCCCAGGCGTCTGCCGGACCAGAACAGCGCCAGTCCCACCACCGCGTACTCCGCGACGTGCAGCAGCTTGTCGAATTCGAAGATCCGCGAATCCGGCATTGACCTGGGCGGCAGGGAAGAGCCCCAGTACACCACCCCCAGGACGATCGCCAGCGGCAGAAAATCCCACGCCGCGGACCTCCGCTCGATCGAAGTCTCCAAGCTCAATGGTCCTCGTGTCCATGGCAGGAACAGCTGCAGCCATGCCCGCTTTCGGCCCGGTCCTCGCCGGCCGGGTTCGCTTCAAGCCGCTCCAGGGCCAGGAAGGCGGCCTGCACGGAGTCCATCAATTCGACGGAGGTCATGCTCCGCCGTCCCAGGCGGCGTGCGCAGAGGTCGCCCGCCAGGCCGTGGAGATGGCATCCCGCCACGGCCGCGTCGTCCAGCTCCAGACCCTGGGCCGCCAGCCCCGCGATCATGCCCGTCAGCACGTCCCCGCTGCCCGCGGTGGAGAGGCCGTCGTTGCCGGTGTTGTTGACCATCACGTCACCCTCGGGGCCGAGGATCACGCTGGGCGCGCCCTTGAGCACCAGCGCAAGGCCCAGGTCGGTGGCCAGCTCGGAGGCCCGCACGATCATGGCGTGCAGCGAGACCTGCTTGTCCGTGCCCAGCAGGCGCAGGAACTCGCCGTGGTGCGGCGTGATACAAAGCGGGGAATTGCGCTCCTTGAAAAGCTCGGTCTCGCCGTTGAAGGCGAAGAGCCCGTCCGCGTCGAGCACCACGGGCAGCGGCGATTCGCGGACCAGCCGGCGCACGAGCTTCATGGTGCTCTCGTGGCGCCCCATGCCCGGGCCCACCACCAGCGCGTCAGCCCAGTCGCAGGCCTCGAGCAGCTCGTCGGCCGCCGATTCCTCGAGCCGGGCGGGGCCCTTGACCCAATGCGTCATCACTTCGGGCATCGCGGGCGCCAGCGTTGCGGCCAGCTCCGCGGGCGCCGCCAGCCGGGCCATTCCCGCGCCGGTGCGCATCACCGTGCGCGAGGCCAGCAGGGCCGCGCCGCCCATGCCCGCCGATCCGGCGACGAGCAGCACTTTGCCGTAACTGCCCTTGTGCGAGGAGGAAAAGCGTCCGGGCAGCAGGTCCAGCACGTCCTCCTCGTGATACACCGTCCACTCGGCGCCCTCGGCGAAATGCTCGGGGGCATAGCCGATGTCCACCACATGGATCTCGCCGGCGTAGTCGCTGCCCGGCGGCAGCAGCAGGCCGCGCTTGACGGCGCACATGGTGACGGTGCGATCCGCCAGCACCGCGGGGCCGCTGATCTTTCCCGTGTCGCCTTCGACGCCCGATGGAATGTCCACGGAGACCACCGGCACAGCGGAATCCGACAGGGCCGCGATCAGGCTCGCGGTCATCCCGCGCGCCGCGCCCTTGATGCCCGTGCCGAGCACGGCGTCCACCACCAGGTCGAAATCGCGGAAGTCCGGCAGCGGATCGCCCTCCACGAGCTCCTCGACCTGGTAGCCCATGTTCTCGAGCACGCTCCGGTTCACCGCGGCGTCTCCCTTGAGCTTCGACGCGGGGCACAGCGAGTACACTACGGGCTGCAGGCCCAGGTTCACCAGGTTGCGGGCGATCACGTAGCCGTCGCCGCCGTTGTTGCCCGGGCCGCAGAGGATCGCCGTTTGCAGCGCGCCCCGCCGCGCGATTTCCTCCAGCACGATCTCGGCGCAGCCCCGGCCGGCGTTCTCCATCAGGCAGATCGAGGGCAGGCCGAGTTCGCTCGACGCCAGACCGTCCATGCGGGCCATCTGTTCGACTGACAGCAGCAGTTCCATTATTCCCTCTCTTGCACTATCAACAGCGCGGCCACCCGCGCGCGGCTGTGACTCAACGAGATCCTGAAGTCGAGCCCGCCGGGAAGAAGGTCGCCGGGCGTACGCAGCGTGGGAACGCCCGTCGTTCCCTGACCCTCCGCCGGCAGGATCTCCAGCAGGCGATCCGGCAGATCGAGTCCCCGGGATCTCAGGTAGGCGGAAATCAGCTCCTTAGCCAAGAGGCGTGCGCACATCGAGGGCCGGGGATCCGCCAGGGATGAAAAATACTGCTTCTCGGCGGATGAGAAGCGCTCGCCGTCGCGCTCATCGAGCGCCCCCAGCTCGCGGGATGCGAATTCCTGGTGCAGGATCAAGGGGCGCCCCCGCCGGCGGGATCTTCCACGCGCTCCTCATTGATCCTGTTCAGCAGGGGCAGTATCTGGTCCACGCTTTCGAGCACGTAGTCGGCGCCGGAATCGCTGATGTCGAAGACGGCGCCGTACTTGGCCAGCGCGGTGGGGATTTTGAGATTGCGCGCGCCGGCGATGTCCCGCTCCGGCCAGTCGCCCACCATCAGCACCTCGTCCGGCTTAAGGTCGAGCAGCTCGAGGACCTTGCGGAAGGGCGCGGGGTGCGGCTTCCACTGGCCCGTGTCATCGTGCGTGATCACGGTGTTGAAGTAGTGCTCGAGCCGCAGGCTGGCCAGCCTGAGCCAGGCCTGCCGGGCCGGGGCGTCGGAGAGCACCGCCAGCTTGCAGCCCCGGCGGATCAGTTCCATCAGCGTCATCCGGACATGCGGGTAGGGCACCATGTTCGCCTCGCGCGCCCGGCGGTAGGCCACCACGCCGGTGGCCAGCAGGCGATGGTCCACCCGTCCCAGTTCCTGCTCGAGGAAGTGGTCCAGCACCTCCTGGTACTCGATGCCCTCCTCGTCGTAGATCTTGAACAGGCGCCGCTCCACCTCCTCTTCGCTCATGTCCAGGCCGCAGTCCACCATGGCCCGGGCGGCGGCCTCCACGGCCTCGCGCTTCATTTTCATGAAGTCCACCAGGGTGTTGTCCAGGTCGAAGATGACGGCCTTGATCTTCATCGCTCTTTCATCGATGTATTACGCAGGCCATCCCCGTGCCGGCAGTCGACGGAACACGGACTCAGCGCCGGCGTTTTCCGGGGAACATCAAGGGGGTCGTGATACGCCGCACGCTCATCCCGCCCTCGCCGATGGCGAACAGGAAGTTGTTGTGCTCGCCCGGGACGATCTCCACTTCGCCCCAGTACACGCCGTAGTCGGGGTGTGAGACGTAGACGTGGGGGCCGTAGGTGATCCGGACGTCCTGCCACTCGCCTTCATCCACAGCCATGGAGAGTTCCTCGCCCAGGCAGATCTGCGACTCGTGACCGTAGACGAATGTTCCTGCATCGCCGGTGTACCGGTGATGCCACCAGCCCGGCTCCAGCAGGGCGGCGGGATCGTATTCCTCGTACACCAGGAAGAACCGTGTTTGGTCCTCCAGGTCGTTCTGGGAGAGCGTTACGTGATACAGGTCCTCGGGCAGCCCGGCCATGTCGATTTCCACTTCATGGACACCCGCCGGGAGCGGTTCCTCCCACTCGCGCACCTGCCAGCCTTCGTAGTCGAAAACGCGCAGGACCGTCAGGCCGGATGCGGGAAGGGAGAAATTCACGATGAACCAGGGATCGTCCACCTACCGCAGTTCCTTCCCGACAGACAGTTGCAGTCCGTCGTGCGAAGCGACGGAGGCCAGCTCCTCCAGCATGAAATCGAAGGTGATTCCGGCTCCCGGTACGGCTTCTCCATTCGCATCCGTCACCAGTCCCAGGATGAAAGCCTCGGCCGGATCTTCCGAAAGAACGTGGCAGGTGCTGGTGTCGGCCATCTGCGCCAGGCCCTCGTATGCCCACTCGCTGAAGCCGTCGGAGAGCCACAGGGAATCGTTCTGGACGCCCCAGTCAAGAGTATCGCCGGTCCAGGTCCAGAAATCGGACTCGTTGGCGCCCCAGCCCTCCTCGATCCGTTCGTAGTAGCAGGTCTCGGGGATGTGATACTCCAGGACGAGTTCGAGTGAACCGTCGTCGTTGAGTCGCATGGTCTCGGTATAGGTGTCCTCGAAGGTCCAGCGCCAGGCTCCCAGCAGCTCCTCGGGGGTCGTATCCGCGGAGGGTCCGGTGGTCTGGGTGGTTTCGTCGCTCTGGCAGCCCAGCAGCACCAGACAGGTGATACAGCAGGTCAGGATGGATGCCAAGGGGAGCCGCATTGCTTCCTCCACGCTGGTACAACAGCCGGTTCCTTTACGATGGAATATGACGATTCGGTTCAGGTATTGGAACGGCGAAGGGGGAGGCAGGAGGATTGTACTTCTCAGCCGAACATGTCCACCAAGTATCATTTGTGGCAATGATTCAATCCGGTATTCAGCTGGCATTAATGCGGCTGACACGGTATTGTGTCTTCACTAGGATAGTCGACCATGAACAACTCTCTAGAGCACTGGTTTCATAGGCTTTACGGAGAG
>CAZMSD010000010.1:0-92891 GCA_964568855.1 uncultured Bacteroidaceae bacterium | reverse complement strand
CTGAAAATCCGTGTGTCCCCGGTTCGATTCCGGGAGGTGGCACTGACGACAACAAGGGGTTGCGTGTAAGCGCGACCCCTTTTATGTGTATCACATCTCAGGCGACGTGCAGATAGTCAGTTCCTTCTCGATACCCGGCCCGCTGCAGGTGTTCCTCGACCTGAGGCCCCGCGCCCCGGCTGCCTGCATAATTCAAGATGAATGCTGATCCCGGCTCGGGCAGTGCTTCCAGGCCGGCGTTCAGCGCTCCGGCGATCCCCATCCGCCGGGGCAGGCGCAGCAGGCGGATCCGCCGGTCAGCCGCGGCCTTGCGCTTGACGATCGCGGCGCTGCCGTCGGTGGAACCGTCATCCACCACCAGGATCTCGAAGCGGTGATAGCTCTGGCTCTGCAGGCTGGCCAGGGATTCGGCCAGGTTCGACTCCGCGTTGTATACCGGCAAGAGAACGCTGAGCAGGGGGAGGGACATCAGCAGGCGGCGGAACTGCGGAGCTGGATCTCCTTCCAGATGCGAGCCAGCAGGAGATTTTTCATCCAGTGAGGGCTGAGCTGGTAGAACCGGCAGATCAGCCGGCTGCGCAAGGGGTAGATGCGCAGGCTCCGGCGCGCGAAGAGGCTGCGTACCGCGTCGCGGGCCAGCCGCCTCGAATCGGCCAGGCGCCCGGGCGGCCGGGGAATTCCAGCGGCCTCGAAAAAGCCTGTATCCACCAGTCCCGGGCAGTAGGTGGTCAGGCTGACTCCCGTACCGCGCAGCTCCTGGTTCAGGGCCAGGCCGAGACCCAGCAGGTAGTGCTTCGTAGCCGAGTAGCGGGCGTGTCCGGGCAGGGGCAGTAGCCCGGCCACCGAGGCGATGTTGAGGATATAGCCGGTGCCCTCATCGAGCATCAGGGGCAGGATGCGCTGGCAGATGTCGGCCACCGCACTCACGTTGAGTTCGAGCGTGATGCGGGCCGTGGCGGGATCCCCGCCCAGGCGGGTCTCGGCGAAGCCCCGTCCGGCTGCGTTCACCAGTACGTCGGGTTTCAATTCGCTTCCGCTCAGCAGCTCGAACAGTTCCTCGCGCTCCTGGGCGCGAGTCAGGTCGCCCTGGAACAGGGTCACGCGGATTCCCTGGACCGCTTCCAGCTCCTCTTTCATCCGCAGGAGTCGGTCGCCGTGACGGGCCGCCAGGAAGCAGTCCATGCCGCGGCCGGCCAGCTCCCGGGCCACGTCGGCGCCGATTCCCGAGCTGGCCCCGGTAATCAGCGCCACTGGCCGCACGCGAGTCAGATGGGATGTTTCGAGCATCGCACTCCTGTCGGAAAGCTCGAGGCTGGCCGTCTGAGCGATTCGAAGATAACACAATCGCCGCGCTCACTATATTTGCGGAATGCGCAGCGGATGGATCACGCTCTGGTGGATTCTGGCGACGGCCGGCCCGGCTTTCAAGCCGCAGGCGGGGGCTGTGGCCGCGCAGGACGGGGGACTGCGCATCTGGGGCCAGGTCACCGGAATCGATGAGCGGGGACTGCCCCACGCGGAACTGCTCTTCGACGACGGTTTAAGCCTGCGCTGCGACGGCAGCGGGAACTTCGCCCGCGAAGGCCTGGCGCCCGGGCCCCAGGAGATCCTGGTCCGCGCGGAGGGTCACCTTCCCCGGCGGGTCGAACTGTACATCCGCCGTTCCGCCTTCGTTCCCCTGAGCCTGCCGCCGGCGAGGGACATCCTCGGTCTGAGCTCCCCGCGGGAAGCGGGCCGACTGGCGGGGGACCATCCCGCGCTGGCGGTCCGGGACCTGGACGGCGACGGGCTGCCCGAGCGCCTGGGCGTTTGGCCGGAGGGTCCCGGCGCCGACCTGCAGCGCGACAACGAGGCCCTGTCCGATCCCTGGGGTGGAGACTATTTTCCCCTGGATCTTGACGCAGGCCTCTCCGAGGAGCCGTTTCCGCGAAGCTCCTGGGCTATGCAGGCGCCCCACCAGCCTGGTTTCTTCTGGAATCGCAGCCTGGACGGCGGCCTGCGCGAAGCGGATCCCGCGGACACCCGGGGCGGCACTCCCGGCGGGCCAGCCTGGCTGCGGACAGGCGCGGGCAGCGCGGGACGCGTGGAGCTGGGCGGCGGAGCGGGTGGCGCGCTGGGCCGCTGGGATCACCTGTGGGCCTCTTTCCGGAACCTGCGGGCGCGTCCCGCCGAGGACCGCTCGCATGGAACGGAATTACTCAAGGCGGAATGGCTGCACCTCTTTCCGGGACTGCTGTGCTACGGCCGCCTGCGCTTCCAGGAGGATTCGCGCGAGTGGGGCAATCCCCTGGGCCCGGCCTCGGCGGCCGTTCCGCCCATGGCGCTGCAGATCCGCGAGCAGTCGCGGGACCGGCGTGAGAGGGCGCTGGCCGGCGGCTTCCGCCTGCCCTTCGGCGAGGAACTGAGAATCCAGGTGGAGCTGCAGGCCCGGCTGCGCCAGTTCCGAACGGTGCAGGAGGAATGGGACTGGCTTGTGCGCCGCGAATACGCCGCGTCGGGAGACAGCCTGGCCCAGGACTGGTTTCCCACCCGGCGCGATGACAGCCGCCGGCGTCTCGGGCTGATGGCCGGTCTGGAGAGTCGCCATCGTCGCGGCCGCCTGCTGCTGGGCTTCTACGTCGAGCAGCACCTGAGGGAATTCGGGGCGGCGATCGATGCCTCGCCATGCTTGGGCGCCGGCCGGGATCCCTGGTTCGATACGCGGGAGGAAACCCTGGGCCTGGGTGGCCGGATCCGAGATATCTATCAACTGGGCGAACTGGGCCTGTTGGACCTGGAGCTGGCGGGGCGCTACAGCTTCTACGAGTTTCGCCGCCTGAGGACGGGTCTCTTCCAGCGCGCCGGCATTCCACGCATCCGCTTCAGCGAGGACCTGCTCAGCCTCGAGCCCCGGATCGCCTGGCGCCGCGAGTGGGGCGCAGGTTTTCAGAGCGAGCTGGCCTGGGGCCGGCGCAGGAGCTTCCTCTCCCCGGCCCAGTTCTGGGATCCCGGGAGCCATCCGGAGGATCCGGCGGCCTGGCCGCTGATCTCTGCGGCGCCCGGCGAGGAAGCCGGTAACAGTTCCCTTTTGCGCCATCCCGAGGAGGACCTCTACGAGTGCGCTCTGCGCTATGGCGCTGATCCGGAGGGACGGAAGCTACCTGGAGTGTCCGAAGCGGGACTGCGGGCCTGCTACGCCCTACTGAGGGACGAAGTGCTGCCCTGGGTGGAGGATCCGGAGACGGACTGGACCCCGCGGCAGATCCTGCGGAACGCGGGCCTGCAGCACCGCGTCGGGCTGGACCTGTGGCTCAGTGGATCCTGGGGCGGGAGCATCAACCTGCGCCTGGCTACCGCCCTGCGGGGCGGTCGCCACGATCCGGTCTACGTGCTGCCCGCGGGAGCCGGTAATTACGTGCGCAGATACCCGGACGGAGGCGAGTCGCCCTGGCAGCCGCGCCTGTCCTCCACCCTGGCTTTGAGCTGGCGCAGCAGCCTGGGTTCGGGTCTTGAGCTGGTCCTGGCGCCCGGGTTGCGCGCAATGACGGAAACCGCGGTGGATCACAGCCAGGATCCGTCGCTGCGCCTGCCGGCCGCGTTCCTGTTCGATCTGGATATCAGACTGACCGACGGCGGCGCTTCCGGCTGGGAATTCAGCCTGAAGCTGCGGAACATCGGCAACCGTCGGGAACCGATCTGGCTGGGCGTGGATCGGCGCACGGAGCCGGGCGAGCTGCGGATCAGCGAGATTCCGCGCAGCGGACGAAGAGTCGACCTTGGACTGGTGTTTCGAATGTCATCTTGACGGGAGAACCATGTACAGCGAGGAAGTGCGCCGCGGCATCTGCGAAGTGGGTCGCCTGATGCACGAGAAAGGCCTTGCCGTGGCCTACGAGGGCAATATCAGCTGCCGACTGCGGCCCCCCGCCGGAGGGCCTGCGGCCTGGGAAGGGCGCGGGAAGCCGCCGGCAGCTCCCATACCTCGCGGTGCCGCCCGCTATGCCATCACACCTGCCGGAAGCTGCAAGGGGGATCTGGCGACGAGGCAGATCCTGCTGCTTGACGAGCAGGGACGGGTAGCGAAGGGGGCGGGCGCGCCCAGCTCCGAGCTCCCTTTGCACCTGGGCGTATATCGCGCTCGTCCCGACGCGGTGGCGGTGGTGCACGCCCACCCGCCGGCGGCCACGGGCTTCGCCGCCACCACGGGAGGTCTGCGGCCCGTGCTGCTTCCTGAAGCCATTCAACAGCTCGGCGGCTTGCCCCTGGCGCCCTACGCTGCGCCCGGAAGCGAGGAACTTTTTCAGAACATCCGCGGCCTGCTGATGCGCCACCAGTCTATCCTGCTGGCCAACCACGGCGTACTCTGCTTCTCCACCACTTCGCTGATGGACGCCTACTACCGCCTGGAACAGGTGGAGCAGGTGGCGCGGATCACCATGAACGCACTTCAGATCGGTAGTGTTAATCCATTGTCGGACAAGCAGATCAAGGAGTTGAAGAATGCCCTGGGGATTCCCTCCGAGGACTGAGGCGGCGATGAGCGGGAGGAGGAACTGAGCTTGTCATCGCGTTCTGAGTATTACGAAAGCCCTGCGGGTTCCACTGCCGGAACGCATCGGCGCTTCAGGCGGATCCGGCGAGGAGGATGTCCGGTCTCCCGGGCCTGGCGAGGATTGCTATTGGCATCGCTTCTGTTTCTCTGTTCCTGCACTTCCCATCCGCGGTTCCGGCCCGAGGCGACCGAGCCGCGGCGCACTCCGGCACAGGTGCGCCCTGAGACTTCGATGCCCGCCCGGAGCGCTGAGACCCGGGACTTCCATGCCGGTCAGCTTATGCGTGGGAACGCGAGCTGGTACGGGCCCGGATTCCACGGGCGCAAAACGGCCTCCGGCGAGGTCTTCGACATGGACGCCCTGAGCGCAGCCCACCGCGAGCTGCCCTTCGGCACCTGGCTCCAGGTGCGCAACCTGGCCAACGATCGGCGGGTGGAACTGCGCATCAACGATCGCGGACCCTTCAAGGAGGGCCGGATTCTGGACTTGAGCCGCGAGGCGGCCCGGAGGCTGGGCTGCCTGGAAGCGGGGGTGGCCGAGGTGGAGATCCGGATCCTGACCCTGCCCTGAGTTCGCGGCCCCGCGGTGTCTCACCAGGGTCGCACCGCGCCAACCAGCTCGCTCAGCAAGGACACTCCCTGTTCCGTTCCCCAGCGCGCCAGGTCGTCGAGAATGCGCCCGGCGATTCCGGGATCGCGGAAACTGGCCGTACCCACCTGGACGGCGCAGGCTCCCGCCAGCAGGAATTCCACCACGTCCTCCGCGGTCTGGATTCCTCCGACACCCACCACGGGGATGCGGACCGCGCGCGCGGCCTGGTAGACCTGGGCCAGGGCCACGGGCTTGAGGGCGGGTCCGCTGTAGCCCGAGGTGTTGGTCACGGTCCGCGGCCTGCGGCTGAGCGGGTCGATGGCCATTCCGGGGATGGTGTTGATCAGGCTCAGGCCGTCCGCCCCGCAGTCCTCGGCCAACCGGGCCATCTCGGCGACACTCGAGACCTGGGGCGTCATCTTTACCAGCAACAGGCCGGGCCAGGCCTCGCGGACCTGTCGCAGCAGCTTGGACAGCGGGCCCGGGCTGGCCCCGAAGGCGATGCCGCCCTCCTTCACGTTGGGGCAGCTCACGTTGAGCTCGATGCCCGCCGGACCGCGGCATTCCGCCAGCGCGCGGGCCAGTTCCACGTAATCAGCGGCGCTGCGGCCGGCAACATTAACCAGCACGGGGATCTCAAGCTCGCGCAGGGGAGGCAGCAGTTCGTCCAGGAAGACTTCGAGGCCCGGGTTGGCCAGGCCGATGGAATTGAGCAGGCCGTGCTCCGTTTCGGCCAGCCGCGGCATGGGATTGCCCGCCCGTGGCTCTAATGTCAGGGCCTTGGTGAACAGCCCGCCCAGGCGTCGGAGGTCCAGGAAATCCTCTAATTCCCCGCCGAAACCGCAGGTGCCGGAAGCCAGGCAGACGGGATTCCGCAGTTCGAGCTTCCCGATGCGCGTACCCAGGTCCACTACCTGAAATCCTCCAGCTGTTCCGCCTCGAAGATCGGACCCTGCCTGCAGCATAGTGCCGGGCCCTCGACGGTGCGTACCGCGCAGCCCGAGCAGATGCCGATGCCGCAACCCATGTAGGTTTCCAGGCTCAGCCTGCAGGAAAGTCCCCGCCGGCGGCATATCCGCGCCACGGCCCGCATCATGGCTTCCGGCCCGCAGCAGAGCAGCTCGGCGGAGCTGTCGGGCGGTCGCCGGTCGAGTTCGGCTTCCAGCAGCTCGCTTACCAGGCCCTTGAAGCCCGCCTCGCCGTCCTCCGTGGCCAGCTGGGGCTGCGCCTCCGGGGGACAGAGCGCCTGGCAGGCCAGGGCCTCCGCGCGGCTGCGGAATCCGAAAAAGGCCCGGGTCCGGCCGCCAGGGGCCGGTGGATTCCACAGGGCGGCGATAAGCGGCGCTACCCCCGTACCTCCGCCCACCAGCAGGATTTCCCTTGCGGCATCCAGCGGGAAATGATTCCCGAGCGGCCAGGTGCAGCGCAACTGGGTTCCCGCATCCATTCCGGCCAGGCGCCGCGTTGCGGAGCCCGCTACCTTAAGCAGGAAATGCAGGTTCCTTCCATCCTGGCGCAGAATGGAAAAAGGTCGGGGCAGGCAGAATTCCTCGAGGCCCAGCTCGGCGAACTGGCCGGGCCGAAACCGCGGGACTTCGGCCTCGGGCGGCGAGGCGGGATCGAGGCCGCCGGCGACCTCCAGCAGCAGGTAGCCGCCGCCCAGCACGCGCAGCCGAGCGATCCGTCCCAGCTCGGTCAGCCGCTTCAATTGAGGATCCGCTCCAGTTTCAGCCGGCCGAACCGGGCGAAGCGGTCCCGCAGGACCTGCAGCCGTGCCTCGAGGGAGAGGCCCTCGTCGACGAGCACGAAGCGGCCGCTCTCGTCCGTGAGCACTTCCTGCAGTTCCACATCCGGCAGTTCAGCGGCCTGCTCCTCGATTTCCTCTTCCTGCAGGTCCTGGCCGAGAATGCCCCGCAGCATGTCGTTGGCGGCCTCCTCGGGGAAGCGGCGCAGGGCTTCCTGGAAGTAGTCGGCCGCCAGCACGGGATTCTCCAGCAGCCGGTGGGCCAGCATGCCCGCCGCCACCAGGGCGTTGTAGGCCTGGGGCGTATCGGGGAAGCTGCGCTGGCAGAAATCGTAGCGATCAAGCGCCTGCAGCGGATCCCGGTCCGCCAACCAGGAGCGTTCCGCCTCGCCCAGCAGGATGGCGGCGCTGTCCTCGATGGTCATTTCCGGGGGCAGCCCCAGGCGTTCGCGCGCCGGATTGGAGGCCAGGGAAAGCGGGTAGCGATCCACGAGGCGGCGGAAGATCTCGGTGCCCGTGCTGTCGCCGAAGTGTTCCAGGCGCAGGGTTCCGTAGGCGTAGAGCAGGCGGCTGGCCTGCTCCGCGGTGGCCTCCTCTATTTCCTGCAGCGCCAGCATCATGCTGTCGGCCTTCTCCGGCTGGCGCAGTTTGAGATAATACACCTCCGCCAGCTGGAAGCGCTGGTCGAAGCGCAGCTCGTTCAGGCTGTCCGCCAGGTGCAGAATGGCCGTGCTGTCCACCTGGATCTCCCAGGCGGAAGTGTCCAGCACGGCGGCTACCAGGGTGGAATCGAGGATCCGCCGCCGGTGTTCCTGCTCCGCCAGTCGCAGGCTGTCGGCCAGCTCGACCTGGCGCAGCGAATCCGCCAGGAACCGTTCGCGCTGCTTACGCGAACTCTCGAAGAGCCGCCTCCTGCCCGCGCCGGGTTCCAGTACCGGCGAGGAAGGGCCGCCGGGAAGCGCGCCTTCGGTACCAAGAAAGTCCATGATCGTGGAACCGGCCTGCGGACTGAGCATCTCCGCCAGGGAATCGGCTTCCGTATCGGCGACAACCTCCGCCCTCAGGAGGCTGTCCGCCTGGACCAGGCTGTCCAGGCCCAGGTTCAGGCTGTCCTGAAGCGCGCGCAGCGAATCGACCGCGAGCGAATCACGCCGCATGGCCGCCTTCAGATCGGGCAGCCTCGCCCAGACGCTGCGCACGAAGGCGCTGTCGGGGTTGAGGCGGATGTCCAGGTCCAGGATCAGGCTGTCCAACTCGTCGATGCGAACCAGGATCTCCTCCAGGCTGCCCAGCACCTCCAGCTCGCGTCCGCTGCTGTCGGCCCAGGAACTGTTGGAAGATTCCTGCCGGGTCCTGCCGTAGTAGACTTTCGCGCTGTCGGGCAGATCGAATTCCTTGATGTAGAGCGCGCCGATGGCATATGCCGCCGCCGCCGAGCTGGTGGTGCGCGGAAAATCTTCGAGCAGGCCGTGATACCTCTCCATCGCCGCTGCCAGGTCGCCGCGCGCTTCCGCCAGGCGCGCCTCGCGCAGCACTATCCGGTGCCGGTCTTCGTAGAAACGTTCATCCTTGTGCAGGGAGCGGATCCGGGATGCCGCGCGGTCGAAGCGCCTCAGTCGGATCAGGTTGTCCACCACGCCCAGCCGGGCATCCAACTCAATCGCTTTGCCCGGCCGGTGACGCTTGACCCGGCCGAAATGTTCCACGGCCTGCTCGTAGTCGCCCAGCTCCACGTAACTGCGGGCGATCTCGGCGTTCAGCTCGCCCTTGGTCACCTTGCGACGGGTCATGCGCAGAATGCTGCGCTGGGTTTCCACAAGCCGCTCCAGGTTCTCCTCCACCTCGTAGAGGTCCGCCCAGACACGCTGCAGCTCGACATGATCCTCACGGCCCAGGGCTTCGGCGTCGATGCCCGCCAGCACGGTGCGGCAGGCGTCGTTGCGCTTAAGCTCCAGCAGGGAGCGCGCGCGCCAGATCCGCGACTCGGGCAACAGGCGCGACTCGGGGAAACGCTGTTCCAGCTCATCGAACTTTCGCAGCGCGCGGTGGTGCTGATTCATCTGGACGTAACACTGCCCGATCATCAGGATGGTGTCATCCACTAAGCGGGATTCGGGATAGAACTGCAGCAGCTTGGATGAGATTTTCAGGCAGCGGTTGTAATCCGCCTGGCCCGCCTGGCGTCCGCTCCCCGTGCGCTGTACCTTCTGGGCGTCCTCGAAGGCCTTGTGGGCGTTGTAATAAGTATTGAAGTAGGCGCCGCAGCTCCCCAGCAGGCAGGCCAGCAGCAGGACCGGGAGCAGGTGGATCGGGCTTCTCATGGATTCTCCGGCCCTGAGCACAGTTCCTCCACCAGGGGGGGCAGGACTTCCGCCGCTTTCCCGGGCAGCCTCGCGCTGACCAGGCTGCTGAAGGGCGTCTCCCGCGGGTTGATCTCCAGCACCGGGCGGCCGGCGCGCAGCGCCTGTTCTATCAGGCCCGCTGCGGGCCAGACCACCGCCGATGTGCCCACGCTGAGCACGGCATCGCTGGAATGGACGGCCTCCGCGGAACGCTGCAGGATTTCCCCGTCGAGACTCTCGCCGAACCAGACCACGGAGGGCCGGAAGCGGCCCCCGCAGGAGCAACCCGGCACATCCTGGGCGGGATTCAGCTGGGTCGCGCTCCTTTCCGCTCCGCAGTCCTCGCAATGCGCCCGCAGCAGGCAGCCGTGCAGCTCGAGGATCTCGGCTCTCCGCGGGGATGGTGTTCCATGGTCATCCAGCAAATCTTCGGCCCTGCGGTGGTAGCCGTCCACGTTCTGGGTCAGCAGCCGGACGGGAAAGCGGCGACCGAGTCTCGCCAGGGCCAGGTGGGCCTCATTAGGACGGTGCGCGAGCACGAGCTCGATTCGCATGCGGTACCATTCCCAGACCAGGGCGGGCTGCCTGCGGAAAGCCTCCGGGGTGGCCAGTTCTTCGGGACGGTGGTTCTTCCACCATCCCTCGGGCCCGCGAAAAGTGGGGATGCCCGATTCAGCGGACAGCCCCGCACCGCAGAGTACGGCGAAGCTGCCGGCGCCTTGCAGTACTTCCAGCGCTTCACCCAATGGGAGCCTGTCCTCCCCTTTCGTCAACGGATCAACAGCGCCCGGCCGCGGTCAAGGATCCGGTCCCGCGAGCGCAATTCCACGATGTAGATACCGCTGGCACGGCCGGCCAGATCCAGGGGACAATGATGCAGGCCCGCCGGGAGCAGGCCCAGGGAGCGTTCCAGTATTCGCCGGCCGAGCAGGTTGTAGACCTCCAGCCGGATCTCTCCGGGCGACCCGAGCCGGAATTCCACCGTGGTGACCGGGTTGAATGGATTGGGCGCGCAGCTCAGCTCGGTTGCGCCCGGACGGACCGCTGGAGCCTCGATGGCCGCATAGCTGCCGTCCTGTAGCCAGCTAAGCATGCGCTCCAGCATTTCGGCGCGCGTGAGGTAGCCGGCGACGCCGTGGACCGATTCCAGGCTGAAAGCCAGGAGCAGCGCCCGGCCCGGCTCGTCCGGCCCCGACTCGACTTCGCGGCGCACGGCGGAGACCAGTCCGTCGTTCTGCCAGCCGAGGATCGGTCGGGATTCCGTCCAGCTCAGGGAGCGCGTGGGGAATTCCTGGTTCCAGGCGCCCTCACCGCCGAAGAGCAGGGCCTGTTCCGGGTCGTTGAAGAGCCTTCCCGCGGCCATCCCGCGCAGCAGCGGTCCGCTCTGGTGCCAGTAGCCCGCCGTGCAGCCCAGGACTTCCTGGAATTCCGTTCCCGCCTGGTCCAGCAGGTGCTGGCCGGAAAGCAGGAGCCTGCCGCCGGATTGCAGGTGCTCCACGAGCATGCTCTGCTCGTCCTCGCCCAGCGGAGCTTCCCGCGTGCCGCTGAACCAGAGGACGTGTTCGTAGCGATTCAGATCCTGCGGGGCGGGATTCGCCCCGTCGTGGAGCCGCTCCTCCCAGGTCCGGCCCAGTTCTTCCAGCTCGCCGGTGTAGTACGCCGCATCACCCGGTTCGGGGGACTGGTTGACCAGCAGAACCTCCGCCCGGCCCGCGGCGATGCCCACCTCGATCTCCTGGTACCAGCCGCCGTCGTCGATGCTGCCGAGTCGCAGGCGGTGGTTGCCCGGAGGCAGGCTTTCGTCGGCCCGCAGGAGGAAGGGATCCATCGAGTTGCCGAAGATTTCGCCTTCACCCACCTCGAGCACCACTGCGGTGCTGTCCAGCACCTGGAGGCCCTCCGCAGAGTGCAGCGTGAGCTCCAGGCTTTCCAGCTCCGAGCCGCGGTTCAGCAGCTGCAGTACAAGCTCGGCCTCCTCGCCCGGGTCGAGCCAGAGGTCTCCGCCGCTGTCCCACAGGAGTTCCCAACCCGCCTGGACCAGGTCCTGGTGGGAGAAGATCTGGAAGAAGGTGGCCCTCATTGTATCGGCCGGATCGGGAATACCGTGCACGCTCACTTCGCTCGAGCTGCCGCCGTAGGGAATGCTGGAGGGATCCGTGTTTTCCGCGAATTCGCGGTTTTCCGCGCTGCCCGGGAAGGGGTCGCCCGAGTCCGCGCCCAGGCCCTGGTTGAGCTCGCGCATGCCGTCCGCCTGTTCCAGGTCCACCAGGTAGCGATTCTCGTTCTGGTTGGATTCCTGGCCTTCATCAACGTGGAAGATCAGCAGTCCTCCCGCCGGTTGATGGCGGTCCCAGGCCTGCAGTTGCCGGTTCTCCACCAGGAAGTACTGCTGCGGGTAGCCCTCGAGATCCAGGCGCAGGATCTCGTCGCTGAGATAGCTGGCGGGCAGCGGATAGTCCACGAGCTCCGTGGCGGTGGTGGTCTCCGTGGCCCACTCCAGCTGCCGTCGGCACCAGGCGCTGAAGCTCACCGGCGTGTGCGCTCCGCCCCCGGCCCCTCCTCCGCCCCAGGAACCGCCGGCCATCACGCACCAGCTGCCCAGGCCCGAAGAACTGTAGTCCGTGTCGTAGAGGTCGGGCAGTCCCAGGTTATGGCCGAATTCGTGGACGTAGACGCCGATGGCCGCCTGGCCGCCGCCCTGCATTTCGGGCTGCATGGTGTAATCGTAGATGTGCACGCCGTCCAGGACGATATTGTAGCCCCAGAGCGCCCAGCGGTGCGACCAGATATTACTCTGGTTCCCCTCCTCGGCGCCGGCGCCGCTGTGCACGATCAGCAGCGCATCCACCCAGCCGTTGCCGCTGTTGTCGAAGAGGCTGAAATCAACTTCCTCGTCCGCGGCGTAGACCGCTTCCACCACCAGCTCCAGCGACACCTCCCAACCCTGGTCGTAGCCGTAGTAATCGTGAGGATGCTCGGCTTCGTACCAGGAAGTCACCGTGGAAACCGTGCTGTAGCGCCCGTAGCTCTGGTCCACGTAGTAATCGTTGAAACTGCCGGTACCATCGTAGCCCGGCTCGTTCATCATGGCGTCGAAGTTCCCGGGAGGGTATTGCGGCTGCTGATCGGGAAAGTGGATCATGATCAGCAGCAGGTTCCACTGGCCTTCGACCCGCTCGACGCGCTGGACGCCGAGTTCGTCCCGCATGCGCCTCAGCGGGTCCACGTGCTCGCGGATCCACCCGGCTTCGGGGCGCAGGCCCCGGGCCTCGGCGGGCCCATTCTCCAGGCCGGGGACATAGAGCCGCGGGCCGGGCCGGATGCCGCCGTCCTCTCCGGCTTCGGCGTAGCGCCACAGGCCTTCCGCGCCGCGCAGCAGCGTATAACCCTCCTCGCATTCGACCCAGTTCAGAAACTCGTCGCCTACCAGGCGATAGCGGAAGTCGAGGCCCGAGCTGGCGGATTCCAGCCAGCCGGACCGGGCGGGCACGGCCGCCGCCTGAACCGCCGCCAGCAGCAGGACGGGAAGCAGGACTCGCAGCCGGGGTAAGGTGCAGTTCATCTTGTATCCTGTAATGCGTTCATTCAGTGTGACCGGGCATCATCACAGTATGATAGAAAAGCGGAGAGGCAATCTCAATCGACCCGTGATTCTGCGCCTCCAGCGTCCTCCGTGTAACACGCGTCCGCGCCGGGACCGCGCAACAGGCCTTGTCCACCTGGTGGGGCCGGTCTGAGGTTGTTCAGGGATCAAGATCGACCAGGAGCAGCATACCGTCGCCCAGGACGGCCGCCAGGGCTCTGAGTTCCGTTTCGGGGCCCGGGCGCAGGGTGCAGGGCCCGTCTGCCTCCGTTCCCAGGTCCAGGCGGTCGCGCAGGGTCTGGCCGATACTCAATCCCTCAAGCAAGGGCTGCGATGCGGCGCGATGCGACTCCCGCAGCAGGCGCTGCTCCGAATCCAGCACGAGGATGGGCAGATCGAAGTGGCGCAGGAGCTGGTCCATGTATGAAGAGCTGGCGAACTCGGCGAAGGATCCCTCGCCCGCCTCGGGCTGCACTTCGGCGGAGAGCAGGCGCCATTCGTCGTAGTACTGCCGCGCCAGCGCAAGCAGGCTCGCTCTCCGGGATTCTCGCGAGGCCGCGCCGCCCGTAGCGGCTTCGGCGTCCGGTCCGGGTGCATTCGCCGGCGGAACGGGAGTGCCCGCGTCCGGTGGTGTTTCACTGGAGGTATTGAGGGAACCGAGCAGCTCGAGCAGGTGTCTAAGTCTGCTGTCCAGGCGCTTCAGCGCGCGGGCCATCGAGTCGGGGGTGGAGGCTCCACTGAGAGCCGGGAGCATTCCGGAATCGGCCTCCGTCCCCGGCAGCTTCAGAGTCGATTGCAGGGGGAAGGCCTTCAAGCGCCGGGAGGCTTCCAGGACACCGCCCAGCTCGGGTGAATCGGCCTCGGGTAACACGACCGGGATGAAGCGTAAACGGCGCCGCGCCGGGAAGCGCTCTTCGCGCCCCGGCCGCTGCTGCTCTTCCCGCTGACGGGGATTCTTGCGATCCAGATCATCCGTAGCCACGTCTCCCCCTCCCGGTCACCCATCAAGGCACCGCAGCCGCCTGAATTCAGAATACGCCAGGGAATGCCGGGGGCTTGCAGGGTGAATCGGCAGAGTTGAATGCTATAATTTGCACGGCATGGATGCAACAGGAAAACGCTCATAACTCCAATAAATTTGCTTTATGTGTAGGGCGGTATTCCCGGCGGCGCGGAGAGCTTCGATGCTGTCCGGGCTGGTACTCCGGAGATTGTGTCACAGCTGCTGAACCGATCCGCAGGGAGCGATGCATAATGCCCATGGATTCATTTGGATCGGAAACAAGTGTGCGTAAAGGAATATGCGCGACGGCGGAGGGAGAGTTCCCTCTGAGACCAGGGAGAGAGCGGCCCTGTCGGTCTCAGAGGATCTTGTTCAGGCGGGCGATGAAGAGCCGCTTCAGCAGCTCCTTCTCGTCGGGGATGTTCTCGAAGTCCACGTCTAGTGTCTGCATGAAATCCACCAGGCAGCGCAGGATGGAATTCTTGGTGATACGTTCGCGCTTCTCCTTGCGGTTGCGCATCACGCGGGCCACCACGTCCTCGAGATATTTATGCTGCTCGGCGGTGAGCAGGATGGAGAGCTTCGCTTCGAAGGTCTGGTACTTGGGAATATGATCCGGCGGCTTCTTGTCGCTCTTCAGCCGCGAACGGACAAGTTCGTTGGTGTAGAAATTCATGCTTCCTCCACGGCTCCTGGTTTGCAAGCCGGATGCCAGAAGTGTGCGGAGGCTAAGATGAAGGAAATCAAACCATTGAGGAGCGGGCCGGCCGAGGCTGGGGACGAAACTTCTGAATTCCAGGACTTCCGGAGGAAAAAGCTGCCCCTGGAGCTACCTCAACTGAATTGCTTCAGCAGGAGGGCGGCGGCCGCGTCCGCGCTCAAGCGTCCGGCCCGCACTTCGCCGCGGATTTCCTTTCGGCGGGCGGCCACGGCAGGGTGACGGTGGAAACGTTCAAGGAGTCGCTCCTCAAGGAGCTGATCCATCCAGAACAGCTCCTGCTCACTCCGCCGGTAGTCCAGCAGGTCCCGCTGCAGGAGGTGTTCGCGGAAATCCAGCACCTCCCGCCACAGCTCCGGAAGTCCCTCCCCGGTCAGCGCGGAGCACAAAAGCACGGGCGTCTTCCATTCCGGCGTCCGCCGGGGAAGCAGCTGAACGGCGCCCGCGAACTCCGCCCGCGTGCCCCGGGCGCGATCGAGGTTCCCGCCGTCCGCTTTGTTCACAGCCACCAGGTCGGCCAGCTCCATGATGCCGCGCTTGATGCCCTGCAGCTCGTCGCCCGAGCCGGGCAGCAGCAGCAGGAGCAGGACATCCACCAGTTGGCGCACCTGGATCTCGCTCTGGCCCACTCCAACGGTCTCGACGATCACTACGTCGTAGCCCGCCGCTTCGCAGAGCAGGAGGCTCTCGCGGGTCCTGCGAGCCACTCCGCCCAAGGTCCCCGCGGCGGGTGAAGGACGGATGAAGGCATCCGGCCGGGAGGCCAGCCCGTCCATGCGAGTCTTGTCGCCCAGGATGCTGCCGCCGGAAAGGCTGCTGCTGGGATCCACGGCAAGCACCGCCACGCGCCGGCCTTCATCCCCCAGCCGGCAGCCCAGGTTGTCGATCAGGCAGCTCTTTCCCGCCCCCGGAGGGCCGGAGACTCCCAGGCGGATCGCCGCAACTCGGCGCGAGGCGGTCAGCGCGAGCACCTCGGCCGCCAGACGGGCGTCCTCGTCGCGGCGGCTCTCCACCAGGGTGATGGCCCGCGCCAGCAGGACGCGGTCTCCAGACTGGATTCCCCGCGCCAGCTCCTGGGGATCCGCCGCTCGGGTTCCTCTTCCTCCGGTCCTCTTCCGCCCTCTCGACTCAGACATCCAGGTGGATCTCCAGTTGGTCGGCCAGCCGGCGCAGAATTCGCTCGGCCGCCTCGGGGATCACCGTGCCCGGGCCGAAGATCTCGGCGGCGCCCTGCTCCCTCAGGAAGGCGTGATCCCGCCTGGGGATCACCCCGCCCGCGATCACCAGGATCCGCTCGCCGCCCAGGCGGCGAAGTTCGGCCACCAGCTCGGGCAGCAGGGTCTTGTGGCCCGCGGCCAGTGAACTCATGCCCAGGATGTGCACGTCGTTCTCAACCGCCTGGCGGGCTGCCTCGCCGGGCGTCTGGAAGAGCGGCCCGATATCCACGTCGAAGCCCATGTCGGCGAAGGCCGTACTCACGACCCGCGCCCCGCGGTCATGGCCGTCCTGGCCCAGCTTGGCCACCATGATCCGCGGTCGCCGGCCCGTCAATTCGGCGAAGCGTTCGCACATCCGGCGCACGCGCTGGAAACTGTCCATCTTTTCTGCCTCGCTTGAGTACACTCCCGCGATGGCCGGCGTCTCGGCCCGGTGCCGGCCGAAGACCTCCTCCAGGGCGCCGGAGATCTCTCCCAGGGTGGCCCGGGCCCGCGCTGCTTGAAGGGCCAGCTCGAGCAGGTTCTCCCGTCCCTGCGCCTGCTCCGCGCAATTTCCGAGAGCCCGCAGACAGCGCCGCACCGCCGCGGGATCGCGGTCCTCCCTGAGCTTCCGCAGGCGCTCGATCTGGGCCTGGCGCACCGCGCTGTTGTCCACCTCGAGGATCTCGAATCGATGATCCTCCTCGGGAGGATGGAAGCTGTTGAGACCCACGATGGTATCCAGGCCGGAATCGATGCGGGCCTGCCGGCGCGCCGCGGCCTCTTCGATGCGCATCTTGGGCAGGCCGGTCTCGATGGCCGCGGCCATTCCTCCCAGCTCTTCCACCTCGCTGATCAATTCCCAGGCGCGCCGGGCCAGCTCGTGGGTCAACCGCTCCAGGTAGCAGGATCCTCCCCAGGGATCCACCACCCGGCAGAGACCGCACTCCTCCTGCAGCAGGAGCTGGGTGCTGCGGGCGATGCCCGCGGAAAAATCCGTGGGCAGGGCGATGGCCTCGTCCAGGGCGTTCGTATGCAGCGACTGCGTGTGACCCAGTGCCGCGGCCAGGGCTTCCAGGCAGGTGCGCGTCACGTTGTTGAAGGGATCCTGCTCGGTGAGGCTCCAGCCCGAGGTCTGGCAGTGGGTGCGCAGGCACATCGAGCGGGGATTCCGCGGCTCGAACTGCCGGATCAGCAACGCCCAGAGCAGGCGGGCGGCCCTCAGCTTGGCCACCTCCATGAATGTGTTCATGCCGATGCCCCAGAAGAAGGAGATCCGGGGCGCGAAATCGTCAATGGCCAGTCCTGCCTTCAGTCCCGTGCGGACGTACTCCAGCCCGTCGGCCAGCGTGTAGGCCAGTTCGAGATCGGCCGGCGCCCCCGCTTCCTGCATGTGGTAGCCGGAGACGCTGATGCTGTTGAAGCGCGGCATGCGGCGGGAGGCGTAGCGGAAGATGTCGGCGACGATCCGCATCGAGGGCGCCGGCGGGTAGATGTAAGTGTTGCGGACCATGAACTCCTTGAGGATGTCGTTCTGAATGGTCCCCGCCAGCTTTTCCGGAGGAACGCCCTGCTCCTCGGCGGCCAGGATGTACAGCGCCATCACCGGCAGCACGGCGCCGTTCATGGTCATGGAGACGGACATGCGGTCCAGCGGAATGCCCTCGAAGAGGATTCGCATGTCCAGGATGGAATCGATGGCCACACCCGCCTGGCCCACGTCTCCCCGGACCCTCGGATGGTCCGAGTCGTAGCCCCGGTGGGTGGCCAGATCGAAAGCGATCGACAGGCCCTTCTGTCCCGCGGCCAGGTTCCTGCGGTAGAAGGCGTTGGATTCCTCGGCCGTGGAGAAGCCGGCGTACTGGCGCACGGTCCAGGGTCGCTCCAGGTACATGGCGGGATAAGGGCCGCGCAGGTAGGGCGGGAGGCCCGCAGTGTAGGCCAGGTGTTCCAGACCCGCCAGGTCTTCCGGGCCGTAGCGGGCCTTGAGCTCGATGCTCTCCGCCGTCCTCCAGCCTGGAGTCTCGGCCCGGTCGTCGGCCCGGCCGGGCGGGAGCGGGCCGTAGTCCATGGCCGTGAAATCGGGACCTGGATTCATGACCGCTCCCCCAGGCGCCGGAAGACTGGATCAAGGATCTCGAAGATGTGGCAGTGCTCGTGGATCGGGCCGCCCACTCCCGCTTCGAAGCAGAGTCCCTCGAGCTCAGGGGATCCCGCCAGCAGCACGGGAGGCGACTCGGCATCCTTCGCGTCCGCAGACCGGAAGGCCTCGAGGAAGCGCTGCAGGTTCTGTGGAATGTCATGCTCATCGAGGCACAGGGCGCAGGCGTCGGCCCCCGATGTCCGCGCGACCGTCGCGGCATCCTCGGGGCTCACGCTGCTGGGTCCGCCGAGAATCCTGAAGCCGCCGCAGGCGAACAGATTGCGGCAGAGCTGCGTCTCCCTCGCCGTCCCGGACTGCGAACCCAGGCGGGCCAGGAAGACAGCGGGCGGCTCCCCGCGCCGCGCCTCGATTTCCGCGGCCAATTGGCGGCGTCGCTCGAATGGTTCGGCCGCGCGGATCCTCTGCGGATGCGGGAGCGTCGCCGGGCTGGCGGACTTTCCCTCAGCCCAGGCATCCAGTGGTGGCAGGTCCCCGAGGCGGGCTCCCGCGGTGAAAGCCCCTTCTAGCGCCTGCAGGAACTTCGATGGATCGTCCAACGGCGACAGTCCGCGCACGTGGTCGACGAGCCGCCGGATGGTCGCATCCTCGCCGCCCGGAACTTTTTGCGACCGCCTCCGCTTCTCCTTCGACCCGGTCTCCTCGAAAGGAAGAAGCTCCCGGCCCGGATACTTGTTGCAGCCCACCAGGATCTCGCTGCGTCGAGCCAGCCGCTCGGCGAGCTCCCGGGCTCCCCTGGCGGCCCAGGCCTGGGGAATGCCGGCCTGCAGGGCCTCGTAGAACCCGCCCGCCGCCTCGAGCTCCTTAAACGAGGCCCAGGCCTTCCGGCCCAGTTCGTCGCAGAGCGGCTCCATGTACCAGGAACCGCCCGCCGGATCGAGGATCCGGTCCAGGCAGGCCTCCCGCTGGAGCATGATCTGCGCGCTGAAGGCCAGGCGACGGTGGAAGTCCTCCGCCCGGCCCAGGCCCTGGAGCATGTGGCCGCACCGGATGCCGTCGGCCCCGCCCACGGCGGCCGCAAAGCAGGCCAGGGAGCTCCGCAGAAGGTTGTTCCAGGGATCGATACGGCTGTGATACACGCCCGAGGTCCGGGCGAGGATTGTCACACGCGGAGTAACACCATCACCGCAGAAGGCCGCCGCCACCTTGGCCCAGAGCAGGCGGGCCACGCGCAGCTTGGCGACCTGGCTGAACAGGTCGTGGCTGGCTGAGAGCTCCAGGCGCATCCCCGGCGCCAGGAAGTCGGGACCGGGCCCGCCCGCCTCCCCCAAGCGACGGAGGGTGTCCGCGCCCGCTCCCAGTACGCAGGCCAGCTCCCGGGCGGCATCGGCACCCGCCTCGTGCCAGCGGACTCCCGAGGCCCGCAGCAGGACCCAGCCGGGGGCGTGCTCCCGCGCCCAGGAGGCCAGACGCGCCTGCCGTCCGAAGAACTCGTCCACGTCCGGGGCGCCCCTGAGCGCGCACTCGCTGAAGGCGTCCACGGCCAGTTCCAGGCGCAGCTCATCCGGTCTCAATCCCCGGCGCGAGCACAGGGCCAGCGCCAGCCCGGCACCGTAAAGGCCGGCGGAGCCGCAGTCAATAACGAGCCTTGCGCGAGGGAGATCAACGCCCCGGACGGCGGTTTCCAGTTCCTCCAGCCCGTGGATCGCGGCACTCGCCGGGAATGTGGTGCCCTCCTCGGAGGCTCCGGAGAGAGCCAGGCGCAGCAGCAGCGGCTGCGGTGGGGAGGCACCTGCGTTCTTTCGGAGGCCGGTGTCGCAGGAATCCGTCGCCAGGCGCTCCTGGAGTATCTCCCAAGCCGCGGGAGCCCGCGGATCACCCGATCCAGGGCGGCCGAGGAGGGGGATCTCCCCACCCTGCGGCCGCTGCAGGTGGAGCAGGCCCTCGAGATCCTCGGCGGTGTAGATGGGGTGCAGTTCGACTCCCTCGGGGGAACCGCGTCGCAGGTCGTCCAGGGATGAGTCCCTGAGACTGCTCTCCGCCGCCCGCCACCAGACCCCGGCTTCGGGGGCGGGAAACAGCTCCCTCAAGTCGTCCAGCGGCGGCAGCGGATGGGACATGGCGGCAGCGGATCAGACGAGAAGCTTCTGGAAATCCTCGAACCTGTGGATCACGAGGTCCGGGCCCTTCTTGGAAAGCCAGCCCTCCGTTTCGAGCCGGGCCAGGATGCGGGACATGGTTTCGCGGCTGGTTCCCGCCATGCTGGCCAGGTCGCGCTGCAGGGGCAGCGAGGTCAGCAACAGGTCTTCGCCGTGGATTCGGCCCAGGTCCTGGGCCAGGCTGATGATGGTGGTGATCACCCGGCCCCGGGCGTCGAGGATGGACAGCGAGACGAGCTGGGCGTCGGTCTTGCGCAGGCGGGAAGCCATCAGGCGCAGCAGGGAGATGGCGATGGAGGGAAAGTTGTGGATCAGGTCGAAGAAATCCTCGCGGCGGATGGACAGCAGTTCGACCTCTTCCAGCGAGGTCACAGTGGCGCTGCGCGGGCCCTCGTCGATGATGGCCAGCTCGCCGAAGAAGTCCGCGCCGCCCAGGATGGCCAGGATAACCTCTTCCCCGGCGGCGTTGATGCGCGAGATCTTGACGCGGCCGCTGCGGATGATGTAGAGGGTCTGCCCCTCGTCCTCCTCGAAGATGATCAGGTTGTTCTTGCGGTATTTTTTCGCGGAAAGCCGTTCCGCCACCTTGATCAGGTCCGCGTCCTCGAGATCCTCGAAGAGCAGTACGCTGCGCAGAAACAGTGGATCGGTCATCTTTCGCCCTCGCTGCTGCCGTTTCGGAAAGCCAACCCGTCGATGAATTCTCGCACGCGCGGCACCAGGAATACGCCCGAGAGGTCGCGGTCGCCCAGGATCCGCGCCAGGGTCAAGGCACGATCATAGACGCCCAGGCGGCGATTGAGGATGATCATCGCCTGGCCTCGTGATTCGCAGTAGCCGCTGCGGAAATCGCCGCGCTCCACGCGCACGCGGACCTCGAGGCGGTCCGCCAGTTCCTCCAGCTGGTCGAGCAGCCGGAGGACCTCTTCGTCGCGTTTCACGCTTACCTTAGTCACGGTATGAAAATACCTCCCGCGCCGCGCCATTCCAAACACTAAAGCAGCTCGTGCAGGCCGTCCTCCTTCAAGCGGGCGATCACGTGTCGCACATCCTGGTGGGCGTCCATCCTGCAGACCAGCAGGGCGTCGTCGCTGTCCACCACGATGGTGTCCCGCATGCCTACCAGCGCCACTACGCGGTCGGGGGCGTGAACCAGGCAGCGGTTCGAATCCACCACCACCGCGTCGCCGACCACCACGTTGTCCCCGCCGTCCTTCTCGCGCATCCGGTGCACCTCCGCCCAGGTGCCCACGTCGTTCCAGGGAAAACTGGACTGTATCACGCGGATCGCGCCGGGCGTCTGCGAAGCCGGCTCCATCACGCCGATGTCGATCGAGATGGAGCGCAGCTGCCTGTAGCAGTGGGCGAGATGCCGGCCGAAATCGGGACTGTCCAGCTGCGTCGACAGTTCCTCCAGCGTTTCCCAGGTCTCGGGCAGCCAGCGCTCCAGCGCTTCGACGATCGTCCGCGTCTCCCAGATGAAAATCCCGCTGTTCCAGAGGAAATCACCGCTCTGCAGGAACAGTCGGGCCGTCTTAAGGTCGGGCTTCTCGGCGAAGGTCTTGACCGGGTAGACTCCCGGTTCGATCTCTTCGGGCTGGAACTGGATGTAACCGAAGCCGGTCTCCGGGCTGGTGGGCTGAATGCCCAGGGTCACCAGGTGCTGGTTACGGCAGGTCTGCAGGGCCCGCTCGAGGGTGCACAGGAATTCCTCGCGGTCGCCGATGTAGTGGTCGGCTGGCAGGACGATCATGCTTGAATCGGGATCGCGGGCCCTCAGCAAAAGGGCCGCCAGCCCGATGCAGGCCGCCGTGTTGCGCCCAAGTGGCTCGCCGATGATGTTGCGCGGGGGCAGCCGGGGAAACAGGCGGCGCGTCCGCTCCTCGTGCAGCTGGTTGGTGATGATCAGGATGTTCTCCGGCTGGAAACGGTGCCGCAGGCGATGCACCGTGTCTTCGATCAGGCTCTGCTCGCCGAAGACCTTGAGGAACTGCTTGGGACGTTCGAGCCTCGAGAGGGGCCAGAAGCGCGATCCGATGCCTCCGGCCAGGACCACGGCGTAGGCGTGTTCCGTCATGGTACCTCCAGGGGAAGTGTGAGTCGAATTCCTTCCTGCACCCAGCCGCTGATGATCCGCAGGGTGTCCGGGCAGGCGTACCAGCTTTCAGCCGCCCGGAAGGGGCTGATCCGCCCGGCGTCCCAGGAGCCGGAAGCGTTTCGGTCGTGATACAGCGCCAGGTTCACCGACCCCTCGGGCAGATCGTCGTCGCGGTCGGTTCGACTGAAGTTCCGTTCGCGCCGGAATTCGCCGGCGCTGAGTATCACGCGCCAGCGCTCGGGATTCTCCCCGGGCGAGCGGTTCCAGCTCCACTCCGCGGCGCCCGGGGCGGGCTCCTCCGCGGGGGGCCTGAGCCGCAGTCGCAGCAGGCTGTCGGGCCAGGAGGAGCCGTCCAGGCCGCCGAAGAAGCCCGCCGGAATCTGCAGCTCCGCTTCCCCCAGCGTGTCGGACAGCTCCCAGGCGAAATGGAACAGGCCCTCCACCCGCGGCCTGATCCACTGGCTGTCCGCTGCCAGCACCAGCCGGCAGGCGAGGCCGGAATCAACGCGGGCCGCCCGTTCGCTGGTCCAGCGCAGCCGGCCGTCCCGGGGCAGCCGGAGGCGTAGATCCTCGCCGAAGAGCTTCCCTGGGGGAGCGTCCTCGGCTGTGCGCACCTCCGCCGTATCGCCCGCGGCAGGCAGGATCAGACGGAGCGAATCGCCGGTGAATCTCTCGCAGGCCAGCAGCCAGCGCGCACCCCGGCGGTCGATGTCCAGAATCTCGAGTTCGCGACCCTCGTGGTCCTCGAGCCTGAGCTGGGTCCGCCTGAGCGAATCGCGGGCGCGTGCGGCCGGCGGGGCGTAGTCCCATTCCAGAGGGAAGGCGGGCTCCAGCACCGCATCCAGCGCCAGGTGCCAGGGATCCAGGGCTGCGGCCCGGCGCAGGCTGAGGCTGTCCAGGCGCTGCTCGCTGAAACGCAGGCTCAGCGCCAGGGTGTCGCCGGGCAGCCAGTCCCGGTCCGCCGGGGCGGCCCGCTCATCGAGGAAGTCCCAGCGACCGTTCCGGTTGTCGTCCTCCACCGCCATCACCCGGAAGGCCCGGCCGGGCAATGCCTGCAGCTCGTACAAGCCCTCGTCGTCCGGTCTCGTGCGGTAAGGCGCCCGCTCGAAGAACCTGGTCGGAAAATCGGCCAGGGGCCAGGCCCAGACCTGGGCGAAGCTGCCCTCGCCCGAGCCGACGATCCGGCCCCGGAGTGACAGGCTGTCCAGGTGCCTGCCGGTGGAAAAGGGGATGCGCAGGGGCGCCCGCAGGCGGTTGCCCGCCAGGTCTCGGCAGCCTGTCCCCAGCTCCAGCAGCCAGGTGCGGTCCGGCGGAAGCGGGTCCCGCGGTCGGACACGCAGGCGGCGGCCCATCCAGTGGAACCGGAACCCGCCCTCGTGCCAGGGCGAGAGATAGACGTCGCCGGCGGTGGAGGCGCGGTCCACGTATTCGCTGAAAACGAAGTGGAAACTCTCGTCGCCGGGCACCTCAAGCTGCCCCGGCGCAGGGTAGGAGCGGATCACCCACGGGGCTTCACTGTCGGGCGCGGCGCCGGGCGGAGGCTGGATCCTGGCGCATCCCGCCAGGAGCAGGCAGCCGGCGGCCAGCCAGGTCGGGAGGGCTGAACTCACTGTTCCTTCAGCGCGGTCTCGAAGTACTCGATGGTCTTCTTAAGGCCCTCGCGCAGCGGAATTCGCGGTTCCCAGTCCAGCATTCTGCGCGCGAGGGAGATGTCGGGCCGGCGAACCTTGGGATCGTCCTGGGGGAGCTCGCGCCGCACGATCTTCGAAGAACTGCCCGTCAGCTCGATCACTGTCTCAGCGAGTTCGCGGATCGTCAGCTCCTGCGGGTTGCCCAGGTTGACGGGGCCGATGAAGTCCTCGCGGTCCATCATCCGCAGCATGCCCTCGACGAGGTCGTCCACGTACTGGAAGCTGCGGGTCTGGTCGCCCTCGCCGTAGACGGTGAGGTCCTCCCCGCGCAGAGCCTGAGCGATGAAATTGGTGATCACGCGCCCGTCGTCCAGCGCCATCCGGGGACCGTAGGTGTTGAAGATGCGGATCACCCGGATGTCCACGCGGTTCTGCCGGTGGTAGTCGAACATCAGGGTCTCAGCGACCCGCTTGCCCTCGTCGTAGCATGAGCGCAGACCGATGGGATTCACGTTGCCCCAGTATTCCTCCGGCTGGGGATGCACCAGCGGATCGCCGTAGATCTCGCTGGTGGAGGCGTGCAGAATCCGGGCCCGCACGCGCTTGGCCAGGCCCAGCATGTTGATGGCGCCCATCACGCTGGTCTTCACGGTTTTGACCGGATTGTACTGGTAGTGGATGGGCGAGGCGGGGCAGGCCAGATTGAAGATCCGGTCGACTTCCACCAGGACGGGCTGTGAGATATCGTGCCGGATCAGTTCGAAGCGGTGGTCATCCAGGAGCTCCGTCACATTGCGCTTGGATCCTGTGAAATAGTTGTCCAGGCAGATCACTTCGTGATCTTCCGCGAGCAGGCGGCGGCTGAGATGGCTGCCGATGAAACCCGCGCCTCCGGTCACCAGGATGCGCATGGATGCCTCGTTATTTTAGCCCGGATCTCCTAGGGCCGGCCGATGGAGTGATACTCGAATCCCAGGTCCCGCATTTTCTCGGGGCTGTAGAGGTTGCGCCCGTCGAAGATCAGCGGGCTCTTCATCAGCTCGAGCATCCGCTGGAAATCGGGTTCGCGGAAATCGGACCATTCCGTGGCAATCAGCAGGGCGTCCGCATCGCGCAGGGCTTCGTAGCTGTCGGAGGCATACTCGACGGCGTCTCCCAGGCGCCTGCGGGCCTCCTGCATGGCCTCCGGATCGTAGGCCACTATGCGTGCGCCGGCGCGTCTCAGGCCCTCGATGATGGTCAGGGCGGGAGCCTCGCGCATGTCGTCGGTGCGGGGCTTGAAGGCCAGTCCCCAGATACCGAGGCGCAGACCGCTCAGATCCTGACCCAGGCGCTGCTGGACCTGCTCGGTCAGGACGGCCTTCTGCTCTTCGTTCACCTCCTCCACGGCCTTGAGGATGCGGAATTCGACCCCGTGCTCGGAAGCCGTGCGGATGATGGCCTTGACGTCCTTGGGAAAGCAGCTTCCGCCGTAGCCCACACCCGGAAAGAGGAACTGCGAACCGATCCGGCTGTCGCTGCCGATGCCGCGGCGCACGCAGTCCACGTCTGCGCCAACCTGGTCGCAGATGCGGGCGACTTCGTTCATGAAGGAAATCTTGGTGGCCAACATGGCGTTGGCCGCGTACTTGGTCAATTCGGCGCTGCGCACGTCCATGGTGATGATCGGATGTCCGGTGCGAACGAAGGGCCCGTAGAGCTCCAGCATGGCTTCCAGGGCCTGCTCGCTGTCGGCGCCGACCACAACGCGGTCGGGCTTGAGGAAGTCGTTAACGGCCGCGCCTTCCTTGAGGAACTCGGGATTGGAGACCACCTCGAAGGGTTCCTCGGTGACGGCCGCGATGGTTTCGCGGACCTTGTCCGCGGTTCCCACGGGGACCGTGGATTTATCCACCACGAGGGTGTAGCCCTTGATGGCCCTGCCCACGTCGCGGGCCGCGGCCAGCACGTGCTGCAGGTCCGCGCTGCCGTCCTCGTCGGGCGGCGTGCCTACGGCGATGAAGACCACCTCGGATTCTCGCACCGCGGAGGCGGTGTCCGTGCTGAAACTCAGGCGCCCGTGGCGCACTACTCGCTCGAGCACCTCGCGCAGGCCGGGTTCGTAGATCGGGATCCGGCCCTCGTTGAGACTCTCGATCTTATCCCGGTCGAGGTCCACGCAGACGACCCTGTTGCCTACTTCGGCAAAGCATACTCCCACCACCAGCCCCACATAGCCGGTGCCGATCACGGTCAGATTCATCGAAGTTCTCCAAGGAATTGATTCGCCATGGCCAGCGAGTCGAAGGTACCCGCATCCGTCCACCAGCCGGGAAGCTGTTCCCAGCGCATGGTATCGAGCGCCACGTAGTGATTGTTCACGTCGGTGATCTCCAGCTCGCCGCGACCGGAGGGTTCCAGGGTGGAGATCACGTCAAAGACGCCGGAAGCATAGAAGTAGATGCCGGTGACCGCCAGGTCGCTCCTGGGCCGCTCCGGTTTCTCCTCGATGTTCAGCACGCGACTGCCCTCCACGACCGCCACCCCGTAGCGCTGGGGATCGGTCACGGGTTTGAGCAGGATCTGTGCCTCTTCTGCGCAGGATTCGAAAGCGCGCACGAAAGGCTCGAGCGAGGCCTGGAAAATGTTGTCGCCCAAAAGGACCACCATCCGGCTGGAACCGATGAAATTGCGGCCCAGGTCCAGGGCCTGAGCGATTCCGCCGGCCTCGTCCTGGACGCGGTAGGTGAATTCGCAATCGAACTCGCGGCCGCTGCCCAGCAGGTTGACAACGTCGCCCATGTGCTCCACGCCGGTGACCACCAGGATCTCGCGGATTCCAGCCTCGCGGAGTTTCTTCACCGGGTGGTAGATCATCGGTTCGCGTCCGACGGGGAGCAGGTGCTTGTTGGTGACCTTGGTCAGAGGGTGCAGCCGGGATCCGGTGCCCCCCGCCAGGATGATGCCCTTCATGGCAGGACTCCTCTTCACTGCTGCAGAAAGAGCACGGGCGGGAAATTCCCGCCCGCGTTCCTTTTCAGTGTGACAAGGTAATCAATCCTGCCCGCTTTCCAATGTCCCCGAGCTTGCCCTGTGCAGGGCTTCTCGCTCGCCGGGCTGCGAAACGGAATCGCGGGATTCGCTGGCCATGCTGTCCTGCTCGCTGTATTCCCGATCCTCGAGCAGGCCGACGCGATCCTGGGCCAGATTCGAGCCCGCAGCGGGCGATTCGCTGCGCGCCGGGGGATCGACGGGTGCTTCGGCCAGCCCTTGCTGCTCGAGCGGGGTGAACCCGCTGCGAATAAGACTCACCAGCAGCACGGCGGCGGCGCCGGCGGCCACCAGCGTGAAACGTCGCGCCCAGACGTTAATGCGCCTGGCCGCCAGTCCGGCCGGCTTTCCGGGAGCGGACCGCGTCGACTGGCGCTCCGCGAACCGGACTTCATTCAGCCTGACCTGCAGCCGGTCCTCGAATCCCCGCGGCGCTGTCTCACGCAGGTCTTTGAGGCCGCTGCGCAGGGAACGCAGAGCCCCGGCCTCTTGCGCGCAATTCGTGCACTGTTCAAGGTGATGGTTGATTCGGTGGGCTTCAGGATGCAGGTCGCCTTCGGCGAGCCAGTCCCAGAGGCTGTCAAGAACGAATTGACAATCGGTCATCGGCGTTACTCCATCAGATCGGCGGCCAGCATGTCTCTCAGCCGGGTCCGCGCGCGGTTGATCCGGCTCTTCACGGTGCCCAGCGGAAGCTCGAGCACTTCTACGATTTCCTCATAGGAAAGTTCCTCGATCTCGCGCAAAATGATCACCTCGCGGAACTCGTCCGGCAGCAGGTCCATGGCCGCGCGCACTTTCTCCACGGTCATCTTGCCCGCCACCTGCTCGTCCACGGGCCGCGCCCCGTCGGGCAGCTCGATGGCGCGCTCGCCGCTCTCGCGCGGTTCGAGGTCCACGGTGGTCATGCGGGAGAGTTTACGCATCTGCGAGCGCACCAGGTTGGCGGCGATGGTGTAGATCCAGGTCGAGAAACGCGCGATTGTGCGGTAGCTCATCCGGTGCTGGTATAGCCG
Source organism: uncultured Bacteroidaceae bacterium (assembly GCA_964568855.1). Lineage (GTDB taxonomy): Bacteria > CAIWAD01 > CAIWAD01 > CAIWAD01 > CAIWAD01 > CAZMSD01. The sequence continues at coordinate 65,147 of CAZMSD010000010.1, read as the reverse complement.
GATGAAGGTATCCTGCAGGATGTCCTCCGAGAGCTGTCCGTTGCGCACCATCTGGTTGATGAAGGAGAAGAGACGGTCCTTGTAGCGCCGGACCAGTTCGTCGTAGCACTCCATCCGGCCTTCCTGCAGGGCGAGGATCACATCCTCGTCGCTCAAGTTCTTCAGATCCGGCATAGTTCAAGCACCAGGCTGCTGAGAATCTGCTTCTCGCTCAACGGACTTCCCCCCTTGAGCGCCAGGTCCGCTTCGAGCAGGCGGCCACAGGCCCGGACGATCGATCCCGTGTCCCAGCCGCGTATCCGCTCCAGGTCCTTTTTTATCTGCCAATCACCCAGCTTCCGGCCTCCCCCGTTTCCCAGCAGGCGGGCCATCTCGCTGCTCCGGCGGCCTGCGTCGCGCAGGCGGGCGATGTACCAGGACCGGGCGAAGCCGCGCTGCAGGGCGGGCAACAGCCCGTAGGAAGCGCTCGATGCGCGCAGCAGGCTGCCCAGGATGGACAGGGCGCGGCCCGCCTCCCGGGCAAAGACGGCGTCCGCCAGGTTGAACGCGGTTGCCTCCGGTTCCATGCCGAGCGCGCAGGCCGCCTCTTCGGCTCCAATGCGTCCGCCCCGCTCCGGCGGAACCAGCAGCATCAGCTTGTCCAGTTCGCCCGCCACCATCCGGAGCGGCGCCTCGGCGAGCTGTTCGGCGAGTTGCAGGGCCAGCTCGCGGGGCAGCTCGAAATCCCGTTCCCGGCAACGGTCGATCATCCAGCCCGGCAGCCGGGCCGGGGCGAGACGCTTGAATTCCATGGCGCAGGCCCGCTGTTTCAGGGCTTGGAAGACCTTGCGCCGCCGGTCCACCTTCCCCGCCCCCAGCACCAGGCAGGTGGTCTCCGAGGGTTGCTCGAGGTAGACCAGCAGATCGTCGTGCACCCGTTTCGGTGCGCGCTCGATGCCCCGCACCACCACCAGCCGGCGCTCGGCCAGCATGGGATAGGAGGCGGCCAGGCGGAACAGCTCTTCGCCGCGCAGGTCTTCACCGTAGAACAGGTCGCGGTTGAAGTCCGCCTGCGCCGGGTCCACCGCGTGATCCATGAAACGCCGCAGGGCCTGGTCAACCAGGTATTCCTCATCGCCGAAGAGGAAGTATACAGGTCGCAGCTTGCCCTGCCGCATGTCCTCCACTGTCGGAATCATTAATCGGCGGCTTTCATTTCGGGCGATTTCGCGGACCGCCCTCCACCGGTGTCCTTGCCCGCACCGGCGCATCGCTTCTTCGCGGCGGCGATGAAGGCCTCCATCAGCCGGCGGCTGCTTTCCTCGTCCGGTATCCGCTCCGGGTGCCACTGGACGCCCAGCAGGAAAGCGGGCGAATCAGGCAGGCGGGGATCCGCCGTCAGGCCTTCCACAACTTCGGGCTGCTCTGGATCCCGGGCGAAGACCCGCAGGCCGCGGCCCGGTTCCCGCAGCGCCTGGTGGTGAGTACTGTTGACTCTGAAATTCTCAGGCAGAGCGAGGGGCAGGGCGGAGGGATCGGTTATCCGCACCTGATGGACCAGGTCCCGGGGCCGGTCCTTGCGGAAATGGCCCCGGATGTCCCGTTGGCGATGCAGGTCCTGCCAGAGGCTGCCTCCCAGGCTGACGTTGATCTGCTGCATGCCGCGGCAGATCCCGAAGACAGGCAGGTCTGCACGAAGGGCCTCCAGCAGCAGGTTGTGCTCGCAGGCGCTTCGCCGCCGGTGATCCTCGCCCAGGGTCTGTACGTGATCCTCCGGATCCGAATCGGGATCCTCCAGCGCCTGCAGCGCTTCCTCGTTCCACAGCCCCGGGTCCAGGTCGGAGCCTCCACTCAGCAGCAGGCCGTCCAGGGCGGCCAGAATGCCTGCCGGTCGCTCCTCGGCGAAGCTGGATAGAAAAATCGGGCAGCCCCCGTAACGGTGCACGAGTTCCGCGTAATCGCGGATCTGGAACTCCAGGTCGTATCCCGTTCTGAATTCCCTTTCCCTGCGAGGATCGGAATTCAATTCGACGCTGATGCCGATGGTTGGATTCATCAACCTACGTTCCAGAAAAGGGTTCCACCACCCAGCAGGAAACAGTAGAGGGCGAACCAGGTCAGGTTGCGGCGGCGCACGGCCACCAGCAGCCATTGCAGGGCCAGGTAACCCACGGCGGCGGAACTGATGAAGCCGGCGAAGAGTTCGGCCGGCGAGTAATCGAGCGCCAGAGCTCCCTCCGCCAGCAACTCCCAGACCTCGAGCACGGCGGCGCCCAGGATCGCGGGAATCGAAATCAGGAATGAAAAGCGGGCCGCCTCCTCGGGCTTGATGCCCAGCGCCATCCCCGTGACGATGGTGCTGCCGCTGCGACTGATCCCGGGAAGAATAGCCAGGGCCTGGGCCAGTCCCACCAGCAGGGAACGCAAGGGGCCGGCGTGCTCGGCCCGGCGCTCGCCCCGCCGGAGCCGGTCGCCCGCCAGCAGGATCAACCCGGTACAGATCAGCAGCCCGGACACGAGCTGGTGATGCACGAAGGCCTCCTCGAAGAAGTCCTTGAATGTGAAGCCGATCAGGGCGGCGGGCAGGCTGGCCATCAGGATCCCCAGCAGCAGGCGTCGCTGGTCCTGGTCATCCTCGGCGGCGAGGACCGCCGGGTCTTCCTCCCGGCCATCGCCCGCGACCGGCTTTCGCGGCAGCAGGGCCGAGGGCAGCGCCCGCAACAGTCGCAGCACGTCCCGCCGGTATGCCGCCAGGATCGCCACCAGGGTGCCCAGGTGCAGTACAACTTCGAAGAGCACGTCCTTCTTCGCTGGGTCCAGCACGCCCAGCAGCTGTTGACCCAGCACCAGGTGCCCGGAACTCGAGATGGGCAGGAACTCCGTCAGTCCCTGAAGCAGTCCCAGGATGATCGCATCCAGCATCAGGGCTTCTCCTCTCGCGTGTCCAGGCCTCCCAGCGGCACGAAGCGCCGGCCGTCGAAGGACATCAGCAGCAGGTGGGAATTGCTGCGCCCGTCCATCAGCAGGCGGCCCCCGAAGGACGAAGGCAGGCTCAGGTCTTCCAGGGTCATTCGAAAGGAGCGCTCGCTCAACTCGGCGATCCTGCCGCACTCCATCATCAGGCGCAGGCTCTCGTAGGCCAGGGCTTCTTCGCGCTCGGGGAGACGTCCTTCGCGGCGGCGGAATTCGTCGACGAAGCGCCGCCAGTGCGGAAGGTTGGAGACGGGCAGCCAGTCGCTGAGCACCAGCAGCTGGTTCTCCAGGGTGGCCAGCTCGGGAATCCGCAAGCCCTCGAGGAAGGGCGAGTTGCCCAGCACCAGCCCCCGTGGATCGGCGTAGGCCAATTGGGGCAGCAGGACCGGCAGCTCGCCGGGAGTGGCGAAGACCACCACGGCCGCCAGCGTGTCGAAGGAGGATTCATAGATGGAGAGGTTCTCCATCTGCCGCCTGAGGTCCTGGGCTCCCGGGAAGTACCACTGCGGGGCCCCCAGCTCCACCAGGGAATCCAGGTCCAGCAGACGGGCGTTGAATTCCTCGACGAAGCGCGCCCCGGGGAGCGTGGCCGGTGCGAGGGTGACGGCTGCCCGGATCTCGAGGCTGTCCACGGCCAGATCGGCCAGGGCCCGGCCCAGGGTGGCGGGATCGGCGTTCAACTGGTACAGCGCGGGATCCGCATCGGGCAGGTCGACCCCTTCGTACCAGGGATGTATCACGGGCACGGAGGAACCGAAACTGGCGGCGGCGGCATAGGCGGGCTTCCCGAGGTTGAGGGCAAAATCCAGGTCTTCGGGCCGGCAGTGTTCTTCGAGCAGCACGTGGGCGCGCAGCGCATCGGATTCAGAGTCCAGCAGTTCCATTCGCCAGGCGCCGGGTTCGAGGCTGTCGCTCCACATCGATAGCGCCGTCTCCAGGCCCACCAGAGCGGAACGCCCTCGCGCAGCGTCGTCGCCCTTGAGGGGCAGCACCGCCGCGAAGCGCCGGTGGATGCGCCGGCCGCGAATCCAGCCTTCCAGCCATCTGCGCGAGGATCTGTCCGCGCGGCGGGCCAGCAGTTTCTTCGCGCCCCCAGTGCTCAGGGGGCCCTCAAGCAGGCGCACGAGCAGCCTTCGCGCCCGCAGCTCGAGCTGCTCCTCGCAATCGCCGGACAACAGGTCCAGCAGCCCCATGGCGGCGGCGGCGGACCCTCCGCGGGAGGCCAGCAGCCGGGCATGCAGGAAGCGGCCGTAGGGCAGGTAGCGGCTCTGCGGCCAGGCCCGCCGGAAATCGGCCAAGGCCCGCACGAAGCCCGCTGAATCGATGCGGGCGAGGTTCCAGAGCCTCACGGTCTCCCAGCCGCTGCGGGCCGGACCGCCCCGTTCCAGGCCCTCGCGGATGCTGCGTTCCAGGCTCTCGGGCGGGGCATCCCTGCGGACCAGTTCCAGCAGGTTACTGAATCCTTCGCTGTCCGCGGCCGCGGAGATCGAGCAGCAGAGCAGGAAGAGCAGCGCCAGGCCCGGCACTCCGCTCAGGCGCCGGGCCGGGATGTGGATTCTCTCCGGAGCACCGCGCACGCTCACTCCACCGTCACGCTCTTGGCCAGGTTCCTCGGCTGGTCCACGTCGCAGCCCCGCTGCACGGCGATGTAATACGCCAGCAACTGCAGCGGAACCGCCGCCAGGACGGGCAGGACCACCGGATGGGCGTCGGGGATCGGGATGATCTCGTGAGCCAGTTCCTGCAGCTTGCGATCCTCCCGGGTGGCCACCACGATCACCTTCCCCTTGCGGGCGCGTACTTCCTGGATGTTCGAAATGACCTTCTCATAGTTCGTATCACACGGAGCCACTACGACCACCGGCATGTTCTCGTCGATCAGGGCGATGGGTCCGTGCTTCATCTCCGCCGCCGGGTAGCCCTCGGCGTGCACGTAGGAGATCTCCTTCAGTTTCAGCGCTCCCTCGAGGGCCACGGGGAAGAACTGGCCCCGGCCGAGGTAGAGCGCGTTGTTGTGCTCCGCGAGACCCTCGGCGATGCGGCGGATGTCGTCGGCCCCCTCGAGAATCTCTTCGATCTTCATAGGCAGCAGCTTCAGTTCGTCCACCAGTTGCCGCCCCTGGTTGTGGCCCATGTGACGCAAACGCGCCATGTGCACCGCCAGCAGGATCAGCACCACGATCTGCGAAGTGAAGGCCTTGGTGCTGGCCACTCCGATTTCGGGGCCGGCGTGGATGTAGACGCCGGCGTCCGATTCGCGGGCGATGGCGCTGCCCACGCGGTTGCAGATCCCCAGCACCAGGGCGCCCTTGCGGCTGGCTTCCTTCATGGCCGCCAGGGTGTCGGCGGTCTCTCCGGACTGGCTGATGGCGATGACCACGGTGCGGTGGTTGAGCACCGGGTTCCGGTAGCGGAACTCGGAAGCGTACTCCACCTCCACCGGGATGCGCAGGTATTCTTCGAGAATGTACTCGCCCACCAGCGCGGCGTGCCAGCTCGTGCCGCAGGCCGTGAGCACGATGCGTTCGGCGTGCAGCAGCTGGTCCGTCACTTCGTGGATGCCGCCGAGCTTGACGCCGCCCTCCTCTGGAATCAGGCGCCCCGCGAAGGCGTCCGAGACGGTCCGGGCCTGTTCGAAGATCTCCTTTAGCATGAAGTGCGGGTAGCCGCCCTTGTCGATCTGTTCGGCCTCCTCTTCGAGCTCGATGCTGTCTCGTGATACGCTGCGGTTGTCGATGGTAACGATGGAGACGTGCTCCGCCTCCACCACGGCCATTTCGCCGTCCTCGAGCACCAGCATGCGGCTGGAATGTCCCAGCAGGGAGTGCTTGTCGGAGGAGATGAAATTCTCATCCTGGCCCAGGCCCACCAGCAGCGGGGAACCCATCTTGGCCGCCACGATCCGGTCGGGATTGTCCAGGTGGACCACGGCGATCCCGTAGGCCCCTTCCACGCGCAGGAGCACGCGGCGCACGGCCTCGGCGATATCGCCCTCGAAACCGTGGGCCACCATGTGCGCCAGGATCTCGGTATCGGTCTCCGATTCGAAGACCACCCCCTGCTGTTTAAGTTCCTCGCGCAGCACCGCGTAGTTCTCGATGATCCCGTTGTGGATCACGGCCACTTTGCCGTCGCCGCTGAGATGCGGGTGCGCGTTGACCGTGCTGGGAATCCCGTGGGTCGCCCAGCGCGTATGCCCGATTCCCAGGCTGCCCGGAAGCGTCTTCGGCAGCAGCTTGCTCAATTCGCTGATCTTGCCCTTGGACTTGATTACGCGAAGCTCGCCGTCGTGGAGCACGGCCACGCCCGCCGAATCATAGCCCCGGTACTCCAGCCGCTTCAGGCCTTCCATCAGGTAGGGCACCGCCTTCCGGGCGCCGATATAGCCTACGATTCCACACATCTTGCCTTCCTACTCCCATTCAATGGTGGCGGGCGGTTTCGAAGAAATGTCGTAGACCACCCTGTTGATGCCACTGACCTCGTTGATGATCCGATTGGAGATCCGTCCCAGCAGGTCCCAGGGCAACCGGCTGAAATCCGCCGTCATGGCGTCGGTGGAATCCACGACCCTCAGGGCCAGCACGCTCTCGTAGGTGCGCTTGTCGCCCATCACGCCCACGCTCTTCACCGGCAGCAGGACCGCCAGGGCCTGCCAGCAGCGGTCGTACCAGCCGCTTGTGCGCAATTCGTCCACCAGGACCCGGTCGGCCAGTTGCAGCATGTGGATCCGTTCGGCGCTGACCTCGCCCAGGATGCGCACCCCCAGTCCCGGTCCCGGGAAAGGATGCCGCCAGAGCATGGAATGGGGCAGGCCCAGCTCCTCGCCCGCCCGGCGGACTTCGTCCTTGAAGAGTTCGCGCAGCGGCTCGAGCAGCTCGAAATCGAGCCGCTCGGGCAGACCGCCCACGTTGTGGTGTGTCTTTATCGTGTGACTGGGCCCCCTGTGCATCACTGACTCGATGACGTCCGGGTAGAGGGTTCCCTGAGCCAGGAAGGCCACGTTCTTGATGCCGGCGGCCTGCTCCTCGAAGACCTCGATGAAGGTCCGACCGATGATGCGACGCTTTTCCTCGGGATCACCAACTCCCTTGAGGGCATCGAGGAATCGCGCGGAGGCGTCTACCGCCGCAAGGTCGATGCGCAGGTTGTCGCGAAAAGTGTGTTGCACGGCTTCAAACTCGCCCAGCCTGAGCAGGCCGTTGTCCACGAAGATGCCCCTCAGGCGGTCGCCGATGGCCCGGTGGATCAGGGCGGCGGTGACGGTGGAATCCACCCCCCCGGAGATGCCGCAGATCACACGCTGGTCCTCGCCCACCCGGTTGCGGATCTCTTTCACCTGGCGCTCGATGAAGCGCCCGGCGGTCCAGGTGGCCCCGCAGCCGCAGATGTTGAAGACGAAATTCTGCAGGATCTCGCGACCGTGGACCGTATGCTGCACTTCCGGGTGGAACTGCACGCCCCAGAATCCCAGCCCGGCTATCCGCACGGCGGCCGCCGGCGTGTTCTCCGTGCCGGCCACGATCTCCGTCCCCTCGGGCAGGCGGCCCAGGCTGTCCCCGTGACTCATCCAGACCGGGCTCTGCTCGGGAATCCCCTTCAACAGCGGGTCGTCGCCCACTCCAGCCAGACAGGCCAGTCCGTACTCACGGCGATCACTGGCCACCACTTCGCCGCCCAGGGAGCGGCCAACCAGGTGCATGCCGTAGCAGATTCCCAGGACGGGCAGCGCCAATTCCCGCAGATCGAATTCCAGGGCGGGAGCGTCTTCGTCGTAGACCGAACCGGGACCGCCCGAAAGGACCAGACCCCGCGGCCGGAGGTCGCGGATTGCGTCCAGACCGGTGTCGTGCGGCAGAATCACGGCTTCCACATGCAGCTCGCGGATCTTGCGCGCGATCAGCTGGGTGTACTGCGAACCGAAATCGAGGACCAGGATCTGCCGCCGCTCAACCATCGGTCAGCCTCCATCCGCTGAGCAGGGAATCCCACTCGGGGTGGCTAAGGTCCAGCCTGAGCGGAGTCAGGGTGATCCAACCCGCGTGGACCTGGCAGTCGTCGTGTTCCGGATCGCCGTCGTCTCCGTTTTTGGCTCCGTCCATCCAGTAGTAGGTCCGGCCGTGGGGATCGCTGCGCCTGTGGAAGACCTCGTGGAAGCGGGCGTAGCCCATCCGCGAAAAGCGGTAGCCCCGCATCTGCTCGAGGGGACCGGCAGGGATGTTCACGTTGAGCAGGACCTCCCCGGGAAATGGTCGATCGGCGAAACGCGCCACCAGTCCGCCGACGATTTCCGCGGCCGGAGTGAAATCCGCCCGTCCTGTGGCGGCCAGCGAGAAGGCCATGGAGGGAATTCCGCAGAATGTGCCCTCCGCAGCCGCGGCCACGGTCCCCGAGTAGAACAGGTTCTGTCCCGTGTTGGCGCCCAGGTTGATTCCCGAGAGCACCAGGTCGGGGGGACGCTCGGCGCAGAGCACCGAAAGGCCGAACTTGACCGCGTCGGCCGGCAGGCCGTTCACCCCGTGGAAAGGCCTGCCGTTTTCGAGGAAGGTCTGCACGTGGAGCGGATCGCGCAGGGTCAGGCCGTGGCCCGAGGCGCTGCACTCCCCGGCCGGAGCCGCCACGATGCACTCATGCCGGGAGGCCAGGGCCCGGTACGCGGCCAGCAGCCCGGGAGCGCGAACACCGTCGTCGTTGCTGAGCAGGATTCTCAACCCACGGATCCTCCCGCGGAAGGTTCGTCCAGCAGGAGACGAAACAGGCCGTGAATGCACTCCTTCAATTCGGATCGGGGTACCACGCGATCGACGAATCCGTGCTCCAGCAGGAACTCCGCGCGCTGAAAGCCCTCGGGCAGGTCTTCCCCGATGGTCTGCTTGATCACGCGGGGACCGGCGAAGCCGATCAGGGCGCCCGGCTCGGCGAGGATCACGTCCCCCAGCATGGCGAAAGAGGCCGAGGTGCCTCCCGTGGTGGGGTCCGTGAGCAGGCTGATGAAAGGCTGTCGTGCTTCCGCCAGGCGGGTCAGCAGAGCACTGGCTTTGGCCATCTGCATCAGGGAAGTGGTGCCTTCCTGCATGCGCATGCCTCCCGAGGCGCTCAGGATAAGCAATGGCAGACCACGATCCAGGGCCAGTCGGATGGTGGCCGAGATCTTTTCGCCCACCACGCTGCCCACGCTGCCCCCGAAGTGGTTGAAGTCCATCAGGGCGGCGGCCACCTGGAGGCCGTGCATGGTGCCCTTTCCGGTCAGCACGGCTTCCACCAGACCCGTCTTCCGAGTGGCCTCCTTAAGCCGGTCGGCATAGGATTCCGTGTCCACGAAGGACAGGAAATCCTTGCTGCAGTACTGCCGAAACGTCTCGGTGAAGCTTCCCTCGTCGAAGAGGATCTCGCAATAGCGGCGGCTGCCGATTCTCATGTGAAAACCGCATTGCGGACAGACGTCCAGGTTGCGCTCCACCTCCTTGCGGTAGAGGATCTGGCTGCAGCTCGTGCACTTGATCCACAGGCCGTCCGGCACGGGACTGGCCGGCGGCTTGCGGAATTCCTGCTGTTTACGCTTGAACCAGGCCATCAGTATCCATGCGGGGGAGAATCGACTCTCCCACTTGCTTTGCGAAACAGGGAAGATAACACCCGGCGCTCCAGTTCAAAAGTCGGCGCGGGCGCCCGGGTCACGGATCGCCTCAAGCACCCGGATGAACTGCCTGGTCACGCGGACGTCGTGCACTCGCAGCACGCGTGCGCCAGCCTCCAGGCCCGCCTGCACGGCTGCCAGGGAACCGCCGAGACGCCGGTGGACGGGCGATTCGTCCAGGGCCCCGATGAAGCTTTTGTGTGAAGCGCCCAGCAGGAGGGCCTGACCAGCCGGACGGATGCGCTTAAGAGCTCCCAGCAGGGCAAGATTGTGCTCCGGCGTCTTGCCGAAGCCGATCCCCGGATCCACCAGGATCCGGTCCGCGGGCAGGCCCAGCGCCCGGAGCTTCCCCACGCCCCACGCCAGGAAGTCTCCCACTTCGCGGACCACGTCGTCGTAGCGGGGATCCCGCTGCATGTTGGCCGGCTCGCCCCGCATGTGCATCAGCACGTAGGGAACGCGGCGCTGCGCCACCAGGGGCCAGAGTTCCGGATCGCGCCGGCCCGCCGAGACGTCGTTGATCATGTGGGCTCCGGCATCCAGGCAGGCGCGCGCAACCGAGGCCCGCTGCGTGTCCGCGCTTATCCAGCAGTCGCCGCGCTCCGCCAGCGCCCGTACCAGCGGCAGTACGCGCGAGAGCTCCTCCTCCTCGCCGACGGTCCGCGCTCCAGGGCGGGTGGATTCGCCGCCCAGGTCGAGGATCTCGGCCCCGCCGACGATCATTTCCTCCGTCCGCTCGAGGGCCGGTCCCAGGTCCCCGGGATGCCCCTGAAGAAAAATCTCGCCCCCGTCACTGAAGGAATCGGGCGTGCGGTTGAGGACTCCCATCAGCAGGGGAGGCTTGCCGAGATCCTGGATTCTCTCCACCAGCGCCTCCCGGTGCCGGCGCGGGGCGCGTCGCGAAGGGCTGCCACGGCGATCCATCTTGTCCTTCTTTGCGCTGAGGCGCTGATGTGGCTTCAGGGCTGCAGCTCCGGAAACATGCCGGCCAGCTGTCGCCGCGTGCGTTCCAGCTCCGCCGGATCGCCGCCCAGCTTCATCCGGCGCCGAAAGTAGTGAATCGCCTTGTCGCGATCTCCCAGTTTCCGGTGTGATACGCCCAGCAGGTGCAGCAGGTGCGGTGTGCTACCCAGGGCTACGGCGCGCTCCAGGCAGGGAATCGCTTCGGCGTACTTCTGCAGCACGTAGTACACCTGGCCGAGGTTTTTCCAGGGTCGCGGATCGTCCGGCATCCGCTCGAGCAGGCGGAGGTAGATCAGAATGGCCCGCTCGTGGTCGAAGAGCCGATAGGCCAGGTTGGCGCGCTGCAGGAGAAGTTCTTCGTGATCGGGGAGGCAGACCAGCGCGCGATCCACCAGTTCCGCCGCCTCGCCGCCCCGGCCCAGGTCGGCCAGCTCCCGGGCCAGCGGGATCAGCGCCGGCGGAAAGGCCGGTTGCAGCCGGACGGCCTCTCGCCGCGCCTTAAGGCGGCTGTCGAAGCCGAAGGAGGCCAGGCTCCCGCGGTTCAGGTGACTGATCAGCCAGTAGCAGCGGGGATGGTGCGGATCGGCCCTGAGGGCCTCCTTGAGCGAACGGATGACCTCCGGCCACTGGTCTTCGCGGGCGTGGAATGCGGCCGCCAGCAGGTGGTACTCCACCCCGGCGCTGTCCGCCCGCTCCCGGCCCTCTTTCAAGGTTCGCAGGATGCGCGCGCGTTCGCCGGGGGCGTCCATGTGCAGCAGCAGGTCGGCCGCCCGCAGGCGGTCCTCGTAGCTCTGGTATTCATCCGGAAGCTCCAGGTACAGGGCGGCGCTGTCTCTGGGGGTCATGAACAGAGGCAGGGTCTCAGCCCTGAGGCGGCGTCCGGGCGGCGGCACTTCCAGACCCAACTGCTGCGCGACGAAATTGTGGTACAGTTGCTGGATCTCGCGCAGGCTCTCGGGGGCGTTGCCCGTTCCTCCCAGGCGGTATTCCGCTTCGATCGGGGCCTGCAACAGATCCCAGTCGATACTCCAACGGCGCAGCCGGAGGACCTCGCCGGCGATCTCGCCTTCCACCAGCCGCCGGGCGCCGAGGGCCCGGATAAGTTCCTCCCACTCGGCCGCGGATCCAGGACTCCCGGAACCTTCCCCGAAGAGATACCGGCAGCAGAGCAGCCTGTGCGGCGGGTCGGCCGCCTCGAGCGCCTCCCCGGCGGATCCCTGCCGGCCGAGGTACTCCTCCTCCACCACGGCCAGGCCCTCGCCCAGGCCGGGAACGCCGGTACGCAGCGGCCAGAGCACCCAGACATCCTCCCCGCGGGGAGGCGTGAGCAGCGCGCGCAGGAGAATGTGCCCGCCCAGCAGCAGGGCCAGGCCGCCGAAAAGGGGCAGCAGCATACCCCTCCGTCGGAAAAAACCGGTGGGCCTGATCACCAGCAGGACCAGCAGGGTCCAGGCTGCGACACAGGCCGCCAGCGGCCAGAGCCCCCCGGGAACCTCTCCTCCCGCCCGGTTCCAGAGTTGATGCAGGAACGTCATTCGACCAGTTCAACGGCGATGCGGTGTACGGCGCTGAGACTGCGCGAGCGCTCGGTGTTGCGCAGGACCAGCAGGTTCTCTCCCGGTTCCAGGTAGTTGTTCACGGGCCAGCTGCGCTCGCGGACCTCGCGCTCGAGCTCGATGTCCTGCGCCAGGACGATGCCGTTCAGCAGCAGGGAGAGGGTCGCCCGGTCCAGGAGCGAAAGCGGGTAGTTGTCTCCCGTGTCGCTGGCCTCGACGAGCAGGCGGGCGGGCAGGTCACGGTGGAATTCCTCCGGCAGGTTGAACCGGAAGCGCGCCTCGTGGGCCCCGCCGGGTCTGCGGTCGTGGTAGGCCCGGCCCAGGAGCAGACGGTCCTCGTCCAGTTCCGGACCGCGCTCGACGTCGGCCACGAATCCCTGATCCGGGAGGAAGTAGCCGCGCTGCCGCAACTCGATGCCTCCATCGTCGCCTCCCGGCAGGTAGTGCAGCCGGATTTCCGGCAGGTAGGGCGCAACGACTGTCAGGGGCGTATCACGGTCGATGCGCATTCCGGGAGGTTCCAGTAGTCCCGGCAGCGGCAGGAAGCGCAGGTCCAGAGGTAGCAGACTGCGCGGAATCAGGGCTGTTCCACGACCCAGGTTCCAGTCGCCCGAAACGATCTCGCCCTCGGCCCCCGCGGTTTCCACGCGAACGAAGGCGGTCCGGTCGGGAAGCCGCAGCTCGATTTCCTCGGCGGCGCTCACCTGAAGCGCGCTGTCCAGCAGCACAGTGCGGTAGAGGTCCACCACCAGGCGGTGCGGGCCGGGATTGAGCTCCAGAAGGCCGCCTTCCCGGGGACGGAGTTCGCGGTTGTTGATCCGCAGTCTGAACAGCTCGTCCCATCCTGCCAGGTGCAACCGGCCCGGACTCGGGTCCTGCTCTGCGGCCGGCTCAGCCGGGTTGGCCTCCGGGGCGATCCGGAGTTCTTCGATCTGGGGGCCGGGATCGGCGGTAGAAAGGCTCCCTTCCTGCGCGGCGGCCAGCTCCGGATCCCCAGCGGGGACGGTTGCCGGCGCGCCGGCGGATCGAGGGTGCCGCTCCTCAGGGTCTTGCGGTCCTCCGGCGCTTGCAGCGGTGTCAGGGGCTTGAATCTCGATGTACGTCCGGCGCATCCGAAAGCCTAGTTCCAGCGGCAGGGGGGGCTCGATTATTGCGCGGCTTCGGGGTTCCACCAGGCGCGCCAGGGGTTCCGCCCGCCAGCCCTCGAGACGCACCTGGACCAGGCTGGGTTTCAGGGCGGGGAGGTTCAACTCCGCAGGGCAGATGTGCTCGGTCGGCCGGTGGTCGAGCCAGATCCGCGCTCCCGGCGGATCGCTCAACACCCTGACCCGCAGCCCTGCTGCACCGATCCGCAGTTCGCGGGCAACCAGCCAACTCAGCAGGGCCAGCAGCACGAGAACCAGGGCCGCCAAGGGAATGCGGGACAACCGGCGGCTTCCGCGGCTGTTTTCAAAACCGTGTCCGGCGTAGTACACCGGCTTCGCGTTCTTCTTCATTCGCAATTCAGGCCGCATGACGGTTCGCTACGGCGCAGGATCGAGGAGGAATTCCAGCAGCAGGTGCTCCCCTCTTCCCAGCACCACGTGCCGCACACCCGTGCCCGGTCCGTCGTAACCCGCCTTACGTACTTCGATCATGTGTTCGCCCACGGGCACCTGCACCCGGGCGTCGCTCAGAAAGCCCGAATTCTGACCGTCCACGTGGATTTCCGCCCGCTGGATGTTGCAGACGACGTCGATCCAGCCCACCTCTTCGCTCAGGTAGATCCAGGCCGCCGTGCCCAACGCAGCCAGCAGCGCCACCAGGGCCAGACTGCGCACCCAGAGCAGGCGCCTGCCCCGCGCGGGATCTTCCACGTGCTCCTCGTAGTCGAAGAAGCCCTCCCGCGCCAGGATATGCTTGTGGGTCAGCCACTCCGAGTCGCCGTTCTCGTTGATGTATTCGAAGTATTCGGGCGAGTTCTCGTAGAATTTCCGTTTCTCCTCCAGCACGATCTGCTGGCGGGCGCGCTCCTCGTGGTGAACCTCCTCTTCCTGCCGGCGAAGGATCTCGGCTTCACGTCGCCGCTGCTCTTCCGCCTCGATCTCGCGCCGGACTTCTTCGCGGATCCGCTGCTCGCGCTGCTGTTCCATCAGTGGATCCCGGCGCCTTGACCTTCTTCTCCGGTTTCGCCCTTCTCAGGCACGGATGCTGCTTCAGCGGTCTCATCAGGATCCGCGACAGGCTCATCGGCCGCCGCGGCGTGTTTCGCGGTTTCAGCAGCCTGCGCTTCGTTGGGCAGCGGATCCAGTTCTTCACCGGAGAGGATGCGGTCGATGTCCTCGGAATCGAGGATCTCGCGCTTGAGCAGCTCCTGCGCCAGGCGATCGAGCATGTCCCGGTTCTCTTTCAGCAGGCGAGCTGCTTCCTGGCGCGCCTCATGCAGGATGCGGTCGATTTCCTGGTCGATTAGCTCGGCGGTCTTCTCGGAAAAATCGCGATGCTGCGCGATCTCGCGACCCAGGAAGATCTCCTCCTGCTTCTTACCGTAGTTGCGCAGACCCAGCGTGTCGCTCATCCCCACGTCGCAGACCATCATCTCAGCGATCTTGGTGGCCTGGCGGATATCGTCAAAGGCTCCCGAGGTCACCTCGCCGAAGATCAGCTCCTCCGCCTCCCGGCCGCCGAAGATCATGCGCAGCTTGGCCAGGTATTGGCTGCGTGTGACATGGAGTTTGTCCTCGGGGAGCTGCCAGGTGACGCCCAGGGCCCTGCCGCGTGGAATGATGGTCACCTTGTGCAGCGGGTCGGCATGGGGGGTCAATTTGCCGACCAGCGCGTGGCCGGCCTCGTGGTAGGCTATAATCCGACGGTCTTCGTCGCTCATCAGCAGGCTCTTGCGGGCCGTGCCCATGAGCACCTTGTCGCGGGCTTCCTCAAAGTCGTCCATGGCCACGTTGGACTTGTTGCTGCGAGCCGCGATCAAGGCCGCTTCGTTGACAATGTTGGCCAATTCGGCGCCAGCCAGCCCGGGAGTGCCCCGGGCGACCACCTTCAAATCTACGTTCTCCGCCAGCGGGACCTTGCGGGAATGCACCTTCAGGATGCCCTCCCTGCCGCGCACGTCCGGGCGGTCGACCACGATCTGGCGGTCGAAACGGCCCGGGCGCATCAGGGCCGGGTCCAGCACGTCCGGGCGGTTGGTGGCCGCGATGAGGATCACGCCCTCATTGGACTCGAAGCCGTCCATTTCCACCAGCAGCTGGTTGAGGGTCTGCTCGCGTTCGTCGTGGCCGCCTCCCAGGCCGGCTCCGCGCTGCCGGCCCACGGCGTCGATCTCGTCGATGAAGATGATGCAGGGTGCGCTCTTCTTGCCCTGTTCGAAGAGGTCTCGGACCCGGCTGGCGCCCACACCCACGAACATTTCCACGAAGTCAGCGCCGCTCATGCTGAAAAAGGGCACTCCCGCCTCGCCTGCCACCGCGCGCGCCAGCAACGTCTTGCCGGTTCCCGGAGGCCCCAGCATCAGGGCGCCTTTGGGAATGCGGCCTCCCAGGCGAGTAAATTTCTTCGGATCCTTGAGGAACTCGATGATCTCATTGAGCTCTTCCTTGGCCTCGTCGGTACCCGCCACGTCGTTGAAATTTACTTTCACCTGGTTCTCGCTCATCATCTTGGCGCGGCTCTTGCCGAAGGAGAACACTCCCTTGCTCCCTCCACCCTGCATGCGCCGCATGATGAAGATCCAGACGCCGAAGAGCACGATCCAGGGCAGGATCGTGGTGGCCGCGTAGGCCAGCCAGTTGGTGCGCCGCTCCTTGAAGTCGTAGGGTATGCCCTGTTCGTCCCAGACCTCCATTTCCTCGCGCAATTCGGAGGGCATGATCACCTGGAAATACTTGAAGCTGCGCGTGCCGGACTGGGTGGCGCGGATCTCCTCGGAGATCAGCTCGCCGTGCAGCACGGGAGCAACGGCGTCCGTCTCCACCTCGATCTGCGCAATGCGCCGTTCCTCGCCGTCGAGCAGCTGGCGGTACTCGGTGTAGCCCAGCTGCTCCTTGCTGGGTTCACTGTCGAAGGCGCGGGAAAGGAAGACCATGATCATCAGGATCAGGGCCCAGAAGGTGATGGTGCCCCCGGTCTTTTTCCAGTTGCTGCCCTGCTCCTGCAGGGGCCGCTTACCGCGCTTGGGCTGCTGGTTCATCGGCTTCCGCTTTCAGTCCTGTACTCGTGGCCCCGGAGCTATTCCACCCGCACGTAAATGTCATGCAGGTTGCGCCAGTTCTGTTGATAATCCAATCCGTAGCCCACGACGAATTCCTGGCCGATCTCGAAGCCCACGTATTCCAGGTCGAACTCCAGTTTCGAGTTTTCGGGCTTGTGCAAAAGGGTGACCACCGAAAACGAGGAGATCTGCTGGAGTTCGAATTTCTGCTTGAGGAAGGCGACGGAGAGCCCGCTGTCCACGATGTCTTCCACCACCAGGATATGCCGGTCCATGACGAGGCTGTCGTAGTCCTTCTTCATCTTGACCTCGCCCGAGCTGCTCATGTCGTCGCCGTAACTGGAGATCTTGATGAAATCCACTTCGCAGGGGAAGTCCAGGCTGCGCATCAGGTCGGCGGTGAAGATGAAACCGCCGTTGAGAACGCCCATGAGAATCGGGTTCTTTTCCCTGTAATCGCGGGTGATTTCCGCGGCCAGTTCCCGCACGCGCTCCTGGATCCGCTCCCGCTCCAGCAGGATTTCGAAGCTCATGTTGTCGATGGTCAAGCGGTTCATTGCTCCATCCAGATGATTTCCCACCCCTTGCCGGCCGGGATCGCGGGCAGCGGCCAGGCTACGCACAGGCCGGGGATCCAAAGGATCCGGCCGCGGTCCTCAAGTACCAGTTGACGCGCCTTCTCCGGCCGGGAAAGTCCGGCCTCGGAAAGCAGGTCCGAAACCTTACGCCGCATGCCGGCCCCGGTCCGGATCCGGTCACCCGGCGCCCAGCTGCGAATGACCAGGTTGTGGCGCTCCGGATCCACGGGCAACATCAGCAACCTGCGGCTCGACGAGGGGGAGGGATCCCGCCGGGTCCAGCCGAAACGACGGCCGGGCAGCTCGCGGATCTTGTCCCGCTCGAGCACCACGCGTACGGATTTCGGCAGGGGGCCGTGAACCCACAGCCTGGATCTGTCGAGGCTCATTTCCTGTCCGCCGCCCAACGGACGCCAGGTGCCGGGGCGGCCCCGACGGAGCCAGTGCAGCAGCTCGCGCAGGGCCCGCTCGCCTGGTGGGCGCCGCCAGGCGCCCGCCTGGGAACCGAGTTTGCGCAGAACTTCCAGTACAATCATATCATGATATCTAAGTAGAGAGTTCCTATCAAGCGAGCGCGCTTCCAGGTCCGCTCTAAAGTCAAGATTATTAATAAGATCATCGGCTTGTCGTGCGAGTCGGTCCTTGATGGATTGCATCGATCGGGCCAGCCCGCCCAGAATCAGGTCCAGCTCTTCGCCCAGGCGCTCCCGCAGCGGCGCCAGCAGCGCATGGCGGATCCAGTTGCGCTCGAAGCGCAGATTCAGGTTGCTGCGGTCTTCGCGCCAGGGAATCTCCTGTTCCTGTAAGGTTCGCAGGATCTTCTCCCGGCCTGTTTCGAGCAAAGGCCTGAGGTAGATCCCGCGGCGGGCGCGGATGCCGCAGAGCCCCCAGGGCAGCTTGCGGTGCAGGATGGCGGTCATCACGGATTCGCTCTGGTCCCAGGCCTGGTGGCCCAGCAGGATTCGCTCGCCCGGTCCACAGTGAGTTTCCAGGAAGGAACGGCGCAGCCGGCGGGCTGCGTGCTGCAGGTTGCCCGCCGCGAGCGCTTCCCGCGGAGGGCGGTGGATGCTCAAGGGAACCTCCAGCGCGCGGCAGACATCGCGGACCAGTCGCTCGTCACCGTCGGAATCCGGTCCCCTCAGCCCGTAGTTGAGGTGTGCCGCCTTGAGGTCCAGACCCAGTTCCCCGGCCGTCTCCCGCGCCCAGTGGAGCAGGTACATGGAGTCGGCGCCCCCGGAGAGGGCGAGGATCAGGCCGGTGGTGGATTGATCTGGCGGAAATGAGCACGCCGACTGGAAGCGGCGGGGGGATTGCGACTCACTCAGCGACCGACAGCTCCAGGTTATGCGTCACGGTCTGATTGGGAATCAGCTGGATCAGCGTGCTCCCGTTCAGGGTGCGGTTGCGGTACCTAGCCTCCAGGTGGTAGCGGTAGGCCTGAGCCGAGTCTGCCTCGCGGGTCAGGGGCAGGTTGAGAAAAACGAAGCGTCCCTGGATATCCGACTTGGTGGACCTGAACTGGATCGGGGTTCCGCCCTCCTGGCTTCTCCGCAGGATCAGCTGCACGCCGTTCACCGGGTCGTGGCCTTCCGAGTTTCTGATCATCCCCGTGATGTGACCCACCGGGGCTTTCATGCGCTTGCGACGATCCGAGCCGTTGAAGCGCTGGCCCGCCAGCTTGGCTCGCCGTTCGGGACCGATGTAATCCGCGTTCTTCGCCGGTTCCTTGGCCGCCGGGCCGGGAGCGGGTGCCGGTGACGACTCGCTGTTGTTCTTCTGCTGGCGCGGTACCTGGTCTCCCAGCTGGATCTTGAGATTCATCACGCTGTCCTCGAATTCACCGGGCAGCAGGACGCCTTTCTCCTCCAGCATCATGATCAGGGCGTTGATCTTGCGGTTCAACTCCGCCGTGGCGGAGCCGGTGCCCGCGTTCTGTTTGCGATGGCTGCGCATGATGGTTCCCGCTTGGACGGACCCGCAGTATCGGACTGCTGGTCGCTCGGATCCGCTGTTCAAAGGTACTTTCACGAACGCCGGGTCGGATGGACGCTCGGGAATGAGCTTGCGATGTACAATGCGTTCTGCAACCGGACGCATTCGATAGCAGTGCAGGGACTCGAACCCCGGACACGCGGATTATGATTCCGCTGCTCTAACCAACTGAGCTACACTGCCACACACAGGCCACCGCCTGTAAATAGCGGGGGCAGGATTCGAACCTACGACCTTTGGGTTATGAGCCCAACGAGCTACCAGCTGCTCCACCCCGCAATGACTACTTCAATAATAGCTCTGGAACCGCTGTCTGTCAAGCCGGATCTGGATTTGTGTGACAATCGCCGCGACGGTCGCGGGGATCCCCGGTTCCATTCGATGAAGTCCTGTCAGCGGTTGATCCGCGAGCGGACCCAGTTGGACAGACCGTCCTGGATGATCAATTCCTGGGCCGCCGTGCCCACCGGACCAAGCGTGTACTTGCGTTCCATCGTCTCGAGGACGGACTTCCTGAAATCGATCCGGGCGAGGAGTTCCGTGCGAAAGGTCAGCGTGGTCCTGCCGCAGCGTTCGAGCAGGTCGCGCACCAGCTCGGGCGCTTCGATGGCCAGGAAGCCGTTGTTCAGGGCGTTCCTCTTGTAAGTCTCCGAAAAAGATCCGGCCAGCACCAGCCGGATGCCGAAATGCTTCAAAGCGGTGGCCGCCTGCTCCCGCGAGCTGCCGGTGCCGAAGTTGAAGCCCCCCACCAGGATGTCTCCCTTGCGGGCGATCTCGCGGAACCGGGGATCGTAGTTCTCCATCACCACCGCGGCTTCCTCCCGGGGTCCCATGTCATCGCGATAGGTGTAGGCGCCCGGGTAGATCCCGTCGGTATTCAGATTGTCCTGATGGCAGAAAACGAGCTCCCCGCTGAGCTCTTCCGGAAAACCGCCCAGGATCCTGGTGGCGGTGCCGCCCGGGCTCTTTCCGGAATGGCTGCGGATCTCGGCCGCCGGTTCCCGGAACTCCACTTCGCCCGGGAGATCGATATGGCCCGAGGCGGCCGAGGCCGCCACCACGGCCGGCGAAGCCAGGTAACACAGGGCCTCGGGGGATCCCATCCGGCCCTTGAAATTGCGGTTGGTGGCGGACACGCCCACCTCTCCCGCCCGGAGCAGCCCCCGGCCCAGGCCGATGCAGGGACCGCAACCCGAAGGAAGGGCGATGGCGCCCGCCTCCATCAGCACCTGCCAGTCGCCGCGCGCCTCGCACTCCTGCTGTACCCGGCTGGAGGCGGCGGCCACGTACAGTTCCACTCCGGCGGCCACGCGGTGACCCCGCAGAATCTCCGCCGCCTGGGCGATGTCGCTGGCCCGGGCGTTGACGCAAGAGACCAGGTAGGCCTTGTCGATGCGCAGCCGGTCCTGTTTCAGCCCGGCGACGGGACGGCCTTCCTTGATGCTGTTGGGGCCCGCCACCCAGGGGGAAACCGAGTCGAGATCCAGGCGCAGCTCGACGGCGTAAGGCGCCTCGGCGTCCGCTTCCAGACCCTCCTGCTCCAGGGCCGCTATCCGCTCTTCGTTGATTCGCGGGTGACCGTCCCGCCTGTCGTCGTCGGAGGCGACGCCCCGGGGCGCCTGGCGGCGAAGCTCGGCCGCCCGGTCGCGCAGCCAGTTGATGCAGACTCCGTCGATGGGAAACAGCCCGGCCAGGGCTCCCCACTCGGTGGTCATGTTGGCGATGCTCAAACGCTGCTCGATCTGAAGCGAGGCCAGGCCTTCGCCGCTGAATTCCACGGCGTGGTTGAGCACCTCGTCCTGGTTGAAGACACTGCAGAGGGTCAGAATCAGGTCCTTGCCCGTGACGCCGGGACGCAGCCGGCCGAAGAGTTCAACCCGCGCCACCCTGGGAACCTGCCACCAGGTCCTGCCGGTGGCCCAGATGGCCGCGGCGTCGGTGCGCACCACGGGCGTGCCCAGGCAGCCCAGGCCGCCGTACATGTTGGCATGGCTGTCCGAGGCCACCGCCAGGGTGCCCGGCCAGGCGTAACCTTCCTCGCACATGATCTGGTGCCCGATTCCGCGCCCCGCGGGATAGAAGTCGATGCCCATTTCGCGGGCGAAGGCCTCGATGCGTACGTATTTTTCAAGGTTCCCTTCACTCTCGTCCTGGACGTTGTGGTCCAGCGCGATCACCGCCTGCCGGGGATCGGTCACCCGCCTAGCGCCGATGGATTTGAACTTGGGGATCACCGCCCCCGTGTTGTCGTGAGTCAGCACGTGAGCCGGCCGGATGGATAGAAAGTCGCCCGTATGGACTTCGATGCCCGGTTCCAGGCCGATGGCATAACGCTCGGCGATCTTTTCGACAAGGTTTTGAGGCATCTTGCGGACTCCTGTTCTCAGCCCCTGTTCCTGACGCGCCCGATTCCGATCAGACTAGCTTTGATCAGGCCTGTTCCTCGATGATGTGCACGGCTTCCGCCTGGGGACCCCGATCGGTTTCCACGAGACGGAAGCTCACCTCCTGACCGGTCTTGAGGATCTTGTGGCCCTTGCCCTTGATCTGCGAGTAATGCACGAAGATGTCTTTTTCAATTCCCAGCGAGGTGATGAATCCGTATCCATGCTTCTCGTTGAAGAACTTTACCGTTCCCAGCATGTTCATCCTCTTTCTGGCGGCCGCGCGGCCGCCGCGGCACATCGCAGGAAATGAACCCGGGGGGCAAGTCCAGGTTCCCCGCATCTCCCCCGGCGATCAGGTTTGTATCACGCCCGGGTTGAAGGGGGCGATCTCCGGGTTATGGCTGGCCACGGCCAGCGCAGTGTCAACCGCCTCGCGGATACGTCGTGGATCGAGGATCTCGTCCACCCAGAGCCTGGCCGCCGCGTAGGTGGGGTCCATTTCCCGTTCGTACTTGTCCTGGATCTCCTTCAGCAGGGCCTGCCGCTTCTGATCGTCCAGCTTCTTGCCTTCCCGCTTCAACTGTCCGAGACGGATGTCCAGCAGTACGTTGGAGGCCTGCTGCCCGCCCATCACGGCGATGCGCGAACTGGGCAGGGCGAAGATGAACCGGGGATCGTAGGCCTTGCCGCACATGGCGTAGTTGCCGGCCCCGAAACTGTTGCCGACGATGAAGGTGATCTTGGGCACGGTGGAATTGGCCACCGCGTTGACCATTTTCGCGCCGTCCTTGATGATGCCCCCGTGCTCCGCCTGGGAGCCCACCATGAAGCCCGTGACGTCCTGCAGAAAGACCAGGGGGATTCTGCGCTGGTTGCAGTTCATGATGAAGCGGGTAGCCTTGTCCGCACTGTCCGAGTAGATCACTCCGCCCACCTGCAGCTCGCCCTTGCCGCTCTTCACCACCAACCGCTGGTTGGCCACGATGCCCACCGTCCAGCCCTTGATCCGGCCCGTGCCGCAGAGCAGCGTCCGGCCATAGTCGGGTTTGTACTCCACCCACTCGCTGCCGTCGAGCAGGCGGGCCAGAACCTCGCGCATGTCGTAAGGCCTCGCGTGATCCTGGGGCAGGAGTGCCAGCAGATCGTCGGCGGGGTACTCCGGCTCCCGGGTCTCGCCGTGTTCGAAGACTCCCCGCCGGCCGTCGCGCATCTGGGAAAACTGGTCGCGGATCCGCTCGAGGCAGTCATGGTCGTCCCGCGCCTTGTAATCGGTGACGCCGCTGATGGAACAGTGAACCGTGGCACCTCCCAGGTCCTCGTTCTCGATCACCTCGCCGATGGCGGCCTTCACCAGGTGGGCGCCCGCCAGGAATACGGAACCGGTGCCGTCCACGATCATGGCCTCGTCGCTCATGATGGGCAGGTAGGCCCCGCCGGCCACGCAGGGGCCCATGATGGCCGCGATCTGGGGAATGCCCAGGGAACTCATCACCGCGTTGTTGCGGAAGATGCGTCCGAAGTGCTCGCGGTCGGGGAAGATCTCGTCCTGCAAGGGGAGGAAGACCCCGGCGCTATCCACTAGATAGACCACCGGCAGCCTGTTCTCCATGCAGATCTCCTGGGCGCGCAGGTTCTTCTTGGCCGTCATGGGGAACCAGGCCCCGGCCTTGACCGTGGCGTCGTTGGCCACCACCATGGCCAGGCGTCCCTGGACGCACCCCAGGCCCATCACCGTGCCGGCCGCGGGAATATCTCCCTGGTCGGGGTACATTCCGCGCGCGGCGAAGGTCCCCAGCTCGAAGAAGCTGCCCTCGTCGGTCAGCTCGGCGATGCGCTCCCGCGCGCTCAGCTTGCCGCGCTTGTGGTGCCGGGCGAGGGCCGTCTCGCCTCCTCCCTTGCGGATGGAGGCGCATTGCTGCTCCAGCCGGGTCAGCAGACCTTCGTAAAGCTCGCGCTGCCGGCGGGCTTTCTCGCCGTCCTTCAGTGCGGTTCCCAGTTTCTGCATGTAGTCCTCGGGACTGCTGTCCAACGAAAATCGAATCAGCGGTACAATGTAGGGAGTGGCAGGGAATGAAGGAAGGAAAGCAGGCCGGGCGATGCCCCTGCGTGATACACGGACGGCGGCCGCGGCGCGGTTTCCTTGCGCCGGCTTGCAGCTTTTGTAATATTAAAGAATTAACTACCGCCCACCCCGGAGTACGCCATGCTGATCAAGGCCCTGGTCTTTCTCGTTCTGCTGCTGGTGTCCGTTCTGCTGTTCGTCCAGGTGCTCAGGCAGCGCCTGGGGGCGATAGGCAGCGCTTCCGGCGGTTTTCCCACGGATGGGACGGGCAGGCGCTTGCTGCGAGTGCTCCGCGAGGTCGTCTTCCAGAGCAAGGTCATCGGGAATCGACCGCTGGCCGGACTGGCCCATGCCCTGGTCTTCTGGGCCTTCCTGGCCTTCGTGCTGGAGACCCTCAACCATTTCAGCCTGGCTTTCCTGCCCGGGGGAATTCTGCCGCGGAGCGGCCGCTTCCACGAAGCCTTCCAGAGCCTGGTGGCCCTGTTCGCATACGCGGCGGGCCTGGGCATTCTCTACCTGGCCTTCCGCAGGTTCGTCCTGCGCCCCCGCCCGCTGGGCACGGAGCTGTCCCTCACCAGCGGCCTGGTGGCCCTGTTCATCTTCCTCCTGATGGTTACCTTCCTGGCCAAGTATCACGAGTGCCCGGTGATGAGCTCCGGCGGTAAATGGGCGGAAGCGAACTGGTGGCTGCACAGCGTGGTTCTGCTGGCCTTCCTGGTTCTGATTCCCCGCTCCAAGCACCTGCACCTGGTACTCAGCCCGTTCGCGGTTTTCTTTCGCAACGAGGTGATGGGCCGCCTGCTGCCCCTCGATTTCGAGAAGGAGGAAATGGGCGCCGGCAGCCTGGCCGACCTGGGAAAGGCCAATGCGCTGGCAATCTTCTCCTGCGTGGAATGCGGCCGTTGCTGGGAGCACTGCCCGGCCGCCCAGACGGGCAAGGCCCTGGATCCCAAGCAGCTTGTACTGAACTTGCGGGCCGGATTCCTGGAAGATCCTGAGCAACAGGCGGTGGGTGGTTGCCTGCCCGAGGAATGGCTCTGGCAGTGCACCACCTGCGGCGCCTGCGCCGAGCAGTGCCCTACCGGCAACGACCAGCCGCTGAGCCTGCTGGAATACCGCCGCGGCCTGGTGAGCGAGGGCCGCTTCCCGGCCACCTTCCGCACGCTTTTCGACAACCTCGAGCGTTCCGGCAATCCCTGGCGCTATGCCGCCCAGGACGCCACGGCCTTCCTCGAGGAGCACGACGTCCCCTTCCACGACGGCAGCCAGAAAGTGCTCTACTGGATGGGCTGCATGGCCCGCTTCGACGAAGCCTACCGCGCCGTGGCCCTGGATTTCCTGCGGATTCTCAAGGCGGCGGAGGTCGACTTCGGCGTGCTGCGCAAAGAGAAATGCACCGGCGACGCCGCCCGCCGGGCGGGCAACGAGTTCGCCTTCCAGGAACTGGCCATGGAGAACGCGGAAACCATCAACGAGGCCGATCCCGAGCTGATCGTCTCAACCTGCCCGCATTGCATCAAGACCCTGAGCGAATACCAGGATCTGCCTGAGGAACTGCGCCTGAAACAGATTCCCCTGGTGCATCACAGCGTGTTCATCCAGGACCTGATTCGAGACGGACGACTCAGGCCGGAGACGGGCGCCCCGGGTCAGCTCGAGGGCCGCCTGGCCTACCACGACGCCTGCTATCTCTCGCGATACATCGGCGGGGAGGTGATCCGCGCCCCCCGCGAGGTCCTGGGCGCTTGTGGCACCTCCTTGGTGGAAGCGCCGCGGACGGGCCGCCGTTCCTTCTGCTGCGGAGCCGGCGGCGCAATGTTGTTCGCCGAGGAGACCGAGGGGACGCGCGTCAACCATGAACGCACCGATGAACTCCTGGCCACCGGAGCACGAATCTTCGGCACCAGTTGTCCCTTCTGCCAGACCATGCTGCGGGACGGAGCCGTGGACAAGGGGCGGGAAGAAATCAAGGTGCTGGACATCGCCCAGATCGTGGCCGCCGGGTTACCCGGATAATTGTTCATATCCCTTGCTTGCGGGCAATTCCACCAGAGTGGCTCATCACACACAACCCAGAACGGCGCATTCAGGACCTGAACCTCTGCCCGGTTGTTGAGCCAAGCTCTTGTCATTCAATGAATTAAGACCATCCTGGAAGTCCTCTGCGATCTCTGGCACACGTTTTGCTGTACCAGGACAGGAATCGCTTTGACCAACCCTCTCTCTGTTCAGCTGTGTGACGCGACAACCGCTTTGACACCCCAAAAGCGGAAAACGGGGCCCCGAAAGGCCCCGTTTCTATTTCTCTTCCGCGGATCGCGACCGCGTACTAAACCTGTTGTGTTAGACGGCCTCCGTCAGGGCGGGAATCACCTGGAACAGGTCGCCCACGATTCCGTAATCGGCCACCTTGAAGATGGGCGCCTCGGGATCCTTGTTAATGGCCACGATGTACCTGGAGTTCTTCATCCCCGCCAGGTGCTGGATGGCTCCGCTGATGCCGCAGGCGATGTAGAGGGTGGGATTGACCACCTTGCCCGTCTGGCCCACCTGGTCGCTGTGCGGCCGCCACCCCGCGTCCACCGAGGCGCGTGAAGCGCCCACCACGGCGCCCAGTTTCTCGGCCAGGGCCTCCAGCGGGGCGTAGCCCTCGGGTCCGCCCACCCCGCGGCCGCCGGATACGATGATGTCGGCCTCCGTCAGGTCCAGCTTCGCGGAGGCGGCGCCGATTATCTCGGCCACCACGGCCTTCATTTCAGGGGCCTCGCCTTCCAGCGTTTCCACCGGGGCCGCCTCGCCCGCCTCTTCGGCCTCGAAGACCTTGGGGCGCAGGGTCAGCAACGCCGAACTCTGCAGCCGGGTCTTCAGCAGCACCTTGCCCGCGAACACGGGCCGAGTCAGCCGCAGGGAGCCCTCGCTGAAATCCAGCTCGGTGCATTCCGAGAGCTGGGTCAGCCCAAGGCGGGCCGCCAGCCGGGGAGCCAGATCACGCCCCCGCGCGCTGGCGGAAAGCATGACCAGCGCTTCGTGGGAATCGCCGCAGGCGCCGGCCAGGCCCGCCGCCCAGCCGTCGCTGCTGTAGGCGCCCTCCAGCGCCTTCAGCTGCTGTACGCGATCGGCGCCGTAGCGGCCAAGATCCTCCGGCTGTTCCACCTGACCCGGTACGATGGCCACGATTTCTTCGCAGGCTCCAGTAGCCTTCAGTCTGCGAGCCGTGCTCAGGGCCTCCAGCGAGCCCTGCCTTACCTGGCCTTGCTGATGTTCGATGACACAGTAGATTATCACTATCGCCTCCGGGGATCCTAGAAAACCTTGGCTTCGTCCTTCAGCAGCCGCAGCAGCTCGGGAACCGCGTCGGCGCCCTCGCCCACGATACGCCCCTCGGGCCGGGCGGGCGGGTATTCCAGCCCTTCCACGCCGTAGACGGCGCCTTCCGCGGGGGCCGTCTCGGCCACTTCCAGCGGCTTTTTCTTGGCCATCATGATGCCCTTCAGCGAGGCGTAGCGCGGTTCATTGAGGCCCTTGTCGGCGGTCAGCAGGCAGGGCGTGCCGAGTCGATAGCTTTCCCTTCCGCCTTCCACCTCGCGCTCGACCGAGAAGCCGCCGTTCTCCGCCTGGATGCTGCAGATCGTGCTCACGCTGGGCAGGCCCAGCATTTCGGCCAGCATCAGGGCCGTGGATGCGTTGTCCTGGTCCACGCCCTGCTTGCCGCCGAGGATCAGGTCTGCGCCGGCGTTCTTGAGGTAGGCGGCCAGAACCGCAGCCACCTGGCGGGCGTCGAACAAATACTCGCCGACCTTGAGCAGCACCGCCTTGTCCGCGCCCATGGCCAGGCCCTTGCGGATGGTGCTCTCCGACCCTTCCGTGCCCACGGTCAGCAGGGTCACAGTGCCCCCGGCGCTCTCCTTGAGCTGCAGAGCGGCTTCGATGGCATATTCGTCGTAGGGGTTGATGATGAAATTCAGGTCGCTGGTGTCCACGGAGCGCTGGTCCGCGGCGATGCGGATCTGGCTCTCGGTGTCGGGAACCCTTTTCATCAAGACGTAGATTTCCAAACTGTCCTCCCGGAGCTGCTGAACAACAGGCCGCTTCCCGGGGCCGGAGGCACCGGCAGCGGGCGGCCGACGAAATCCCGATCAAGTTAGGAATCGCATTCGCTTTTCTACACTCCCGCGGGGGCGGAGGCCTCGTGTCACACGCTCAACTCCGCCGCGGGGAGGTTGTATCACGAAAAGCGTCCCTCAAGGCGATTCCTCCGCTTCGGCGTAGGCGTCGAGGCAGGTTTTCAGGTAGTCTTTCCAGCGCCCGTCGAGAATCGCCCGGCGCGCGCCGCGCACGAGGTCCATGAAGTAGCACAGGTTGTGGATGGTGCCCAGCCGCATGGCGCTGAACTCCTCCACGTGGTAAAGGTGCCGCAGGTAGGCCCGGTCGTAGGTCCGGCAGGTGTAACACCGGCACTCCGGATCCACCGGCCGATCGAAATGCTCCTTGTACTTCGCCGCCTTGGCGGAATAGCGGCCCCGGCGCGTGAACAGCGTGGCCTTGCGGGCGTTGCGAGTGGGCAGCACGCAGTCGAACAGGTCCACCCCCAGATCGATGCTCTCGAGGATGTCCCGCGGGCTGCCCACGCCCATCAGGTAGCGCGGGCGCTCGACGGGCATCAACCCGCAGCATAACTCGGTCATCGCCCGCATGGCCGGCAGGGGCTCGCCCACCGACAGTCCGCCGATGGCCAGGCCGGGCCAGTCCTCGCGTGACAGCTCGTCGATGCAGCGGCGGCGCAGGTCCTCGTGGACTCCGCCCTGTATCACGGGAAACAGGGCCTGCGCGCTGCCGTGCAGAGGTTCGCTTTGCAGCCAGACCGAGCGACAGCGGAAGGCCCAGCGACAGGAAAGCTCCATGCTCCGCTCAACGTAGGAGCGCTCCGCGTGGGCGGGAGGACATTCGTCGAGCGCCATCATGATGTCGCTGCCCAGCAGCCGCTGGACCTCGACCACCGATTCCGGAGTGAAGGTGTGCCGGCTGCCGTCGAGGTGCGAGCGGAATTCCACTCCCTCTTCGCGAACCTCGCGCAGCTCACCCAGGCTGTAGACCTGGAAACCGCCCGAGTCCGTGAGCAGCGGCCCGGACCAGCTCATGAAGCTGTGCAGCCCGCCGGCTCGAGCGATCAGTTCAGCGCCCGGACGCAGAAACAGGTGGTAGGTGTTGGCCAGCAGGATCTGCGCGCCCAGTTCCAGCAGGTCGCGCGTATCGAGCGTCTTCACGCTGGCCCTGGTGCCCACGGGCATGAACAGCGGCGTGTGGACGAGGCCCCGGGTTGATTCAAGGTCACCCGCGCGGGCGTTGCCGCAAGATGCCTGGAGATGAAAAGAGGGCAGGGAGTCGTTCATGGCTGGAATATAAAAAGAGCCCGCCCGGCAAGTACCGGGCGGGAAATCTCCTTGGCTTGGCCAGGTAGGGCAGCCCAGCCAGGGGCTAGGGCAAACCGAAAGGGCTCTGCCTGTAGCGGTGGCAGAACGCGATCGGCGCCGATCCTTCGTCAGATTCCGTGTTGCGTCCCCACAGCGCAGAAGCCGATGAAAAGGGTCATGACCGACAACCGATCGAGGGAGGAAGTCGCAGATACCGTGCCAAGTTTTTCAACCCATCCCGATCATTGAAAAATAGTCACTTGCGGACGCGATAAGAACGAGGAGAGATCGTGAATCGTTCAGGATGTTCAAATTCCGGCATCCTGGGTGTCGGAGTCCAGCAGCTCGGGTCTCCAAAGGGCCAAAGTCATGTCCACTTGTTCAGCGGATCTCAGGGGAACGTCTTCAACCCATAGCAGCTTGAACTGTTCTTCACGAGTTTTATAATCGGGAATCCGGCTGCGACCATCCGCGGAAAGCACGCGATGCCAGGGCAGGCCGGCACAGGGCAAGTGCCTGCAGAGCCAGGCGGCCAGCCTGGACTGCCCGGGGAATCCGGCCAGCTCCGCCAGCCGGCCGTAGCTCAGGACCTTGCCCCGCGGAACCCGGTCCAGGACTTCCGACATGCGGTTCAGCATGGCGATTCGATCCATTCGAATCCTCCGCTACTTGATCAGAAGCAGCTTTCGCACCTCGACCTGCGAGCCGCCGCTCACACTCAGTAAGTACAGGCCCGAGGACAGCCGGCCGCTTTCGACGAGCAAAGTATGCCGCCCGGCGGGCAGGATCCCTGAATGCAGCAGGCCCCGACTGGCACCTCTAAGATCGAAGAGTTCCGCCCGCACCGGGAGCGCGCGGGGAAGTTCCAGCTCCACCCTGGTGACCGGGTTGAAGGGATTGGGTCGCGCCTCCGAGAGCCGGAATGAACCGGGACTCAGAGCTTGGGCCGGCGGTTCCACCGAAACCCAGTCGCTGAAGATCTCGATCTCGTCCACGAAATAGCCGATGTGCAAGCCGTCGTTGTCGCCGTCCGCCTGCAGCCTGAAACGGAACCTCAGGTCGGACTGGCCCAGGTAATCCTGAAGCGAGAGGGCCGTCTGCACCCAGCCGGAACCGCTGGTGCGCTCCTCGAGCATCTCCCAGTTCTGCCCGCCGTCGGTGCTGGCTTCGATGAAGACGAAGTCGTCCTCCGGTTCCAGGAACCAGCATTCCCAGAAAACCAGGAAGGCTGCTTCGGCGTGCTCCAGGTCAATTGGCCGGCCGAATTCAGCCTCGCCTTCCGCCCAGGGATCGTAGAAGTTGTCCGCCGATGTGCCCAGCGCGTACTCGCCCTCGTGTACACGGACGTCCTGGGGGATCCACTCGCCGCTCACATTCCAGTGAGGCATGGGAATCGTCGGGAAGTCGTCCACGTACTGGTACTCGCCCAGGCTGACGCTCACGGTTTCACTCCACCCCTCGTTCTGGGCTTCGGCTGCGTCCACGACCCTGAGCGCGAATTCCGCCTCAGAGAGTCCTCCCGAGTAGAAGTAGGCATCGACGGACCAGAGATCCCCTTCCACCTGCTGCAGTTGGGCCAGCTCCTGCCACTGGCCGCCCGCCTCGCGCCAGTTGAGGGAGACCTCGGCCACAGCCTGGTTGTCGCTGGCCTGGGCCTCCACGTGATACGTGGCGGAGTGGCCGATCACGTCGTAGGGCGGGCTGGTGAAGGAGGCCAGGGGAGGCTCCAGGTCGGGTCCCACGTGGAAGGCGTGCCAGCTGTCGTCCTCGGGAAAACTGACGTAGAAACCCACCGCGTTGGAGGCTTCGAGCCGGTATTCCACGGTCTGGTCGGGAAATGGGCCTGTGATCACGGAAGCGTACTCCTGCGGCTCGCCCGTCGCCTCCATTTCCTGTTCGACGATCTCGCCGCCCTCAACACGCCAGCTCAGCAGGAAATCGTCGATCTCGATTTCCGTGTTCAGCAGGGCCAGCACCGGGAACTCCACCTGCTGCATGTCCTCGCTGTCGGCCAGCGGTTCGTGGATCAGCACTTGCGGCCCTTCGAAACCGATGTACTGTAGGTCGTCCACGTACCAGCCGGGCGCCGTGATCCAGCCGTCGGAGAACATGTTCAGGCGCAGCCGCACCAGGTCGCCGGGTTCGGTGCGGTCCGAGAGGTCTAGAACCAGGCGCTCCCAGCCCTCGGTCTGCCCGGTGAGCGCCGGCACGCCGGGCCAGATGTTGTTGCCGGGGCTGACCATGTCGTAACCGCCCCAGGGTTCCAGGATCTCGAAGTTCTCGTAGTTGACCGCCGCCTCCACGTTGACCCCGTCCCAGCCGGTCTCCATGTCCATCCAGTGGTAGAAGTAGGCCAGCACCATGTCCTCGTCGCGCACGGTCTGGGACGGGAAACTCAGCCGGGCCAGGTGGTCGTCAGGGTAGTTCTGGTAGAGGTCGGTGGCCCAGGCATTCAGCCCGGAGTGCGCCTCCACCGGCCCCGACTGTGGTTCGCCCCAGTCCCAGACGCCCTCCCATTCTCCTCCTCCGCCGTCCTCCTCGAAGGTGAAGAGCAGATCCTGTCGGTAAGCGAAACGGGTTCGATAATGCTCCGCGGGAGCACCGGGCGGCGCCAGGATATCCACTTCCGCGTCGTTGATCACCCGGGCGTAATAGTGAACCACCGTATCGTAATCCTGGCCGGGTATCTCTCCCTGCCAGAGCCCGGCTTCGATCTCCACGAATTCCACCGTCTCTTCCGGCTGGTCGTCGATCCAGTAGACCAGTTCCACGCTTTCGGGGAACAGGAAAACTGGTGCGGACAGCGAGGCGGTCAGCTCCAGAGCTTCTCCGGGCGGGGTGTAGAAGGGCGCCTCCACCACTTCGAATTCAGCGGCGATCCAGGCCAGCACGCTGCCGATGCCGTGCTGGTTGAAGGCGCCGTTGATCTCTTCCCAGTGGGGCGTCAGGTTGGAAAGGTCGCCGTCGTCGTCGTCCACCAGCACGATTTCAATGAAGTACTCGAAGAAGCAGCGTCCCAGGTCGGGATCGTCGGGCGTGCCCCAGCGGGCGTAGTGGTGCATGGGACGCACTAGCTCGAGACCCAGGGCTTCCCGCATGTGCCACATGGCGCCGCCGATGATCATGCCGTCGGCGTGCACTTCGCCGGTAACGTGTTCAGGGTAGCTGTTGTTGTTGTCCAGGTCCCGGATGTTCCAGCCGGGAGACACGTAGTGCACGTCCATCAGGTAGACGGCCGTCACGTCGGCCAGGCCCTCGTGCAGGGCGCCGTTGGTCATGCCGAAGGGCTCGCCGGCCTGCATGTACTGGCGGTCGTTGACCCCGTGGCCGTACTCGTGATACACCACACCGGCGAGCCGGGCCGTGTTGTGGCAGCCCCCGCCCTCCCGGAAGAAGTTGATACTGGAGCCGTCCCAGTAGGCGTTGCAGACGCTGTTGATGTTGATGTTCACGGGCAGGGACTCGTCCAGGCCGGTGAAGGAATCGTCCAGGTCGGTGATGAAATCGTGCACCCGGGTGGTGTGCAGGTAAGCATCCAGCTCCTGGATCTGGGCGTAGTCCAGGTCGAAGGTCAGCGTGTCCTCGTCGCCGTAGAGGTCCACCCAGTACTGCCCGTCGGCGCCGTCCGTGCGGTTGACGTCGGCATAGTCGCCGTAGCACTGGGCCTGCAGGCTCCAGGGTCCTTCCATTTCCAGCTCCAACGACCAGGAACCGTCGCGCCCGGTGGTCACCTGCTGGCCCTCCACGTCCAGCTGGACGTAGGCCAGTGGCTGGGGCAGGTCGGGATCGCTGGGCTGCTGCTCCTCCACGATTCCCATCAGGGTGCCCTCCAGGACCACGTGGCGCACCTGATTCCAGCTCCAGAGGATCTCGCCCGTCCGCCCGGAGACAAAGACCCGGTAGTCGTGTTCAGGATGGTCCAGCAGGACGCGACCGGGCCAGGCCGCCTCGAAGCGGAAATTCTTGCCATCGAGCAGCGGGAGCAGCACCCAGTCCTCTTCCACCCGCACTTCGGCCACCTTGTGCTCTCCGGCGGGAAGGCCGGCCAGCAGCCGCTCCACCGCCGATCGATCCAGCTCTGGCTCCCGGGCATCGAGCCCGGGATGCAGGTCGCTGCCCATCATCAGCAGGTGCCCGTCGAGTGTGACACGGAATACCAGTTCGGACAGCAGCACCAGGCGGCCCGCCCAGCGCTGGGCGTAGCGCGCGTACCAGAGTTTGCCGTGGCGGCCGATGTACAGCGCGTCGATATCCTCCGGGGCATCCCGCCGGCTGCCGCTGAGCAGGCCCGGGTGTGATGCAAGGAAGTCTCGCAGGCGGTCGTCCAGGTCCTCCGCGGAGGCGATGGGGCCTCCGGGCAGACAGATGCCGTCACCCAGCGCCCGGTGCGGATAATCGTGAATCCGGTCCCAGTCGACCACGCGCCAGCCGGGATGTCGGTCCTGGAACTCGCGCCAGGCCGGTCCAGTGTCCAGGCGGTCCTGGTGGAGAATCTGGATGGAAGCCTGGGGCAGCTTGATTTCAGGAAGCTGGGCCTGGGCTGTGGAAAGCAAGGCGGCCAAGCACAGGATCAATCCCTTGAAGTGCATTGTGTGGTTCTCCCTCTTTCAGGTTTCATGGAATCTGAGACTTCCTGCTGTCTGAGCTTCCAGACAGGTACTCGGCCCTGCATCCCTTTGTGTGGCGATGCGCACATCCGGGGCCGGTAAAACGCTTCTTGAAACGCCATTACCGGTAATGTGCAAAGGATGGGCCAATCGTGCACATCGCTCAGGGGACCATGCGGCCCCGCACCGTGGCGCCCAGGTCTTCCAGCAGCTCAACCTCCAGCAGGCTTCCCTGGTACAGGCCCGCTTCCTTTCCAACGGGCGCCGGCAGCCGCACGCGCAGGTAGTTGGCCGTGTAACCCTGGAGGTTCTCCCCGCCGGGTCCGGATTCCAGCAGCACGCTGATCCGCCGGCCCAGGTTGGCGGTGTGAAACGCGGAGCGCTTTTCGCGGCCCAGGGCGCGAAGTTCGCCGCAGCGCCGCCGAAGGACCTCCGATTCCACTTGTCCCTCGAAGCCCGCCGCCCGCGTGCCCTCGCGACGGCTGTAAGGAAACACGTGCAGGTAAGTGAAGGGGACGCGGTGGATCATCTCTACCGTTTCCCGGAAGTCATGCTCCTCTTCGCCGGGAAAGCCCGCCATCACGTCCGTGCCGAGGCCCAGGTCCGGAATCTCGTCCGCCAGGCGCTCGAAGAGCGCGTAGAGCCCGGCGGAGTCGATTCTCCGCCGCATTCGCCCTAGGATACGATTCGAGCCGCTCTGGATCGCCGTGTGGAAGTGGGGACAGAAGCGGGGATCCCCTGCCATGGCGCGGATCAGCTCTTCATCGATATCCCAGGGTTCGATGGAGGAAAGCCGCAGACGCTCGAGGCCATCAAGATCGAGCAGGATCCTGCAGAGTTCCGCGAGGTTTTCCCCGCCGCCCCGGTCCTTTCCATAGCCGCCGATGTGCACGCCGCTGAGCACCAGTTCGCGGTAACCCCGGTCCAGCAGGAGGCGCGCCTGCCTGAGGATCGACTCGCGGGGCATGCTGCGGCTGCGGCCGCGCAGGTGCGGCACGACGCAGAAGCTGCAGAAGATATCACAGCCGTCCTGGATCTTGAGCAGCGCCCGGGTCAATCCGCCGAAGCTCTCCGCGGCCATGAACTCCTCGCTGCGCGGGGCGGCCGGGTCCGAGACGCGGATCACCGGCGGATCCTGTTTGCAGAGCTCCGTGATCCAGGCGGGCAGGTCGAGTTTTTCCCGGGTGCCCAGGACGAAGTCCACTCCGGGGATGCGGGCGATCCGGGCGGCATCCCGCTGCCCGTAGCAGCCGCAGACGGCGATCACCGCCCCGGCATGGGCGCGGATCGCCGAGCGGATAAGTTGCCGCGCCTTCTGCTCCGCCCGCCGGGTAACTGCGCAGGTATCGACGATAACCAGGTCGGCGGGTTCTTCGAAGGACACTTCTCGAAACCCGCAGCGCAGGAACTGGCCCAGCACGGCGCGGCTCTCGTACTGGTTCAGCCGGCAGCCCAGGACGGCTATGCTGACTCGCGGAGTCCCCTGGTGCACCGGTCCGCAATTCTTCGTCTGAATCAGCTCCGGACTTTCAGTCATCTAATCGCGCCCCGCGACCTGGGCCATGAGAAACGCGGCCCGTCTGCCATTGACGGACCGCGCCTGGATTGAACTGCGATAATCGCACCGTCCGACCGGATTATTCCGAACGCTGCTCTTCCTCCGCACCCGCTTCCTCGTCCGCGACACCGGAATCCGCTTCGGGTCCGTTGGCTGCCGCGGTCTCTTCGGGTTCGGGCGCCGCACCGGTTTCTCCGGCATCCCCGGCGGGCCGGTCCTGTTCTTCAGGGGCGGCTTCCGCGGCCTCCTCCACTGCGGGAGCTTCTTCCGTTCCCTCCGGGGTTTGGGAGTGCTCGTCCGTCTCCTCAGCAGACCTGGTAGGCTCCTCCGTCTCAGACCGGGGAGCTTCGGCTTCCACCGGGGCGGATTCTTCCGGCGTCGAATCCGCGCTGGGAGCAGCCTCGGCCTCAGGAGCTGCTGCAGTTTCAGCATCCGTATCCTTCGGCGGGGCGGGCTCGGTCTCGCTTTTCGGCCCGGCTTCCGCATCAGCCGGTGCGGGCTGAGGGGCTTCCCTTTTTGCCCGCGCCTCCCGGGAGCCTTCACCCTGCTTCTGCGACTTCCTGCGCCCGGACTTCACCAGCCCGGCTTCCCGCAAGGCATCGCCCAGCGCCCCGCTGGCGTGAGCCTTGGGCTTGCTCTTGCGATAATCCAGCACCGCTTTCTGTTCTTCGCTCACGCGCTGAGGAGTGGCAAGGATCACCTTCTTGTTGTTGCGGTCGTATTCAATGATTCGGAAGATGCTGCCGTCGCCTTCCTTGAGCTGCACCTTGTTTCCCTGGGCGTCCGTCAGGCGCATCTTGGAATTGGGAACGAACCCTTCCAGGCCGTGGGGCAGTGTGACCACCACGCCCTTGTCGATTACCTTGGCCACCTTACATTCAACCTGGGAGCCCACGTCGAATTCCTCTTCGAACTTCTCCCAGGGATTCTCCTGCAGCTGCTTCACGCCCAGCGCGATTCGGCGTTCGTCGCGGTCGAACTGCAGCACTTGCACCTTGAGCGTTTCGTCCTTCTTGACCAGCTCGCCTGGATGGCGCAGCTTGCGCGTCCAGGAGAGATCGCTGATGTGCACCAGACCTTCGATGCCCGCCTCGAGTTCCACGAAGACGCCGAAGGGTACAAGGTCCCGCACCAGACCCTCGTGAATCGAACCCTGCGTGTACTTGTCCGCAAGCTCCTCCCACGGATTGGGCTCGGTCTGCTTGAGGCCCAGGCTGATCTTGCGCTCTTCCTTGCGCACTTCGAGCACCATAACCTCCACCTGCTGCCCCACGGAGAGGATCTGGGAGGGGTGCTTGACGTGCTGGGTCCAGCTCATCTCGCTGATGTGGATCAGGCCTTCGATGCCCTCCGCCAGCTCGACGAAAGCGCCGTAGCGGGTCAGGCTGACCACCTTCCCGGCCACGCGGGTGTTCACCGGAAAGCGTTCGTCCACGTCGTTCCAGGGATGGGGCTGGAGCTGCTTCAAGCCGATGGAGATGCGGTTGCGCTCGCGGTCGAAGCTGAGCACCTTGACGGTGATCTTCTGGTCCAGCTTGACCACGTCGGAGGGATGGTTCACGCGGCCCCAGGAGAGGTCCGTGATGTGCAGCAGTCCGTCCACGCCGCCCAGGTCCACGAAGACGCCGAAGTTGGTGATGTTCTTGACCACGCCCTCGCGGATCTGTCCCACCTCCAGCTCGGAAAGCACGCGCTCGCGGATCTCGCGCATGTCCTCTTCGATCAGGACCTTGCGTGATACAACGATGTTCTTCCGCGCGTCGTTGATCTTGACGATGCGGAAGTCCATCTTCTTGCCGATCAGGCTGTCGAAATCGCGCACCGGGTGGATGTCGATCTGGCTGCCCGGCAGGAAGGCGTCGATGCCCATCAGGTCGACCACCAGGCCGCCCTTGATGCGCCGGATCACCTTGCCCTCGATCACGGCGCCCTCCGACTCGAGGTTCTTCAGGCGCATCCATGTGCGCTCCACGTCGGCGCGCTTCTTGGACAGCAGCAGTGCGCCGTTGGGGCCTTCGAACTTTTCGATGAAGACCTCGATCGTGTCGCCGATCTTCAGGTTGGTCGGGTCGTCGAACTCCTCGAGCGGCACCCAGCCTTCGGACTTGAAGCCGATGTCCACGGCCACGTCGCGGTCGGTAATGTTGACCACCCGGCCCTCGGTGATGGAATTCTCTTCGTTGTCGCGGAAGGTGTCGTTGTAGAGGGCTTCCAGCTCCTTGTACTCCTCCGGGGAGTAGCTGAACTCCTCGGTGAAGAGACTATCTTCGGAGGGCCGGTCTTCATCCCGTGATACAACGGCCGATTCGACCGGCGCTGCATCGGCGGTTTCCCGGGGCGGGCTCTCAGCCTCGTCGCCGGTGGGTCCCTCCGCTGCCGGGTCA
Organism: uncultured Bacteroidaceae bacterium; assembly: GCA_964568855.1. GTDB lineage: Bacteria > CAIWAD01 > CAIWAD01 > CAIWAD01 > CAIWAD01 > CAZMSD01. Next base: position 27,856 of record CAZMSD010000010.1, on the reverse strand, counting down.
CCGGGCTCCGATCCGTTCTCGGGCGGTGTTTCACCGGGGTCTTCCGTCGGTTCCACAAGGGAAACGTGTTCTTCCGGGATTACGGACTGTTCCTCGCTCTGTTCCTCCTGAGCGGCTGCGGTCTCAACGGTTTCCGGCTGGGTGTCCTGCTCGTTGGGTTGGGTACTCGGGGTTTGGTTCTTGGTTTCTTCGGACATCGGGTTGTTCCTTGTTCACCTTTCCTGTTGCCTCGGCCCGCTTCCCCGCTGCCGGTGCGGCATCAACCGGGAAGCCGGGCAAGACGGAAAACTAGTAATTTAGGACTGGGATTCTCGGCTTAAGTGGGAATGTTTCGGTCGGGATTCAGGAGTGGTCGCGCTGAAAAGCTGCCAGGCGCTGCTCCACCTCATCGAAGACGCTCGGGTCCGTGAAGCTGACGCAGGCCCTGAGGCCTTCCAGGCGTACGCTGCCGGTGATCTCCAGAGTGATCATGCTGATTCCGTAACACAGCAGTTCCTGCAGGAGTTCGGAGCCGTCCAAGCCCTCGTAGGCGACCGTGAAGTAGAAACCGTCGGCCAGTGGCCGGCCCAGGTCGTTGTCGTACACCAGGTTGAACCCGTGGCGCTGAAAGCAGCCTTTCAGCCAGGCGGAACGCGCGGCGTATTCCCGCACGTTGTCCATGAATCCGAGCTCTCCCTCGTTGGCGGCCTTAAGTGCCGCCCGCAGGCCCCATTGACCGCTGTGCGACACGCCCGCGGTGCTGCAATAGATTCCTCCGTGAACGAAGGCGTGCAGGAAACGATCGGAGCCGAACCAGGGCTCCAGGTCCCGGAAATGTCCCTGCGCCAGGGCCGGGCTGATCACCGCCAGTCCGACGCGCTGCCCGGGAAAGCTGAAGAGCTTGGAGCCCGAAAGCAGCATGACCCAGTAGTCGCCGCAGCGGGCTACGGAAGGCTGGTAGGGGGCTTCGCCGGGTTTCATGTAATCGACCCGCAGGTCCATGCCGAAATAGGCCTGGTCCTCGATCAGCAGCACTTGGTTGCGGTCGGCGGCCCGCGCCAGGCCCTCCAGCTCCTCCTGCGTGAGACAGATCCAGGTGGGGTTGTTGGGGCTGGACCAGATCACGCCGCCGATATGGCCGCGGCTCAGGCGGCGCTCCACCTCGCGGACCAATGCTTCGCCACGGAAATCGTAGAAGTCGATGGATTCCATTTTTAGACCGCAGACCCTGGCCTGCAGCTTGTTGACCGGGAAACCGGGGTCCAGGTAGAGAATCGTATCACGACCGGCCTTCATGCGAGTGGCCAGCAGCTGCATCACGAAACCACCCTGCATGGCCCCGCAGGTAGGCATGCAGACCTCGGGCGGCACTTCCACGTTCACGAAGTTTTTCATGAACCGCGCAGCTTCCTCTTTCAGCTCGGGGATCCCGTCGAAGGGCGGATAGATCCGCTCCACTTGGCCTTCGCGCAGGGCCCGGATCTCGGCCTCCGTCACCGCCGCGGGCACGGGCAGGTTGGGAATGCCGAATTCCATCCGCACGAAGCTCTGTCCGCTGAGCCGCTCGAGAATCTCAACCAGCCGCTTCTGCTCGCGGATCGCCAGCCGGTGCGGATTGTAGCCGAGCTGGTTGAGCTGTTCCCTGATCAAGGACTTTGGAATGGGCGTGAAGTTCATGGGCTGTTCCGGTGCGCTGCGAGCTGATGAGTTCGTCGTTGCGACAGTGTGAACAAACTAACACGTATGCGGGCGAAGTCAAGGCGCAAAGCGCTGGAACGGCGGGCGGACGGCCTCAATCCCCGGCCTCGCGGACCTGCCGCTGCATCACGTGAATGGGTTCCATGATCCGGCTGGTGATCCGGCTGTAGACCTCCGTGCGCCTGCCTGCCTGCTCCGGCGCGGACTCGGGGAATTCCTCCAGCAGGCGGTCCACGGGAATCGGTTCGCCGTACTCCAGGACCACGCGAGGCCGGCGAAAGAGGAAACCCGGCCGGTGGAAGCTGCCTTCGATCAGGACGGGCAGCACGTCGGAGCGCGTCTCGGCGGCGATCATGCCCACGCCGTTGCGGGGGGGCAGCATGCGGCCGTCGAAACTGCGGTGGCCCTCTGGGAAGACCAGCAGGCCCAGGCCGCGATTCAAGGTTTCCCGGATGCGCTTCAGGGCCACGCGATCCACTCCCCCCCGCTCGATGGGCAGCGCGTTGAAATGGCTCAGCAGGTGCGCCACAGCGCGTCTCCGAAACAGCTGGCGCTTGGCCACGAAAAAGATCTCCCGCGGCAGGAAGCAGCCGATCAGGGGCGGATCGTAGTTGGACTGATGGTTGGCGGCCAGCAGGATTCGTCCGCTGGCCGGAACGCGGGCGCGTCCCCGGACCTCCAGCCTGAAGAGCAGCCGGAAGAAGCCGCGCAGGACCAGGCAGGCCAGCATGTATGTCAATCTGCGCTTGCACACCACCTTCAGGCGTCCTCCCCCAGTCCCCGACGGACGTGCTCCAGAATCCGGCGTACCTGCTCGTCGAAGCTGAGCTTGGTCGTGTCCAGGCGGACAGCGTCGTCCGCGCATTTCATGGGACTGATGTCCCGCGAGGCGTCCCGCTCGTCGCGCCGGCGGATCTCTTCCATCAATTCCCGCAACTCCATCCGTTCGCCGCTTCGACCCAGTTCGGCCATCCGGCGGCGGGCGCGTTCCTCTAGATCAGCTACGAGGAAGAACTTGAAACGCGCCTCGGGAAAGACCACGGTACCGATGTCCCGGCCGTCGATCACGCTGGAGCGCCGGCTGCCGAACTCCCGCTGCAGGCTCACCATGCGCCGGCGCACCGCAGGCATGACGCAGACCGGGCCCATCAGGGTTGAGATGCGGTTCTCGCGGATCTCGGCGCTCACGTCGCGCCCCTCCAGCAGGATCCGGCCGCCCTCCAGGTTCAATTCGAAACCATCGAGCAGGCTGTCCACGGCCGGCGCGTCCTTAGGGTGGACTCCCGCCTCCAGCACGCGCAGCGTGAAGGCCCGGTACATGGCGCCCGTATCGAGGTACTGGATCCCCAGCCCCCCGGCCACCGCCCGGGCAGTGGTGCTCTTGCCCGAAGCCGCCGGACCGTCGATGGCCACCTGGTAGACGACGGGATCACTCATCGCGGGCGCTCGCGGCTTTCGGTGATTGTTTCTCGTCACGGCGAATCCGGCGCCTGAGCAGCTGGACCTCACGGCGACCCAGGAAACGCCAGCAGCCGGGTTCCAGGCGGCCGAGGCTCAGGCCGCCGAAGCTGCGCCGGGTCAGCCGCAGGACCTTGATCCCCAGTGTGGCCAGCATCCTGCGGACCTGCCGGTTGCGGCCCTCCCGCAGCACGATGCGGTAGCGGGGCCGGGAGCCCGGACGGCCGATGCGTTCGATCAGGCAGGGCAGAGTGCGCCGCCCGTCGATGCGGATGCCCTCGGCGACGCGCCGCAGCTCCTCGGGAGTCAGGTCCCTATCCGCCAGCACGATGTACTCCTTGGGTACATGCCTGGATGGATGCAGCAGGTCGCGGGCCAGCTCGCCGTCGTCCGTCATCAGCAATGCTCCCGCCGAATCCCTGTCCAGTCGTCCCACCGGGAAAAGTCGCCGCGGCAGGTCCACCAGCTGGCGCACAGTGGGCCGCCCCCGCGGATCCTCCAGCGTGGTCAGCACACCCCGTGGCTTGTTGAGCAGGATGTACACGTGCTCGGCGGGCAGGCTGCACTGGACGCCGTCCAGGAGCACGCGGTCGCTGCCGGGCTCCACCCGGGTGGCCAACTCCCTGCAGGTCCGTCCGTTCACTCGGATGCGTCCGGCGAGGATGAGTTTCTCGGCGCCCCTGCGGCTGCAGGCGCCGCAGGCGGCCAGAAACTGGTTTAAGCGCATGTTCAGGACGCACCCGGCGAGGTTTCATCCGCGGCGGGCTCTTCCCTCCCCTCCGCGGGACCGGCGGCTGGAGCCGTTTCATCCGGGCCGGGCTTGCCCTGCATCCCGCCGTGGGGCAGAAGTTCCTGCAGCCGGGCAGGCGGCAGCTGCTCGTCGCCTCCGTCGCGGGCCCCTTTCACCAGCTCCTGGATCTCTTTCAGCTTCGGCAGGTCCTCCATCCCGGCCATGCCGAAGTACTCGAGAAACTCCCGCGTGGTCCGGTACAGCAACGGTCGGCCCACGGCCTCGGAGCGTCCCGCGATGGCCACCAGGCGGCGGTCCAGCAGCGTTTTGAGCACGCCCTCGGTTTTTACTCCGCGAATGGACTCGATCTCCGATTTTGTGACCGGCTGCTTGTAGGCCGTTACGGCCAGGGTCTCCAGGGCCGCCCGTGAGAGCCTCGGGCGAACGCGGGTCTTGAGCAGCCTGCGCAGCAGCGATCCGTAGCGTCGGCGACTCACCAGTTGATAGCCGCCCGCCAGCGGGCGTATGGCGAAGGAGCGGCCCTGATCCCGGTAGTCCTTATTCAGGTTGTCGATCAGATCAAGGATCCTATCTTTTTCCATTTCAAGGAGTTCACAGAGGCGGGTTATATCCAGCAGGTCCTCGCTGGCGAAGAACAGGACTTCCAGGAGATCCCGGGAATCCCCGTGAACCGCGCCCATGGGCAGGGTTTCCGCGGCGCTTTCCAGCCCGGCATTCCGCGGGGTGTCTGAGGCTTCGCTTTTCACGCGCTGTCCCTCATCAGAGCCAGCCAGGAATCCATCAGCGAGGGATCGAAGACCCAGATCCCGCACAGGTGTCCGGCCTGACGCAGCAGGATTTCCTGCTGGCGCGCCAGGTCAAGGGCCGCCAGGAAGCTCACCACCACCAGGTTCCGGTCCTCCGCTTCCGCGTAGATCTGCTGCAGGCGGAAGCTTGAGCGGCGTTTCAGCCAGCGGCGAATGCTGCGGACCTGGTCCTCCACCGTGTAGGGAAACAGTTCGATGCGATGACCTTCCTGAAGGGGTTCCCTGGCGGCCAGCTCTGCGTAGATAAGGGCCAGGTCGTAGAGCTCCACGTCCAGCAGCGACTCATCGCGCGTCTCGGGATCCACGCGGCCCAGATCGAAGAACTTCCGGCGCTCGCAACCCGAGCAGGCCTCCTCCAGTCCGCGCAAACCTTCGCTGATTTCTCGGAAGCGACGGTATTCCAGCAGGCGCTGTACCAGTTCCTGCCGGGGATCTTCCAGTTCCTCGGGAAGCCCATCCTCCCTGGGCAGCAGCATGCGCGCCTTGATCTGCAGCAGGGTGGCCGACATGAGAATGAAATCCCCGGCCAGTTCGAGATCCACGGTTTCGATCTGGTCCATGGTGGCCAGGTATTGCGCGGTGATCTCGACGATGGGGATGTTGTAGATATCGACTTCATTTTCGCGGATCAGGAACAGCAGCAGGTCGAGGGGACCCTCGAAATCCTGGAGTTTGACTTTGTAACCGATCGTCACGGGAGCCTCGCTGGTGGACCAGCGGAAAAAGTAGCATTGAGGCCTTGAGCTGACAAACTGGAGAGCCTCACGGCTGCCTCCACCAAATTGTGCTACAGCATCCCCGGTCCCCTGAGCGAGATCGTCCCTGCCGCGCCGGTGGATATGCCCAGCTAAGGTCGGTAACCTTGGAAGTGGTTCGTTTCAACCTCACGAAGCTCCGCGCAAGCGGTCGTGTTTCACCCTCTATAAAGCTGGGAACGCCGATGCCGAACTGGCATCCCGCTTGCTAATCGTCCCCTCAGTTGTGAGCTGGATCACTCGTCGACCCCAAGGAGGTTCGCGTGCTTGGCTGGTATCTCAGAAAACCGCTGGCATTCCAGATGGATCGCCGACCCGGCAATGCGCCGGTTTTTACAGAGGGTGAACACTGGCAGGACCGGGAGGCGCCATTAAGCGCCGGGGAGCGGATTCAGGCCGGACTGATGTACATCCTGAGCTGTCTGACGGGCTGGGCCTTCCTGTGGTTGACGATTATTCTGCTGGTCGGCTGAGGTCGTCCACGTCGTACCCGGCCTCCTCCACCGCCTGTCGGACCTGTTCTTCCACCCGGGAAGACGCGCTTCCCGGAATGATCGAATATTCAAGCAGGTCGGCAGCGTGATCCACGCGGATGTTCTCCACCATGTTCAAAGCTTTCACCGCCTCTTCGACCCGCCCTGCGCAGTGAGCGCAGCTCATTCCCAGGACGCGCAGGCGGCTGCGTTCGGTGGTCGCTTCCCCCGTCATCGGCATCCGGGCTTCCCTGCCGGCGCGCATGCGGCCCCGCAGACGCTCCAGGTAGTAGCGCAGCAGCATGGCGGCCAGTAACACGCCGGCCACCGCCTTGTACCAGAGCCCTTCCGGGTGTTCCATCTCGGCCGGCGATGTGATACTGAACATGCCGGAGGGCGCCAGGTCCAGCACCAGCCCGGCGGCCACCGCGACCACCGAAATGCTCAGCAGGTAGATCAGCACCGGCCGGCGCCCGAGACTGCGGGAGAGCATGCTCAGGGTGACGATATTGGTGGCCGGCCCGGTGAGCAGAAAAACCAGGGCGGCCCCTGGACTCACGCCCTTCAGCACGAAGGCCGCCGCCAGCGGAGTGGAAGCGGTGGCGCATACATACATGGGAATTCCCACCGCCAGCATCAGCAGCATGCTGATCCAGCTCCGGCCCTCCAGCAGGTCGGAAAGCAGGTTGTCGGGGATGATCGCGATGATCAGCGCTGCCAGGACCAGCCCCACCAGGAGGCTGTTGGCCAGGCTGCCCAGGAGTTCCATCAGGTAGGCGGGCAGGCCGCGGATCCTGGCCCACAGTCCGGGCGGATTCGTCGCTCGACCCGCAGTTTCCGTTTCGCCCGGCGTTTCCGCCGCAACGTCGCCTTCGGCCGCTGTGCGTTTCGATTCGGGCAGCAGGTTTTCGAAGAAGCCCGCGCAGAGGGAAGTGATCAAAGATGCCAGCAGGCGGTAAAGAGCGAAAGGCAGGCCCAGCAACCCGTGGGTCAGCAGGTAGGAATCGGCTCCCACCTGGGGCGCGGCCACCAGGAAACTGACGGATGCCCCGGGGGAGGCGCCTTTCCTGCGCAGGGAGGCGACCACCGGCACCACGCTGCAGGAGCAGAGCGGCAGCGGAATGGCGAAGAGCGTGGATTTGAGGACCGAGAGGCCGTCCCGCGCGCCCAGGTGGCGGACCACGTTCTCCTCGGTCACCAGCAGGTGCAGGAAGCCCGCCACCAGGAAGCCGAAGAGCAGCAGCGGCGCGATATCCAGGTACAGGTTAAGCAGGATCGTAGCGAAGGACTCGAGCATGTGGAGCAAGATTGCATCCCTCGGGGGATTCAGTCAAGAAAGGAGGAATCGGAGGAGCTATTTTACCGGTGAGCGGATGATCACTTGGGCTCGATCCAATCCAGCTCGACCGAACCCATGCCCACCGAGAGATCGAAGACCAGGTTCCCCGGACCCGCCTGCCAGTCTTCGGAATACCAGGTGTCTTCGCTGATCTGTTCGAGGCGTTCGAACTCGTGGTTGGAAAGGAAGCTGTCGCCGTGGCGGATCTTGACGCCGATGCCCTGGGGAACCATCAGCTGCAGCGATCCCATGCCCACGTCCAGCTCCACCTCGGTTTCGCTGCGATAGCTGCCGGAGAAATCAAGCACGGCCGCTCCCAGGCCGCCGGCGAACTCCAGCCGCTGGATCAGGGCGTTGGAGAGGCCGTGAACCTCCATGCTGCCCAGGCCCGTGGCCAGTCCCACATGTTCCAAGACTCCCTGGCAGGGGCTGCTGAATTCGAGTACCACGTCGGAGAGTCCGGTGACGAACTCCAGTTTGCTGAGGGTCAGTCCGCCGAATTCGGCTTCTCCCGGTCCCAGCCCGAATTCCACGTGGAGCAGCAGGGGCAGGTCGCGGCTGAGGCTGATCATCCAGTGGTCGTCGAAGGGGTTGTCCGGCCGGTTTCCCAGGATGGAAAAGGAGATCTCGTCCCCGGCGTCGTTCCGGATCTTCAGACGTCCCGTGCTGCCGGAGCCGTCGAAATCGATCTGGGGTTCCTTCTCCGTGGAATACTCGATGGCGATCCGCGCCAGCGGCCCGCCGTCGTGCGCCCTGAGCTCCAGGTGCGCCGCGCCCACCTTGATTTCGACTTCGGCGTCCGTCAGGCCGGTGGCGGTGATTTCGCGTTCCACGGTCCGGGATTCCGCCCGGCCGTCCACCGCGATCGCCAGGACCGCCGCCAGTGTCCAGTTGAAGATCCGTTCTACAGGCCGCATCATCGCACCTCGATCCATCAGAACCTGGCCTTGATCCGGAAGAGCAGGCGCCAGTCCGCTTCGCCGGATTCCGTGCTGCGCATCAGGGCCAGGCGCCAGCCGTCGGCGTCATCCGCCAGGCCGACGCCAATATCGCTGTGAAAGGCTTCGAGATCCAGGTCGCTCCAGTGATTGCTGAAGATCTGGCCGGCGTCCGCCAGCAGAAGCAGGTCCACGCCCCTGACGAACCAGAAAGCCGACCAGTCGGCGAGCGCGCTGCCGGAAATCTGATACTCCAGGCTCGACAGGAGCATGTTGGGCGCTCCGGGTCCGTCGAAGGAAAACAGCTCGTCGTGGCTGTCGGAACCGTAGGCGTCGATACCCTTCGGCCGGTATCCGGCCAGGGCGTCCGGTCCGCCCAGTCGAAAGGCGTATTGCGCCGGAAACACTCCGTCAGCGGCACCCGCCAGGATGCGTCCGTTAAGGCTCTCGGCCCTGCGCTTGCCGAAGGGCAGCCAGAAGCGGAAGTTGCCCAGCCACCGGGTATAGTCGTACTCGATGGGTTCGCCAGTCAGTCCCTGTTCGTAGCTGAGAGTGAGGCTGATACCGCCTTTCACATTCATCCGCGAGCGGGTCATGTTAAGATCCGCCTGCAGGCGGTAGCCCGAGTTGCTGTTTTCCGCGTAGCCCCTGGACTCCGCGAAGAGGTTGCCGCGATAGGCCCGGTGGGCGCCGGACCAGGTCCACTGGGTGGCCAACTCCTGGGGACCGTAATCCTCTTCGAACCAGGCTGCGTTGACGTGCAGGCGTCCTTCGAGCAGAAAGGCGCCGGCCTCGATCGAATAGCCCTGGTTGTCGTAGTAGTCGCGAAAATCCATGTGCAGGAGCCAGCCCGCCAGGGAGTTCTCGGTTCCCGAGAGCATCCAGGCGTCCTGCGTGTCGGTGAGGCGGTGCAGGCCCAGGGCGATGTAGCTGGGCAAAGCCCAGGGCATGCGCTTGCGCAGCTTGGCGTCGGCCTCCAGCCGCTTCTGGCCGAAGGACCAGGCCGCGTAGCCCGTCAGATCGAAGAGTTTCTTCCGCGAGATGGCCTGTTTTCCGGAGCGGAATTTCAGGCCCAGCTGCAAACCGGCCACGCGGTTGAAGGCCATCATCAGTTCCGAGTCGTCGTCGTCTCCGCCGTAGAGGTTGATTTCGACCCTCGATTCATCGTCATCGTTCCGCTCCTCCACGCCGGCTTCCGCCGGATCGCCCGGAGATTCCGGTGCCGCGAAGCCCTCCAGGGGAACCGCGGGCGGGGTGAAGGGATCGTCCTCGACGGAAGCCTCGGCGGCCAGGAAGTCCTTCTGTGAGATCTTGCCGCCTACCTGGTCGCGATCTGCGAGTCTGAGCTCTCCCTGGATGATCGCCAGGTTGCCGCCGATCCGGGCTTCCGGCTCCAGGAGGCAGTCGCCGAACATGACCACCACGTTGCCCTCGACCTCTCCTCGCACCTGAAGATCTCCCCGGTAGACCATCAGGTCTCCACTGATCACCTCCCCGGTGCTCACCAGGACGTCCTTCAGGAAATGGCTCTGCCCGCCGAGGACCTGAGTACACAGCAGCAGGACTAGTGGAACCACAGTGGATAACCGTCCGGGCTTCATCATCCGCTCCTTCTCCACTAGCGACCGAATTCGCTGCCGCCGCCGTGAGGCGCGTCGTTCCCGGCAGCGCCCCCGGGACCGTCCTCGACTTCCGCGGCCTTCCACCTGGTCTGCCCTTCGTGATCCTCCACCGCCCGCTCTCCCGCCGAGAGAACCTTGGCCGCCAGGTTGCGCAGCTCGGGAAGCGGATCGTCAACCATCACCTTGAGAAATGACTGTCTCACGCGGGGCTCGTCCACGCGACTCAGCAGGGCGCTGGCGGCGGAACGCCGCACGCCGGCATCCGGATCGTGCGTCAGGGCGTAGACCAGCAGTTCCTGGACGCCGGCCCCGGGCTCGTTCTGCTGCAGCAGGCGAATGGCCGTCAGGCGGCGCTCCGGGTTGGCGTCGTTGCGCACGATGTAGCTCAGGTACTCCTGGATCCCCCGGTCCTGGGCGGAACCGCTGATTTCGTAACGGCTGGTTTCATCCAGCAGAATACTCACTTCCCGGTCCGCGTGAACGTCCAGGTCCTGTACCGCGAACTGCCGTTTCCGGTTGGTGCTTTCCCAGCCGCTGAGACCGCCGTCGTCCACCAGTCCCGCCGGGGAGAGACCCGCAGGACCGTAGCGCAGGGCCGCCTCGCGCGCGGCGCCGCCGGGAAACCAGAAGCTGCTGCGGCCCATCCAGATGCCCAGGACCAGGGAAGCCGCCACGGCCACGGGGACCCAGAAGGCCGGGCGCGGCGAAGGACGGTCCGTCCGCCTGCGCAGGGGCGCCTGCTCCCCGGTTGCAGCCGGTCGAAATGCGGACAGGGTTTGGCCGTGTTGCTTGAGCGTGCGCAGGGTGGAGGCCAGCCGGGACCGGGAGTCGTCCAGCAGCTCCGCGGAGACCGGATAAGGGGGTAGATCCTCGAGGTCCGCCATGAGCAGCTGCAGTTGCTCAAGTTCCCGCCGGGCTCCAGGGTCGGCCGTCAACCAGGCCTCGAAGCGCTCGAGCCGTTCACCACCGAGACGGCCTTCCAGGTAGGCGATCCATTCCTGCTCTGCGGGTCGGAAATCGGTGCTCATGCCAGGTCGTCCTCGAGCTGATCCCTGATTGCGCGAACGGCGCGAAAGGCCAGGATTTTGACCGTGCCGTCGGGCATGTCGAAAATCTCGGCGATCTCCTTGACGCGGAGACCGTGTTGGTATCGCAGACAAAAGATCAGTCTCTGTTTGGGTTTTAAGGTTTCAACGGCCTGCCAGATTTTTTCCAACTGGGCGGACTTCCGTCGCACCTCGCCCGACTCCACAGGCTGCAGGCTCTGCTGGGCCACTACCCGCTCCAGCCAGTTGCCTTCATCGTTGTCCTCCAGCGGATCTAAGTGCAGCTTCTCCCGGCGCCCCCGCTGATCGAAGAAACTCAGGCAGCGGTTCACCGTGATCCGGTACAGCCAGGTGAAGAAGCTGGACTCCAGGCGAAAACCCGGGAGACCGGTGAAGACCCTGAGAAAGACTTCCTGGTAGATGTCCTGGGCGTCGCTGCGGTTTTTGACGAAGCTGCGGATCAGGGACATGACCCGTTCATCGTACCTGCGAACCAGTTTCTCGAAGGAGGAGTGGTCCCCCGTCTGCGCCTGGCGGATCAGCTGCTGTTCATCCATCTGCAGGGTCATGCCGGGGAGAGGCCCTCTGTAGGAAACGCCGTCCTTCCTGTACCGATTACCGTGAAAAATCAGAAAAAACAGCTAGGAAGGCCAGCGGGCCGGTGCACAAGTCCGGAGATGTCTAGTAATTACCTCAGGCAGCGAATCACCGTGAAATCAGCCGCCTTCAGTAGACAACCGCCACGGGATGCAGCACCTCGCCGCCCTGCTCGTCAGCCAGGCGCAGGAGGTAGGCGCCCGGAGGAACCAGCTCACCCCCCTTAAGGCTGCCGTCCCAGAACAGGCTGAGCAGCTCCTCGCCCTGCTGAGGGGCGGGTTCCGCTCTTCCGATCAGGCGACCGTGCAGATCCCAGATCTCGAGCCGCCAGGCGCGATCCAGGCCGGCACTCAGGTCCACGCGCAGCAGCGATTCTCCGCCCGGTTGCAGCGGCCTGATGATCGAAGCGGAGAAGCGGACTCCGTCCGGCGCCGGATCAGCGGCCACCTCGGTGCTGTTGGACGAGCCCGGAGTGGCCCCGTCCGGATGGATCGACGGATGCCAGGAGGAACTTGCGTCGGCCGCCAGCCGGGGATCCAGGCGCTCCAGAGAGCGGCCGCGAATGAGCTCCTCGCGCCGCCAGACCGCCGCTTCCAGCACCGGACCGTCCTCGATGAGCAGTTCGAGCTCGCCGCTCAAGGTCAGGCTGAGGTTGACGGCAATGCTCAAGCAGGCGGGATCCCGACCCGGAACCGCGGCGGGATCGGCGGCCGCCAGCGCCCGCTGTCCGGGCATCAACATTCCATTAAGCGCGTAGCGGCGCGTGGGAGTGGCCAGGAGGCAGCCTTCAAGCAGCAACGGACAATCGCCCGGGTTGGCCAGTTCCACCCAGTCCGGTCCCTCCGACGGATCCGGTTGGAGTTCGCTCAGGTATGCTGCCTTGAGAACCATCCCGTCGCCGGTGTCGAAGGCGGCGCTGGCCAGCGTGTCGCACAGGATCCGCGGCTCCTGTCCGAGACCCTCCTCCAGGATGACCAGAGGATTCAGAAACCACAGTGGCGCCGGATCCAATTCCACGTGCCAGAGAGCGCCGATGTCCAGCGGCGGAAGCTCCCTGACGGTCGATTCCAGGCAGGGCGGCAGGCCCAGCTCGACGCGCAGGGCGCCGCGGAATCCTTCCAGCCCCTCGGCCACGATGGTGAGCCGGCTCTGGTCGAAGTCCAGCAGCCGCAGCTGGTACCTGGCGGGCACCACGCTGTTCGCGGCGCCAGGACTGCCGCCGAAGTCCAGGCCGATCCTCCAGCAATCCGCGCAGCCCGCCGGACCGCGCATCCGCTCCAGGCTGAATCCCTCTTCCTGGCCGGGCCGGGTCAGGACCGAATCCACCCGCCGGCCGTCGGGGTCGATGAGCGTGATCCACTCGGCCGTGGAGTTGGAAAGACCGCCGCTGCCGAAGGAACCGTCTCCGATCCACAGGCGCAGGGCCTGGGGCGGAATCCGGTCGTCGTAGCCGCCCTCGTAGCCCGGATCCAGGACCAGGGCCAGTCCGCCGGGAGGCAGGGCGGCGTTGGCGCCGGCGGCTTGCAGCAGGTCCTCGGCGCTGCCGTCGCTCAGGCGCCAGCCCTCGACTTCCACCGTCAGACTGTCCGGGTTCAGCAGCTCCACGTACTCGTTCGTGTATTCCGAACCCGCCGGATTGGACATGATCTCGTTCAGCCAGATCCCCCATGTCCGGGGAACCAGCAGCAGTGCGATCAAGAGGGACGGCACGGCATCCTCCGCTGGGCATTCGCCGCCGGGGCGGCGTCACCGCTGGAGAACCGCGATCCGCGCCGGCGGGATTCACGGCGGAGCCTCTCTTCGCGATGCCGAGTAAGGAATGTCCAGCCCGCCGGACGGAGAGCAGGTCTCGCCGGTAATCGCGATGCGGCTTGAGGGCCAGCACCGCGGGGCATCTCCCATCGGGATCTCAGGTCCTGGAATCGGGTTCGGATGCTTCCCGGCCTGCCGGCGGCAGGCAGGATGCCCTGAGGTCGAGCATCAGGTGTTCCGTGGTGTAGTTCTCCGCCACCGGCCGGCGGAGATTGGCCAGCAGGTTGAGCACCCGGCCCAGGCGGCGCACCTGGTCGAGGATGGTCCGCAGCCGCTCCTGGGCTTCCTCGCCCTCCGACTGAAGGCAGGCGGCCAGCAGTTCCGCGTTGCCGCTGATGATGGTCAGGGGGTTGTTGATTTCGTGATTCATGGCGGCTACGAGTTCGCTCACGGCCTTGAGCCGCTCGCTTTCCACCAGGCGGTCCTGCATTTCACGCAGCCGGAGGTTGCTCTCGTTCAGGCGGCTGTTCGTGTCCCGCAGGCTGCGCACCAGGCGCAGGTTCTGCAGCAGGAGGGCGATCTGGGTGGAAAGGATCCGGAGCGGATTATCGTCCACGTATTGAAAGGCGCCCGGGCTCGAGTGACCGAAATTGAGCACTCCCAGCAGCTCGTCGTCCGCCACCAGCGGCAATCCCACGAAGGAGTGCATGCGGTGCCTGGAATTGGCTCTCTTTCGGCGCAGCCAGGGAATGATGATCGGCCGGCGCTGCTGGGCTATCCAGGCGCTCAGCCCGAAACCCAGGTCGAAACGGATCACGTCGATGGGGTTGATGGGCTCCTCGCCCACCACCTCCTCGCAGCGCAGCTTGCCGCTGGTCTCGTCCAGCAGGTACAGGGTGGCGGTTTCGTAGGGCACGATCCGCGAGAGCAGGCCGAAGAGCGGCCGAAAGCTCCTGCCGGTGGAAAGCGAAGCCTGGACCAGGGAGGTGAAGTCCAGCAGGACTCCCAGGTCCGCGTCGCTGATCATGCCGGTTTCCCTGTTCATCGGTGGCTACATGTTGCTGCGAAGGATCCTCGGGAATCCTCAGCTTCCGGGGATCGACTGGGGCGGCTCGGTGACTTCGTCGGTCTGTTCCCGCAGTTCCAGGATCAGGCGGACTTCATCCACGCCGATGTTCAGCTCTTCGGCGATCTCCACGATGGTTCGACGCTCGTCGGCCAGTTTGAAGACCGATTCCTCGACGCTGCCGGGCGACACCTCCACATCCACCATCCGTCGCTCGGGGACCTTGGATTCCGCTTCCGGCGGCGCCTGCGCCGCATCCTCCTCCACCGATGCCTCCGCTCCTCCCGTCTCGATGCTGCGCATGTGTTCCTCGAGTTCTCCGCGCACGCGTTCGGAGACCTCCGCGTAATCGGGATAGTGAGACTCGGGCTTCTTCGTCTTCGGCAGGGGCGCCTCTTCGGTGCGCGAGTGCTCGTCCAGGATCTTCTTGCGCGCCTCCAGCTGGGCTCTCCTGCGTCGTAAAAGCTCGCTCAGGCCCCAGCAGAGCAGTCCCAGGACCAGGCCCGCGAGAGCGCCGGGCAGGAAGGCGGAAGGCGGGCTCGCCGCCTGTTCCGGCTGGGAGCGCAAGTCCTTCCTCGTCAATACGCGGCCTCTTCTTAGTACGCCGATGTAATACTCGAGGTCGGTTTCACTGATCTCGCCGCCGGGCAGTACTCCCTGATCGTTCGGCGGCGGCAGGCGTTCCGCCAGAACGCTTGCGCGCTCCCGGTAGGTCTCCAGCTCCAGCAGGGGCTCCAGGTAGAATCGCGCACGATGGTAATCGCCCTGGGCCAGGTGGATGCCCGCCAGCAGGTAGCGTGTCTGCGGCTGCCCGGAAGCCTCTTCATGCAAGGCCAGCAGGAAGGACCGGGCGGAAGTGGTGTCGCTTAGCTGCAGCAGCAGCTCGGCCACCTTGAGACGCTTGGTCTGCTGCGCATCCAGGCCCCGGTAGGGATCGACGGTTTTCGCCGGCGGGGCGGGCTCTACGCTTTCCACCTGGGCGGGGACGTTCGTGCTTTCCCGATTCCCTTTCCGGAAATCCGCGGAGATCGAACTCCGCTTGCGCCCGGGCTCGACGGAAGCTGCCGCGGGCGGCCGGCCGGGCGGTTCCGCGGTTGAACGGGGGCCGTGGAAGTCCAGCGCCACTTTGTAGGGCTGCTCGTCCAGAGCGAAGGTGCTGACTCGCGAGACTTCCGCGCAGCGGATGCGCCAGGTGAGGGCGGTCGAGGTGCGCCGGAGCTGTTCAGCGCGCAGGGCCAGCACATTGTTCAATTCTACTTCTTCTTTCATGCGGCGCGAGATGTCGCCCCGCAGGATCACGTCCACGTAGCCCTGCTCCAGTTGCCGGGAAACCTTGTAGTCGACTTCCCCGCTGAGGTCGAAGACCACGCGGACGAAGCCGTCATGGTCGAACCAGCGGATTCCTTCCAGGGTGGCCGCGGCCGCGCAGATTGGCTGGCTGCTCAGCCAGAGCAGGACCAGCAGGAGTTGGCGGCGGGTATTCATCGGCTCAGTTCTCCTCGGAATCGTCCAGGTCGATGTCCAGCATCTCCGTGTCGCCCAGGTACTTGACCAGCTTGATCTCCTCGATCTGCTCGAGATGCCTGGCGACCTTCTCGATCTTCTTGCAGTTCGACTCCACGTGGTCCAGCCTCTGCCGCAGGCTGTCGCTGATATCCTCGCCCAGCTCGCGGCGGATCAGGAACAGATTGCCCACGATGGTGGTCAGCGGGTTGTTGATCTCGTGATTCACGGTTACGGCGGCCAGCATCACGGCTTCAAGGCGCTCCATTTCCCGCGCCTTGTGCTCCAGCCGGCGCTGTTCGGTGAGATCGCGCAACACGGCCAGCGCGCTGCCCCGCAGCGGATGGCCCGGCGGCAGGGGGCTCAGCGCCAGCTGGACGATCCGCCGCCCATCCGGCCCTTCGCCGACCTGGAGGTTCAACTCGCGCAATCCCCGGTCCCCGCTGCGCAGGAACTCCAGCAACTCGGCCCGCTCGTCCGCTTCGTCGAGGAAATCCAGCAGGCTGCGTCCCACGATACGCCGGGCATCGAAGCCGAGTTGTTCCGCGCGCTCATTGGCGTAACGGATCCGCGCGTCCTCGTCCAGCACCAGGATCAGATCCGTGGCATGGTCGATCATTTCCTGCAGGTGCCTCTGGCTGGTGGAGAGTTGCTCCAGCAGACGGGCGTTTTCCAGGGCCATGGCCGCCTGGCCCGCCGCGAAGGACACCAGGTCGAGCTGCTGGGCGGTGAGGTCCTGCTCCAGCAGTCCCGAGCGGATGAAGAGCACGCCGATCCCCGCGTTCATCATCTTCAGAGGCACCAGCAGGTCGGAATGTTCGGGACTCTTCCTGCCGCTCAGGTCGGGAACGGAGATCGGACGGCCCTCCTCCAGGAGCCAGTCGGTGATTCCCTCCTCGGTCAAGGAGTGGAATGCCTCCCGAATGCCCAGGATGGGATCGCCCACGGGAACCACCTCTTCCTGCTGGAAAAGGAACAGCCCCAGCTCGGGCGCGGGCAGGATGCGTCCCAGCAGGTCCTCGAGGGCTTCCAGGATGGCCTCCGGCTGGTTGGTGGAGCGGATAGTCCGCGCCAGGGTCTGGATCTCGCGCAGTTCATCCAGGCTGTGCTTGAGCTCCCTGCGAACCGAGCGCAGCCGCTGAAGCTCCTGCTGCAGCGTCTGCAGGTCCGCCTCGCTTCCGGCTCTCGTCGAGTCTTCAGGACTCATGTCCGGCCGCCTCCGAATCTCTGCCCAGCACCAGGTCGCGGAAGGTCTCCGCCCTTGTCAGCTCCTCGGCGAAGCGCTCGGCGTACCAGGTCATGTCCAAGAGGCCTTCCTCGTCCCGGCGCAGCTCCAGCGCGGTGCAGACGCGGTCGTCCATCTCGCCCAGCGGGCCTTCCTGCAGGGGATTGGCGCTGCCCCGGTGCGCCAGGTGTTCGGAAAAGTTCACGATGCAGGTGAGCTGGTCGGCTTCACCGCGCTCCAGGGGATGGTGGTGCCAGGTAATGGCCTCGCAGATGGAGTCGGGAATGTTCCAGCGCCGGCACAGCAGGCCGCCCACCTCCGAATGGCTCATGCCCAGGACCTCGTGCTCGATGACCCACAGCGGATGATCCGATTCTTCGAGCCGCTCTTCCACAGCGCGGGACTCCCCGGGCAGGTAGCGCGCCACCACCAGGCGGCCGATGTCGTGCAACAGGCCGGCCACGAAGGCCTCGCCCACCGAGCGATGATGGATCTGGCGCAGTACCATCCTCGCCGCGATGGCGGTGCCGATGCTGTGCTCCCAGAAGTCGCTCATCATTCCGCCGTCCCTGCTGAAGCTGATGCGCTCAACCAGGCTGGCCGAGACCGCCAGGTCGCGCACCGTGTTGAAGCCCAGCACCACGATGGCCAGGTTGATGGTGCCGATGCGCCGCGGAAACCCGTAGTAGGCGCTGTTGGCCAGTTTCAGCATGCGCGCCGTCAGCGCCGGATCGGTTGAGATCAGGCGGGCCAGCGTGGATGCGTTGGTCCGGGGATTGTCCACCAGCTCCACGATCTTCGCCACCACCGTGGGCAGGGTGGGCAGGTCCAGGATGCCTTCGGCGATCCGGCGAACCCGCGCCCTTTTATCCAGTTTCGCCATCAGGCTTTCAAATCGATGTGAGCGCCTCCGGCGCCGTCCTCACCCTCTTCCGGCGCCTCCCTTCCTTTTCTCCCGCCGCGTTTCCTCCGTGGCGATTTTTCAGCTTCCTGAGACTCGTCCGGCGAAGGCGGACGCAGGCGCCGGCTTCGGATCTCCACCACGTCCTCGGGGAAGGCCTCCTCTTCGCCCGGTCCACCGGCGGCTTCCCCCTGCTCCTCGCGCTCCCGGGCTTCCTCTTCGTCCGCGAGCTCGTCCTCTCCGCCCGCACCCCCGCCTTCCCCCGAAATCCGGCGTGCCAGTTCCTCGGGGAAGCCGCGGCTGTCCTCGGTGCGCAAGCGCTGCCTGCGGCTCTGTCCCACCGGGTCCACGCGGCGGGCGCTGTCGGCCTTGTCGAGGGGCTGCATCATGACTCGCTTCCCTTGTCACACGGGGCGCCGTCCCGGACCTAGAGCGTGATCATCCGCCGGATGTGGTTCTTCATGCTCATGATGATCTTGGTGTGGATCTGACTCACCCTGGACTCCGAGATGTCCAGCACCTTGCCGATCTCCTTCAGAGTCAATTCTTCATAGTAATAGAGCGCGATGACCAATTTCTCCTGCACCGGCAGGCGGTTGATCAACTCGATGATCAGCTTCTTGATCTCCTTGCGCTCCATCATGTCCAGCGGGTTGTCGTTCTGCGTATCGGCCACCAGGTCGTAAAGACTGCTGCCCTGGTCGTGCTCTCCGGAAAGCGGGCGATCGAAGGAGAGGATCGAGGTGGCGCTCACGTCGTCCACGAGCTTGTGATACTCGCTCATGCTCAGGTCCAGCCGTTCGGCGATCTCCTCCTCGGTGGGAATCCTGCCCAGGTCGTTTTCCAGCGCGGTCATGGTGGATTCCAGCAGCTTCTCCTTGGCCCGGATGGAACGCGGGACCCAGTCGAAATCCCGCAGGCCGTCCAGGATGGCTCCCCGTATTCGGGGCACGGCGTAGGTCTCGAACTTGAAACCCAGGTCGGGATTGAAATTCTCGACGGAATTGATCAGGCCCAGGATTCCCGAACCCGCCAGGTCGTCGAGGTTGACCGAATTGGGCAGCGACATCTTCATCCGGCTGGCCACCTGCTTTACGAGCGGCAGGTAGGCCACCAGCAGCTTCTCCTTGTTCTTGTCGCTGCGCTCCTGGTGATACGCTTTCCACAGGCTGTCGGCCTTGATTGCCATGGCTCACGACCCTTATTCTGCCGACCTGAGTTCACTCGCGGGCTCGGTTTCCTCGGCGGCCCGCCGTTCCATCACATCCACCAACTCGTTCATCTGTTCGCGCCGGCGGCGTCGATCCTCGAGCAGGCGCTCCTCCTCCCGCCGGGCCCGGTCCAGGTTCTCCTTCAGCTCGCTTTCCCGTCGCCGGTACTGCGTGTACTTCCACGAGATCCTCGCCGTCCCGCCCAGCAGGCTGAAGACCAGCCAGATGAAGAAGGCCCGGTAGGCTGCCGTCCAGAGCGGCAGTTCCGCTCCCAGCCCCAGCAGAAAGATACCCAGGAACAGCAGCATGCCCACCTTGGCGAGGATCAGCTCCACCGGACTTAGAAGGCGTTTGCCGGATTTTTTAGGCATGTTTCGATTCCTTTTCGGCGGCACGGTGCGGCGCATAGATCAGCAGGTCGCTGCGGTGCGCCCAGGTGGTTTCCACGTGCAGCAGGTGGCGCGCCACCTGCCTCAGCATGCGCGAGGCCGGATGGTTGGGATACATGCGCACCGGCGACTGCTGCTCCCGCTGCGCCCTGGCGATCTCAGGGGCGCTGTCGATCCCGCCCAGGATCAGGACCTGCCGGCCGAGATGCCTCCGGCAGCGATTGTTGAAGCTCTGCGCCGCCGCCTGCCAGCCCTGACCGGCGGTCAGATGATTGATCAGCGCGTAGACCGGCAGTCCGGGTCGCCGGTTCAGGATGTGGCTCAGCAGGATCAGGGACCGCGCGCTCTGCCCGGGCCGGCCGTCCACCATCAGCAGCACCTCGTCAGCCAGGTCGTAAAGGGAGGACTGGCGAACATTCAAGCCGGTGAAACGGTCGATGATCAGGAATTCGCAATCGGGATCAATTGTGCGCAGCGCTTCCGCCTCGTCGGCGGCCTCCAGGGTTTCGAGGGGCACGAAATCCGGTCCCCGCAGGTTGCGGAAGACCAGTCCGCCCGCGCGCCGGGTCACGGTCTGCTGCGCGCCCTTGAGGCCTGGACAGTCCGCCAGGCCGGTCAGGATGCAGACCCTGCGCCTGAGGTCGTGGAGCGCGTCCCCCAGGCCCCGGGCCGCCATGGTGGCGCCCAGTCCTACGGGCAGGCCGGTGATCAGGAGCTTTCGCGAGGGACTCATCCTTCGGTCCTCAGCAATGCCGCCTCGCGGCGCTGCTCCAGCAAGGCGGGATCCAGGATCCAGGAGGCCAGCTCGGCGGGGCGGGCCAGCCCCAGACCGGCGGGAATCTCCTGTCCGAAACCAAGGTAGCTGAGCGGCAGGCGGCTGCGGCGCACCAGGTCCAGCACCGCGCCCAGCCGGCGGGTTTCGTCGAGCTTGGTCAGCAGCAGCCGGTTGGCTCCCAGCCGGCGAAAGGCGGCCACCATGGCCAGCTGATCCTCGCTGTTCATCGAGGCAGCCAGCACCAGGTGAATCTCGGCCGGCTGCAGCAGTTCCATGAACCGCTTCAGGCGCTCCAGGGCGATGCGGTCCCCGGGACCGGCCCCCGGCGTGTCCACCAGGATCACCTCGCACTGCGAAAGCCCGTCCAGCGCCCGGCTCAGCTCGGCCGGTCGATAGACCAGCTGCAGGTTCGCGCGGGCCAGGCCGGCCAGTTTGCGGATCTGCTCCACCGCGGCGATCCGCCTCGTGTCCAGGCTGAGGATCCCCGTGCGCCGCCCGGCGTAGCCTTCCTGGTTCAGCAGCAGCTTGGCGATGCTGCTGGTCTTGCCCGCTCCGCTGGGACCGGCGAATACGCTCAGCAAGGGACGCTCCGGGGCGGGTTCGCTGCGCCCCGCGCAGACCAGCCGGCGGGCCAGCAGGGGTCGCGGGTCCGGGGCTGCATCTCCCCCGCCGGGTTTGGGTTCGGACAGCTCCTCCAGCAGGCTGCGGGCCGTCACGCGCGAGACTCCGGCCTCGAGCAAGGCTTTCACCTGAGCTTCTCCTCCGGGCGGCGCGGCGACCGGGTCCCCGAAGTGGATCACGCGGCTGACATCGCGCAAGGTGGCGCGCATCTCGCGCACTTCGTCGCGCAGGCGCCGGAGCTCGGTCTCGCTCTCCTGCGGCTTATCCCCGCGGTTCATTGCCCGCGGGCGGAGGGAACCGGCGGCGCTTCCCTCCCGCGGTCGCGTCGTAGAGCCGGGCTGCTCCGCGGCGCCCCGGCCTTCGACGCGGCGCTCCCGCTCCGTGAGACGCGGATCCTGCTGCGGGGCGGGGGAGCGCGAGCGCATCGCCGCGGGCCGCGCGGCGGTCACCTCGAAGCGTGAGCCGCCCGCCAGCGGCAGCAGGCTGTCCTCCGCGGCGCGGCTGGAAAGGATGATCGCCTCCTCTCCGAATTCGGCCTTTACCTGCCCCAGCGCCTCGCCCAGGCTCTCACCGCAGAAGGTCTTGATCTGCATTTCGGGCTCTCCTTGTCCTGCTCTTCGCCGCTCAGCCGCCTTCCGCCACGGCCACCGGTTCGTAGTTGACGTCGTGGCGGTTGATGATTCCTGAATTCCACAGGTCTAGAAAGGCGCGCACCACCTGGGGATCGAACATCTTGCCCGATTCCTCGCGCAGGAAGTCCAGGATCCGCTCCACGGGCATGCCCCGGCGGTAGATCCGGTCCGAGGCCAGGGCGTGGAAGGTGTCGGCCAGGGTCAGCGCCCGCACGGCCAGCGGAATCCGCTCTCCCGACAGCCCGTCGGGATAGCCCCGGCCGTCCCAGCGCTCGTGGTGATGGCGCACGTAGGGAATCAGCCGGTGCAGGTGCGGGGCGCGCTCCAGGATCTTGCTGCCGATCAGCGGGTGGGTCTGGATATGCGCGTATTCCTCGGTATCGAGCTTGCCGGGCTTGTTGAGCACCGCGTCGCGGATGCCGATCTTGCCCAGGTCGTGCATCAGCGCGCCCAGCCGCAGCTCAACCAGTTCCTCCTCGCCCTGGATGCCCAGGCGCCGCGCCAGCTTGACGGAGATCTCGCCCACCTGGGCGCTGTGGCCGTGTGTGTAGTGGTCCTTTTCGTCGATGGACTTGGACAGCACCTGGACCGTCTCGAAGTGCAGCCGGCGCATCGAAGTGAAGAGCAGGGAGTTCTGCAGCGCCGAGGAGATGCTGCTGGAGAGCAGCATGAAGCTCTGCACTTCCGCGGCGCTGAACTCGTCTCCGGAAAGGCGCACCAGCCCCAGCAGGCCGTAGATCCCCTGGCTGTCGGTGACGGGCACCCAGCTGAGGTGCCTGAGCTGCTGCGGCGCGCTTTGCCGGAAGGGTTGCTCGAATTCCGTGTTGACGGTCCGCGAGGTCCAGCTGAAGTCCTGCTCCTTCACCTGGGAAACGCGCTCGTTGACATGTTCCTGCAGGCTCTGCAGCAGGGACATGGAGGGCCGCCGGCTGCCGCGCAGGTCCATCTGCAGGCAGTCTACGCTGCGGTCAAGGTAGACCACCACCGAGTAGTCGCAGTCCACGAACTGGCGGATTCCCGAATGGATCTCCTTGAGCGTGGGCTCCATCTGGAGGCTCTTGTTCAGGCGCCGTCCGATCTCGGCCAGTTTCTGGGTGA
Source organism: uncultured Bacteroidaceae bacterium (assembly GCA_964568855.1). Taxonomy (GTDB): domain Bacteria; phylum CAIWAD01; class CAIWAD01; order CAIWAD01; family CAIWAD01; genus CAZMSD01. The sequence continues at coordinate 5,221 of CAZMSD010000010.1, read as the reverse complement.
AGCGCATCTGGCGCGTGGCCGCCTGGTAGAGGAACGCGTTTTCCAGGGCCACGTTCACCTGGGTGGCCATGATCATCAGCAGTTCCACCTGGGCCTCGCCGAACTCGCCCTTCTCCGGTTCCCGGGCGATGAGAATGCTGCCCCGGATCTTGCCCTCCACCGCCAGGGGAACGCAGGCCCGCCGGCTGCCGGAGAGGTTCTTCTGCACGACCCGGCCGCTGGAGGCGGCCTCGATGATCATCAACTGCTCGCCGTCGGTCAGCTCCCCCGGCCCGGCGGGGCCGCTGCTGCGCCAGAAGACCTGCTCCTCCGTCTCGCCGGAGAAGCGGTACTGGATGGCGATCTCACGCGCCTCGAATACCCGGGTGATCAGGTCGGCGATTCGCGAGGGCAGGTCGGCCATGTGCAGGTTGGCGGTGATCACCTGCCCCAGCTCGCGCAGCGCGAGTTCCGCGCGCAGGCGGTCGCGTTCGAGACGGATCCGGCGGTGCTCGCCCACGCGCTTAAGAATGCTGAGGGTGGCGGGCAGGTCCACCGGCTTCTCGATGTAGTCCGCGGCGCCCAGGCGCATGGCCTCCACCGCGTTCTTCACCGAGGAGACGCCGGTCATCATCACCACGTCGATATCCGGCCACTGGCTGCGGATCTCCTGCAGCAGCTCCTGTCCGTTCAGGCCGGGCATGTTGCGGTCCGTGAGCACAATGTCCACCGGATGGCTACGCAGGAGTTCGAGGGCGTCCAGGCCGTTGGCGGCCCGGCTGACCGCGGCGCCCCGCTCGCTCAGGTATTCGCTCATCGTGCTGAGTACGAGAGCCTCGTCGTCCACCACGAGGATCGAGAGGGGCAGTTTGGTCTCATCGCACATCGGTTCTCCCGGTCGGCAGGCCGGACCGCCGTCGGGCCGGCATTCACCGAGTCCCTGGACGAGGCTGGCGGTCTGCGCCCTCATCAGCGTTTCTCCCCTGCGGGAGCGGCCGCGGCCCCTTCCACCGCTTCCGAGAAGCCCACCTGGGCGATGGACTCGAGTTCCACGTCCAGGCTGAGTTCGCTGTAGGCGAGGACCATCAGCTCGGGTAGGGATCCCTCCACCAGGCGGCGAACGTAGGATCGGATCTCGGGCCGGGTCACCAGCAGGGGAATCCGACCCTCGCTCTGCAGCCGATCGCGGACCTCTTTGAGTTTCCGGACCACCAGCGCGAAGTCGTCGGGCGACAGGCTGCCCGTCCGGGTACCGTCCCGTTCGCGCGCCAGCACATTCTCTAGATCGGGATCTAAGGTAGCCGCCTTTATCCTGTCGTGCTCCCCTTTTACGATTGTGGTAATCGTGGCCGAAAGCGCGAATCGCGCATACTCGGCCAGCAGCTCGGGATCCTTGGTCTGTTCGCCGTAATCGCTGAGGGTCTCCAGGATCGAGCACAGGTCGCGGATGGGCACGTTCTCCTTGAGCAGCTTTTGCAGCACCTTGTGAATCGCCCCCAGGCCGAGCATCCCGGGATAGAGCTCTTCCACCAGCGCCGAGTGCTCCGGTTTCAGGTTGTCCAGCAGCTTCTTCGCGTCCTGGCGACCCAGGATCCGCCAGGCGTACAGGCGCACCAGCACCTCCAGGTGCGTGGCCAGCACGGCCGCCGGCTCCACCACGGCGAAGCCCCTGCGCTCGGCGTCGCGGGCGGCGTGTTCGCGGATCCAGGTAGCCGGCATGCCGAAGGTGGGGTCGAGGGTGGGAATGCCCTTGAGCGCTTCCTCGCCGGGGCTGCGGGCCTGGCCCAGCGCCAGCACGAAGCCAGGTTTGAGTTCAGCTCCGCCTACCGCGTTGCCCCGGATGCGCACGCGGTACTCCTCGGGTTTGAGGCTGATGTCGTCCCGGATGCGGATCGGCGGAATGATAATGCCCAACTCGCCCGCCATCTGCTTGCGGATGCGCGTGATCCGCTGCAGCAGGTCGCCGCCCTGGTCCGCGTCGACCAGCGGGATCAGGGCGAAACCCAGCTCGATCTCCATGGTGTCCAGGGCCAGGTAGTCCTCGATGCGCTCCTGAGTCGTGCGCGGCTGTTCCTCGCTCTCTTCAGCGAGCTGCCGGCGCTCCGACTGCCGGATCTTCCAGGCCAGGCTGCCCGAGCCGATGGAGAGAACCAGGAAGGGCAGCGTGGGCAGACCGGGCATGATCGCGAAGAAGACCAGCACCAGTGAAGCGACCATCAGCGGCCGGTACTGCCAGAAGAGCTGACGGGTCAGATCCTGGCTGAAGTTGCTGCGTGTGCCCGCGCGCGTGACCACGATGCCCGCGGAGGCGGAGATGATCAGGGCCGGAATCTGGTTCACCAGGCCGTCGCCCACGGTCAGCATGCTGAAGGTGGCCGCCGACTCGGCGAAGCTCATGCCCAGTTGCAGGGTGCCCACCGCCAGCCCGCCCACCAGGTTGATGGCGGTGATCACCAGGCCCGCCACGGCGTCCCCGCGCACGAACTTGGAGGCGCCGTCCATGGCGCCGTAGAAGTCCGCTTCGCGCGAGATGGCGCTGCGGCGCTGGCGGGCTTCCTGTTCGTCGATCAGGCCGTTGTTGAGATCGGCGTCGATGGCCATCTGCTTGCCCGGCATGGCGTCCAGCGTGAAGCGCGCGGCCACCTCGGCAACGCGTCCGGCGCCCTTGGTGATCACGATGAAATTGATCAGCACCAGGATCAGGAAAATGATCAGCCCCACCACCAAGTTGCCGCCCACCACGAACTGGCCGAAGGCTTCGATGACCTTGCCGGCGTAACCCTGTCCCAGGATCAGCCGGGTGGAAGCCACGTTCATGGACAGGCGGAACAGGGTCAGGATCAGCAGCAGCCCTGGAAATATGCTGAATTCCAGGGGCTCGATGGTGTACAGGGCCACCAGCAGGATCACCAGCGCCAGCATGATGTTGAGCGAGAGCAGCAGGTCCAGGAAGAACGGCGCCAGCGGGATCACCATCATCACCAGGATACCCACCACGCCGAGGGCCAGGATGAAATCCGACCTCAGCAGCAGGCGTCCCAGTAGTCCCCGTTCCGCCGGATTCACGCGCTTCTCCTCTTCATGTTCAGCACGAAGGCCAGCACCTCGGCCACCGCCCTGTAGAGCTCACCGGGAATCTCCACGCCCACCTCGCAGGCCCTGAACAGCGCCCGCGCCAGGGGGCGGTTCTCGACCACGGGCACTCCGTGCTCGCGGGCCACCTGCCTGATCCGCTCGGCCATCTTGCGCTTCCCCTTGGCGACCACCAGCGGCGCGCGATTCCGCTCCGCCTCGTACTTGAGCGCCACGGCCAGCCGGATCGGGTTGGTGATCACCACGTCGGCCCGGGGCAGGTCGGCCAGCATCCGGTTGTAGGCGGTCTCCAGTTGCAGGCCCCGGATCCGCGACTTCAGGCTGGGATCGCCTTCGGTCTGCTTGCGTTCTTCCTTCACTTCCTGCACGGTCATCCTCAGCTGGCGACTGAAATCCCAGCGCTGAAAGGCCACGTCGAAGACGGTCAGTACCAGCATCAGCAGCAGCGCCCAGCCCATCAGTCGCGCCAGCGCCCAGGCCACCTGGACCATGATCTGCTCAGGTGCGTCGTGGATCAGCAGCAGGAATCGCGGCAGCTCCGATTTGAGCACCAGCCAGACGATCAGGCCCACCGAGGCGATCTTGAGCAGGCTCTTGACCAGTTCCGCCAGGCTGCGCGCGCTGAACAGCGTACGCAGTCCTTTGATGGGGTTCAACTTGTCCAGGCGAGGCTCAAGGGTCTTGGTGCTCACCAGGAAGCCCACCTGGCCGATATTGGCCAGCAGGCCCGCCGCCAGCACCGACAGCATCAGGGGAGCTGAAACCAGCAGAAGCACCAGGGCGCTCTGGGCAAGAATTTCCCGAAGACCCTCCGCCGACAGCTGGAGCACGGTGGCATCCCTGAAGCTCGCCCCCAGGTAGCTGCGCAGCTGCTGGATCATCCAGCTCCCCGACACCAGGAGCGAGACCAGGGACATCAGCAGAACGGCGCTGGAGTTCAACTCCATGGAGCGGGCCACCTGTCCCTCGCGACGGGCGTCCTCCCGTCGCTTGGGCGTGGCCTCCTCCGTCCGTTCCTGGAAGGATTCCCTTGCTTCGGCCATGAGATCCTCGATTCAGGACTTCCCGGCGGGCAAATCCTTCCGCTGGATCCGCCCCGGGAAGGGGCCGTAAGCCACCATGGCAAAGGGCGTGCCGAAAATGAAGAAGTTGAGCAGTTCTGAAGTGGCGGCGGGATTCCTTCGGAATCCCGGGCGAGTACGTCAGAAAGCGCAGGCGCTTCCTGCCGTACTCGCGTGCTGTGGGGTACTCGCGGACTCCTAGGAATCGAGAACGAGCTCCACGGGGCAGTGGTCGGAGCCGGGGACGTCCCGCAGGATCGACGCACCCCGCAAGCGGGGCATTAGACCGGGGCAGATGAAAAAGTAGTCCAGGCGCCAGCCCACGTTGCGACTGCGGGCCCCGCTGCGGAAGGACCACCAGGAATAGGCGCCCCGTTCTTCAGGGTGCAGGCGGCGGAAGGTATCGATGAAGCCCGGGCCCTTTGCCCCTTTCAGGAAACGATCCACCCAGGCGCACTCGATGGGCAGGAAACCGCTGTTGGTGCGGTTCTCCCGGGGCCGGGCCAGGTCGATCTCGCGATGGGCCGTGTTCAGGTCGCCGCAGATCACCAGGTTCTCGCCTTTCTTCTGCAGGCGCTCGCAGAGGGCCTGGAAATCCTCGTAGAAATCCAGCTTGTAGCGCAGGCGTTCGTCGCCCGAAGTGCCGTTGGGAAAATAGACGTTCAGCAGCAGCAGGTTCCCGTGGCGGCTGACCGTGACACGTCCCTCGGTATCCCAATGTTTCAGCTTAGGACTCAGCGAACCCAGCCCGGAATCCGCGGCTGCCGGGCGCTCGAGGGCCAGGGTGGCCGAGCCGCTGTAGCCGGGGCGCTCGGCGGGGCTCCAGCGACCGTGGTAGCCCAGCTCCCTCAGAGCCTGTTCCGCCTCGGCGGGGATCTGCTCCGGACGGACCCTCGTCTCCTGCAGGCAGAGCACATCGGGCCTGTCCTCCCGCAGCCAATCGAGGAAGCCCTTCTTCAGGACGCTGCGAAAACCGTTGACGTTCCAGGAAACCAGTCTCATCCGGTCGCTATTGGACCGTTTCATGTGAATTGGTCCACTGATATAGAGTGACCTTTCTCAAGCCCGTGTTCCGGGTTTCTCATTTC
>CAZMSD010000009.1:0-101391 GCA_964568855.1 uncultured Bacteroidaceae bacterium | reverse complement strand
CAGCAGCATCAGTCCCGCCAGCAGCAGCTTGCAGGCCGGGTGCAGGGCGGCGTAGTTGCCCGCCGGTCCGACGGCGCCCAGCCCGGGGCCGATGTTCGAGAGACTGGCCAGGCTGGCGGAGAGCGCCACTTCCAGGTTCTCGCCGCCGAGGGACAGGGCCAGGATGCCGATCACCAATAGGCCGGCGAAGAGCACCAGGAAACCGGTGATGTTCTGCACCAGCTCGGGCGGCACTCCGCGCTCGCCCATGCGCACCACTGTCACCGCCCGGGGATGGATCATCTTGCGCAGCGACTGGCGGGCGTGCGAGAGGATCACCTTGACCCGCACGACCTTCATCCCGCCGCCCGTGGACCCGGCCATGCCGCCTACCACCATCAGCATCAGCAGGCCCACCCGGGCCAGCGGGTGCCAGAGATCGAAGTCCGCCGTGGCGAAACCGGTGGTGGTCAGGATCGAGGCCGTCTGGAAGAGGCTGTCCACCAGGGACTGAGCGCCGGGGCGGTCCTGCAGCAGGACGAGCAGCAGGAAGAAGACCAGCGCGGCGCCGCCGGCGATCCCGGCGTAGATCCGCCACTCGGGGTCCTGGAAGATCTCCTTCGGTCCGCCCCTGGTCAGCGCCCGGAAGTACAGGGCGAAATTGATGCCGGCCAGGAACATGAACAGGGTCACCACCAGGTGCAGGTAGGAACTGTCCCAGTGCCCCAGCGAGGCGTTGTAGGTGCTGAAACCGCCCGTGGCCATGGTGGTGAAACTGTGCGCGCAGGCATCGAAGAGAGGCATGCCTCCCAGCCAGAGCAGCGCGGCCTCCAACCCCGTCAGCACAACATAGGTGAGCCAGAGGATTTTCGCTGTATCCTTGATCCGCGGCGTGATTTTTTCACTTAAGGGTCCCGGGGTTTCCGCCTTGAAGAGATGCATGCCACCCACGCCCAGGATGGGCAGGAAGGCCAGGCCGAAGAGCACGATCCCCAGGCCTCCGATCCACTGCATGAAGCAACGCCAGAAGGCGATCCCATGCGGCAGGTCCTGGGGACTGGCCAGGATCGATGCGCCCGTGGTGGTGAAGCCGCTGACGGACTCGAAGAGGGCGTCCACGGAACCCGGGAAACAGCCCGAGAGCAGGAAGGGCAGCGCGCCGAAGAGCGACATCAGGCACCAGCCGAGGGTCACCACGGCGAAGCCCTCCTTGATGCTCAGCTCGCCCTTGCCCTTGCGACGGCTCGACCGGGCCACCAGCGCGCCGGCGGCGGCGGTGCCCAGGACGGACCAGAGCAGCGGCAGGGTGTCGCCGTCGCGGTAGACCAGGCTCACCAGTGCGGGCAGGAGCATGCCGCCGGCCAGGAAAACCAGGATCCAGCCCAGGACGTAACTGACTCGCGAGGGATTCATGGCCGCCGCTTATTCGAAGTACTTCTCCAGCTCGGGCAACTGTTCTTCAAGGGTCACCACCGTCAGCTCGTCCCCGCCCTCGAGGCGCGTCTCGCCGTCGGGCACCAGGGCCTGCCCTTTCTGCAGCACGCCGGCCACCAGGGTGGAATCGGGCAGCACGACCTCCGCCAGCCGGCGACCGGCCAGGGGACTGCTGGCGGGCAGGCTGAAGGTGGCCACCAGGGCGCCCGTGCCGGGCAGCACAGTCTGGGCCATCAGCTGTCCCCGGTGGACGTACCTGAGGATCTCCTGGGCGGCGATGATCCGCTTGTTGATCCCCACGTCCAGGCCGATGGTCTTGACGATCGGCATGTATTCGGTCTGCTTAATCAGCGTGATGGTGCGCTTGACTCCGAGGTGCTTGGCCACCAGTCCGGTGATGATGTTCTTCTCCTCGTCCTCGGAGAGCGAGAGCAGGGCGTCCATGTCGCCCAGAGCCTCCTGGGCCATGGCGTCGATCTCCTTGCGCCCGGCGTCGTAGATCGTGGTCCGCGAGAGCCGCTCGGCGATGTCGTAGTTGCCGTTCACGTTCTCGGAGGGCATGGTGAAGAGCTTGACGTTCATGCCCCCGAGCTCCTGCAGGCCCTCGGCCACCATCACGGCCACCGTCGAGGAGCCCAGGATCATCACGTCGCGGCAGCGGGCATCCAGCGTGCCCGTCATGCGGAAGACCTTGAGGGTGTCGGAGGAGCGAACGGCGAAGGTCACCGTGTCGCCGACCTCGAGGATATCGCCGCCCTGGGGAATGCTGGTCAGCCCCTCGCTCACCCGGGCCACGATGCGGAAGTCCAGGCGGTCGAATTTCTGCGCCAGCTTGATCAGGCTGCGTCCGGCCAGCGGTCCGCCCTTCTCCACGTCCAGCGAGATCATGCGTATCCGCCCGTTGACGAACTCGCTGTAATCCTTGGCGCCCGAATGCAGCAGCAGGTCCATGATGCCCCGCGCGCAGGCGCGGTCGGGGTTCACGGTGCTGTCGGCCAGCTTCAGCCGGCGGGCCTCCCCGGCCAGCTGGTCGTCGCGCACGCGGGCCACCCGCTGGCGCGCGCCCAGGTTGCCCGCCATCAGGCAGCTGAGGATGTTGATCTCGTCGATGTTGGTGGCGGCGAGGAAGTAATCCGCCTCGGGAACGCCGGCCGCCTCGAGCTGCTGCTGGACGGTACCCGAGCCCTGCAGTACGCCCAGGTCGTGGCGCTCGGCCAGCTCCTTCAGCCGCTCGCCGTTGACGTCCAGCACCGTGATCTCATTGTCCTTGCGGGCCAGAAACTGGGCCAGGTAGCTGCCTACCGCGCCGGCGCCGATGATGACGATCTTCATCGCAGGTCTTCCCGCTGCGCGGAACGCGCGAACCCTGGAAAGCGGATTCGCGGGGCGCATTCGCGTCCGATCACGTTCCGCGGTTATTGACGCAGCTTGGGCCCAGGCAATCGCAGGAGCCACCCAGCAGACCGCTGGAACAGCGGCCGCAGGCGGAATCCTCGCCGGGATGCACGCCGATGGGGGGAGCGCCGGCGGAAACAGCCGAGCTCTCTCCGGTATCCCCGGTGGGAATTCCCTGAGGCGCGGCGCCCAGCACGCGGGCCAGGAGTTCTTCGCGGGCCCTTTCCTCGATGCGGCTGAGTTCGGCCAGGCAGGCTTCGGGATCGGCGGCCAGGCAGATCGTGTCTCCCCCGCTGCGCAGCAGCACGCCGGCCCCGGGCAGTCCGCCCGGTTCCTCGGGATCCTCCCTTAGGGCGAGATGTCCCGCGGCGAGGGCGTAGAACAGCTTGACGGGAATGGCCGCCCGCTCTTTCACGGGTGCGCGCTCAGTTCCCAGCAGCTTCTCGATCCGCCCGCGCAGCTGATCGTCCAGGCGGCCGGCGTCCACCGAGAGCAGACCGAAATCGTGGGTCCGCCAGAGCAATCCGCAGCGCCCGGGCAGGATCCCGCGATACCGCCCGCCGTCCAGGATACGTCGCCCGCACTCTCTGTATCGTTCAGCCAGCATGCCTTTTTCAGTTCCCAGGAGTCTGTCGGACTTAGGGGTTCGTTACGAAAATTTCAGATGGCAAGCAGATTTGTGCGAAAAAATAAGAAGCATAGCTTAAGCTATGTTTCGTAATATTTTCGTGCAAAAATGCCATCCAGCTGGAATTTGCAGTAGATCATCCTAAGTCCGGCAGACTCCTCGCGGCGCAGTCCTCAGGAAAGGCGCTCAAGCCCGCCCATGTAGGGCTGGAGAACTTCGGGCAGGCGGATGCCGCCGTCTTCATCCTGGCCGCTCTCCAGCAGGGAGACGATCAGGCGGCTGGTGGCCAGTCCGCTGCCGTTGAGCGTGTGCAGGGGCCGGGCCTTGCCGCCCTTTTCCTTGAAGCGGATTCCACCGCGCCGGGCCTGGAAGTCCTCGAAATTGCTGCAGCTCGAGCATTCCAGGTAGCGCTCCTCTGCGGGGCTCCAGACCTCCAGGTCGTAGGTCTTGGCGCTGGCGAAGGAGAGGTCGCCGCTGCAGAGTTCCACCACCCGGTAGTGCAGGCCGAGCCTGCGCAGGATCTCTTCCGCGTCTCCCAGCAGGCGCTCCAGCTCGTCGTAGCTCGTCTCCGGCCGCACGAATTTCACCAGTTCCACCTTGTTGAACTGGTGCACCCGCAGAAAGCCGCGCACCTCGCGGCCGTAGCTGCCCGCCTCGCGCCTGAAGCAGGCCGAATAGCCGCAGTAGTTCAGCGGCAGGCGTTCGGCCTCTAGGATCTCGTCGCGGTGGATGTTGGTGATCGGCACCTCCGCCGTAGGAATCGCGTAGAGCTCGTCCCGGGGACAGAAGTACATGTCGTCTTCCATCTTGGGCAGTTGCCCGGTGGCGGTCATGGACTCCCTGCTGGCCAGGAAGGGCGGAAAGACCTCGGTATAGCCCCGCTCGCCGGTCTGGAAGTCCAGCATGAAGTTGATCAGCGCGCGTTCCAGGCGCGCGCCCGCACCTATGTAGAGCGGGAATCCGCTGCCGGCGATCTTGGCGCCCCGGGGGAAGTCGAGGATGTCCAGCCGCTCCCCGAGCTCGATGTGATCCAGAACCGGGAAGGCGAATTCAGGCCGCTCGCCCCAGGAGCGCAGGACCACGTTGTCCGCCTCGCCCCGGCCCTCGGGCGCCGAGAAGTGGGGAGGATTGGGCAGGATCAGCAGCAGCTCCCGCTGCTCCGCTTCCAGCTGCTTCAGCTCCTGGTCGATCTCCTTGATCCGGGCCGCCACGCGCTTCATGGCCGCGATGTTCCCAGAGGCGTCCTTCCCGGCTTTCTGCAGGGCCGCGATTTCCCTGGAGGCCCGGTTGCGTTCCGCCTTCAGTTCGTCCGCCTCGGCGATCAGCTCCCGCCGCCGCCGGTCCAGGCCGAGGATGCCCGCCAAGTCTGGATCCACCTGCTTGCGCCGGATCGAGTCCCGGAGTTCATCGGCTGCTTCACGTATGCGTCGGATGTCCAGCATCGGGTGACTCTCCAGGGAATGGGATCTCGCGCCGAGGCCGGGCCCGCCTCGTTTCGCCCGGGCCGATCGAAACATTCAAGTTCCGAAGATGCCGCAGCAGAGTCAACGCGACGAAAACGGCGCACGCTTCGCTCGCGAAGATTCGCTCAGTAGTCCGAGGTCATGATGAACAGCGGCTTGGACTCGAAACGCTCGTAGACCGGGCGCAGGCGCTGCGGGTTGTAGAACTTGGCCACGTCCACCAGCTTCTTGCTGCTGGTGACCACTCCGATGGGCACGTGGTCGTAGCGCCCGTTGCGCACGCAGACCAGCCGGCCCGAGGTTCCGTCGAGCACCAGGTCCAGGGCCAGGTTGCCGAAGGCCATGGGCACGATGGAATCCATCGCGTCGGGATCGCCGCAGCGCACCAGGTAGCCCAGGCGCTGGTTGATGGCGTTGATCCGGCGTCCCTGGTTGAAATCCGGGGAGATCTCCTTCAGCCTCTGTGACACATGGTCGCCGATGCCCCCCAGCTTCTTGTGCCCGAACATGTCCTGTTCATGGTCCTCGAAGACCATTTCCTGCATGCCCGAAAACGTGGCTCCTTCCGAAACCAGCACCACGCTGTACTTGCTCGGGTTGGAGTAGCGGTCCTTCACCAGCAGCTCGCAGAGCCGCTCGGCCTCGAAGACGTGCTCCGGTATCACGCAGCGGTTGGCCGCTCCGGCCATGGTGGGCAGCAGCGCGGTGAAACCGGCGTAGCGGCCGAAGACCTCGAGCACCAGGAAGCGCTCATGGCTGCCCGCGCTGGTGCGCAGCGCGTGGGTCATCTCGATGGTCCGTGTGACACAAGTGGAGAAGCCGATGCAGTAGTCCGTGCCCGGCACGTCGTTGTCCATCGTCTTGGGGATGGCCAGCACGCGCACGCCTTCCTTGTGCAGCCGTACTGCGTAAGACAGCGTGTCGTCGCCGCCGATGGGGATCAGGGTGTCCACCCCCAGCCATTCCAGGTTGGCCAGGACCTCGGGCGTCAGGTCGTTGACCTCGTCCGGGTAGCTGCCCTTGAGATGGTCCGGCACCAGCGTCTCCGGCACATGGCTGGCCCGCGTGCGCGAGGTGTGCAGGAAGGTTCCGCCGGTGCGGCCCACCTTGTTCACGATCTCCTCGCTGAGCTCGATATACTGCTCGCAGTTATCGGCGCCTTTTTCGCGCCGCATTTCCACCAGGCCCGCCCAGCCCCGTCGGAAACCGATCACCCGGTAGCCCTCGCGCAGGGCCCGGACCGTCAGCGCCCGGATGGCCGGGTTCAGCCCCGGCACGTCGCCGCCGCCCGTCAGGATCGCAATGGTTCCCTTGATCTTCTTTGCTGCCGTCATGGTCCTTCCTTCCAGCATCGCTTCGGGTATGCCTCCACCTTCCGCTAGGATGTCGATGCCCTTTATCTTCTTCGCTGCCGTCATGGTTCATCCCTCCAGCAATGGATCAAGGGTGCAATCGCCTTTCCCGCGGCTTCCTGTCGTCTCAGGTAAGACTGTCGCGCCGGTGCCAGGAGAAATTGAGCAGCAGACCCAGGATGGCCAGGTTGGTCCACAGGAAACTGCCGCCGTAGGAAAGGTACGGCAGCGGCAGTCCCGTGACCGGCATGATGCCCACGCTCATCCCCACATTCACCAGCACGTGGAAGAACAATATGGCGGCGAAACCGGTCATGGCCAAGCCGCAGAATCCGTTGCGATGCCTCAGGCCCACCACCAGGGCGCGCAGGATGATCAACGTGTAAAGCGCCAGCGCCAGGGCGGCGCCGGCAAATCCCTGCTCCTCTCCCAGGACGCTGAAGATGAAGTCAGTGTGGCGCTCGGGAAGAAAGGCCAGCTGGGTCTGGCTGCCCTCCAGGTAGCCCTTGCCCCAGAGCCCGCCGCTGCCCAAGGCCACCTTGGACTGGATGATCTGGTAGCCTGCGCCCAGGGGATCCGTTTCCGGGTCGAGGAAGACCAGGATCCGCTCCTGCTGGTAGGACTTGAGGAGGCCCCAGAGCGCGGGCAGGCTGAATCCGATGCCCGCGCTGATGCTCAGGATCGACGCCGTGGTCCAGATGCCCACCTCGGTGACGTAGAGCAGCGCTCCCAGGCCCAGGATCAGGAGCATCAGCAGGAACAGGTTGAAGGAGAACAGGGCCGCCAGCAGCGGGGCCGTCAGAAAGATCGCCCAACTCCAGGGAAGGCCGGCCCGGATGAGCACAGGAAAGACGATGAAGAGGTAGACCAGGGCGGTTCCCAGGTCGGGCTGCAGCGCCACCAGCAGCGCCGGAACGACCGCCAGCAGCGCGGCGCCGAGGATGTTGCGCAGGCGCGAGAGCACCACCCGGTTGTCCGCCAGCTGGCGCGCCAGGGCCAGTACCACGGCCACCTTCCCCAGCTCGGAAGGCTGGAATTGCAGGTTGCCGAAGGAGATCCAGCGCTCCGCGCCCATGCCCATGACGCCCGCCGCCTTGACCGCCACCAGCAGCAGCAGAGCGCCGCCGTAGAACAGCCAGGCTGTGGCGAACCAGAAGGAGGGCGGAAGGAAGAAACAGAGCAGCAGGATCGGGATTCCGGCAATCAGCCAGGTCAGTTGCCGGGCCGCGTAATCCACCGGCTGGTTGGCGCTGGCGCTCTTCAGCATCAGCAGACCCAGCAGGACCAGTCCCAGCGCGGCGAATAGCAGGCTCAGGTCGAGGTTCTTGCGCAGCGCGGTGAACATGGTCAGGGTTCCTTGCTTGCTTCGACCATCGAGGTTCCGGCACCAGGCCGCAGGTCCCAGTAGGCGTCGAAGAGCCGGAAGGCGATGGGGGCGGCCACGTCCGATCCGTGACCGGCGTTCTCCACCAGCACCAGCGCCGCCACTTCCGGATCGGGCTCGGGCATCCAGCCCATGTAGAGGCTGTGCGGATCACCCTGGGGATTCTCCGCCGTGCCTGTCTTCCCGGCGCTGGAGTAGGCCGTCCGCATGAGGTGATGGGCGGTGCCCGCCGGGTGCTCCACGACGCCCCGGGTGGTTTCCTCGATCATCCTCCAGCTTCGCTCAGAGAGGGAGGTCTCGAAGCGCGGAAAGCCCGGGATCTCGGTTTCGCCGCTGAACCGATCCACCAGACGCGAGCCGAAATGCGGCGCCACGCTCCATCCGCGGTTGGCGACCAGGGCGGCGTAGTTGAGCATCTGCAGAGGCGTCAGCAGGATCTCCCCCTGCCCGATGGCCAGGTTCAGCATCACCCCCACGGTCCAGCCCGCGCGTCCCAGATGGCTGTCGAACCAGTCCGTGTCGGGCACCAGTCCCTCCTGTTCGCCGGCGATGTCCACTCCCGTCGCTCTGGTCAGGTGGAAGACCTCGGCGGCGGAGTGGATCTCGTCGGGATTCATCTTCAGTCCGACCTGGTAGAACCAGACATCGCAGCTCTGGACCAGGGCCTGGTGCATGTCCACCAGGCCGTGGCCCTCCGGCTTCCAGCAGCGGGCGATCCGCCGGCCCAGCTTGTAGGCGCCGGTGCAGGTGACGCTGAAGCGTTCGTCCACCACCCCCGATTCCAGGGCGTAGGCCGCCACCGCGATCTTGAACAGCGAGCCCGGCGGGTACAATCCCTGGATCACGCGGTTCAACAGGGGACGCTGCTCGCCGCTGGACAGTCGCGCCCAGGTTTCGGGCGGCATCCGGCCGCTGAACAGCTCCAGCGGGTAGTCCGGCGCAGAGGCCGAGGCCAGCAGGGCGCCCGTGCGACAATCCATCAGCAGCGCCACGCCGCGCCGCTCTCCCAGCAGCTCTTCGGCCAGCTCCTGCAGGCCGCGATCGAGCGTCAGCAGCAGATCCTTGCCGTGCTGCGGCTCCCGGGGGGGCATGCCCTCGGCGGGGCCCTGGGCGATTCCCCGGGCGTTCACCGTGATGTACTCCACGCCCTTCTGGCCGCGCAACTGTCCGTCGTAAGTGCGTTCGATCCCTTTGCGGCCCACCAGGTCGCCGGGATCGGCTCCCCCGGCCCGGGCGCTCTTCAATTCCTGGTCGGTGATTTCGCCCAGGTAGCCCAGGGCGTGCGGAGCCAGTGTCACGGGGTAGTGCCGCTTGGGATCGATCTGGACTTCGACGCCCGGATAGCGCTGCAGGTTCTCCGCCAGGGCCACCCGCGTGTCGAAATCGATGTCGGCCAGGAGCCGGATCGCCCGCATGCTGCGCGACCCGCCGCGCGCCAGGCGCCCGAACATGCTCTCCGCGGGAGCCCCGCATTCCTGCGCCAGCCTGTGGACCACGCTGGAGTCCCCGAGCAGAATGGCGGGGACGCCGAATACGGTATAACTGGGTCGATTGTCCACCAGTACCGCGCCCCCGCGATCCAGCAACAGTCCGCGGTGGGCGGGGATTTCCCGGCTGCGGACCCTGTTCTGCACGGAACGGTCGCTCCAGTCGGCCTGGCTCAGGATCTGCAATTGAAAGAGGCGTCCCAGAAGCAGCAGCATTCCGCAGAGCACCAGACCCAGCAGGACCGTGCCGCGAAGTTGGATGTCCGCCGGTTCGCGCACAGGCCCATCCTATTTTTCGCGCCCCATTCCCGCCGGGCTGCGGGGAATGAAGAGCAGGACAGTACAGATCGCCAGGGTGTACAGCGCAGCCGGCAGCGCCCTCGTGAGCAGCAGCTCCAGCGGAGAAACATCCAGGCCCAGGAAGCGCAGATTGGCCAGGAAGATCTCGATCGGAGCCACGATCAGCAGCGCCCGAGCGCTGAGACGCAGCGGATGCAGCTTGAGCTCCGGCGAGAGGTGGCGGGCGGCGAAGAATCCCGCGCTGGTGCCCGCCAGGGCGCAGGCGCCCAGCGGGTCCGTTCCCAGCAGGTCCAGCGCCAGGCCGGCCAGGAAGCCGCTGAGAGCGCCCAGGGCGGCGGATCCCGGCGCGGCGGCCCAGAGAATGCCCACCAGCATCAGGTCCGGGGCGCTGCCCCAGATACGCAGCAGGTCGCCCAGCGAGGCCTGGACCAGCACCAGCAGCCCGAGTATCACGTATCGCATGGATCCATCAACCTTCCGCAGCTCCCGCCCCGGCGCTGGATCCGGCCTCCGGCACACCGTCTCCCCCGGGAAGCAGGTCCTGAATATCAACGGAATCAGCGGGCACCGGCTGCACGATGAACAGTTCCTCCAGCCGGGACAGCCTCACCAGGGGTCTGACTTCCACTTCCTTGAACAGCCCGCTCGTCTCGGACACCCGGCTCACGGTGCCCGCGGGAATGCCGGGGGGAAACTTGCTGCCCCGGCCCGAGGTGAGCACCGGATCGCCCACCTGCACATCGCTTGAGAGCGGGATGTCCAGCAGGGCCAGGTCACCCGCGAAGCCTCCGGAAAGCAGGCCCTCCTCGCGCGTGCGCTGCAGCATCACGCGGGCGCGGAAATCGCGGTGGCTGAGCAGGATCCCGAAGGAGTGGTTCAGTCCGGGTTCCAAAACGGTACCCGCCAGACCCCAGGGCGTCACCAGCGCCTCTCCGCCTCGCACGCCGTCGCGCAGTCCGCGGTCGAGCACCACGGTCTGCAGCGCCTGGGCGTTGCCCCGGGCGATCACCCGGGAAGGGAAATAGACCATGTCGTCCCGCTGCTCAAGACCGAGCAGCTCCTGCAGCCGTTCACCTTCCAGCGCCAATTCCTTCAGCCGGCTGTTTTCCACGAAGAGCTCCACTCCCCGCTGGCGCAGCTCGCGGTTTTCCTCGACCAGCCGGAAGTGCTGCGGAATCCAGGAGCAGGCCGCCAGCGGCAGGCGCATCACGGTGAGCACGCTTTCGCGGAAGAGCAGGGCCGGGTAGCTGCGGCCGCCCATCAGCAGCAGGCCGGCCAGCAGGCTGAGCATGATCCAGCTCAGCCAGCCAGCCAGGGGGGATTGGGCACTTGTCGACTTCATGAAAGCAACGGTCGTTCCGGACCGCTGAATCGGAGGGATCAGCCGGAGCTATTTGCGCAGCAGCACCTTCGAGTAGCGGTCCATGTTGTCCAGCACCATCCCGGTCCCGCGCACCACGCAGGTCAGGGGATCGTCCGCCAGGTTCACGGGCAGGCTGGTTTCCTCGCGCAGCCGGACCGGCAGGCCCTTGAGCAGCGAACCGCCGCCGGTGAGGATGATCCCGCGGTCCCGGATATCCGCGGCCAGTTCCGGCGGGGTCTTCTCCAGGCTCAGTTTGACCGAGTCCACGATGGCGGCCACCGGCTCGGCCAGCGCGTCGCGGATCTCGACGCTCGAGATCTCCACCGCCTTGGGAATGCCGGCGATCAGGTCCCGGCCCTTGGCGATCATCTTCAGCTCTTCCTTCAGCGGAGTGGCCGATCCGATGCGGCACTTGATCTCCTCGGCCGTGCGTTCGCCGATCAGCAGGTTGTAATTGCGGCGCATGTACTGGACGATCACCTCGTCCATCTCGTCCCCGCCGGTGCGGATCGAGGTATCGGTTACGATACCTGAAAGCGAAATCACGGCGATTTCCGTGGTGCCCCCGCCGATGTCGATGACCATCGAGCCGATGGGCTGGTCCACCGGCAGGCCCACGCCCAGCGCCGCGGCCATGGGCTCGGCTATCAGGTAGACCTCGCGGGCGCCGGCGTGCTCGGCGGAGTCGTTGATGATCCGCTTCTCGGACTTGGTCACGCCGCTGGGCACGCAGACGATCACCCGCGGCCGCGTGAGACGGTTGCGGCTGACCTTGCGGATGAAGGCGCGGATCATCTCCTCGGCCACTTCGTCGTCGTCGATCACGCCGTCGCGCATGGGTCGCACGGTCTCCACCCCGGAATGGGTCTTGCCCACCATTTCCCGGGCCTCGAAACCTATGGCGATGACCTTCTTGTCGCTGTGGTTGACGGCCACCACCGAGGGCTCGCGCACCAGGATGCCCTTGCCCTTGACGTAGACGAGCGTATTGGCCGTCCCCAGGTCGATGGCGATATCGTTGGAGAAGACTCCGCCGAAGAGGCTGAAGATCGAGAATCCCATAGTACGCTCAGTGCCTGAAGTGCCGCCGCCCGGTGAAGAGCATGCTCAGCCCGCAGCGGTCGGCGGCCTCGATCACCTCCCGGTCGCGCACGCTGCCCCCCGGTTGTATCACGGCCCGCACGCCGGCCCCGGCGGCCGCCTCCACCCCGTCGGGGAAGGGGAAGAAGGCGTCCGAGGCCAGGACGCTGCCCTCGATCCGGTGGCCCTCCTTGCGGGCCTTGCTCACCGCCAGCTCGCTCGCGTCCACGCGGCTCATCTGCCCCGCGCCGATGCCCAGGGTGCGTCCCTCGCCGGCGAGCACGATGGCGTTGGATTTTACGTGTCGCACGATCTTCCAACCGAAGAGCAGGTCGTTGAGTTCCGCCTCCCCGGGCCGCCGCTTCGTGACACAGCGGAAGGCGGCGGGATCATCTCCCTCGAGGGAATCGAACTCCTGGACCAGCAGGCCGCCGAAGAACTGCCGCTGCTGGAAGAGGGGCAGTCTCCCGGCGTCTGTATCACAGCGCAGCAGCCGGCGCTGTTTCTTCTTCTTCAGCAAGGCCAGCGCTTCAGGGCTGTAGCCGGGCGCGATGAGAATTTCGGTAAAAATGCCGTGGACCGCGCGGGCGAGCGTCTCGTCCAGCTCGCGGTTCCAGACCAGGATGCCGCCGAAGGGGCTCACCGTGTCGGTGGCGAAGGCCAGCTCGAAGGCGCGGACCGGGTCGGGGGCCAGGGCCGCCCCGCAGGGATTGGTGTGCTTGAGTATCGCGCAGAAGGCCTCGGACGGCCCGGAAAAGTCGCGCAGCAACTCCAGCGCGGCGTCCACGTCCAGCAGGTTGTTGTACGACAGCTCCTTGCCGTGCAGCACCTCGATCCCTTCCAGCCCGCCGTAGACGGCCGCCTCCTGGTGCGGGTTCTCGCCGTAACGCAGCTCCCGCGCACGCGGGAGGGTCACCGAGACATAAGGCGCGGGTCGCCGGTCCTTCGACGGCTCAACACCTTCCCCGGCTTTCCGCTCGTGGCGCCCGGCCAGCGTGGCGGCGATCAGCCCGTCGTAGGCCGCCGTGCGGGCGAAGACCTTGGCCGCCATCCGCCGGCGGAATTCCAGGCCGGTGCCGCCTTCCTCCAGCTGTTCCAGCAGTCCGGCATAATCGGCTGTATCACAGAGCACCGCCACGAACTCGTGGTTCTTGGCGGCGCTGCGCAGCATGGCCGGTCCGCCGATGTCGATGTTCTCCACCAGGTCCTCTAAGCCGGCGTCTGGCCTGCGGCTGACCTCCTCGAAGGGATAGAGCGTCACCACCACCAGGTCGATGGTCTCGATGCCCTGGCCGGCGGCCTGCTCGAGGTCCTCGCTGCTGTCCCTGCGGGCCAGCAGGCCTCCGTGCACCCGCGGATGCAGGGTCTTGACCCGCCCGTCCATCATCTCCGGAAAACCGGTCAACTCGCTGACCTCGCGGACTCCGAGGCCCGCATTCCGCAGCGCGACGGCCGTTCCGCCCGTGGAAACCAGCTCGCAGCCGCGGGCGTTCAGCGCGCGGGCTAGATCCACAATGCCCGTCTTGTCGTGGACCGAGAGCAGGGCGCGTCCGGGCGGGATCAGGGTTTCGGCCATGTGAGGACTCGTCCTTCTTCGATGCGGATCTCGCGATAGGCGAGCAGCGCCAGGGCTTCGGGATATATCTGGTGCTCCAGCTTCAGCACCCGGGCCGCGATCTCCTCCGGGCCGTCGCCGTGCTCCAGGTTTACCGCCCGCTGCAGCAGAATCGGTCCGTGATCGTAGCGCTCGTCCACGATGTGCACCGTGGGGCCGCTGACCCGGCAGCCGGCGCGCCAGACGGCTTCATGCACCCGGATGCCGTACATCCCCGGGCCGCCGAAGGCTGGCAGCAGGGCAGGATGGATGTTGAGCATCCGTCCCGGAAAGGCCGCCAGCACTTGCTTCGGCACCATCCTCAGAAAGCCGGCCAGGGCGATCAGCCCGATCTCCCGCTCGCTCAGCCAGTCCACCAGCTCCTGCGCCTGCGGAACATCGCCGCCCCAGTATGCGCGTCCGAAGAAGCCCACCTCGATTCCCGCATCCTCGGCCCGCCTGATCGCCCCCGCCTTGCGCGAATTGACCACCAGGCAGCGGGGCCGCCAGGGGTGAGCGCCGCTTCGGTATGTGTCAAGTATGGCTTGGAAGTTGCTTCCACCACCGGAAGCGAACACGGCGAGTCGGTAAGCCGTCATCGGTGTGCAGTTCCGGATCTCAGAACACCCCGGTACATTTCAAACTCGTTATAAGGTAAAGAGTTAGCCGGGGAATTCAAACGTGCCCCATCGAAGGATGCCCCTCCAGCCGAATCCCGGCTTTGCAGCCGCCTCCCCGGGGCGGTCAAAGCGTGCCGGATCAGTCATGGTTTCTCAGGAGCCGCCCCCGGACAGACGGCGCTCGGCCCGCAGCTCCTCGAGTTCCCGCATGGCTTCCTTTTCGTAGCAACGGGGGCAGATGCCGTGGCTGAACTCCGCCTCCGTACGGTCGGCGATGTAGACTTCCACCTGCTCCCAGTAGCCCTTGTCCCGACGGACCTTTTTGCAGTAGGAACAAATGGGCAGCAGGCCGCTGAGCTGCTTGACCTGGGTTAGGCTGCATTCGAGCGCCGTGACCTTCTCCGCCAGGTTCCGCTCGAGATCCACGATACGCCAGCCCACCCTGATTCGCGACTGGAGTACGTCCATGTCGAAGGGTTTGATCACGTAGTCATCGGCACCGGAATCCAGACCCTCGATCATGTCCTCCTTGCGATCGCGGGAAGTGAGCATGATCAGGTAGGTGAAATCATCGCCCGGCGCCCCGCGGATTTTGCGACACAGACTGAGACCGTCCAGACCGGGCATCAGCCAATCCACAAGCAGCATCCTCGGCCGATGCTCGAGGTACAGCTCCCAGGCCTTCAGGCCGTCTTCGGCGGGAATCACCGAGTAGTTTGCCGCTTCCAGTGCCTTGCGGATGAAAGCCATGACCGTGCGCGTGTCCTCGGCCACCAGTATGGACCGGTCCGGATCCTGTTTCAAGAGGGAGTCCTCCCTTGGGACTTATACAGCTTGTATTATCGACGAGCCGCAGCCCAGACTTGACGGGAAAGATCCCGCGGATGCCACTGATCGGATCCCGCTTTTCATGATAGCCGCGAATTCACTTTTTTATTTAGCAGCCCTTCACAGGCCTTCAAGGAGGATCAATGGCAGCAGAGCATCCGAACAAGAGCAGACCGGGTCTGCCGCCCGAGGCCTACCGAGTGATGGACGGCCTCGAATACCGGCCCTACGTCCCGGCCCAGACCCTGGACGTGCGGGAATTCACCCTCAGGGCCCTGATCCTGGGCGCCCTGCTGGGCATCATCTTCGGCGCGGCCAACGCCTACCTGGGATTGAAGGTGGGCATGACCGTCACCGCTTCCATCCCAGTCAGCGTGATCTCCATGGCCATCCTGAGGGGCCTGCTGAAACGGGGCACGATCCTCGAGAACAACCTGGTGCAGACCGTGGGATCCAGCGGCGAAAGCCTCGCCGCGGGCGTGATCTTCACCATTCCGGCCCTGGTCATGATGGGGCAGGCCCCGGGTGTCTGGACCATTTTCCTGATCGCCTCACTGGGCGGCCTGATGGGCGTCCTGATGATGATCCCGCTCAGGCGCTGGCTGATCGTGCGCGAACACGGCGCCCTGCCCTACCCGGAAGGTACGGGTTGCGCCGAGGTACTGGTGGCCGGCGAGGAGGGCGGCGGCAAGGCCCGCGCCGTCTTTACGGGCGTGCTCACGGGTTTCCTCTACAAACTGGGCATGGACAGCCACGCCCTGGGGCTCTGGAGCGACGCACCGGAGTGGCCTATCCGCAAGCTGAAAACGGCCCTGGGCATGGACGCCCTGCCTTCCCTTCTGGGCGTGGGTTTCATCATCGGTCCCCGCATCGCCGCCCTGATGCTTTCGGGCGGCGCCCTGGCCTGGCTCGTTCTGATTCCGCTCTTCGGCCTGATCGGCGAGGGCCTGGACCGTCCACTGGCGCCCGGCACGGAGCTGCTGGGCGGCATGGACCACTGGGCGATCTGGGACACCTACATCCGCTACATCGGCGCCGGCGCCGTGACCCTGGGCGGACTGGTGAGCCTGGCCCGCAACCTGCCCGCCATGGCCAGGGGCCTCAGGGCCTTTTTCCGCATGCTGAGCGGCAAGCGCGGGCGCGGACTCAGCAGCGCGGATACGGCGACCGCCGGTGAGTCCATCGAGGCGGTGAAGGGATCGCCGGAGCCCGCTCCGGCCGTGCCGCCCCGGCTGCGCACCCAGCAGGATTTTCCCATCCGCTGGGTCGTCCTGGGCTGCACCGCCGCCGCCTTCGCCCTGTGGCTGATTCCTGCCATGAACCTGAACCTGCTGGGCGCGTTCCTGGTGGTGCTCTTCACCTTCTTCTTCACCGTGGTGGCCAGCCGCGTGGTGGGCCTGGTGGGTGGATCAAGCCTGCCGGTCTCGGGCATGACCATCGCCGCGCTGCTGGGCACCAGCCTGGCCTTCGTGGGAGCCGGATTCGAGGGAACCCTGGCCAAGGTGGCCGCCCTGACGGTGGGCGCCGTGGTCTGCGTGGGCATCTCCACCGCCGGCGACATCAGCCAGGACCTGAAGACGGGCTTCCTGGTGGGCGCCACGCCCAGGAGGCAGCAGACCGGCGAGATCGTGGGCGTGCTGAGTTCCGCGCTGGTCATCGGCATGGTGGTTATTCTTCTGCACGAGGCCTTCGGTTTCGGATCGCGCGAACTCTCGGCCCCCCAGGCCACGCTGATGCGGCTGGTGGTGGAAGGCGTGATGGACGGCAACCTGCCCTGGACGCTGGTTTTCGCCGGCGCGGCCATCGCTCTTGTTGTGGAGCTGCTGGGAGCGCCCAGCCTGCCCTTCGCGGTGGGCCTCTACCTGCCCATGTCCCTGTCCACGCCGGTGATCCTGGGCGGCCTGATCCGCTGGCTGATGGAGCGCCGCAAATCGGTGGACGAGGACCGGCGTCGCCGGGGCCGCGAGCGGGGCGTGCTGCTGGCCAGCGGCATGATCGCCGGGGAGGCGGTGCTGGGAGTCTGCCTGGCCGGCTTCATCGTGATGAAAAAGCGCCTGGGCTGGGATCTGGACCTGGCCTTGCCCCACTTCTGGGGCGAGCAGGCGGAAGCCTGGATCGGCTTCCTGGGTCTCATGGCGCTGGCCGCCTGGTTCCTGAGTTCGATCATGCGCGGTTCGAGGGATCGGTCATAGCGACCGGCTGCGGCGCCCGCGCCTGGCCGTTCTGGTTTTTCTTTAACAGCTCGATTCTCGCTTGCCGGAACTGCCTGCTCGCCTATCTTAGGACCATGTCTTAGGCTCGAAGGAAAGGATGCCTCCGTGAATCTGAATCGTTCCCGTTCGTCTTGCGCCTGTTGTTGTCCCCCTTGCCCGGGCGGGCAGGATGGACTCCGAGGTGGAAGGGAACCCTGAGGATCCCGGAACTCCACGGCATGACGACATCAGCCCGCCACCCGGCGGGCTTTTTTCATGCCCGGCGATTCTGAATCCGGACCGCGCGAGTGACGAAATAGAGAATGAAAAGGAAGGGTGGCAGATGAAGAAGATCGCCGACCGCATCACCGAGCTGATCGGCAACACGCCGATGCTGCGCCTGAACTCCCTGGGGCGGGAGACGGGGGCCGAGTTCCTGCTCAAGCTCGAGTACTTCAACCCCATGAGTTCCGTCAAGGACCGCATCGGCGTCTACATGCTCGAAGAAGCCGAGGAGCGGGGAGCCCTGCGCCCCGGCATGACCGTCGTGGAGCCCACCTCGGGGAACACGGGCATCGGGCTGGCATTCGCCGCGGCCGCCATGGGCTACCGGCTGGTCCTGACCATGCCCGACACCATGTCCGTGGAGCGCCGGCACCTGCTGCGGGCGCTGGGCGCGGAGCTGGTGCTCACTCCGGGCACGGAGGGCATGCAGGGCGCCGTGGCGCGCGCCGAGCAGCTGGCCGGGGAATTGGAGAATGCATTCGTGCCCGCCCAGTTCGACAACCCGGCCAACCCCGAGATCCATCGCCGGACCACGGCGCGAGAGATCCTGCGGGACACGGACGGCCGTCTGGACTACTTCGTCTCGGGGGTGGGCACCGGCGGCACGATCACCGGCGTGGCCTCCGTGCTCAAGGACGAGGGTCTCGACGCGCGCATCGTGGCCGTGGAACCCCTGGAATCCCCTGTGCTCTCCGGCGGCGATCCGGGACCGCACAGGATCCAGGGCATCGGCGCCGGTTTCCTTCCCGGCATCCTGGACCTGGAGCTGGTGGACGAGATCGTCACCGTGGACGGCGAGACGGCCGCCCGCTGCGCCCAGCGCCTGGCGCGCGAAGAGGGCGTGCTGGCCGGCATCAGCAGCGGCGCGATCCTCGAGGCCGCTCTGCGGCTGGCGGAGCGCGACTCCGCGAAGGGCAAGCGATTCGTGGTGGTGATTCCCGATTCGGGCGAGCGCTACATCTCCACCGGGCTCTTCGAGGAACCCGGCGAGGAGCGGGGCCTGGCTGAGATCTTCGTGGAATAGGAGGCGGACATGCTCAAACGAATACGCGAGGACATCCGCAGCGTTTTCGACCGCGATCCCGCGGCCACGGGCTGGCTCGAGGTCCTGCTCTGCACGCCCGGGCTGCACGCCCTGTGGGCCCATCGCGTGTGTCACAGGCTCTACCGCAGGGGACTGCGGCTGCTGCCGCGCTTAGTGTCGCAGATCGTCCGCCTCGCGACGGGCGTCGAGATCCACCCGGGCGCCAGCATCGGCCGGAGCTTCTTCATCGACCACGGAACGGGCGTGGTGATCGGCGAGACCACCGTGATCGGCGACAACGTGACCATCTTCCAGGGCGTCACGCTGGGCGGAACAGGGAAGGAGCACGGCAAGCGGCACCCCAGCCTGGAGGACAACGTGGTGGTGGGCACCGGCGCCAAGGTGCTGGGCGACATCCGGGTGGGCCGCAATTCGCGGGTGGGAGCCAATTCGGTGGTGATCCGCGACGTGCCCCCCGATTGCACGGTGGTGGGCATTCCCGGTCGCGTGGTGAGCAACGACGGGCGCCGGACGGCGGCTTCCACGCTGGACCACGACCAGTTGCCCGACCCGATCCTGATCAAGCTGGGCGAGCTGCAGCGGGCGATCCACCTGATGGAGCAGCAGCACGTGGTGCAATCCACCGGGGACCACTACCAGATCTAGCGGATCGGAACTCCCTTAGTGGGCGGCTTCTTGGGAGCCGGGCGCATCGGCGTGTCACACGCCGTCGCCGGACGGTCGGAGGGGATACTCTTCGGGTATGCCGGAGCCTGGATCGCCGGCGCCCTCGGGAACCAGCGCCAGCAGTCGCCCGAGGTCCATCGGCAGTTCCAGCGGCACCTGCACTTCCAGTACGGCCTGCGCCGTGTCACAGGCCTCCAGCCGACCCGGATCGAGACCGAGATGGTCGAAGAGGCGGCGGGCGAATTCCTCGCGGCTCATGTAGTCCGCCCCTCCCACGTTGAGCGGACCGCCGGCGGGATGCTCCAGCAGGCCTTCGATGACCCCGCAAAGCGCCGATACCGCCAGCATGCGGCGCCGGTTGTCGCGAAACACGGACACCGGTCCCCCCTCCCGGTAGCGCTTCAACAGCCACTCGGAGAACGAGTTGCGGTCCTCCCTCGCGCGGCCGTAGAGCAGACTCAGCCGCAGCAGCGTAGCCGCGGGCAGCAGTTCGCGGACCAGGGCCTCCGCCTCCGCCTTCGAGCGCCCGTACTCGTTGGCGGGATCGAGCGCCTGTTCCTCCGTCCAGCCCGCGCGAGGAGCCCGGCGCAGGGCCGCATCCGGGTACACCGTGTCCGAACTGCAGAAGAGCAGTCCGCGATCGCGCTCCCTGCACCAGCGAGCCAGCGCCTCCGTGGCCTCCACGTTGACCCGCCGGCAGCGGAGGGGATCCCGGGCGAAGCGATTCGGCCGTGATACCGCCGCCGTGTGGATCACGCAGTCGGGCAGCGTGCCTTCGAGTGTGTCTAGGAGGAGGGCGGGACCTTCGGCGAGGTCGAAGCGCCGGTGCTCGCAGTCCACCAGCGGGATCGTCGTGTTACAGCAGCCGGCCACCTCGTGCCGGGGCAGCAGGTGTTCCGCCAGCCGCTCTCCCAGGAAGCCGCTGATTCCGGTGATGAAGATTTTCATTGCGGGATTCGATCAAGGAGCGAGGCTGAAGCACAGCGCCAGCCCCGCGCGTCCGTCGTGGTGAAAGGCCTGCAGCTCCGGCAGGTCGCCTCCCCTGCTGAGGCGCAGGGCGTGCACCGCGGAGAGCACGTGATTCAAGAGCATGGCGCCGCCCACCGCCAGGGCCCTGGAAAGGGCGTCCTCGGAGACGGCCCGCAGGTCGCGGTAGCGGGCCCGCTGTTCCCGGCTGGCCCACTCCCAATGATCCTCGGGGTCGAGGTAACGCAGGAAGGGACGCCCCGTGCTCAGCATCGCCTCGTTGTAGGATTCGCGGCTCTCGTAGTTGCTCACGTCCACCCAGAAGTCGGATCCGTTCGGGTGATCTGACACGCCCGCCGCCTGGGCCGCGTAGGCCTGGTACTCCCCGCGCTTGATCTCACCGTAGCGCACCAGTCCGGTGGTCAGCACGGCAAGGCCGAGATCCACGTAGAACTGCATGCGGCCGCTGCCCTCGATTTCGGGCCGCGTGCGGGCCAGGGCGGCCTGTCCCCATCCCGGCACCGCCAGGGAGCGGAAGAAGGCGCCCGCCCCGGAGACATGCTCGAGGGTGTCGCTTTCCAGCAGCTCGCGGCGCAGCCGGTCCCGCTCCCTCTGGCTCTCGCGGTCCCGCTCCTGCTCGTCCTGGAAGATCACCGCGCCGGCCCGGCCGGCGAAGCCCGCCAGTACCAGCAGCAGGATGATCTGGATTCCATACTGTTTCATCGTTCGCAGAGGTTTAGAATGACCATGTGATTCTCAAGGCGTTCACCGGGACCGCGCCGGGTCTCAGGGGAACCACGCTCAGGCCGAGACTCGCGGCCGCCGGTTTCCCGCCGCCATCCAGCCCGCTCCGCCTGTGCCCGTCGCTCGAACTCGCCGGGTGCCGCAGCACATCGTTCTTCGATGTATCACGCCGGCGGGCCTTGCGGATCAGCACGTCCAGGAAGGAAAGCACGTGGTTGGCCGCCACCACGCCCAGCCAGCGGTCGGCGGCGATCAATTTCGCGTTCGAGCGGTCGCGCATCTCGTCGTAGCGCCTGCTCGTGGTCGGGAAGTAGAACTTGTCCCAGGGGCGCTGGTGCGGAAACTCGAAGCCCTCGTCGGCGCCGTAATCGGCCCAGCCGCGCTGGAACTGGCCGTACTTGCCGATCATCTCGTAGAACTGCTGGGTGTTCTGCGGGGCGAAGTGATTCCAGCTGCCGTCCCAGTAGCCGGGATCGCCGTTCTGCGGCGGGATCCAGACCAGGGGATCGTCGATGGCCCAGCCGTCGAGGAAGAATCCGGGCAGCACATGGCTGCCGGCGCCGGTCTCGGTGCCCACGTCCGCATCGGGATCGTTGAGGTCCGCCGGATCGAGGTAGGGTTCTTCCATGGCGAATTCACCGGGATGACTGCGGTTCGCCACGAGGCGGCCGTATTCCCAGTGCGCGTCGGCGTAGGCGCGGAACTCGCGGTCCAGCTCCTCGCCCCGCCTGTTCAGCATGGTCACGGCGGCCAGAGCGCCTGCCTCGACGGCAAAGAAGACGCCGGCCCGCAGCCAGGCTCCCCGCCGCGCCTGGTTCAGCCCCGGCAGCAACAGGCCCTCGATCAGTTCGATTCCTCCGCCCGCGCCCGCAGGCGCATCCTCTTCAAGCAGCGCCTCGCCGGGATTCAGCTCGAAGAGCCGTTCCTTCAAGGGTCGCTCATCCCCGGAGGCGTGGCAAATGCCAGCGCTGAGCGTGAAGGCCGCCAGCCAGCCTGCTGCGCGCAGGGCGGGCCCGCCGTGGGATTGTCTCTGGTGGTCCATTCCGTCCTTCGTCATGTCTCCGGCGCTCAGAACTGATCGAATCCGAAGAGCACCGTCGTGTACCAGCGCCATTCGCGGCCGTAGGTCTCCCCCGGATCCAGCTCGGGCACCCGGAAACGGTCCAGTCCGTAGGCCGCCGTCAGGGTCACCGCCGTGGGAATCATGTTCCAGGAATCCAGGTAGAGCCTGAGCTCGGCGCCCAGCTCGCGCTTGGGATCCAGTTCGCCCAGGTCCCCCACCCAGGCGTCGCCCGCTCCGGCGAAGACCGCCCCGTAGAGCCGCTTGAAATACAGGTGGCCCAGGCGGCGGCCCGTGCGTTTCACCAGCGGAAAGCCCAGGCGTACCCGTGCGCTGGCCTTGCGCGTGCCGCCGATGCTGTAATACGAATAACCCTGCAGGCCCAGCAGGCCGCCCGCGTAGGTGTAGAAGAAGTCGTCCACCTGGTTGTCGCTGATCCAGGCGCCCCGGCCCTCGAGGCCCAGCGACAGGTCCGGGAAGAAAGGCGCCGTCCAGACGCGTCCGGCGTGGAGTTCCGCGTCGCCGAAATGGGCCGGGTCGTAGACCTCCGCCAGCAGGCCGGCGGGCGTCACTTCGAACTGGCGGATGAACCTGTTCCAGTGCCGGCGGAGCTCCAGGTCGATCCACCAGCGATTGCGCGGATTGATGAAGTCGTCCACCCGGTTGGCCTTGCTGGCCTCCGTGCGCCAGCGCAGCCGCAGCGTCCGGCCCTTGAAGTAGTCGTAGTTGACCGAGAGGGCCGGCGGCCGCCGGAAGCGCGCCTTGTACTTGGACACCGAGAAGGCCGCCTCCAGCGTGCTGGCGTCGGAGATCCTGCGGCGCAGGCCCGCCGAGAACTCCACCAGGCTGAACCTGTACTGCACGCCGTAGGCGTCGTACACCGGAGCCCCGCTCTGCGGGTCGACTCCCGTGATCACGTAGTCGTCGTCGAAGCGCTGATCCTCGTCGCGCACCAGGTTGTAGAACTCGGCGAACCAGGTGTTGCGGGTCAGCGCCCAGTCCACCGAGGCGTAGAGATCGAGGTTGTTCATCCGGGCGGCGGCCACGCTGCCCGTGAGCAGCACGCGCTCCATCACGTCAGTGTTCAGCAGGTAGAGGCCCGGCTTGAACTCCCGGTTGTCGAAGTAGATCCGCGGAATCAGGAAACTCTTCTCGAAGAGGTTGCCCTGGGGCTTGAACTCGCGGTCCGTGGGCTTCTCGTCGTCGTAGGTCAGCGGCGGGATCGTCTCCTCGAAGCGATCGATGTAGCACGTACCTGCCCGCGGAAGCGGCTCCGCCCCGGCCAGCTCGTGCAGGCGGAAGCCCCGGTCCTGGTAGTGGCTGAAGAAGAGGGTGTCCCCCGCCGCGGCGGGCATGAAAGCGCAGCCGATCACGTTGGTCAGGCAATCGCTGCCGCCGCCCTCCAGGTCCAGACGGTAGACGTTGAAGATGCCCGTCGCGTCGCTGCTGTAATACAGCCAGCGGCCGTCGCCGGAATACTGGGGATAGCGCTCGTCCAGCGCCGTGGTCAGCAGCTCGCGCTGGTTCCCGCTCTGTACGCCCACCTCGACGATGTCGCGCCCGTGGTGCAGGGCCCGCGCCGCCGCCACGCGCCGGCCGTCCGGGTTCCAGCGCGGCTGGAAGAACTGGGTCCCGTAGGGCGAGTCGGTCACCTGGAGCCATTCGAGTTTCGGGGCCTTTTTGCGCTGTTTCCTGCTCAACTCCTTCCAGGTCGGGCCGTCGAGCGAATCCAGCAGCACCAGGCACAGCTCGCGGCTGCCCCCGCCGTTGCGCACGCAGATCACGCTGCGCCCGTCGGGGGACACGTCGGGTTGGGTCAGGCGCCGGTGCTCGGTCAGGCGGCGGGTCAGCTCTTCCTCCAGGAAGTAGATGTAGAGGTCGCTGAGATGCCGGCCGTGCTTGTCGGGCGGGGAACGGCGGGAGAAGACCACGGCCTTGTCGTCGGGCGTCAGCGAGAAGCTCCCGCGCACGTTGCCGATCAGTTTCTCCGTGCTGCGCTCGCGCCGGTCGAAGCGCCAGAGGGCCGTCTGGCCGAGCCAGTCGGAATCTCCGTTTGAGATGTAGTACACGTAGCGGCCGTCCGCGGAGACGCGCGGGTAAAGGTTGTTGGTGGGGCCCAGCTCGTCGGGCGGGCGGAAGGCCTCGCCCTCGAAGGCCGCGCAGCAGCTCCGCATTCCGCGGGGCGCGGGCAGGCTCTCCTCCAGCTCGTCCCGCCCGGCCGATCCTTGTGATACGGGCGCCACGTCGGAGATCCTGAAGCCCGCGGCCTCGTTACCGCGAACGCTTGCCAGCAGGCTGTCGTAGCGCTGCTCGAGCCAATGCCGCCAGTCCTCGTGGACCCGCCGGCCGTCCAGGCCCAGCGCACTTTCCATCGCCCGGGCCATGGAGACCCTCGCCGGTCGCGCCAGCTCCGCGGAGATCCGCTGCAGGGATTCGTCGCCGTAGTTCCGGGCGATGTAGTTCACCAGGCTGAAGCCTTGGTTGTAGACCGATTCGCCGTCCACGGTGTTCTTGTCGAAGGCCTCGAGCTCATGGAAGTCGAACAAGGTTCCATTCAGCACGCGATCGCGCAGTACCATGTCGCGCTGGCTGTCCCAGTAGTCGTAGCGGTAGCCGTCGAGCTGGTGCTGCGCCGTGCCCTCGGCGAACCAGGCCGGCACCATGGTCCCGGGATAGGGATAGGAGGTGATGGAATTGGGAAAGCCGTAGAGCACGTCGTCCCGCTTCTCGGGCTCGTAGCCCATGCCCTGCAGGTAGACGAAGGGCAGCATGCGCGGGAACTTGCGCGAGGCCCCGAGCTGGATGATGTGGATGAACTCGTGCGTCACGACGTTGCGCAGCCAGTTGTGCTGGCCGCGCAGGTCGAAATCGAGGCTGGTGGCCCAGATGATGATCTTGTTGTTGTAGAAGTAGGCCCCGCCGTTGGAGTAGTCGTCCGTGTCGTAGAAGACCACGTGGACCTTGGTGTCCGGCACGTAGTCGTACAGCTCCGTCACCGGGTCCCAGACGTCCTCGAGGATGTCCGCCACCACCAGGCCCAGTTCCTCCAGGCCCTGGTGCACGTGGACCACGCAGTGCTCGAGCTCCAGACTCCGCCATTCAAGCTCGGGATGGTTGTATCTCACGGGCTGCGCCATCAGGGTGGCGGTCGCCAGCAGCAGGACGCACAGCGGGGCGATGATATTTCGGTGCCGGTTCACGATCAACGTATTACGGCGCATTTGATGACTCTGCTCCACGGCGAGGCGTCGACCGTTCCGCCCGCCCGCGGCCGGACCTCGAGCACGCAGAGATAGGCGCCCGGCGAGAAGGGCCGGGTGTCCCAGACCAGTTCCGCGTCCTCCCCCCCTACCGGTTCAACCGCGTCGCGGATCCGGTGCTTCAGATCGCCCGCCAGGTCGTAGATCCGCAGTTCGACTTCCGCCGCAGTGGCCTGCCGGAAGCGGAAATGGGCCGTGTCACCGGCCGGGTTGGGCCAGACGAAAGCGCGATTGGCATGTACTTCGGCTACTGCCTCTCCGATTCCGGAACCGTGACTCACGGGTCGCCAACCGCGGTTGGGATTGCCCGCCTCCTGGGTCCAGACCCAGTCGGTGCTCTCCGTTTCCCAGGCGTGCAGCAGGCCGTCGAATCCGAGGCCCATCAGGCTTGTGCCGCCAGGATTCGCCATCACGCCGCCGGCCAGCGGCGGCATTACGCGGGGCCAGGTGCTCAGGTCGTCACCGTAGGCGTCCAGACCCTGAAGCATGTGCTCCTCGGCCAGGGCGAAGGCCATCTCCAGATTCTCGCGTCCGGCGCTGATCCAGCTCCGGGCGCCCGGAAAGCTCTCGACACTGCGGGCGATCTCCACACCCTGCTGGTTGAAGATCCGGATCTCGCCCTCCGGTGTCAGGAAGGCCAGTTCCAAAGCCTCACTGTCGCCGTACTGCACGGGCCTGAGGCTGCGGTTGGCGCAGTCGATGCGGTGCAGCAAGTCGGCGCCGCAGTAGAGGTCCGCGCCTCCGTTGTCCACTAAGACCGCCGTGGCAAGGGAGTCGGGCGGATCTTCAGGAAACCAGGCCGCGGACCGGACGTTCATGGCCATCAAGCGGCGATTGACGCCCGGTTCCGCCTCCCGCAGGTGCCCGGCGATGAACAGCCAGTCCGTGTCGCCCTTGACCAGGACCCCCGGGAAGCCGCTGCCGTCGCGCAGTTCGCAGAACTGCAACTCGTCTCCCGGCGGCAGTGAACCGAAGAGGGTCCAGTCATCCTGGTTGTACTGGCTGATGGCCGGATTGGCGGGATTCAATTCGAAGAGGGCATTCCCCTCGCTGCGGGTGATCACGGCGTAGAGCCTGGTATCACCGAAGGACCAAGGATCGTCTCCCCCCGGGTAGGGATCGCCGCACATCAGCAAGGCCTTGATCTCGTCCTCCCCGTAGCCCGCCGAAGCCAGCAGCTCGAAGCGGGGCGGATCTTCATCATCGGGCAAGAAGACGAACAGCGAGTCGTTGCGCTCCGCCAGCAGCAGCAGGCTGTCGGGATCGAAAGCGCAGTGCAGACTGCGGATGCCGGTGGAATACTCAGCAGGCAGCATGGACCTGAAGCCGTCCGGCAGCTCGTGAGTTCCCAGGGCGCCGCCCAGCACTGCTCCGTAGAGCCGGCCGTCCGGCAACAGAGCCGTGATCCACGAGGCCGTGTCGGCTCCCGCAGGGCTTTCCCACTGCGTCTCGATGTGCTGGACCACGGCCTCGTTCCATTCCGTACCGGTCTGGGACGGGGGACAGAGCGGCCACCCATCCTCCGGGGCCCGGAACAGGAACTCCACCGAGAAGCTCATCGTGTCGCCGGGCTCGCCGAAGTCGTACACCTTCACGCCGCTCAGCGCGCCGTCGTTGCTCTCCGAGGAGGGCCAGGTGTCCCAGGAGAACTGCTCGTTGCCTTGCGAATAGTGGCCGTTCACCAGCACCCAGCTGTTGTTATCCTCGTACCAGGGATCGTCGGCGCCGCCCAGGTCCAGGGAACCGCGCACGCTGAACAGGCCGTAGTCCTCGCCGATGTCCTGGACGCCGTCGCCCTCTTCAAGGTCCACGCCCCGCAGCTCCGGATCGCTGTTGACCGTATTGGCGGCCACGTGCTCCGCGGTGGTGCGGCGCTCGTCCACGTGCCAGATCAGGATCCCGCTGCCCGGGAGGTCGAAATCCAGGTCGCCCACCTCCACCAGCACCCCGGCCGAATCGCCGGCCGTTCCCAGCGTATCGTGGAAGTCAACGTGATAGGTGGAATCCAGTCGCGCCCAGCGGCCCTCGCGATCGCGGCCCCAGGTAATGTTCCTCCCGCCGCGGTCCCTGAGCCGGTTCTCCACCAGCAGGTATTCGTCTTGCGCCAGGGGAATGCGGTAGATCAGCGGATGGGCGCTGGGGCTGCCCAGGGCGGCGATCGCCAGGCCCGTTGTATCACCCAGCACGGGCGCCGCCTCGTCCCAGCCCATCAGCAGCCGCGTCCAGGCGCTGGGCAGGGCCGGCAGCAGTCCCCGGAAGTTGGCGCTGCCCTGGTCCATCAGGCCCCACTTGCCGATCACGCTGCGCCCGGTCTCCCCGTCGTAAAGGTTGGTCAGTCCCAGCACGTGGCCGAACTGCAGCACCAAAAGGCCCGCCAGGCCGTGCTGGAACTCCTCGTGATTCTCGGACTCGGGCAGGATGATGCCCGCGTCGATCAGCCCCGCTCCGCCGCCGTACCAGGTGCCGTCCGCCCGCTGCCGCGCTTCGTCCTGCACGTCTACCCCGCCCTGAACCCGCATGCTGTCGCCCTTAAGATCGGCCGCGGCCAGGTAGGCCGAAGGGATGTCGTGGGGCGTATCGTCCTCGCCGAAGTCCTGTCCCACACCCGCGTGAAACACGATGAAGGCGTCGAATCGCAATTCGCCCCCGTCATCGAAGAATTCGAGTTCGGGATCGGCGTCGGCCGCCGTCCAGGCGTCCTGGAAGAGCCAGGCCAGCTGCTCGTCGGTCTGCTCCGGGCTGAGGTTCCAGTTATAGTGCCACATGGGCCCGGGCAACCGGTAGGCGCTGTCCGGCCCCGCCGGGCGGAGTTCCCAGTCGAAGTCCAGGTGGTTCTCGGAAGCGCGGGAGTAGTAGTGTTCGAGAAAGCGCAGATGGTCGTCGAAGTACAGCGAATCGTGGGGCAGCGGATCCACGGCCCAGGCAGGCTCAAATTGAAAGGCGTCCTCGAAACCGCCCTCGCCGGTGGTGGTGCGCAGCGTATCGGGAGCGAAATCCACGCGGACGGCCAGGATGCTCAGTTGCTGCTGGTCGGCGCCGTGGTCCCCGGCTTCTTTGCACAACTGCCCCGCACACAGTCCGGTGTGCAGGGCAGCGGCCAGTAGCGCGCCGAGCGCGCCGAATCCCCGAGGCATCCGCGACTCCTAGAAATTGATTCCCAGCGAGTAGCGCATGGTCTTGTCCCTCGGCGAAGGATTATCCTTGTTCGCGCTGATTTCGTAGCTGAAATCGAATGAGAAGACGTTCACCAGGATCGAGAGCCCAAGGGTGTGGGACTTGATGTGCCCGGCCATGTCGTTCAGGTAGCCGAAACGCAGGCCGAAGGCCGCCTGCCCCAGCCCGCCGGCCTCGCTGCGGTACCAGTACTCGGCGCCCATGTTGTAGACGTAGTTCCGGAACTCCGCCTGCTTTCCATCGGGAAACCAGGAGGAATAGAGCGCCTTGTACACCGGATCGGCTTCCCAGATGCCCCAGTAGGCGGGTTCGTAAGGATTGCCGCTCTGGTCCTCCGAATCGCGCGTCGGATTGCCGTTCTCGTCCCAGAAGAGTTCGTAGGTCTCGCCGTTCGCGGTCTCGGTCGCCCGGACCTCGCCAGTTTTCATCTTGTGCACAAGCTGCTTGTTCACGTCGAAGAGCAGGTTCACCTCGTTGTGCGGATCGTTATAGGCGTTCACTGCCATACCCAGCTTGAGGTTGGTGGGCAGGGGATCGGCCTGGGCCTCGTCCACGTATGAGATTTCCGGACCGAAGTTGGCCAGGTTGAAGCCCAGGTTCAGCGGGATCTCGGTGAAGGGCAGTCTCGTCTTCCAGAGCATGCCCAGGTCGATTGCGAAGCTGATTCCCGTGCCGACTTCCTGCTGTCCCACGGCGCCGTCCGCCAGGTCCGAGACGATCAGCTTGGTTCCCAGGCCCAGGGACACGTCCGGGTTGAGATTCGTTCCGTAACTGGCCCCGATGGCGTACTCGCGGGAGGTGATGACGCCCAGGATCTCTCCGTCCTCGCCCGTGCGCATCTGGTCGCCTTCGTTCATGTAGATCACCGAGACGCCCATGGTTCCTCCCAGGTTCGGCATGTACCAGGAGAAGGCCAGGAAGTCGAAGAAGATGTCGTCCAGCTTGAAGGCGGGCAGCCAGTCGGAGTGCATCAGGCGGATGTCTTTCTTCTTGCTGAAGGCGAGACCTGCGGGATTCCACCAGGTGGCGGTGGCGTCATCGGCTACGGCCACAAAAGCCTCGCCCATGCCCGCGGGGCGGGATCCGGGACTGATCAGCAGCCAGAGCACGGCCGCCTCGGACACGGCGAAGGCGTCCTTCATCGGCAGGGCCAGTGTCAAGGCTGCCAGAACGGCCGTTGTGAGCTTCCTCATCGATCTCCTCCTTGGGTCCTTGTGTACACCACCCACCATTTCCCGGCGGCGGATTGAAAACGGTAGCATGCATCGGCTTCGGAAAGAAAAAACCGGACAAGGTCCGGCTGAGCGGGACGCATGCCTGAAATTATCGTCTCCCAGCAAGCCGGTCTTTTGCTGTCAGAAACAACAACTCAAGCAAGCGTCGATAGGGTGGTCTCCAGATCACGAAACGTGCGGCTGCCGCCTTCCACCGTTTCGATTCGGCCTCTTCCAGAATGTCATCCACAGGATCCCGCGCGGATCTGCTGTGGTGAATTCCGGCAACAACCCGCCCATAGTAATTCCGGGGTCGCTTAGAGTCAAGGCTTTTCTCCGAAGCCTCCCCCGCAAGCCCGGGCAGAACGGTTTTCTGAAGCTGCCGGTGCTCAGCGACCTTTGAACTCCGGCTTCCGCTTTTCAAGGAAGGCCTGGGTGCCCTCGCGCATGTCCCCGGTACTGAAACAGTAGCCGAAAAGATCCTGCTCGAGTTTGAGACCGGCGTCCTGGCTTAGTTCCAGGCCCCGGTCCACGGCCTCGATGCACCAGCCCAGGGCCAGGGGCGCCCGGCACATGATCTCGCGGGCCAGGGCGACGGCCGCGGCGAGAAAGGCTTCGCGGTCGAAAACCGGCTTGTGCCGGCGATCCTTCAGAGGCTTCCCCTGCTCGTCCACCTTCAGGCAATGCAGGACGCGGTTGACCAGTCCGATCCGGTGGGCTTCCTCGGCGTCGATCATCGCCCCGCTGAGGCAGATCTCGAGCGCCCGCCCGCGGCCCACCAGGCGCGCCAGGCGCTGCGTTCCACCGTAACCGGGAATCAGGCCCAGGTTGACTTCCGGCTGGCCGAACTTGGCCTGGCTGGCCGCCAGGCGCAGGTGGCAGGCCATGGCCAGTTCGCATCCCCCGCCCAGCGCGAAGCCGTTCACCGCGGCGATCACGGGAATGCTCAGTCGCTCGATCCTGAGGAAGGTCTCCTGCCCCAGGCGCGAAAGCTCTCGCGCTCCCAGGGGATCCAGCTGGGCCAGCTCCTCGATGTCCGCGCCGGCGACGAAGGCCCGGTCTCCGGCGCCCGCGATCACCAGGGCCCGGAGGTCGCCGGCTCCCGCAATTCCATCGAGGCAGTCCTTGAGCTCCACCAGGGTCTCGCGGTTCAGCGCGTTCATCTTATCGGGACGGTTGATGGTCAGGAGGGCCAGACCCTCCTGCACCTCGAAGAGCAGGTTCGCATAGTTCATGATGTCTCCTGAAGACCGTGTATTACAATTCGAACATTTTCAGCGTCAACCAGCGCCCTGCGATTCCGCCTCGAAGAAGCGCGGAACGGCCCTCAGGCGTTCCACCACTTTCGGCCGGCCCAGCAGCAGCAGCACGTCGAAGATGCCCGGTCCCACTCCCTGGCCCGTCAGGACCACCCTGCAGGAATTGATCAGCAGGCCGTCCTTCAGACCCTGTTCGGCCGCGTAGCCGCGCAGGCAGGACTCGGTGCTTTCAAGCGTCCATTCCTCGCAGGCGGCGAAGCTCTCCGCCAGCTCGGGCAGCCGCTCCCGGAGTTCGACGTGGCGCAGCAGGTTCTTCTTCAGCGGCTTGGGGTCGTAGGGAAACTCATCCGCGAAGTAGGCCTGCACGTAGTCGGCGTAGTTCTGAAGGGTGAACATCCGGCTGCGGTAGGCTTCCAGCACGGGCAGCACCAGGTCTCGGTGCCTAAGCGCCCAGTCTCGGGTCAGGCAGCCGGCGCGCTCCAGGAAGGGCAGGGCCAGCTCGAAAAGGCGCTCCCCGGGCAGTCGCTTGATGTACTCGCTGTTGATGTGCAGGGCTTTCTTGTCGGTCCACTCTTTGGGGTTGTGCTCAGAGAAATTGAAGACCGCATTGGCGCGGTTGATGCGTCCGGGATCGAAGAGCTCGACGAGTTCCCGCTCGCCGAACAGTTCGCGGTCGTCGCCCGGGTTCCAGCCCAGGAGAGCCAGGAAATTGCGGAAGGCCTCGGGCACGAAACCCCGGTCGCGGTATGTGCCAAGGCTGACCACCTCGCCGTGACTCCGCTTGGATAGCTTCTTCTTGCCCGGGGCCATGATCAGGGGCAGGTGGCCGAAACCGGGCACGGGCCAGCCCAGGGCCTGGTAGAGCAGGATCTGTTTCGGGGTGTTGGAAAGGTGATCCTGGCCGCGCAGGACGGTGGTCACGCCCATCTCGTGGTCGTCGCAGACCACGCTCAGGTTGTAGAGCGGGCTGCCGTCGCTGCGCAGGAGCACGAAGTCCTCGATCTCCCGGCAGCGGACTTCCTGCGGCCCGTAGACCAGGTCGGTCCAGGCGACTTCGGCCTCCCGGTCCACGTTGAAGCGGATCACGTGAGGCCGGCCGGCTTGCAGAAGTTCCCGCCGCTCCCCGGGTTCAAGGCCCAGGCAGGTCTTCTCGTAGCGCCACTCCGCCTGGTCCAGCCGGGCCAGGCGCCGTCGCTCCTCCTGCTCCTCCCTGCTGCAGAAGCAAGGGTAGGCGTGGCCCGAATCCACCAGCCGGCGCGCGGCCTCCACGTGCTTCCCGGCGTTGGCTCCCTGGAAGACCAGCTCGCCGTCGTGATCCAGCCCCAGCCAGCTCAGGCCGTCGAGGATCCCACGCACCATCTCCTCGCTGCCGCGCGCGCGGTCCGTGTCCTCGATGCGCAGGCGGAACCGGCCGCCGGTCTTGCGGGCCATCAGCCAGTTGAAGAGGGCCGTGCGCGCCCCGCCGATGTGCAGGTAGCCGGTGGGACTGGGGGCGAAACGGAAAACCTGGTTCATGGATGATCGATTCCGGAGATTCGTGATACGCGGCCGGCGCGCTCCGCCGGGCAGGAGTGTAAATGTAAAAAAAGCGGCCGGCCCCGCTTCGGGATTCCGGCCGCAAATTATGGTCCCGGTCGCCGGCGTACCGGCGAGTTCAACATGAAGATCAGTGCCCGCGCATCTCGGCGGCCATGCTGCGGATCTCGGCCAGGTCCTGCTGCATTTCGCTCCAGCCGTACCACAGCGCGTAGTCAGGGTTGGCGTGGAAGGTGCCCTGGAAGAGTCGCATGCGGTGCTTCAGATGCATCGTGAAAAGCCGGTGCTCGATGGGCGTCGGCGCATCGTGGAATGTGAGCAGATCGGGGAAGGGGGCGGCGTAGCTTTCCGGTTTCTTCAGGATTCCATCCTGGTAAAGGCCCGCAACCTCGCGGATTGCCTCGGCCATCAACCGGTCGCCGGCCTTGATGATCATGTCGCCTTTATGGAGCTCCGCTTCCGCGAATTTACGAGAGTGGCAATCCACGCAGACGCCGAGCATCTTCTCTCGCTCGACATCGAATGCCTCGGCGCTGAGACGTGCCACGTCGGCCTGCCGCACCACGTCAAGCCGGCCCGTTGGGTTACCCTGCGGATCCAGCACGCCCAGGGCCTGCAGGATGGTCACCCGGTCGGCCCACCATTCCTCGTCCTCTCCCGGATAGGGCGCCAGGCCGTCGGTGCGGACAGCCAGGAATCCCCAGGCGGTGCGCACTTCATGGTCACCATCCGGCATGTGGCAGGTCTGGCAGGTGGGCGCCACGGATTCCTCGGGCAGCACGCCCAGGGTCTTGAGACGGTGCCGTACACCGTGCTTGGAAGATGAATACATCTCCCACTGCGGGTGGTCGAAGCCCATGTGGCAGGTCTGGCAGGCTTCCGGCTGGCGCGCCTCCTCCGCCGAGAAGGTGTGGCGCGTGTGACAGGCGTCGCAGGAGGCCATGCCGTGCCCAGAACCCTCGGCCTTCAGCCGGCGGATCTCCTCGTCGGACTTGAGGCCGATCTTGTGGCAGCCTCCGCAGCCCTTCATGCCGTCGATCAGCTCCATCGGCTTCCAGTGGGTGGTGGGCATGGCCTTCAAGGCCGCCCAGGCCAGGGCGTGCTTGCCCTTGCCGAACTGCTCCACCTGGTCTGCGTGACACTCCTCGCAGGTCGCGGGGGTGGGAATCGCAGCCAGGTGGGCGTCGTTCCCGCTCTTGTGCTCGTCGCCGTGACACATGTCGCAGCCCACATCCTCGGCGAAGTGGCGGCTGGCTTTCCAATCCTTGACGATTCCGGGGCTTTCCTTCGAATGGCAATCCACGCAGGGATCCGCCGCCGCCCAGAGCGGCAGCAGTAGGCAAAGCCCCGAAAACAGCCGGGCCGTGTTCTTCATCGTTCCGTCCTTCCTTGAACCGGAGACCGCGTCTCCGAACCGGAGCCGCGTCTCCCGGGAGTTGCGTGACACACCCGCTGCCGTTCCGCGGGGGGAGCTGTTAATCCTTCCACAATATTTTACTACACGAGTGTGGTAGATAAAACCACAAAAAAGGCCCCGCGGGGCCTTTTCGGTTCATCTCGGATTCAGGCAACCGATGATCGTGGATCGGTTCCCGAGGAAAATCGATTCAGTTGTTGAAGAGTTCCAGCACACCGGCCAGGTCGGGCAGAATCACCTTGCCGCCCTTCCAGCCCACTCCGGGCGCCCTTCCCAGCAGCTCGCCCAGGTCTACGGGGGCGATGTTCATGTCCCAGCCCTCGTTGATAGAGGCGATGATCTCGTTGGCGATCATGCCGTAGCCCATGGAGCTGGGATGAATGCCGTCCAGGCTGAAGATGCCGCCGTAGACGAACTCGGAGGTCATCAGGAAGCCGTTCACCATGTAGCCCTGCGTATCCAGCTCGTCGAAGAAGGCCTGGACGTCCAGCAGCAGGATCTCGTGGTCGCGGTCCAGCGCGTTTGCCGCGCTCACCGCACCGGAAATGGCGGCGTTGAAGGCGCCCAGGTGCTCCTGCGCCATGGCCGTCTCCTCGACGTCCAGGAGCAGCCCGTCCGGCAGCGGGTTGTCGAGTGTCACGCCCAAGGTGGTATCCTCCTGCATGGCGGTGAGCGCCGGCAGCAGCAGGTAATTATCGTTGCCCGGGTCGATGTTGTACATGATCGTGGCCAGGGTGTCGTCGTAGGCGAAGACAGCGTGGGCCGGGGCTCCGGCGGCGTCCATCTGCTGAATCACCGGGCCGTTGGCGTAAGTTACGTAGGGGATGGCTGTCACCGAGGGAATGTTGAGCACCACGATGTACTCGGTTCCCGAGACGATGGTCAGGGCGCCGTTGATGTAGGTGGTGAAGGCGGCCTGGTCGGTGAGTGTTCCCGTTCCTCCGTAGACCACGTAATCGAGCACGTCGTTGTTGCCCAGCCAGAAGGTCATCAGGCCGGCGCCCGAAAGGGCC
Source organism: uncultured Bacteroidaceae bacterium (assembly GCA_964568855.1). Lineage (GTDB taxonomy): Bacteria > CAIWAD01 > CAIWAD01 > CAIWAD01 > CAIWAD01 > CAZMSD01. The sequence continues at coordinate 66,653 of CAZMSD010000009.1, read as the reverse complement.
GCCAGCTCAACCTGGGTCAGGGTGTCCGAATAGCTGTTGCTGTATGCGTTGGCGTAGAGGTTGCCTCCGCTGGCGAAGTCCGCGTAGACCGCCAGGGGGGCGCCGATGGCGTGCTCCAGCGTGATCCCGGGAATGCCGAAGTTGCGCGGCGCGTTGAAGTCGAAGTTCGCTGCTGCGCCGGCCATCAGCGTGTTCACGTTCGCGTCGTCCAGCTCGGAATCCACGAGGGTCGCGTTCCCCTGGGCATCGAATTCCAGGATCATGTTTCCGCCGTCGCCGGTGGAATTCACCCCGGTGCCCTCGAGGCTGACCTGCTCGAAGCCGCCTACGTCCAGTTGCCGGGCGAGCTGGGCCGGGAAGCTGTAATACACGTGATCCGGATTGCCCCAGGCTCCGCTCTGGTAGCCGGCCGTCAGGCTGTTGCCCAGGGCTGCATAGTCGCTGAAGGATGCCAGCACCGCCTGCCCGTCGAAGACCGGCACGGTGGGAAGGGTGTCGCTGTCCCCGCAGGCGCCGGCCAGCAGCAGAACAGGCAGCAGGAGCATTCTTTGTATCTGCTTGCGCATGAGTCGTCCTTTCCTGTTGTGCCCCGCCCAACGCGCGCCGCGCGCGGGGAGCGGGGCCGGTTCACCTGTGGCGCTAGAAGCCCATCCTCAGGGTCAGGCCCATGATGGGAATCTGCGTGGCGTAACCGCCGGAGAAATCCAGCAGCGTGCCGTCGCTGCGTTCATAGGCGAAGCGACTGTTGCGATCCTGCAGGGTGACGAGCAGGTAGTAGACGTCCACGCCGATGCGGGGAGTGATGGAATAGCTGGCGCCCGCGCTGTAGCCGTTGCGCTCGGCGTCGGGCAGCGAGGGTTCCAGCAGTTCGCCCTTGACGGCCTTCTGTTCGTAGTACCAGCCCCCGCGCAGCGTGAGCTGCCGGGTGACGGCGAATTCCAGTCCCGTGCGGAAGGCCCAGGTGTTCTGGTAGTCCTTGTCGGAGGCCACAGTGCCCAGCTCGTCGGCGGCGAACTCGAGCTCCAGCTCGCGGTAGTCCACCCACTCGGTATGCACCACGTCCGCCCGCCAGGTCAGGTTGCCGTTGAAAAGGAGAGGAGGCCGGTACTCGAAAGCGGCGATGGCGATGCCGGGGATGTCCACGTCCACGTCAACGCTCGAGTTGGGCACCATGCTGTGCAGCAGGGCCAGCTGGGTGGGATCGCTCACGTTGGAACCGGGCGTGAAAGTGGCGTCGCCGCTGGCCTTGAGCACCATCCCGCTGCGGTAGGAGAGCCCCACGCGCAGGTTGCGGGTGGGCTTGAGCATGTAACCCAGGTTCCAGCCGTAGCCCCAGCCCGAGCCGTCGATCCAGGAATCCATGTAGGCGTTCAGCGTTGGGCCGGTGTAGATGTCCCGGGACATCTCCATCTTGCCGTGCATGATGTTCAGGCCCACCCCCACCGAGGACCGGTCGGTAATGCGGTAAGCCCAGGTGGGATTGAAATTCAGCGTGGTCAGGGCCACCTCTTCGATGATCTCGCGACCCACCCAGTCATCGGCCCACATGGTGCCCAGGCCCATGTAGGAAAAAACCCCCAGACCCAGGGTGTGCTTCCCGTCCAGGTTCTTGGTCAGGTAGAGGTCCGGCGGATAGAAGGTCTGCTCTTCCATGGACACCGTCGAGAATCCGCCGGCTGCGTGGATCGGTCCGGTGTAGTCGGTGGTGGGCTTGATCATGTTCAGGCCCAGCTCCACCTGCAGGCCCTCCAGCGAGGCGATGCCCGCGGCGTTGTAGAAGATCGATCCGGCACTCCGGGCGGCTCCGTACGCGCCGGCTGTACCCATTGCGGCGCCCGACTGCTCGTGAATGGCGAAACCCGCTCCCAGGGCGAGTCCGGGCAGCAGGCCGCCCATCAGCAGGGTGCCCAGCAACAGAAAGGGCTTGCGTTTTTTCATGGCTGCTCCTTGCTCCTTGGAGGCGGTTCGGGACTCTCATCCTCGCCCGGGGTCCGGAAGCCGAACATGCGCTCTTCCTCCTGGCTCCCGGGCATGCGGATTTCCCCGTACCGGGCCTCGTACTTGCGAATATTGTCCTCCAGCGTCCGCAGGAAGGTCTTCGCGTGCTGCGGGGTCATGATGATCCGCTGCTGGATGCGCGTGCGCGGAGTCCCCGGCATCAGGCGCGCGAAGTCGATCACCATTTCCGCGCTGCTGTGGTTGACCAGCGCGATGTTGGAGTAGGTCCCCTGTGATACATCCTCATCCAGGGTGAGATTTATCTGCTGCGGTCGGTTCATTTCCATGGCTCCCTGTCTGCCCTTCACCGGGAATCGCCGGGATCCGGGATTCCTCCATCCGCTCCCCGGAACTTCCTTAGCTGCTTAAGCAGGTACTCGTCTCCCGGCCGCCGTTCGATCGCCCTGCGGATCGTGCTCAGGGCCTCTTCGCGCCGGCCCAGGCGGAATTGCACCTCCGCCAGGGTATCCAGCACGTTCGCCTCCTCGCCGGAGAGGCGTACCGCCTTGCGGGCCGCCGCCAGCGCCTGGTCCAGGTTCCAGCCCAGCTCGGCCGCCATCCAAGCGTAGGAATTGAGCAACTCGGGATCCTCCGGGTAGTCCTGGATCGCCCGCTCCAGCAGACGCTTGACGCGCTCGGTCCGGCCCTCTCGCGAGGCGGTCGCGATCAGCATGTTGTAGACCTCGGGACCCTGCTCCAGGCCGGGATAGCTCAGCAGCAGGTCCTCGAGCACCTGGGGATCGCGGCTCAGCCGGAATCGGCCCATGGCCAGCGCCGCCGCCGCGTCGTCCGCCACGCCGCTATGGTTCAGCGGATCGGCGTCAAGAATTTCCTGCAGCCGCTCTTCGGCGGCCGCCGCCTCACCACGCTGGTCCAGCTTTTCGGCGATCTTCAATTTCAACTCGAGATCGTGCGGCCTGCCCGCCAGTTCCTCCTGCATGGCATCCAGGGTACCGATCCCCCTGGCATAATCCTCCACCAGCTGCAGGAACCCGGGCATGGGCCGGTAGCCCACCACCCGATCCACTTCCGTTCCATCGGGATTCAGCAGGAAACTTGTGGGAAATCCGCTCACCTGGTAGCGTTCGCGCCACTTGGGGCCCACGCCCTTCTCGGCATCGATCTTAAGCAACACCCACTGGTCGGAGGCGGCGCGGAATTCGGTGGTGGCGAGGACGTCGGCTTCCAGCCGGCGACACCAGCTTCACCAGTCGGTGCTGAACATGCAGAAGATCTGCCGGTCCGTGTTCTTCGCCAGGGCCAGAGCTTCCACGGGATTGCTCAGGAAATCCTTGAGCGCATCGCCGGGAGTCACGGCGCGGGAGTCGGGCGCGCAAAAGGCCATACAGCACAGGCAAATGTTCAGAATTGATAAACAGAAGGTCGGCCGGATCTTCCCCGGCGGAGTTCCGACGCTTTTCATGGATGCTCCGCGTGACTCGAATTAACTGTAAGATAGGAATTTACGGGTGTCTGTCGGAACTCAGAGGCCCTGGAAACCCTCCGCCATCCTCCGCCGGCTCTCCTCGATGCTCTCGGATATCACCTTGGTCTGCCCCAGGACCGGCATGAAATTGGTGTCGCCCACCCAGCGCGGAACCACGTGCCAGTGCAGGTGCGTGTCGATGCCCGCACCGCCGGCGCGGCCCAGGTTCATGCCCAGGTTCCAGCCCTGGGGCCGGATGGTCTCGCGCATTACGCGCAGCGCCCGCTGGATGGCCCGCTGACAATCGAGGAGCTCGTCCGCTTCGAGCTCCTCGAAGTTCCCGCAGTGGCGGTAGGGCACCACCATCAGGTGGCTGTTGTTGTAGGGATAGAGGTTCATCAGCACGAAGCAGGAATCGGAACGGTGCACGATCAGGTTGCCCTCGTCGTCCTCTTCGCCGGATTTCCTGCAGAAAATGCAGCCCGCATCCTCGGATTCGCTCAGGCCGCTGATGTAGCTCATCCGCCAGGGAGCCCAGATCCGGTCCACGACACACTCCTCGCTGGTTGACGAAAGGGAAGTGTCAATCCTTGGCCCGCTCCGCCGCGTAGTCGTCGATCACCCGCTGCTGGATCTCCGGCGGGCACTTCTCGTAGTGATCGAAATGCCTGCGGTGCGAGGCTCGTCCCTGGGTCATGGAACGCAGCGTGGTGCTGTACTGGTAGAGCTCAGCCAGGGGTACCTGCGCCTTGATCAGCTGGTACTTGCCCGCCGAGTCCATGCCCAGGATCTTGCCGCGGCGGGAAGAGAGGTCGCCCATAACATCGCCCATGTAATCCTCGGGCACCTTCACCTCCACTTCCCAGATTGGTTCAAGGAGGATTGGGCTCGACTTGGTGAAGCCCTCCTTGAAGGCCTCGCGACCGGCGATCTGGAAGGCGATCTCCTTGGAGTCCACGGAGTGCATCTTGCCGTCGTAGATCGTGACTTCCACGTCCTCCACGCGGCAGCCGGCGATGATTCCCTCGTTCATCACCTGGCGCATGCCCTTCTCCGTGGCCTGCTGGAAGGGCACGGTCACCGCGCCGCCCACCACTTCGCTCTTGAACTCGAAACCTTCGCCCCGCTGCAGGGGCGCCATGCGGATCCAGACTTCCGCGAACTGGCCGGCCCCGCCGGTCTGCTTCTTGTGCCGGTACTTCACTTCCGCCCGCCCCGTGATGGTCTCGCGGTAGGGCACCCGCGGCTTGACCATCTGGACCTTGACGCCGTTGCGCTGCTCGAGCTTCTCCAGCAGCACCTTCAACTGCTGGTCGCCCTGGCCCGCCAGGATGGTCTGCCGCAGCTCAGGGTCCTGCGTGACGGAGAAGCTGGGGTCCTCGTGACGGATCAACTGCAGGCCCGAGCTCATCTTCTCCTCGTCGTCGGATTTCGCCGCCTCGATGGCCGTACGCATCACCGGGTCCGGGAAGGGGATCCTGGGCAGCTCCAGGGTGGAACCCTTCAATCCGAGGCTGTCGTTGGTGGTGGTGTTGCGCAGCTTCACCGTGCAGCCCATATCGCCCGCACGCACTTCGCCGAGTTCCTTGCGATGCTTGCCCGTGGCGCTGAACAGGGCGCCCAGCTTCTCGCCGTTGTTGCTGCGGGCGTTCACGAGGTCGACGCCGTGAGCCACCACGCCCGAGTAGACGCGGAAGAAGCTCAGTTCGCCCACGTGCTGCTCGTTCACGGTCTTGAAGACGAAGAGGTTGGGTTTGGACGCGTCGTCGCAGGGGAGTTCCACCTCGTCAGCGATCTTGGTCGCTTTGACGGCCGGCATCTTCGACGGTGCGGGAAAGCTGTCCACCAGGACGTCGAGCACTCGTGATACACCGGCCAGGTTCCGGCCGGCGGCGCAGAACACGGGACGGATGCTGCCGGCGCGGATGCCGGAAGCCAACCCGCGGGCGAACTCATCCTCGCTCAGCTCCATGTTTTCGAGATAGCTCTCCATCAGCTCGTCGTCGCTCTCGGCCACCGTTTCCTGCAGGGCCGTGTACAACTCCTCGACTCGGCCGGTCTCGCCGCCCAGTTCTTCTTCGCTCATCCCGCCGTCGCCGTCGAAGACGAGAATCCGGCGCTTGAGCACGTCCACGACGCGCGAGAAGCCCTCGCCCGCATTCAAGGGATACTGGATCTGGGCCACTCCCTTGAAGGAATCCTGCAGAACCTGCATCTCCTCGTCGAAGCGCGTATGCTCCTTGTCCAGCGCGTTGAAGACGAACAGGCAGGGCAGCTCCCTGGCTTCCACCTGCTCCATCACGAGTTCGGTCATCACTTCCGGCCCGTTGACCGGGCTCACCAGGACCATGGCGATGTCGGTCACCTGGACGCCGGTGATGGTCTCGCCGATGAAGTCGGAGAATCCCGGGGTGTCCAGTACGTTCAACTTTGTATCACGCCATTCCATCTGCATCAGAGTGCAGGCGATCGATTTCTGGCGGTCGTGCTCCAGGGGAGTGTAGTCGGAGACGGTGTTGTTTCCTTCGATGGACCCCATCCGGTTGATCTGGCCGGACAGTTTCAGCATGGCCTCGGCGAAGATGGTTTTCCCCGTGGATTCGTGTCCCACCAGCGCGATGTTGCGGATCGTGTCCGCCTGATGGACCTTCAATTTGTCCTCCACGCTTGAGCGGATTGATATCTGTACTTCAATTGTTTTCGAAGCTTGAAGCCCTCGTCGTCGTAGGGAATCTCATCCACAAAGGTCACCTGGGCGGGGCGCAGGTACTCCGGAAAGATCCCGGCGGCGGCGCCCAGCAGGCCCTCCGCGGTCCAGCGCTCTGCTTCCCCGCCGCCCTCGTCCTGCAGCACGAAGACCTGGATCCTGTCCGGCGAAGTCTGCCGGTTGGCGTTCACCGCCGCCACGTCGCGGATGCCGCGCAGCTCGAGCATGGGCTCCTCGACCTCCAGCGGGCTGATCTTGAAGCCGTTGACCCAGATCACGTCGAAGATCTCGTCGGCCAGGGTCAGGTAGCCGTCAGTATCACGCATGGCCATCTGCTGGGTGCGCAGCTCCTCGGGCCCGAAGCGCTCGGGATTGGAGGGATCGTCCCTCACGAAACCCATTGCCATCCGCGCGCTGCGGCAGACTATTTCCCCCCAGCGGCCCGATGGCCGCTCGTGGCCGGATTCGTCCACGATGCGCAACTCAACCCCCGGCAGGGGCTTGCCCACGAACTGCTCCTTGTGGAACAGCCAGGGCAGGTTCAAGGTCAGGAAACCCGCCGCCAGGTAACTGGCATAGCCGCTGAGCAGGTGTCCCCCGAAAAGCTCCTCCCAGCTTTCGCGGAAGGGCAGCACGGGTGAGTCGGTGTTGACCACGGCGTGCTGCAGCCGCCCCGGCGGGCGTCCTGATTCCAGGCGGGCCAGGGCGCTGCGATGCAGGTACCAGTAGTACTTGCGGTAGTTGACCGTCAGTTTCGGCCGGTACTCCTCGATCAGATCAAGGACCGTTTCGTCTTCCCAGCTCCGGTCCAGCAGCAGCAGGATTCCGCCTGAGCACAGCGCCGGCAGGATCATGCAGCCCAGCACGCTGTGATGCGCGGAACTCATCTGGCACAGGACGGCGTCTCCCCGGTGCAGGGCGAAAAGCTGCCGGAACAGCTGGGTGGAGGCGCTGAGGGCCGCGGTACCGAACAGGGCGCCGCGCCAGCGATCGGCGCGATCCAGCTGGTAATGAACCGCCACAGGTTCTTCGCCGGAGCCGGGACCGTCTTCCCCGGGACCGGCTTCCGTCCCGTGCGCCGGGCGCTCCGCCTCCGCGTTCCCGCCGGCGGAATCCCAGGGGCCTCGCCCGTCGCAGGCCAGCTCTATGATCCGCGGGCTTGCGGCCAGCCGCCCTGAGATCCGCTCGGCCTTGTCGCGCACTCCTTCGTGACACACGATGAAGCACGGCTCGAAATCCGCGGCGAGTTCACCGGCCGCTTCGGCCGCCATGCGCAATTCGCAGGGAGCCGTGAGGGTCTTCAAGCGGAGCAGGGCCAGCCAGATCCAGACCAGCTCGGGACAGTTGGGCAGCATCAGGAGCACGCGGCTCCCCGCGCCGATGCCCTGGCCGGCGAGGAAACGGAGCATGCGATCCTCGACGGCGCGCAGCTCGGCGTAGGACATGACCTGGCTTCCGTAGACCAGCGCCCGATCCTCGGGAAACAGACGATAGACCTGTTCCAGATCGTCGAAAAAGCGCGGGGGCCGAGCCTGCCCCAGGAAATCCAGTGCTGCCTGATTCATTACCTGTCCGCGAGAATTGGAGAACGTTAATTCTAAGTTACGAGCCATAAAGGTGCAACTAGGGCCTGCACCACGGAGGCAGGTGGATCGTACCCGCTGTCGATGGGAATCCTGGATCACCGGTCGCGACTACGAGGCGGCTACTCCTTGCGCGCCACGGCCACCAATCGCTGCGCCCGCTGGTCGTAGGGCGCGCCGTCCAGACCGCCGTAGAGCTCCACCTGCTGGAAGCCCGCCTGCAGCAACATGTCACGCAGTTCCCGGCCGGAATACAGGTAGTGCCTGAATTTAAACGAGCGCCGGCCGTCCTCCTTGAGCAGGATCCACTCGTTCTGCATCCGCGTGAAGTCGTCGATCACGGTGTGGCGCTGCAGCAGCAGACCTGAGCCCTCGATCTCGTCCAGCGTGGCGGGATTGAAAATGCGGGCGATGCGCTCCTTGCCCATCACGTCCAGCACGCAGCAGCCGCCGGGAACCAGGCTGCGGGCCAGATTGCGCAATACTCCCAGGTTCTCCCCGTCATCCTCGAAATAACCGAAGGAAGTGAACAGGTTCAGGGCCAGATCGAAGGCCGTCTCGCGGCGGAAGTCGCGCATGTCTTCCTCGACCCATTCCACGTTCAGGTCCAGCTCCTTCGCCCGCTCCCGCGCCTTCTTGAGCAGGAAAGGACTGCGGTCCACGCCCGTGACGCGGTGGCCCAGCCGGGCCAGCTCACAGGAATGGCGCCCCGGGCCGCAGCATAAGGTCCAGAACCCGTCCGCCCCCTGAGCCGCACAATTCTAACAGCTGCCGCACTTCCTCGACCGCCAGCTCGATTCGCTTCTCCGGGAACAGGTAGGGATAGAGTTCTTTCCAGAAGTCTTCATCGCTGAACCACTCGTTCACTGTATGATGCCTCACGCTACGCGGGAATTGCGTTGAGCAGCGTCCGGTTGTCGGGATGCCGGTCCACCAGGGCTCGCAGGCGCTCAAGCGCTTCGCGTGGCTTGAGCTCCGCAAGCCGGCCTCTCAGCATGGCCAGGCGCCGCGCGTCGTTTGGGGAATAGAGCTCCGCTTCGCGCCTCGTTCCGCTGTCCGGCAGGTTGATCGCGGGAAAGACGCGCGCCTCGGCGAGTGCGCGATCCAGCACCAGTTCGCTGTTTCCGGTGCCCTTGAATTCCTCGTAGATCAACTGGTCCATCCTTGAGCCCGTGTCCACCAGGGCCGTGGCCAGGAGCGTCAGCGAACCCCCGTGTTCCACATCACGGGCCAAACCGAAAAACCGCCGCGGTATTTCCAGAGCGCCCGCTTCCAGGCCGCCGCTCATGGTGCGGCCGCTGCTCCTGCGCGCCAGGTTGAAGGCCCTGGCCATGCGCGTCAGGCTGTCCACCAGGAGCACCACGTTCCGCCCGCACTCCAGTTCGACGCGCAGGTGCGCCAGCACCAGTTCCGCCAGCTCCACATGCTCCTCGAGACTCTGGTCGCTGGTGCTCGCCAGCACCTCCGCCTGCACCGCGCGGCGAAACTGGGTCACTTCCTCGGGGCGCTCGTCCACCAGCAGCACCAGCACGCGGATCTCGGGATCCACGGCAAGGATCGACTGGGCCAGCTTCTCCAGCAGGATGGTCTTGCCGGCCTTGGGTGGAGAGACGATCAGGCCCCGGGTGCCCCTGCCGATTGGCGCCACGAGGTCCACCAGCCGCATGCTCGGATCGCCGCTCTCGGAGATCCGGAAGCGCCGGGTGGGAGTGAGCGCCACCAGCGACTTGAAGGGCCTGCGGGACCGGAAGGCCTCCGGGGGAAGACCGCATATGCATTCCAGGTCAGCCAGCACCGGGCCGGAGGGGGTGCTGCGCCGGCCGCCGGCCAGCGTGGCTCCTTCCACCAGCTCATAAGCCTGGATCAGCTCCCGCGGCACGGCCACGGCGCCCGCGCGGTGGCGCAGGGAGTCCTCCATCTGCCGCAGGTGGCCGCTGCCTTTCCCGTCCATCTTCAGAATGCCGGAAACCGCTTCTTCCATTCCTTAACTCCTCAATCAGACTGGTTCCGCGGCCGCGCCAGGGGCTTCGCGGGTTCGGCTAATGCCAGCACGTGCCCGTCCGGATCAAGACTGTATGCAACTCGGTCGCCCCACGGGCACGGTGCCAGCGGACTCAACTCAAGCGCGTCGCCGGCAGGTCTTCATGACGGATGCAGCCGCCCGGTCTGCTGGAGCGCGGGCGGCCACCAGGCTGCGGTACACTGCTCCAGCAAGCCTCAGCGCGGCGTCCCGGTCGTCGGACGGCTCTTTGAGGCGCTCGCTCATTTGAGCAGCATCAGTGTCACGTAGGCTTGAATGACGAAGCCGGCCGAGAACAGCAGGAATCCCAGCACGCCCGCCGTGCCGCGTTTCAGGTAACGCACGATCAGGCGGAAGAGCTGGGGCGCGAAGTCATGCAGCAGGCCCAGGCTGACGATCAGGATAAAGGCTTCCGCGACGCGGAACACCAGCTCCAGTCGTACCAGCACCAGCAGCAGGATCACCAGCAGGAAGTAGACGGCGAACGCGACCAGGCGGCGGCGGCGCAGGAATTCCCCCGCACGCAGCAGATGTTCCGGGCCGATGGCCTCCGCGGCCAGTAGAAAGGCCCCGCAGAGTTCCATGTACAACCCGGCGAAGGTCAGCCAAAACAGCATGCGCAGCCGCCAGGATCCGGCACCGACCGGAGATTCAGATTTCTTTGCAGAGTTTGAGGAATCGCTTGTACGGGATGGCCGTCCAGCTCTCGGCCTGGAAGGCCCCGCTGGACTGGCTGATCATGGAAACCTTGGCGGCCGTTTCCTCGTCGGGGGCCTCGAAGATGTCCAGGAAATCGTAAGGCCCCAGCAGGGCGTAGTGCGCAACGAACTTGACCTCAGGGCAACACTCGCGCACCCGGTCCAGCCAGTTCCGGCCCACCTGCTCCCGGTCCTGCATCTGCTGGTAGACTTCGGGAGAAAGCTTGGTCATGAGCACGAAGGTCTGCATGGCGGTTCTCCAACACTTCAGACAGGGCATGCAGTGGAGGGCACACTCCACCCCCCGGCATACTCCTGGAAAATCAGGATCGCCCGACCCGACTCACCGCGGCTTTTGATGAGTATTAGCTGATTCAAGGAGTCGGTCGGATTCGGAACGGATCCGGATCCGATCGACTCCCGGCCGAGGTCTACCAGTTCCTGCGGTAGCCTTCACCGCGATCCGCCCGCGGACGCGCTTCGTTGATCCGCAGATTCCGGCCGCCCATATCGTAACCGTTCAAGGCTTCGATGGCTGAGCCTCCCTCCGCGTCTTCCATCTCGACGAAACCGAAACCGCGGGGCCGTCCTGTATCACGATCCGAGATCAGGTTAACGGACAGCACCGCTCCGTGCTGAGCGAAAAGGTCGCGTAATTCGTCTTCGGTGGCACTGTAAGGAAGATTCCCTACGTAAATGCGCATACTCTGGCTCCTTCGGCCGCTGACATACCTGCAGGGCCCGACTGACCATCTACACACCCGGTTTCACCGGGACCAACCCGCGGCAGGCGGGTAGCTGAAATACAGGTCACCCAACGGAACCGGGTATGTGATGATGAGGGAACTCCAATCAGGTGCGAAGCCTTCGTCATCCAGGGTCGGGAACCTCATTCGTATCGCTGTGCACCAAGGTAGAGTATTCCGTCGTCTGGTACCAACAGCTCGACCCAATCCGAAATGACCCTTTCAAACACGGCCCGCCAGGTAAATTCGGCGAGACCTGCGCCCGGGGTTCATGATTTCTGACCCAGGTAGCGGGTTCGCAGAACGTCAAGGTGGTGGGCTTCGTGTCCGGCCAGCACGAAGGGAACGGCGCGAACGGGAAGCGACTCGCCGTCAACCGTACCCGCTCGGTCGACGTTCCGGCCCTCGAGCCCCGAAAACAGGAGGATCGTGGAGCTGCGGACATGATGCAGCTCTCCGGCGAGGTCCACCAGCGGACGGTGTGCGTAGCCGCCCTGATCCACGCAGAGTTCGGGATCGACGTCCGGGAAATCGGCCGGCAGGCCGCGCGTGATACAATAGGCCCGGTAGGCGAAGACCCGCTCCATGTCGATCAGGTGCCCGACGACCTGTCGCACACTCCATTTGCCTGGAGCGTAGCTGCGATCCTCGGCGCCCTGCTCCAGCGAGATCAGCAGGTCCAGGGTGCCGTCGAGCTGTTCCTTGAGCAGCCCGAGTACGTCGTCCGTGTGACAGAAATCGAGGTAAACTCTCAGCCGGGAGGGGCAGTCTTCGGGAACCGGGGGCACGATCAACTGGTTCAGCATCCACACCTCTGTACTTTATCCGGGCCGTCCAGAAAAATAACCAGACCGGCCGGCTTTTCCGAACCGGCGACGGATTTCCTCACTTGAGCAGCAGGCATTTCCCGAAACTCAGATTACCACCCGTGCGCAGGCTGTACAGGTACTGGCCCGCGGGCAGGTCCCGCGCGTCCCAGCGCAGTTCGCGCCACCCCTCCGGCTGCAGGCCCGCCTCCAGCGTCTCCACTCGGCGGCCGTCCAGCCCGAAGAGCTCCAGCCGGGTCAGCGCGGGACGCTCGAGCCAGAAGACAAATGTGGTCGAGGAGTTGAAGGGATTGGGCCGGTTGATCGCGGCCTGCACGGGGAGCAGGGACCGGACCTCGCCGCGCTGCGCGTTGACCCACAGCGAGAAGACTCCCAGTACGCCCAGGTGATCGGAGCAGAAGTTGCTGGCGTCGTATGGTTCGTCCATCACCACGCGGGCCGAATCGGATTCCAGCCCGCCCACCACCCCGCGGAAGATGTAATCGATCCGCGAGTCAGGATCGTCCGCGGGCACGGTGTAGCCCGGTTCCCCCGGGTGCAACTCGTTCCAGACGTCCCGGTAGATCGTTCCCGCAGGCGGATCAGTCAGCAGCTCGATGGGTGCCGTATCGGGCGTACAGTTGAAATCGCCGCCCAGCAGGACGCCGGAAGAGGGATACAGTCCCTCGCGCTCCGCCATGTAGTCGCGAATCTGCTGCACCTGCTGGAGACGAATCCCGTCGTGCTCGGGCAGGTAGGAGAGATGCGTGCAATAGATGCTCAGCAGCCCGGCGGGCGTCTCCACGTGATTCCAGACCACTTTGCGCGGGAAGACTCCCTGCACCAGCGATGAAGCGCCCTCCTCCAGCACCGGGTAGCGGCTGAGAATGGCGATGCCTTCGTCGAACTGCTCCCAGGCCACGTGGGTCTGTCGGAAGTAAACGTGATACTCCGTGCCGAAGTACTCCGAGAGTTCCTCGGCGATGGTCAGCGCCTGGTTGTCCTCCCCCCCGCCGTCCAGGGTTTCGTTGACCTCCTGCAGCAGGACCAGGTCGGGATCCAGTTCCTGCAGGTACTGCACCGTGAAATACAGCCGGACCTGCCAGTTGGTGCCGGGCCGCATGCCCTGCAGGTTGTAGGTCACCACTCGCGGAGCTGTCTGCGCTCCGGCCTGCAGAGCCAGGCCCAGGAGCAACGCGACTAACAGTCCATGTCTCACGAGAACTCCTCTCCGGACCCGTCCCGCGCTACCGGCGTTTGCCGACCACGGCGAGATACACGGTGAACTCGTCCTCCGCCAGCCCCAGCGCACGGTCCAGGGCCTCGTCGTCGAAGGCGCCCACCGCGCAGGCGCCCGCCCCGAGGGACTCCGCCGCCAGGTACAGGTTCTGACAGACGTGCCCCGCGTCCAGGAACAGGTAGCGATAGCCGCGCTCGCCGTAGCGCCAGGTCATGCGATCGGCCACGGCGATCCAGTGGAAGACGGCGGCGCAGTCGTCCAGAATGGGCTGGTTCAGGCAGGCTTCGCGGATCCGGCTGCCGAAGCCCTTCTCAGCGGCCAGCGGGAGCAGCCGGTGCTCAGGGGCGTCGTAGTGGTAGAGCCCCGCTGGCAGGTCCTCCACGCGGTTGGCCTGCAGCACGGTCTCGAAGGCGTGCCGCGCCCCCGCTGAAGGGACGCTGCGCAGGGTCGCCCCTCCGGGATGGAGTTCCTTGACACCCTGGGAACACCAGAGCAGGAAAGAGATCTCCTTCAGGGTCAGCGGCTGCTCTGCGAAATCGCGCAGGCTGCGCCTCCGATTCACAATCTCCAGCAGGCCCTCCTGCTTTAGCTCGTGACCGACGGGAGAGGGCAGAGGCAGCGCGTTTTCGAGATCGCCGCGCGTTCGTGTCAGGGGCGGCGGCGGCAGACCGCGCTGCTGGGCGCTGGATTCCATGTTCTGGTAGCGCGTGTCGCGCAGGAACCGCCCGCCGGGATTCTGGTTCATCCTTGCTCCTTCTTGAGATTTTTCCAGCAGTCCGCGCCCCAGGTCTCCCGCCCGCCGTCGTACACGCCCTTGTGGAAGTGATACTTGAGCAGGATCACGTAGGCGGCGTGGAGCGGATCCCGCCCTTCCGCGCCCTCTACCTCCAGGGGAGGAAGCTCCGCCCCCGGATTAAGATCGGCGTACAGGGCGATCTTCTGGGCCGCGGAGGCCAGCCGTCCGCCTTCGATGAAGTGCGCCCGGACCGCCCGGGACAGGTCTTGACGGCCCATCAGTTCGGGATGCTTGTTCAGAAAGCGGGGGATCTCGTGGCCCACCTGCGTCATCCGCCGGCAGTATTCCTGCCAGGTCCAGGGATGGTCGTGCAGAACCGTCAGGCGGGGACAATAAACGATTCTTCCGCCGGCCTTGCGGATCCGGAAGCCCAGGTCCGTGTCCTGCCAGCCGTAAGGGAAACTCTCGTCGAATACTCCCAGCTCCCCCAACGCGCTCCTGCGGATAGAGAAATTCGGCGCATAGAGACAGCGCGGATCGGCGTTCAGCGGATCGCCGATGAACTGGTAACCGAACTGGAAGACCGTCTCCTCCGAGAGGCAGCGCATGAAGTGGCCGGTGGAACAGGAAGCGTCGTTCTCGATGTGGCCCAGCACCGCAACCAGTTCCCCCTCCGGCGCGTACCGGCGCTGGGCTTCCAGGTGTCCCCGCAGCAGGTCGCGATTCACGGCGACGTCCTGGGCCGAGAACACGAGCACCTCGCCCGAGGCCTCGCGGATCGCCCTGTTGGTGGCTGCGCTCTGGCCGATCCGCTGCTCGCCGAACAGGCGCATCACGGGACCGTCGTCGCCCCTTCCGGAGGCTCGATCGATGAACTCGCCCACGAGCTCCCGGCTTGGATCGCTCGAGTTGTTGTCCACCAGCACGATCTCGTAGCGGGCGCCCTCCTGGACGGCCCAGTGTTTCAGGCAGCGCGGAAGGATCCGCGCTCCGTTGTAGACCGGGATCAGCACGCTGGCTTCCAGTTCACTCATCGGTAGCGGAATTCCGGCTTGAGTCCCCGCCCCTGTCCGCCTCCGCGGGATCGGGCAGGAAGGTGGCGATCTGATCCAGGTTTTTACGACGGATCTGCGGAGGCCTTGCCGCAGGCTCCGGGTAGCCCACCGCCAGCAGAATGTAGGGCCGCTCGCGGTCCGGTCGATTCAGCAGGACGCGCAGGAAGGACATCCGGGCGGGCGTGTAGGTCAGGATCCCCAGGCCGCACTGATGCAGCGCGGAGATCAGCAGGCCGGTGGCGATGCCCGCCGACTTGGCCGTGTAGTAGTGCTTGACCGGCAGGCCCTCCGGGGACAGGCCGTGCCGCTGCTCGAAGACCGCGATCAGGCAGGACGCCTGTTCCAGGAACGGCTTGCTGGCGTCGGTTTCCAGGGGCCGGAGCGCCTCCAGCCATTCCGCGGGCGCCCGGCGGTCGTAGAAAGCACGCTCCTCGGCCTCGGCGGCCCTGCGGATCTCGCGCTTCAGGCCGGGATCGCGTATCACCACGAAGTGCCAGGGCTGCATGTTGGCCCCGCTGGGCGCCGAACCGGCGGCGGCCACGCAATCTTCGATCACCCCCGGCGGCAGCGGACGGGAGGAAAACTCGCGCACGGTCCTGCGCCGCGAGAAACTCCGGCGCAGCTCATCGGCGCACCGCCGCATTTCGGCCTCTCCGGGCGCATGGCCCTCCGCGGGTATTCGCCGGTCCCGGGGACTCATTCCACTTCGCCCAGCTCTTGCAGCCGCTCCAGCCGCTCCGCCTCGCTCTCCGCCAGCCATGTATTACGGGACAGCTCCTCGTAGGCCCTGGCGAACCAGGGACGCGCCTCCGCTGCGCGGTCCAGCAGCAGGAGGCATTCGCCGAGTTCCTCGAAGACATAACCGTCCCGTTCTCCGGCCTCCTCGAACTCGCGCCGCAGCGCCTCCTGCATGCCCAGCGCCTCCTCCACGCGGCCCAGGGAGCGCAGGCAGCGGGCCACGCACCAGCGGGCGATCCGCAGCGGGCCGGGCGCGCCCTGGTCCTCGCGCCAGTCCAGGCCGCGCCGAAAGACGCTCAGCGCCTGCTCGTACTCAGCCTGGTCGTGGTATGTCCAGCCGATGTTGTTGTAGAGCGCTCCCAGCCAGCCTCGCGCAGCGGGATCCTGGGAGGACTCCGCCAGCTTCAGCGCCCGCTCGTTCCAGGCCAGGGCCTCCTCCGGGGGATCTACGATTCCCAGCATGTGCGCCGCGTCCACGGCGTGGAAATCCTCTTCCGCGGCCAGCGCCAGCTCCCAGGCCTCGAGGAACAGGGGCCGCGCCACGCCGGGGCTGCCGGAAGAATTGAAGGCCCGCCCCCTTTCCAGCAGGTAGCGCACGCGGGTCGCATGACCCGCGGTCGCCTGGCCAGCGCCCTTCAGCGCGTTATTCACTTCGTCCAGGGTGCGATGGGCTTCCTCGAAGCGCCCCTGGAGTCCCTCGCAACGCGCGATCTGCGTCAGCAGCTGCAGCCGGATTCCCGGATCCCGGGCCTCACTCGCCGCCGGGAGCAGTTCGCGAAAGCGGCTCTCCGTGGCCGCCGGGTCCGAATAATCCCACAGGCGGTCGAAATCTTCGACGCCGACCTCGGCCGCCGGAGTCTCCCCTTCGGCAGCTCCGCAGGGCGGACACCACGAGGCCAGCAGGATCAGGGCCGCCGGAGTCAGCACCCGGCCCACGAGGGCTCGTACCGCGGATGGAAACACGGATGGATGTCGCACAAGCACGTCTCGATTCCTCCCTTAAGAGATTTTCGCCGGCCTTCAGCCTGCGATGCCGGAGCGCAGGATCGCGAAATAGAGCACCAGCGCCACGGCCAGGATGTACATCACGAAGCCCACCTCGCGGCCCCGGCCGCTGAGCAGCTTGATCACCGGGTAGCTGATGAAGCCCAGCGCCAGGCCGTCCGCCACGGAGTAGCACAGGGGCATGCCCAGGATCACCAGGAAGGCCGGGATCGCTTCGCTGAAATCGTTCCAGTCGATGCGTGTCACATTGCGCATCATCATGCCCCCCACCACCACCAGGGCGGGTGCGGTGATCGCCGGGTAGCTGCCCACCATCAGCACCAGCGGACTAAAGAACAGCGCCAGCAGGAACAGCAGGGCCGCGGTTACGGACGTGAGACCGGTCCGCCCGCCCTGCTCCACGCCGGCGGCGCTTTCGATGAAACTGGTCACCGTGCTGGTGCCCATGGCCGCTCCCGCCACCGTCCCCACGGCGTCCGATAGCAGGGCGCGGTTGGCCCGGGGCAGCTTGTTGTCCTTGATGAAACCCGCCTGCTCGCTGACCCCGATCAGCGTGCCGATGGTGTCGAAGAGGTCCATGAACAGGAAGATCACGATGAAGGGCAGCATGGACCAGCTCAAGGCGGCGGCAAGATCCATCTTGAAGAGGGTGGGCGAGATCGAGGGCGGCGGGGAGACCAGTCCGCCGGCCAGCTTGAAATGTGTCACGAGCTTGGAGCCGGCGAAGAAGGCGCACTGCGCCAGTTCCGCAGGGCAGAACTGGACCCACAGTTTCAGGATCACCGAGAGCACCGTCGCCCCGAGGATCCCCAGCAGCACCGAGGCGCGCACCTTCCGGGCGTGCAGCACGGCGGTGAGCACAAGGCCGGCGGCGAAGACCAGGATGTCCACCGTGGCGAAGTGCGGATTCAGGCGCACCAGCGTGCCGGGATTGAGCTGCGGTCCCGCCTCGCCGGGGACGATCGAGGCGGCGCTCAGGATCAGCCCCGCGTTCTGAAAGCCGATGAAGGCGATGAACAGCCCGATGCCCACCGCCATGGAGTTCTTCAGGCTGGGGCTCACCGCGTTGATGATGCGCTCGCGGAAGCCGGTCACCGAGAGCAGCAGGAACAGCAGGCCTGAAATGAAGACCACGCCCAGACCCACCTGCCAGCCGTTGCTGTAGCCGGCCGCCGCCGCTCCCGGAATCATGGTCAGGACGAAGAAGAAGTTCTCGCCCATTCCCGGCGCCTGCACGATCGGATAGCGCGCCCAGAGGCCCATGATCACCGTGGCCAGGGCCGCGGACAGGCAGGTGGCTGTCATCACGGCTCCGAAATCCAGCCCGGTCTCGAAGCCGAAGAGTGCCCCCGAGAGCACCAGCGGCTGGACGACGATGATGTAGGCCATGGTGAGAAAGGTGGTGGCCCCGGCCAGCACCTCGGTCCGCGCGGTGCTGCCGTGTTCCCGCAGGTGAAAGATCCGTTCCAGCATCATTGGACCTCCTGTGATACTCCGGGACTTCTTCGGGACTCGAACCAGCGGTTTTCCGCCAGCGAGTGGATGATCCGCCGGCCGCGGTGCCCGAAGAGCGGGTGCTCCTTCAGGGACAGCTCGTCGGCCATCCGCAGGGCGGTCCGCCCGGGGGCCGTGCCGCTGTTCCGCGATTCCTCCAGCACTTTCAGGGACATGCGGTGGATCGAGAACTCCCAGTCCCGGGAAAGGTGCCGCTCGATCAGCGGGTCGCCGGTGATATGGCCGGCCTGTTCATTGGCGCAGTTGACGATGCCCATGCGGTTGGTCAGGAAATCGGGCACGTAAGTGATGCCCCTGTCGCAAAGGGCGCGATCGTCCCGCTCGGCGTCTTCGAGCTGGTTGTTGGCCGCGCCGCAGATCAGCCGGCAGCGCAGCTCCGGAATGCTGCGCGGGTTGAGCACGGCGCCCGTGGCGCAGGGAGCCAGGACCTCGCAGGACGCCGCCAGGAAGGCCTCGTCCCCACGCTCCGCAATCCGGACCTCGAGGCGATCCCCGCCGCAGTCGGCCGCGACCCGCTCCGCCAGGCCGACCTCGATGTCGCAGGCCAGCACGCGCCGCACGCCCTTCTCCAGCAGCAGGCCGATCAGAGGTCCGCCCACGTTGCCCATCCCCTGCACCGCTACGGTCTTCTCATGCAAGCCGCCCAGTCTCAGGAACTCCAGACCCGCCTCCATGCCCGCGATCACGCCCCGCGCCGTGGGCAGGGAGGGATTGCCGCTGCCGCCCAGCTCCCGCGGAATGCAGGTGGTGAAGCGCGTCCTGGAGAAGACGGCGGCCATGTCGGTCTCGTGGGTGCCCACATCTTCCGCGGTGACGTAGCAGCCGCGGATAGCGGTCATCAGTTCGCCGTACTCGGCGTAGAGTTCCCTGCGCGCCTGGGAATCTTCGCGCGGCAGCGCGGGATTCCGCGCCATCACGCCCTTGCCGCCGCCCCACCAGAGACCCGCCAGCGCATTCTTGCGGGTCATGCCCTTGGCCAGGCGCAGGCCGTCGCGCAGGTAGTCCTCCAGCGAATCGTAAGGCCAGTAGCGCACGCCTCCCGCGGCCTGGCCGCGGCAGGTGCGATGCACAAAGGCGCCCTGGAGCGTCTCGTGGCGTCTGCTGACCTGGAAGAAAAGGCCCTCGTGCTCCATGAAATCCCGGCGATCGGCGCCGACGAACTCCGCCAGAGGCTGCAGCAGTGGATGCGAGGCGATCATCCGCGAGGTCTCCGCGTCGTACACGAAGTGGAAGCGGCGGATACCCTCGGCGCCGAGCAGATGCACGAAGTCGGCGGGCGGTTTTCCGAGCAGCGAAGCGATGTCCATTCGATCTCCGGTAATAGCCGGGTTGCGGGCAGTGGTCGGGCGTCGCGCGTCAGGCTTGGCTATCGATAAAATGCCGCTCTTGACTCGGCCCGGCAAGCATCCTCACCTGTCCGGGATCTCAGCGGACGGATTCCAGCGAATCCACCGGCAGGCCCTTGGTCGAGTACAGCATCTGCCAGACCTGGTTGCGCCGGGCGCGGAAGGCGCCGACGCAGGAGAGCAGGTAGTATCGCCACATGCGCCGGAAGCACTCGTCGTAGCCGTCCTTGAGTCCTTCCCAGGCGGACTCGAAGTTCTGGTGCCAAGCCCTCAGGGTGTCATCGTAGTCGGGACCGAAGCCGTGCAGGTCTTCGAGTACGAAGATGCCTTCCGCTGCCGCGCTGAGCTGGGCCAGCGAGGGCAGCATGGAATCCGGGAAGATGTAGCGCCCGATCCAGGGATCGGTGTCGCGCACGGAGCGGTTGCCCCCGATGGTGTGCAGCAGGAAGAGGCCGTCCTCCTTCAGGCAGCGTCTCACGCAGCGCATGAATACGCGGTAATTCCGCCAGCCGACGTGCTCCAGCATGCCCACCGAGAAGACGCGGTCGTAGAGTCCGCGGTGTCGCCGGTAGTCTTCGAGCAGCAGCTCGACGGGCCATCCGGCGCAGTACCGCCGTCCCCGCTTGAGCTGCTCTTCGGAAAGCGTGATACCCACAACTTCCACGCCGTAGCGCTCGGCGGCGTAGCGGGCCGCGCCTCCCCATCCGCAGCCCACGTCGAGTACGCGCATCCCCTGCTCGAGCCGCAGTTTGTGGAAGATCAGGTCGAGCTTGGCTTCCTGGGCTTCGTCCAGGTTCCGCGCCCTCCGCCAGTACCCGCAGCTGTAGATCATCCGGCGGTCGAGCATCGCCTCGTAGAGGTCGTTGCCCGCATCGTAGTGGTGTCTCACGATGCGCGCGGCTCGCAGCGGCGATTGCGGGTTGAACAGCCTTGCGCGCAGCGCGGCGGTCCACAATCCGCGCCCGCGCGTCCGTTCGTCGAGCCGGGCCCGCAGAACCCTGTTGAAGAACTCGTCCAGCTGAGGACAGTCCCACCAGCCGTCCATGTAGGCTTCGCCCAGGCCCAGGGACCCGCGGGCCAGCACTCGTCGAAAAAGGCACTCGTCGCGGACTTCCAGGTCCCAGGGACGGTCCCCGCCGACCCGCACGCCGGCCTCCCCGAGCCAGCCCTGAATTGTGTCACGACAACTCCGCCCCGCCATCGTGGAACTCCCCTCAACCCGCCTGCCGCGAATACACCAGCGCGTTGCCTTGCTTGCCCGTGCAGTAGAGCACTCCCGCCTCGCGCAGGCAGTAGGCCATCTGCTGGGCCAGCCTCCGCGTGCTGCCCAGCGCCGCCGACAGGTCCGCCGTCAGGAATGGATCGCCCAGCGACTCCGGCAACAGGGCGCGCAGGTCTTCCGGTCCTTCCAGGGCCAGCTTGTCCAGCACCTCCAGCAGGCGCCGTTCCACCCTGATCCAGCCGCCGCGCCTGCGGCCGCGTCTGCGGCCGTACCTGCGCGGCGCCTGCATGCGGCGCACTTCCTCCTCGCGGATCAGCAGCAGGTGAATCGCCAACCGGCCGCCGCGCAGCAGGCCGGGAAAGCTCACCAGCTCGGAGAACAACTGCTGGGGCGAATCCCGCTTGGGCGACTTGCGCCGTCCCAGCACGCCCGTACCCTCGCCGTCCAGGCGCAGAATCCACTTCTCGACCGCCACGGGATAGATCACTCTTACCCGGTGAGTCGCGGTGAGTCTTTCCAGTTTGCGTCGCAGGGCCGAGAAACCGCCGGTCTGGATCTCGATCAGCAGGTCCCCGCGGACGATGTCCACCACGAAGCCCTCGAAGGGCACTTCGCAGCGGTCGCCCGGTCGCGCGTAATACTCCTTCAGCGCGGCGTGGAGCGGCTTTTCGTTGAGGGTCCCGATCCCGGCCCTTCCCGAGGGCGCTGCCATCCGGGTTCTCCTTCAGTCCTCGAGCCCGGCCCGCCTCCGCAGGCTCTCGCGAAGCGGTTTCTTCAGGCCCGAAACCACCAGGGCGTAGGATTCGTCGATCCAGGACCGCAGCAGCTCGCGGTCGATGCTGCCGTCCAGCAGCACGGTGTTCCAATGTTCCTTGTTCATGTAATACCCGGGCCGGACCGCCTCGAAGCTGCGACGGAGGTGCTGGGCCTGCGCCGGGTCGCACTTGAGCGTGATCCGCAGGGGATCATCCCGCCAAGCCAGCAGGGCGAACATGCGGCCCGCGACCTTGTATACGAGCACATCAGGGCCGAAGGGACGCTCTTCGGAACTCGCGGGCGGCTCCAGCAGGTACTCGCGCAGGACTTCCAGTTCCGTCATCCGCGGACCTCCTCGATCCCGCTCCCCTCGCCGTTGCAGGAAATGTGCCGGCGGACCAGGTCGGCCAGCTCTGCGGGACGGTAGGGCTTCTGCAGGAAACCGTTCATCCGCTCGGCGCCGATGCGCGCCACCACTTCCCGCGCGGAAAAGCCGCTGCTCACTATCACCGGCAGGTCCGCGCGGAGGCCGCGCAGCTCGGACAGGATGTCCTCGCCGCTCAACTGCAGCAGCGTCAGGTCCACCAGGACCAGGCCGACGCGTTCCGAGTGCTCCGCCAGGAGATCGACGGCGTCCCTTCCTCGGCTGGCGCCAAGGACCCGGTAGCCCTCCAGCTCCAACGCCCTGCAGGCCACGTTGCGCACGGCTTCGTCGTCCTCCACCACGAGCACCAGGTCCTCGGGAACTCGTTTTTTCCGAGAACGGTCAAGGTCGTCGCCGCGGCTCTCGGCCGGCGCGGGATCGTGCGTGACACGCCGATGTCCGCCTGCATCGACGTGCAGGGAGAGACTCTCAGCGGGCGATTCCGGCTCCACCGCGACGGGCGCTCCCACACCCTCGCAGGCGGGCAGCAGGACACGGAAGGTGGTTCCCCGACCGGGCCGGCTGTTCACGCTGACTGCGCCGCCGTGGCTGCGCACGATCCCCAGGACCGCCGCCAGGCCCAGGCCGCGGCCCGTGAACTTGGTGGTGAAGAAAGGATCGAAGATGCGTCCGCGCGTTTCCTCGTCCATGCCGCAGCCCGTGTCGGAGACTTCGAGCTCCACGTAGCGGCCTTCCACGAGTTCGTCGCCGTGGTAGTACCCGTCAAGCAGGGCGCGGCCGGCAAGGACCGCGGCGGTGCGGGCGGTGACCAGGCCCGGATCGTCGCCCAGCGCCTCCGAGGCGTTGGTGATCAGGTTCATGACCACCTGGCGAAGCTGCGTGGCGTCGGCCAGCACCAGGGCCTCGCCGTCGTTGAAGTCGTACTCCAGGCCCGCTTTCTTCGAAATCGAGACGCGCAGCAGGTCCGTGATCTCGCGGACAAGCTCGGAGAGCTTGAGCTGCTGGACCTTGAAACTGCTGCGGCCGGAGTAGGCCAGCATCTGCTGCGTCAAGTCGGCTGCGCGCCTGGCGGCCGTCTGGATGTCGCGTATCACGTCGCTCAGGTCCGAGCCGGGCGGCAGTTCCGACCTGG
Source organism: uncultured Bacteroidaceae bacterium (assembly GCA_964568855.1). Taxonomy (GTDB): domain Bacteria; phylum CAIWAD01; class CAIWAD01; order CAIWAD01; family CAIWAD01; genus CAZMSD01. The sequence continues at coordinate 43,539 of CAZMSD010000009.1, read as the reverse complement.
CGAATTCCGCGTTGCCGAGGATCCCCACCAGCAGGTTGTTGAAATCGTGGGCGATGCCGCCGGTCAGCACGCCCAGGCTCTCCATCTTCTGCGCCTGCTGCATCTGTTCTTCGAGCCGGCGGTGGAGTTCTTCGTCGCGCCTGCGTTCGGTGACGTCGGTCTGTACTGACACCATGCGCTGCACGCGGCCCGCATCGTCGTGGATCGGATTCAGCAATACCTGCCAGATGCGCTCGTCGCCGCCCGGCGCCCGGTCCGACTGTTCGACCTCGCTCCGGGCGCCCCGCCTCGCGGCGTCCAGCGCCTCCTTCAATCCCGGGCGCGCCCCGGCCGGCCAGATGGCCAGCCACTCGCTTCCCTGCAGCTCTTTCTCGCTGCGGCCCACTGCTTCCAGGCCGTTGCGGTTGGCGGAGAGGATCCGGCCCTGAAGGTCGAGCAGGAAGATCGATCCGGCCAGGCTCTCCACCAGCCCGCGGTATCTGAGCTCGGACTGGGCCACGCGGTAGGCCACGTCCCGCGAACGTTGCCGGAGCAGGTCCACGGCGATCAGCAGCAACGACAGCACCAGCGTGATACCCAGGGGAAAGAGTCTGGCGCGGGAGACCGAGCGCAGCCAGCGTCCCGCGGAGAGATCCAGCGCGACCAGCGGTTCCTCCGTGTCGGGATCTCCGGCGGACTCTCCCCTGACGGCCGGCAGTCGAACCGTCGCGCGTACGCTGTTGCCCCCTTCGTGAGTCACGAGTTCCAGAGTTGTATCACCCGGACCGCTCCCGCCAGGCGCCGGACCGCTCCTAAATCCCTGACCGGGACGGATCATCCAGTACGGAGAACCGCGGGGAACCGACGCCAGGTGTAGCACGACCGGCGCGCGACCAGCGGTCCGGCGCGCGAGGAGCAGATGAATGGCCTGCACTTCCTCGTCCTCGGCGCAGAATTCGCCCAGCCTTCCGAGGGTTCGCCGCATACCGCGCGAACTTCCGCCCGCGCCGCGTCCGTAGGCGGCCAGCTCCCGGCCGTCGAGGGAAGCGGCGCAGAACGCGGCCAGGCGCTCCGCGTGTCGCACGAGCATCGACTCGCGCGCCCGGCCCACCAGGTCCGTGGAGACCCAGCCGGCGATCAGCAGGCCCAGCAGCAGCAGGAGCCAGTGGCTGAAGGGCGCTGCGCGCCTGACTCCGAAGCGCCGGTCCGCTGCGCGCAGCTCCCAGTAGTAGCGCGCCAGGGCGGCGGCGATGACCAGCGCCAGCGCGCCGCGCAGTGCCTGGATCGACAGGCCCGTCAATTGCTGGAAGCTCCGCTGGTTCAGGACGGAGGCCGGGAAGAATTCCGCCGGCGCCACCAGCAGCCCTGATCCGAGGGCCGCCAGGAGTGTGGCGAGCGCGGCTGCGCCCAGAGCCAGGCCGCCGCTCGGCGCCCGCCGAGAGCAGCGCCAGAGCGCCCAGGCGGCCCATACCCCGCCCACCAGGGCCAGGGAGTACCGGGGAGCGGCCTTGAGCGCCTGGATGTCGCCCAGCAGGCCCAGGGCCGCCAGCGCGAGCAGGGGCAGGTGGATCCAGGCCCCGGGACTCCGTCCGCCGGCGACGCGCGCCCCGCGGCGACCGAATTCCACCAGCAGCAGGTAGCCCAGGCTCATCAGGACCAGCCTGAACAGCAGCTGCTGCCGGCTGTCGCCGGTGCTGATGACGGCGAGGTTGAGCCAGGCCACGCAGCCCATGATCAGCCCGTAGGAACCCAGCCAGGCCCAGGGCAGCCGCAGGCGATCCTCGCGGCCCAGAGGCAGGCAGACGGCGGCCATCAGCACGTAGCCCAGTCCGTAGACGAAGAAGGTGAAGTCAAGGCTGCCGTAGTTTACCATGCCGGTTCCCGGTTTCGACGGCACAAAGCCGCCTCAGCGGATCGAAGACCGGATGAACTCCGCGAGGTCCCGCTTCTGCTGCTCAAGGGAGGGACCGTGGATGTACATCATGTGTCCCGATTCGTAGTACTTCAGCACGACCCGATCCCGCTCGTCCCGATCCAGTCCCAGGTGATCGAAAGTGTATTCGCTGGCGTAGAAGGGGGTGGCCAGGTCGTAATAGCCGCAAGCCACAAGTACGCGCAGGTGGGGATTGCGGGTCATGGCCTCGCGCAGGGTCTCGGCCATGTTGACGTAGCGGTTCTGGTACCTGCCGTACTTCCAAGGCCGCACCCGGCCGGTGAGGATCTCGTAGGGCAGGTCGGTCTCGTACTTCAGCTCGCCGCGCAGGTAATCGTTGAGCGTCGCCGTGAAGGGGCCGTGGATCGCCGCGTAGCTGGGATCGAACTCCGGGGTCTCGCCGGCGTCGTCCCTGTCCCGGCCCGTGAGACGGCTGTCCAGCCTGCCCGCGGTGAGACCCCGCGCGCGCAGGATCTCCTTGGTGAAGCGAAAGATGTGGATCCGCAGGTCGCAGGCTTCCACGTAATCCGGGCGCAGGCCCGTGAGGCGCGCCAGGTCCCGGACGGCCGCACGGCGCTCCCCGGGATCGAGGGCGATTCCCTGGAACAGCGCGCGCGCGTAGCTCCCGCCGGCGAAAATCCTCGACTCCTCCAGGGCGCGCTGCAGGTCGCCCTGGAGATCCGCGTCGAGCATTCCGTGATACCAGGCCGTGGCGGTATAACTGGGCAGAAAGAGCACGTAGGGCAGGTCGTTGCCCGTGTCGAAGCGCGTGCTCTGGAAGTCCAGCACCGAGGAAACCAGCATCACGCCGTTGAGATACATCCCGTGGCGTTCCTGCAGGTATCCCGCGAGCCCGGCGGCGCGCGTACTGCCGTAGCTCTCGCCGATCAGGAACTTGGGCGAGGCCCAGCGCCCGTCGCGCGTGAGAAAGATCCGGATGAATTCGCCCACGGACTCGATGTCCTCCTCCAGCCCGTGGAAGCTGGCCGCCTCCTCGCCGGGAGCCGCCCGGCTGTAGCCTGTGCTGACCGGATCGACGAACACGAGATCGCTGCGGTCGAGCAGCGAGAACTCGTTGTCCACCAGCCGGTAGGGAGGCGGGGGCGCCGAGCCGTCCTCCTCTAGCTCCACGCGACGCGGTCCCAGCAGGCCCAGGTGCAGCCAGACCGAGGAGGACCCCGGACCGCCGTTGAAGGAGAAGGTGATGGGCCTCGACGAGGGATCCCGCTCCCCTTCGACTGTGTAGGCCACGTAAAAGATCGAAGCCCTGTTTTCGCCGCTCTCCTTCTTGAGCAGGATCGTGCCCGCGCGGGCCGTGTAATCCACCTTCCGCCCGTCGATCGTTACGGAATGACCGCTCTCCGCGAGCTGTTCCTCCATGAGTTCAGGCGGCGCCGGGGCCGACTCGCGCTCGTCTTCAGCGGCGGAAACCCCGGCCGCCAGAACCAGGACCGGCAGCAGGCCGAGCAGCCGGACGGGGAAAATCCTGCTCATCGTGTCTCCCTCGTTTCGAAAAGATCCGGTGGCACCACCTGCCGCACCAGGTCCGCGTCGTCGTTCTGCGGGCGGTTGACTCGCGGGGAGACGGCCCAGTGCCGCAGCTCCCCGCCGGGATAGGGCCTGAAGAGCTCCGCCAGCAGGGCGGGCTCCAGCGCGCCGGGCCCCAGCCAGTCCTCCCAGGCCTCCTCGCGCAGGATCACGGGCATCCGATGATGCAGGCCGCGCAAGGCCTCGTTGGCCTCGGTGGTCAGAATCGTGAAGCTGTCGATCCGCTCCGCCGCGGGACCGCGCCAGCTCTCCCACAGGCCGGCCATGGCGAAGGGCCCTCCGCTGACCAGGCTGACGTAGTGGGCTTCCTTGCCGCCGGAACGCTTGCGCCATTCGTAGAAGCCGTCCGCTGGAACCAGGCAGCGCCTGAGGCGCAGCGCCTCGCGGAAGGCGGGCTTCTCGCCGGCCGTCTCGCTGCGGGCGTTGATCAGCCGGGCGCCCATGGCGACGTCCCCGGCCCAGCGCGGAATCAGGCCCCAGCGCAGCAGGTCGAGGCCGGGAACGGCTGAGGCTTCGTCGCGGGACTCCGCGCAGGGTGCAGGGTCTGATTCGGAGGAACTTGCGCCGCTCGCGAACCGGCGGATCACGGCGGCCTGCTGGGTGGGCGCCACGTTGTAGCGGGCCTCGATGCGCGGCGAGTCCGCCCGCCTGAAGCGTTCGGCCAGTGGAGCCTCGATCGAGCTGAAAGCATAGCGTCCGCACATGGTCGGTCCCCAGGCTGCGATCGACGAAGGAAATCTAACACTTCCCGGGCTCCGCGGAGGACGCCTGCGCTGCCGACTGCGGGCGGCCCGCTTTCTACTTGTCTCTCTCCTTTATGTTCACTATTTAGTGAACAAAGAGAGGAAGGCGTGAAAGGCAGGTTTCTGATGCTGCGCGTCCCCTATTTCGCCGCCCGGCTCGAGAGCCAGATCGTGCCCGGGCTGAGGGGACGCGCCTTCGCCGTCTGCTCCGGCGAGAACGACCGGAGCCAGATCCTGGGTCTCTCGCCCGAGGCGGGTGCGCTGGGGCTGCGCCCGGGCATGCTGCTCTCCGAGCTGCGCCGCCGTCATCCCGGGCTGCTCTGCGTTCACGCGCGCCCCTCCCGCATCTCAGAAGTGTCCGGGCGCATCGAAGAGAGTCTGCGGGAACGCCTCCCCGAGGTGCGCCCGCTCGGACCTGGACGCTTCCTGGCGGCTCTCGGCGGCTGCCGCAGGCTCTACGCGGACGAGCAGGACCTCGGACGCAGCATGATCGCGGCCCTCGACAGCGAAGAGGGCCTTCCGGCCGCCGCGGGCATCGGATCCTCTCCGCTGGCCGCCGAGATGATCGCCCGGCGCGCCGGGGCCGGAGAACTCAACCGCCTTGATCCGGAACGCGAGAATGAGCTGATCCTCGGTTTTCCGGTGGCCTGGCTCCCCGGAGTGAGCGCCACCCTGCGCGGCACGCTCGCCGAGCTGGGCATCCACAGCATCGGCGACGCGAAGAGCCTGGCGCCCGACTGCCTGGTGCAGGTCCTGGGCGATCGCGGGAGGAAGCTGCTCGGGCAGTTGGAGCAGGTACGGGCGGGCGCTGCGGAGGACGGACGGAGAAACCTGCGGCTGCTGCGCCGCTTAGATCGCGACACCGTCGAGACCGAGTCGCTCTGGCGCGAGCTCTTCCGCATGTGCGAGGAGGGCGAGGCGCTGCTGCGGCGCGAGGGGCGCGGAGCCCGGACGCTTGAGCTGCGCCTGCTCTGGGGCGACGGCAGGGAGGGCCTGCGGCGGCGAAAGCTCCCGCGGGCGCCGCTCAGCCGGCGACTGTCCGTGCTGCGCGGCAGCGCGCGCGAGCTGCTGGAGCGCCTGCTGGAAAGCCGCCGCGCACGGGTGCGCCGGATCGAACTCCGCTTCTGCGCCGTCGAGCCCGAGTCCCTGCAGCTGGACGGCTTCCACGCCTCGGCGGACGAGCGCAGAATCCGCCTGGAACGCTCGCTGGACCAGCTCCGCGCGCGCTTCGGCGGCGAGATCGTGCAGGTGGGCCTCTGCACTAGGGCCTGAGGGACTCCTCCATGCATCTTGAGTGTCATTCAGTCCTTAGTTTCGGCGCCGGCTGCCTGAGACCGGAAGAGCTCCCCCGCCTGGCCCGCGAGCGGGGCATGGAGGCCCTGGCCCTGGTGGACGATCGCGGGCTCTACGGCATGGTGGAGTTCTACAGGGCGGCGCGCGCGGAGGGCCTGAAACCCATCCTGGGCAGTCGCTTTCCCGCGCTGGGCGGGACCGTGGTGCTGGCGCGCGGGAGGCGGGGCTTCACGGAACTGAGCCGGCTGGTCACCCTTGACCGCCTGGGGCCCGGCGATCCCGCCCTCGCCGCGCGGGGACCGGGCAGGCCGCAAGCTGCGGCGAAGCAGGAGCCCGCGGCGCGGACGGACGCAGCGGAACGGCTGAAAGCCCTGCAGGCTGCCCTGCAGGAACTCGAGGACTGCCACCTGATCCTGCCCGGAGAGGCCGCACTGCGTCTCGCGCTTCCCGAGGGAGCGCGCAGCCTGGGGCGCCGCGCCCTCGGCCGCGACCGCTGCTCGGTGGGCCTGGCGCCCGCGCTGGACAAGGCCGCGGCCAACCGCCTCTTTCGCGCGTCGCGGGAGCTGGGGCTCCCGATCCTGCCCCACTATCCCGTGTATTACGGCGACAGCGGGGACCTGGGGCTGCACCGGACTCTGCGCGCGATCCACGAGAACCTCAGCCTGGACGCTCTCGAGGCCTCGGGACACTACCGGCGGAAGGCCCACTTCCGCGGGCGCGAAGAGCTGCTGGCGGGCTTCGCCGACCTGCCGCAGGCCGGGAAGCGCCTGGAACAGGTGCTCGGCGACTGCGAGCTGGAGCTCAGGCTGGGCGCGCTGCACCTGCCCTCCTGTGATACACCCGGAGGACGCACGCCCGAACTCCATCTGCGCGAGCTCTGCCTTCAGGGACTGGCCCGCCGCTATCCCGCGCCAGGCCCCTCCCGCGCCGGAACTCCCGGCGCGCCGACGAGTCGGGCCGAGGCGCGCGGGCGACTCGAACGGGAACTGGCGGTGATCGGCGAGCTGCGCTTCGCCGACTATTTCCTGGCCGTGCACTCCATCGCCGGGTTCGCGCGCGCCGAGGGCCTGCCCATGGTGGGCCGGGGCAGCGCCGCCAATTCGCTGGTCTCCTACTGCCTGGGCCTCACCGAGGTGGATCCCATCCGCCACCGGCTCTTCTTCGAGCGCTTTCTCAATCCGCTGCGGACCAGCCCGCCCGACATCGACCTTGATTTCAGCTGGACCGACCGCGATCGCGTGCTGGCACAGGTCTACGAGCACTTCGGTCACGCGCATACCGCCATGATCTGCACCTTGGTCACCTACGGCCTGCGCGGCGCTCTGCGCGAAGCCGCCAAGACCAGGGGCATCCACGGCCCGGAACTGGAGGCCCTGACCCGCGACCTGCCCCGCTTCTCCTCCGACTGGGAGGAGGAACTGCGCGAGAACCCCGAACGCAGCGGGGCGAGTCTCGAGCGGGAACCGCTGCGGAGCCTGCTGCCCCTGGTGCGCAGGCTGATCGGCCTGCCGCGGCACCTGGGCATCCACGCCGGCGGCATCGTGATCAGTCCCTTCCCCATTACCGAGCTGGTGCCCCTCGAGCGCTCCCGCAAGGGCTTCGTGGTGACGCAGCTCGACATGCACCCCGTCGAGGAGCTGGGCCTGCTCAAGATCGACCTGCTGGCCCAGCGGGGGCTGGGCGTCTACAGCGACCTGCGGAAGCTGCTCAAACGCAGGAGCGCGGAGGGCCGGCGCCTGCGGCAGCCGCCGCACTGCGTCTACGAGCTGGAGCGCGATCCCGAGCTGCGCCGCATGCTGCGCGAGGGCCGGACCATGGGCTGCTTCTACATCGAGTCGCCGGGCATGCGCTCGCTGCTGCGCAAGCTGCGCTGCGAAGACTTCGAGATCCTGGTGGCGGCCAGCTCGATCATTCGTCCCGGCGTCTCGGAATCCGGAATGATGCAGGCCTACATCGAGCGTCACCGCGACCCTTCCCGCGCCGAATACCTGCACCCGCTGCTTGAGCGGATCCTGGACGAGACCTACGGCGTGATGGTCTACCAGGAGGACGTGATCAAGGTGGTGCACGCCCTGGCGGGCATGGATCTCGGCGAGGCCGACCTGCTCAGGCGGGCGATGAGCGGCAAGGCGCGTTCGAGCGAGGCCATGGGCCGCCTCGAGCAGCGCTTCCGCGAGGGTTGCCGGGGCAAGGGAATGAGCGAGGAAGCCATCGCCGAGATCTGGCGCCAGATCTCCAGCTTCGCGGGTTACGCTTTCTGCAAGGCCCACAGCGCCTCCTTCGCCGTGCTTTCGCTGCGCGTGGGCTGGCTCAAGGCGCACTATCCCGCCGATTTCATGGCCGCCGTGCTCAGCAACCAGGGCGGCTACTATTCCACCGCGGCCTACGTGCAGGAGGCCCGCCGGCTGGGCCTGCGGATCCTGCCTCCCTGCGTGCAGCGGGGGGAAGCCGCCTACACGGGAGAAGGGCGCGAGATCCGCGTGGGACTGCGGCAGATCCGCAGCCTGAGCGGCGAGACCTGCGCGCGCATCCTCTCCGAGAGGGAACGCGCCCCCTTCCGCAATTTCCGCGATTTCCGCCGCCGCTGCGGGGCGGGGCGCGACGAGCTCGAGCAGCTCGTGCTCAGTGGCGCCTGCGACGCCCTGGGCGAATCGGCGCCGAAAAGCTGCCGCCCGGGCTTTCTCTGGCTGATCCGCCTGGAAGCCACCTCCGAGGCCGCGGGCGGCCCGGCGCGCGGCAAGGGCGCGGCGCCCGCGCGAGGCGGAGTACAGGAGGCGCTCTTCGGCGAGCTGGCCGAACCCGCTCCCCGAGGGAGCGGATCCTACGGGCGACTCGAGATGTGGATGCACGAGCGGAAGGCGCTGGGCTTCGGGCTGGGCAGGCACCCCATCGAGCTCTACGACTTCGGGGAACTCCCGCGCTCATGTATCACGGCGGAGCAGATGATCGACCGGACCGGCGACGCGGTGCGCATGATCGGCTGGATGTATTCCAGGAAGTCGATCCTGACGCGGAAGCAGCGCCGCCGGATGGCCTTCCTCTCGCTGGAGGACCGCACGGGCACCTGGGAGGCCGTGCTGTTTCCCGAGACATACGAGCGCTACGCCAGGCTCTGCCGCGAGCACGGTCCCTTCCTGCTCGAGGGGCGCGTGGAGATGGAGGCGGGCGAGCCCATGCTCGAGCTGACGCGGATGGAGCGCGCGGGCGTCCTCAGCCAGCGCGTGGCGCGCGAGGTTCTGGCGGGGTGTAAGTTCGCGAGCGGTCAGTGCCCGCCGAAGTGGGCCTCGGCGATGACCCGGAAATAGCGGCCGTCGTTCAGACCCTGGTCGGGAACCAGGGCCAGGCGGGTGTGCTGCTGCTGGGCGATCAGCCTCCAATCCGAACGGGGCTCCTGCGGGTAGTCCAGTTCGTAGACCAGGTAGCCGGCTCCGTAACCCACGTCGCTCCAGGTCAGCAGGATCTGCGGGGGAGCGAAACGAATACTCAGGTCGTCCACGGCGGGCAGCGATTCAGGGTAGAGGGTCAGCTCTCCCTGCAGGTTGTCCTCGCCGATGCCGTCGTCCTCCAGCGAACCGGCGAAAGCGATGAAGGAGAAACTGACGAAGTCGCCGGTGCAAAGGCCCGAGGCGCGCAATTCCCCGACGGCGAATTCGTAGTCGCGCTGTGTATCCTGGGGATCGTAGAAGCGTTCACGCCAGTTTTCCGGCCGATCGGCGCCGAAGGCGAACTGGGGCATGTAGGGTGTGCCGACGAACTCGGCCACGCGGTGTTCGGCTCCCAGGGCGTCCACACCGGCGATCAGCTCATACTGGTCGTCGCTGTCGAAATCGAAGGCCACGCAGATGGATTCGGTCTGGGCGAGTCCGTCCCGGTCCACGCCCCCGTTGGCCGCCAGCCACGCTGAGGTGGAGCCGTCTTCCCCGTCGTCGTCGGCGTCCCCGGCGATGCTCTTGAAGGCCAGGCCCACGAAGAGCGCGTCCTCCATGTACGAGTAGGAGAAGTGGATCCCCTTGATGTCCCAGCCAGCGGTGGTGTTCTCGGGGGCATTGGCGGGCAGTCCCACGTCCCCCACCGGATCCAGCAGGTCCGAGGAATGGGCGTGCAGGAAGTCCTGGTAGGCGTTGCCCGTGAAATCCACGGCCAGTCCGCAACGCGCGGCGGCCAGAACCGCCGTCGCCGCGCAGATCCGCATCAACAAGAAACCATGGATACCGCAGCGCATGGATGTGGCTCCGATCGGCTGTGTTCGCATGCTGAAAGTGGGCAGCGGTTCCCGGGCACGAATCGAAGACGACGGGCGAGTGGCGGCTCGTCATCCTCTGGGGGTCAGCTGCATTTCCTTGCGAATATGCCACTTGGCGAGCGAAAGAGCACGGGTTTTCAGCGAGACTCGCAATTCGCCAGAGCAATTCTGAACGGAAACAGCTCCGCGCGCATCACGCCTTCCTGCACGGCGGGATCCCCGCGCATGATCCGCGCGGCCTCTTCTTCGCTTTCCGCGCGGAGGATCACTATGCCGAAACTGCGCCGGCCCGCGACGAGGATTCGGCCGGCCAGCAGGACCGTTCCCCGCCGGGCCTGGTCCTGCAGATAGGCGAAATGGCGTGACACGCAGTCCTGTTCCCCGGGCGTGGGACCTTCGCTGAGCAGCTCGAGCCGGGTGACCTTCAGCCGGTAGATGAACTCGCCGCCCTCAGGCATCGCCGGATCCCTTCCCCCGCGTCCGCTGGATGCGGGCCCAGGTATCACGCAGCGTGACGGTGCGGTTGAACACGAGGCGCTCCGCGGTGGTGTCCTGATCCGCGCAGAAGTAGCCCAGGCGCTCGAACTGGAATCGGTCACCCGCCCGCGAGCCCGCCAGCCCGGGCTCCAGCCTGCAGCCGTCGAGGACCTCCAGCGACTGCGGGTTGAGATTGCTGATGAAATCCTGACCCTCCGGGCAGTCGTCCGGATTGTCCTTGAGAAAGAGGTTATCGAAGAGCCGCACCTCGGCCTTAAGCGCGTGCGCGGCGGAAACCCAGTGGATGGTGGCCTTGACCTTGCGTCCGTCGGGCGCCGAACCGCCGCGCGTTTCGGGGTCGTAAGTGCAGCGCAGCTCGAGCAGCTCCCCGGTGTGCTCGTCCCGAATCGCCTCCCGGCAGGTGATGAAATACGCGTAGCGCAGGCGCACCTCGCGCCCGGGCGCCAGGCGGAAGAACTTTCTCGGCGGATCCTCGCGGAAGTCCTCCCGCTCTATGTAGAGTTCGCGCGAGAAAGGCACCCGCCGGCTGCCCATGGAGGGATCCTCGGGATTGTTGACCGCCTCGAGCTCCTCCTCCCGGTCCTGCGGGTAGTTCTCGATCACCACCTTCAGGGGACGGAGCACGCCCATCGCGCGGGGCGCGCGGCGGTTGAGGTCCTCGCGCTGACAGTGCTCCAGCAGGGCGATGTCCGCCCGGCTGTCCTTCTTCGCCACTCCCGCACGATCGAGGAATTCGCGGATCGCCTCGGGTGTGTAGCCGCGCCGCCTGAGGCCGCCCAGGGAGGGCATCCGGGGATCGTCCCAGCCCTGCACGTGTTCCTCCTGCACCAGCCGCAGGAGCTTGCGCTTGCTGAGCACAGTGCGGCTCAGGTTGAGCGGGGCGAATTCGATCTGCTGCGGGTGACCGGGTACCGGCAGGTTGTCCAGGAACCAGTCGTAGAGCGGCCGGTTGTTCTCGAACTCGAGGGTGCAGATGGAATGGGTGATGCCCTCGATGGAATCGGAGAGACAATGGGTGAAGTCGTACATCGGGTAGATGCACCACGTATCACCGGTGCGGTGGTGATCCATGCGCCGGATACGGTAGATCGTGGGATCGCGCATGTTCAGGTTCGGGGAAGCCATGTCGATCCTGGCGCGTAATACATGCGTCCCGTCGTCGAATTCACCGGCCCGCATGCGCTCGAACAGGTCCAGGTTCTCCTCCACGGAGCGATCGCGGTAGGGGCCGGGGCGGCCCGGCTCGGTCAGCGTGCCCCGGTACTCGCGGATCTGCTCCGCGGACAGGCTGTCCACGTAGGCCTTGCCGTCCCGGATCAGCCGCAGCGCGTAGTCGTAGAGCTGCTGGAAGTAGTCCGAGGCGAAATAGAGCCGGTCCTCCCAGTCGAAGCCCAGCCAGTGCACGTCCTGCATGATGGCTTCCACGTACTCCCTCTCCTCCTTGGCGGGATTGGTGTCGTCGAAGCGCAGGTTGCAGGTGCCGCGGTTTTCCGCGGCGATGCCGAAATTCAGCCAGATGGACTTGGCGTGCCCGATGTGCAGGTAGCCGTTGGGCTCGGGCGGGAAGCGCGTCGCCACCCGGCCCTCGTGCTTGCCGGTTTCCATGTCCCTGGCCACGATGGCGCGGATGAAATCCCCGGCGGCCGGTTCCTTGTCCTTCATGGTTCCTCGCGGTCCTTGCAGAACGCTCCGCCGGCGTGGCGGAACGGTGATCGTTTCCCAGTGCGTGTTGTATCACGAACTCGTCTGTTCCCGAAGATGAAGCGGAAAAGTAGCAAACGTGAAAGGCGTCCGCCGCTTTTTCATCATCCGGCGAGTTGTTCCAGCGTGCGGCGGAGCAGGTTCCTGGCCAGGGTAATCTTGTAGGCATTCTCGTCCAGGGGCTCAGCTTCGCTCAGCAGGTTCGCGCACAGCGCGGGCGGATCCAGCTCGTCAGGGCGCCGTCCCGCCAGCCCGGCGGCCAGGCGCTCTTCGGCCCAGGGCACCGGGGCCACGCCGCCCAGGGCGATTCGCGCGTCGCGGATCCTCCTCCCCTCCAGGGCCCAGGCCACCGCCACGCTGGCCAGGGCGAAGTCCCAGACCTCCCGCCGGCTGAATTTCCGGTAGGCGCTGACAGCGCCCGGTTGCGGCTCGGGCAACAGGACGGCGCTGAGAACCTCCCCGCGCTCGAGCACGGTCTCGCGCCGGGGATCCAGCGTCGGGGGGACGAAGAATTCCCCCAGCGGCAGCCGGCGCGTCCTGCGCCCGCGGCGCAGTTCGACCTGCGCGTCGAGCGCCAGCAGGGCCACCGCCGGATCCGAGGGGTGGACGATGTAGCAGGGTCCGCCCCCGATCACGCAGTGCCGGCGGTTGCGTCCCGTCTCGGCGTAACAGATTTCCCCGCCGTGACGCAGGCAGTCGAAGCCCTCGCGGAAGTACCAGCAGCGCGGCCTCTGGCAGAGGTTGCCCCCCAGCGTCGCCACGTTGCGCAGTTGCGGTGTAGCGGCGCGCTCGGCCGCCTCGGAAAGGGCCCGGTAGTCTTCGCGTATCACGGGATCCCGCGCGATCTCGGCCAGGGTGGCCAGCGCCCCGAGGCGCAGGCCCTTCCCCGGCTTTCGCTCGACGCCTCCCAGGCCGGGCAGTCTCTTGATGTCCACCAGGGCGCCGGGCGCCGCGAGTCCCTGCTTCAGCAGGTCCAGCTGGTCGGTGCCTCCGGCGTGGACCACCGCGTCGAGCTCGGCGTCTCGCAGCCAGCGGGAGGCCTCCCGCAGATCGCCGGGTTCAAGGTATTCGAAATGCTTCATGCGCAACCTCGCAGAAACCATTACCGGAAGACGGTCCGACGAGCCGGGCTCTTCAGCCCTCGCTCAGGGCGTGCAACACGCGGTCCGGGCTGAGGGGCAGGCTCCGGATCCTCAGCCCGGTGGCGTTGTAGAACGCGTTGGCCACCGCGGCCGCGGTGGGGATGATGGGCGGCTCGCCGCAGCCCTTCAGGCCCAGGCTGTTGGCCTCCAGGTCCTCGTGCGGCACAGTAAGGACCTCGATTTCGGGCAGGTCGAAGGTCGTGGCCATGCTGTAATCCAGCAGGTTCGGATTGAGTACCCGTCCGGTGTGTTCGTCCATGACCCGTTCTTCGTGCAGGGCGTAGCTGATACCCTGCATGATACCCCCCTCGAACTGGTTCTCCAGCAGGCGCCGGTTGAGGATCCTGCCTATGTCGTGGGCCGCCACGATCCGCAGCACCCGCACTCGGCCCGTCAGCGTGTCCACCTCCACCTCGGCGAACTGGACTCCGAAGGACTGCACGATGCGGCCCTCGGGGTTGGCGGCCCGCAGCCCCGTGCGCACCAGCGTGTTCTCGCGCAGCTCGCCCAGCAGTTCCCCGATGGTCCTGCACCGGGCGGGATCCTCCTTCAGGTGCACCGCGCCCAGACCGTAAGACAGGTCGCCCTCCGGTCTTTCGAAAATCGCCGATCCCGCTTCGAGCAGCGCGCTGCGAAGCTGCCGGGCCGCGTCGAGCACGGCGGGAGCCACCGAGGGCGCGGTCATGCTGCCACCGCTGAGCGGGCAGTAGGGACCGCTGGTGGTGTCGCCCAGCTCCACGCCGATGCGCTCAAGGGGCAGCTCCAGCACCTCGGCGGCCGTCTGGGCCAGGATCGTGCGCGTGCCGGTGCCAAGGTCCTGGGTGCCGGCCTGGATCCGCAGGCTGCCGTCGCCGTTAAGCTTCAGGGTCGCCCCGGCGGGAGGCCCGCCGCCGCCCCACCAGATCTGCGAGGCCAGTCCCACGCCGCGCACCAGCGCTCCCGTGTCGGAACCCGCGGGTCTGTGGAGCCGGCGCCAGCCGAAACGCTCGGCCCCCAGTTCGTAGGCCTCCAGCAGCTTCTTGGAAGTGTAGGGGATGCGGTAGACCTGGTCCCGCTCGGCGTGGTTGCGGATCCGCAGGTCCAGCGGATCCAACTCGAGCCGCTCCGCCAGCTCGTCGAGCAGGGACTCCAGGGCGAAGGTGCCCTGCACGTGCCCGGGCGCGCGGAAGGGACGGGCCCTGCCCGCGTTGGTGTGGACCGAATGCTGTGCGGCCTCCACGTTCTCGCAGGCGTAGAGCGTCATCAGCGGCCAGCAGCAGCTCGCGCTCGCGGAATAGGCGCCGGCCGAGCCGTGTGTCACGGCGCTGAGCGCCGTCAGGACCCCGTCCCTGCCGGCGCCGATCTTCAATTGCTGCACCGAGTCGGGCCGGTTGCCCACGCAGAGATTCTGCTCCCGGCGATCCAGCGCGATGCGTACGGGCCTGCCGGTCCGCCCTGCCAGCAGGGCGGCCATCACGGTGTGCTTGCCGGCTTCCAGCTTGCTGCCGAAACCGCCGCCCATGTAGGGAGAGCGCACCTCCACCCGGGACTCGGGCAGCCCGAGGGCCTCCGCCAGGCACTCCCGGACGCCGTAGACCGCCTGGGTGGAATCGTCCACCAGCAGCCGCTCTCCCACCCAGCGGGCCACGCTGCAGTGGGGTTCCTCAGGGTTGTGCACCGCCACCTGGGTGCGGAATTCGCCCTCGACGACGAGCTCCGCGGCGGCGAATCCGGCCTCCGGGTCGCCCCTGCGATAGCGGGAGACGCGGCCGCCCGACAGCCGGCCGTGTGCGTGATACACGGGCGAGCCCTCCACGGCGGCGCGCAGGGGATCGATTTCAAAGGCCAGTTCCTGGTACTGCACCCTTATCAGCGCGAGCGCCTCCCCGGCCTGCTGCTCCGTCTCGGCGGCCAGGCAGGCCACCTCGTCGCCGGCGTAGCGCAGGTGCGGATCGAAGAGCAGGCTGTCCTCGTACCAGGGAATCTCGGGAGCGTTGAAATGATGGATCACCGCCAGCACTCCGGGAAGCGCTTCCGCCCGGGCGCTGTCGATGCTCAGTACCCGGGCGTGCGGATAGGGCGAGCGCAGGATCCGGGCATGCAGCATCCGTGGATAGCGCAGGTCGAAGGTGTAGCGGGCGACGCCCGCGATCTTCTCGCGGGCGTCCAGGCGCGGCAGCGGACGGCCGAGGACCCCGGAGCCCTCCGAATCCGCGGGAAGGTTAGCCCGGACCGGCACTTCGGCGAGACTCTCGCTCAGCGCCTCCTCGACGAAGTGTCTCGCGCGGATGATTTTTCGATCGGCCATGTTGCCTCCTGGGCGCTCGACTACTTTGCGGCCGCCCGCGTGGAATCCAGGATCTTGCGATAGGCGGAGCAGCGGCAGAGGACGCCGGAGAGGCCGCGGCGAAATTCCTCGGGAGTGGGATCGGGCCGCTCCAGCAGCAGGGCCCGGGCGGCCATCAGCTGGCCCGGGGTGCAGAAGCCGCATTGCAGGCCGTCATGCTCCAGGAAGGACCGCTGCAGCGGGTGCAGCTCTTCCCCGCTGCTCAGGCCTTCGACCGTGGTCACCCGGCGACCGGCGGCGTCGAGGGCCAGCATGTGGCAGGAGTAGACCGCGCGATCGTCCAGCAATACCGTGCAGGAGCCGCACTGTCCCCGGTTGCAGCAGAGCTTGGTTCCCGTGAGCTCCAGCTCTCCGCGAAGTATTTCCGCCAGGGTCCACTCCGGCCGCACGCGCAGTCTTCGCCGCCTGCCGTTGACCTCGAACTCAAGGAGCGGCAGCCGGCCTCGATCCTCTGCGGCTGAATCGCGGTCCGCCTGCGCCGGGGCTGCACCCAGGGCGCCGAGCAGGCCGCCGCCCGCCAGCCCGGTGCCGGTGGCCTTGATGAAACTGCGGCGGCTCAGCTTCCGCCTTTCCGTGTCGCTCATGAGGGCAACTCCTTCACGCTTGCCGATCGGCTCTCCCGGCCTTCCGGCGAGGCCCCGACGATCCGATCCTGCGGGGCCAGCGCCCGCAATCGAGGCAATGAGAGCACCCGCCGCAAGTCCTCGGGCAGACTTGCCGGGTAGCGGATTCTGACGATGGACCGGGGCGGTGATGCGGCCAGCCGGGTGGAGAGCCAGCGGCTGAATCCCGCGGCGCCGCCCGGAGTAGCTTCCACCCTCAGGTCCAGCATGGGGCGGGTGGGCAACTCGACGAAACGCAGGTCCTTAAGGTAGCCCCCGGGAGCGGAATCGGGGATCAATTCCAGCAAATAGTAACCCTTGAGCTCCTCGCGCTCGGTGAACGAGGTGCGCTCCACCGCTCCCGGGTAGATCACGGGCGCCGCCAGGGCTCTTCCCGCCAGGTCCCGGCGGAGCACCTGCCCGCGGTGGATGTGCCCGGAGAGCAGGGCGGCCCAGCCCCGGGGAATCCGGGCTCCCGCCAGTACGTCGGGAGCGGAGCGGAAAGTGAAATCATGGGCTCCAACCCGGGCCCCTTCCACGGCCTGGTGCATGCAGATCAACCGGATGTGGTCGTCCTCGGACGGGTCGGCGGCCGCCAGGAGGGCATCGAAATCCCGGCGAACCGTCGGATGGTAGGGGAAACCGCTCAGGGCCACTCTGAGGCCGCGGATGCTGAACTGGAAAGTCCGGGGCCGGTCGAAGATGTGCAGCCCTGGATGCCCGGCGAGCAGCGGCCTGGGAATCCGCGAGCGCTCGTGGTTGCCCGGCACCAGCATAACGGGCACGCCGGCGTCGGCAACCCGGAACAGTGGCTCAAGTGCCAGCTGTACCAGTCCCGCGGGCACCCGGCTGCGAAAGAGCAGGTCTCCGCCATGCACCACCAGGTCCACCTCGCCTCGCAGAGCGGGCGCGAGAGCCAGTTGGAAGTTGCGGTAGAAATCCTCGCCGCGGCGGGGACGCTTGATCCGGGGCCTGCGGGGCAGGTCGAAGCCCACGTGGGTGTCGGCAAGCAGGAGAACTTTGATGCTCATACCGGACCTGTTCACACAGTAGCGGATACTACGGCCGGCGTGTCCAGGGTCTAGCCGACCCATGCTTGTCGGCGGAATCAATGCGCTCCGGTTGCCGGTCCACTTGAAGACGGCAGGGCTCGATGTGGTTCGCTAGACCGTGATTTCACCCCGCAGGTACTGCACCGCCCGGCCGGCGATGGTCACACGCTCGCCCCGGGCCTCGCAGAAGAGCTCGCCTCCACGTGGGGAGACCTGCAGGGCTCTGAGTCGTTTCCTGCCCAGCCGCTCGGCCCAGAAGGGTATCAGGCTGCAATGGGCGGAACCGGTGACGGGATCCTCCAGGATGCCCATTTTGGGGCAGAAGAAGCGCGAGACGAAATCCGCCTCCCGGCCCGGCGCGGTGACGATCAGGCCTGAAGCTTCGTGGGTCGCGAGCCGGTCGAAATCCGGGTCCAGCGCCTCGACATCCTCCTGGCGGGAGAAGAGCGCCAGCAGGTAGCGCGAAGCGTGCAGCTCGAGGGGCGCCGCTCCCAGTGCTTCCGAAACGGTCGTGTCCCCGGGAACCGCAGCCGGCGCCTCCAGGGGGAAGTCCATGCAGATGCGATCCTCTTCCCGCCAGACCTCGAGCTCGCCGCTCAGGCATTCGTAGCGGATCCGCTCCTGGGCCATTCCCTCCGCGAAGAGTACGAAGGAGGCCGCCAGGGTTCCGTGGCCGCAGAGACTCACTTCCACCGCGGGAGTGAACCAGCGGATGTGGAAGCGTTCCACGCCGGGAACCACGAAGCCGGTCTCGGAGAGGTTGTTCTCGGCGGCCACCGCCTGCAGCAACTCGTCCACGGGCCATTCATCCAGCAGGACCACCGCGGCGGGATTCCCCGCGAAGACGCGGCTGGTGAAAGCATCCACTTGATAGATCGGCAGCTTCATCGCAACCTCCTCGGCTTAGAAATCCCAGTCCAGGTTCGGCGTGGGAAGAAGCAGGGTTTCGTCCAGGGCGGCGATCAGCTCGTCCGGGCCTTCCAGCTCGTTCGTGTAACACAGGCTGGACGCCGAGCGGGCTCCCATCCACAGGCGCGTGAAGGCCCCCACCGTGGCGTTAAGCGTCATCAGTCCCGGGGCCGCCTCTCGCTCCGCCGAGGACTCTGGCCCCAGCCGCACCGCGTACTCGCCGGAGATGCCCCGCCAGTCCGAGTCCTCCGGCAGGAAGGACTCCACCGGGTCCGCGAGTCGCAGGTTGAAGCGCAGGTCCCCGCCCGGAATATGGGTCCGCTCCAGGCAGCCGGGCAGGTCGCAGATCCTGAGCTGCCAGTAGGCCAGGGCGGTGCATGTGGTTTCGAATTCGGAGCGGCGTGTTACGTTGCGCGTGCGGAAGGGCTCGTCCAGCAGGTCCTGGAACTGGACCTGCGGCGGCTCCTTGATGCGGATCATGTGCACCTGGTCGCCGAGGCTTCGCAGCAGGGCCGTCAGTTCGAGAAACTGATCCCGGTTTCTGAAGGCTATGAACGAAATCCGATAAGGGCCGTTTTCGCCCTTGGCGCTGCCCCAGATGAAATGCGTCAACTCCCCGGTATCAGGATCCCGGTAGCCCAGGCCGAAATCCTTCTCGGACCACTGCAATTCAGCGCGCGTGAATCCGGGCGGCAGGATGTTGCATGAGCCGTGATACCTGGCGCGTTTCAGCAGCGCCCGGTGGATCTGTTCCCAGTCGTCCACGCCGAGTCTCTGCGGTACCCGGAACTTGCTTCGCACCTTGAGCCGCGCCGGATCGAAGGAGACCAGGTGTACGTAGGGTCCCGTGCCGTAGCCCAGCTGGTCGTAGAACCCCTGGTCGAAGACGCCCAGAGCGCTGAGCAGGGCGCCGTCCCGCGCGTCGCGGGCGATCACCTCCGCCGTGAGGCGGCGCGCCAGACCCAGTTTCCGGGCCACGCGGCTGGTGGTCACTCCCATAACCGCCGACAGGGACAGTTCTTCGTCCAGGTAGCGAAAACTGGCGGGCATGGTACCCGCCACGCATTCGACGCTTCCCTCGACTTCGGCCACCACCCCCTTGCAGCAGCCGAGAAACACGTCCATGGGCGCTTCGTGCCGGTCCTCGCTGATCCAGCCGATCTCCCGCCAGATCCGGTGGACGTCATCCCGGTCGCGTGCATGATCGTAGTCGCGGACGCACATCTTTCCCGCCTCCCGTGCAAAGCTATATGATGGTTCAGTTGGCAGTCTCGGTCGCCAACCGGATCTGACGGATCTGCCCGCGGTGTTCCGCCTCGTGCTGGGCCAGGTGCATCACGACCCAGCAGGGGCTCACCCGATAGGACTCCAGCACTCTCGGGCGGTGCCATTCCCCGGACTCCAGTTCGCGCAGGTGACGCATGGTCAGCGATCGAGTGCGGTCGAGCAGCCCGAGGTGCTCCGTCAGGCTCCGGCCAACCGCCTGCGAAAGCCTGCCCCGCCCGTCACGCACGTCCCAGGGGAATTGCTCGAGCACTTCCTCGGGGACTTCCCGCTCTAGAACTTCGCAATAGAGCCAGTCCATCTCGATGGCGGCGATGTGGTACAAGAGCGCGGCGATGGAATTGGCGCCTCGATCAGGGCGCCAGTCGAGCAGCAGCTCATCCAGGCCTTCAAGAGCCTGCACCGTGCGCCGACGCGATTCCTGCAGCATCCACAGCGCCAGCGAGACCTGCTCTTCGATCCCATCTTCCAGTGCGCAGACCAGGTGCCTGCGAGCGGCCATTCATCCTCCTCGGAGACTGAAGAACTCACGCGGAGCCGCATCCAGGCAGGATTCAACCGGCGCAAGTCCAAGCGCCGGAGCCCTGATTCCCGGAGCATATGCTCGTATGCACCTTTGTGCAAGTGTCGGATTGTGGTTGAATTACTGGTCTAATTCAACCATACGTGACGGGGATCACGGTCGCTAACTACTTATTTATCAAAGTTGGATCCCGAGAGAAACTTGGCGCGCTGCTTGCATCCACCTGTGGCGGATCCCGGAAGAACCGGGCAAAATCGGCAAGGAGTTCAAGATGTTGGCTGGAAGATACATGCTACGCGCGCTGAACCTGGTGATCGGTTCCCCCGTATTTCTGCTGGTCCTGATGGGCATGATCGCCTTGTTCTGAGTTAGGGCCTAGTCCACCCGGGGACTGAACAGCGGGAATTCATGCTCCACCTCGGCCAGTGGCCGCATACTCTGCTCGAAAAAGAAACACTCCTCACCGAATGCCGGTTCGAGTTCGTCGAGCCAGGCGGCGGTTTCGCTGTAGCGGGCGAAGAAGGGTCTGGCCACCCATTCCGGATCCCTGCCCTGCAGGAACTGCAGCGCGATCACCCGCTCGCCGCCGATCTCACTTACTCCCAGAACCTGGACCTTGCCGGGATCGGCCGACATGGAAGGGCCGCGAACCGTCCGGGCGATTCCGCTGACCCGGCGATAGGCCCCGCCGAAGATTTCCCAGGCCCGCACCAGGGGTACCTTGAAGTAACGCTGGGCGCCCGTGTTGCGCTCCACGAACATGTAATAGGGCACGCAGCCCAGGCGCACCTGTTCTCGCCACAGTTCCTCCCAGATCCGGGGCTGGTCGTTGATCTGCGCCAGCAGGGGGGACTGGGTGCGGATCTGAGCGCCGGTGGACTGGATCCGTTCGACGGCCTGGCGCAGGGCCAGCGTCCTTAATTCCTGGGGATGATTGAAATGCGCCATCAGGGCCAGGTGCCGGCCGCTGCGGGTGACTCGCCGGAAGAGGGCCAGCAGGTCCTCCGAGTCGGGATCGCTGAGGAAGCGGTAAGGCCAGTAACTCAGTGACTTGGTGCCCAGCCGGATGGTGTTCAGGTTGGGCAGGTCGGCCTCGAGCAGCAGGTCCAGGTAGGATGCCAGCGTTCCGGCCTTCATGATCATCGGATCGCCGCCGGTGATCAGGACGTCGCTCACATCGGGATGGCCGCGCAGGTACTCCACCAGCAACTCGCCCTCGCGCATGGCGAAGCGCTGCTCCTCCCGGCCCACGAACTGGGACCAGCGGAAGCAGAAGGTGCAGAAGGCATGGCAGGTCTGGGCCTGGCTGGGGAAGAAGAGCACGGTCTCGCGGTACTTGTGCTGCATGCCCTGCAGGACCTGGTCGCCCAGGATGGGTCGGTTTCGCGCTTGGCCCGCCGGCAGAGGATGCAGCTCTTCCCGGATGCGCTCCGCCTCCGCGCGGATCCGTTCTTCATTCGCCCCGCAGCTCAGGAGGGCGGCGATGCGTTGAAAATGCTCCGGCTCTAGCATATCCTGCTGAGGAAAGATCATCTTGAAGACGGCGTCGTCGGGCACGCGTCCCCAGTCGATCAATTCCTCCACCACGTAGTTGTTGGCGCGGAAGGGCAGGACCTTGGAGACCACCTCGATGGCGAAGAGCTGTTCCCGGTCCAGGTGCCTGGCGAAAGGCAATTCTTTGAAATTATTCAAGTTATAGCTGCGATATCCGGATCTTTCCCCGGCCTGAAGGGCAGGATCAGTAATGGGCAGAATCATGGCAGCTCCCCCGGAGCGCAGCGGCCCCGCAATTCTTCGATCGGCAGACTGGCCCGCAAGCATCCCCCGCTCCCCGGCGAACGGACGACGTATTTCTCCCGGCATGGACATCCCGTCTCCAGGCTTGCGCGGCGTGAAGATCCGAAGATCCTCGCGCCGGAATCCCCCATTCGATGCATGGCACCGGGCGTCGGTTCTGGTTCAGACAGATTGGGTGTGTGGCTCGGTTTTCCGAAGGGCCGCCAGCCGGGTTGTACCCTTACCGGGTTTTCCAGGGAACGTTAAAGGTCAGCCGCCATCAACCGCATAATTCGCACGTCGCATGCAGTGTCATATGATTGCACCGCAGGAACGGAAAACCGACGAATCCATGAACCAATGCTTTATAAATACAAACCTTGCAGCTGAGTAGCAAGGGCTATTCCGGGCTTCCCAAACCGCCCGTCCGCTCCAGCCAGTCGGCGATTTCATCCGCGGCGGCGGCCACATTTCCACTTGATACATCCACTTCCAGGTGCTGCAGGTTCGACCTCTCCGCCAATTCGCGAAATTGGGCCTGCTCCTCGATCAACAGCCCCAGGTCGTCGTATTGTTCCGGTTTCCCTGAGATCCCGATGCGCTTTGCGCGGGCCGTGGCGAAGGCGATTTCGGTCTTGAGGGTCATCCGGGTGCCTTCGAGGGTGATCTTCGGACAGAGTTTCACGCCATCGGATCGCTTCAGCCCCTTTCGCTGCGCCGCGGCCGCCGCGCAGGATCGAGTCTCAGCTCGGACCGGCCGGACCGCCTTCAGCGACCGGTGCAGAGCTCGTAGCGCTCGTAGTAGCCCAGCAGCCTGCCCGAGGAATCGCGCACGGCCCGCATGTAGATGCGGCGGTGCGGATCCTCCGAGATCAGCCGTTCCGCCTCGCCGGCCTCGAGCGCCTCGTAGACCTCGTGGATCTTGCGCACCGAATCAGGGTTGTGGCAGTCTAAAAGCGAGCGGCCCAGCAGGTCCGCGCCCTCGTCGAAATGCTCCACCGCCGCGGCGTTCATGTAGCGGATGACATGTTCCCCGTCCGCGTAGAGCAGCGGATCCTTGAGGCTGTCCAGCAGGCAGCCCAGCAGTTGTTCCCGTTCCATTGGACTCCGTTCAGCTTCGGGCCTGTATCTCAATCCAGGGACCGCACGCGGTAGAAGGCCCGGCTTCCCGCCGCCTGCCCGGTCCATTCGCAGTTCTCCGTTTCGTCCACTGCCGTCCAGGGACCTGCGGCTTCTGGGGCCCGTTCCACGCGGTAGGCGGCCGCTCCCGGCTCGGGATCCCATTCGACGGCGATTTGCGATCCGCCCACCAGCCGAATGCCGATCAGGGGCGCCCCAGGTATGCCCGCCAGCGGGAAATCCAGTCCGGGCAGTGCCTCGGCGTCGGAATCGAACAGGGCCAGGTTTTCCACCGGGGTACCGTGGCTCCCCGGCCAGGCGATCCGGTCCGGCTCCCAGTAGAGCAGGCTCCGCACCGCGCCCTCAGGGTGATCCTCCAGCAGGGACTGCAGGTGGCGCAGGAAAGCAAGCTGGCCATCGGGCGTGGGCGGGAATTCGTCCGGCAGCTGGTCCTCGTTCCAGACGAAGTTGTTCGTGCCGTCGAAATTCTCCAGCGTCCAGGGGTAGGCCGTCTCCACCAGGTGCAGAGGTTTCCCGTAACGCGGAGCCAGGTCCTCCAGGTTGTAGGACAGATCTTCGAGGCTGCCGTGCCACCAGGGATAGTAGGATAGCCCGATGGCCTCGAAATCCACGCCGCCGTGCTGCGCCAGGCCGTCGAAGAACCAGCGGCAGGCGCCGTTGTTCCCGCCGGGCGAGATGTGCAGCAGGATCTGCGGGCACTCTCCCGCCGCGAGGCTGTCGCGGACGCCCGCCACGCCTGCGCCAAGCAGCTGCACCAGTTGCTGCCATTGCTGGGGCGTGTCCCATTCGCCGCCCACGCGGCCGGTGTTCCAGAGCATTCCGCCGTCGATCTCGTTGCCGATCTGGACATAGTCCGGCAGCGCGCCGCCGTCACGGAAGCGGCGTATCACGTAGTTCGTGTAATTATTGACCGAGTCCGCCAGGGCGTTCACGTCCAGCCCCTCCCAGGCGGCGGGCGGAGTCTGGTGCCCGGGATCGGCCCAGGTGTCCGAGTAGTGGAGATCGAGCATCAGGCGGAAGCCTTCCGCCAGGGCCCGCTGGGCGTGGGCCAGCGTGGAATCCAGCCCCTGCCAGGGTTCCGCCGGACTGTGCCACAGGCGCAGGCGCAGGATCCGGCAGCCGCGCTCGTGGAATAGCGGCAGCGCGGGTACCGGCGTTCCGTCCACCGTGAACTCGAGCCCCAGTGACTCCAGGTAGGGCAGGTGCGAGAGGTCGGCCCCGGCGAGCAGGGTCTGAGGACTCCAGCCCTCTTCGTGGTCGAAGTAGACGACCGGCGTGTAATACTCGGCATAGCCGTTGCCCAGGGGAGGCGGCAGCTCGTCCGCCTCGGATCCGTCGATCGTGAACTCGCGGTCTGATCCATTTTCCCACAGCAGCTGGCCGGGATCGCCGTCCTGGAGGATCACGAACTTGTAATACACTGGATAGTTGGAGAGACTGTCGAAGGGGATCCAGCCGCTGTAGCAGGTGCCGGAATCCTCCGCGGCCAGGAATGGAACGGGCGGCGCCCAGAAGCCCAGCTCCTCCGCGCTGCCCAGCGCCACCACCTGGTCCGGGCCGGGCAGGAATTCGCCGCGTTCGATCTGCTGGCGCAGGTCCACGGTGAACTTGACCTCCACGGGCCGGGGCTGCAGAGGCACGGTCTGGTCGTCGTTGAACCACACCGGGTCCAGGACCTGGTCCTGGCCGCCCGCCTGCAGGACCCGGTTGGGAATGCCGGATTCCCAGATCTCGCCCCCGCCCTGGAGCTGGATCAGGTACTTGTACTCGTAGCCGCCGGGCGAGAGTTCCAGGTCCGTCTCGTAGAGCAGGTCTTCGTCCGGATCGAGCAGCATGGCCGCGTTGCCGGACCAGCCGTTGAAGCTTCCACGGAGCGCCAGGCTGTCCTGCCCCGGATCGAAGAGACCGTAGCCCGCCTGGACATCCATCTGCACGCGGAAGGTGATCAGGGCTGCGCGCGAGGAGCCGCAAACCGCCGGGATGCACACCAGCGCTGTCCAGCTAAGAGCGCGGGCGCGTTCCCGGATCGAGTTCATCATGGACCGCCGACCGGGGTTTCTCTTCATGCAAGTAGAATAGGGCAGCTTACGCTTTCTTCCAACAGCGAACAGGGATCCGGCGGGCTTTTCATACGACGACCGGTTCCGTCGCCCGGTGTGTCCGCGGAGCCTGGGCAGGCCCTCATTCCGCCAGGTTCTCTTCCCTCATCCTTAACCAGCGGTCGTAGTCGGCCAGCACCAGCTCGGTGCTCACTTCGTAACTGCCGTCCTCGTATTTCACGCGTGGCCAGAGAGGCGGCCCGCTGCTGAGGAAATTGTCGTCATAGCGCAGGTGCTTCCTGAAGTAGCCGATCCAGACCTGGCCCCAGGGCCCGGGATTGTTGCGGTAGATATAGCCGCGAAGCGACTGAGCGAGGGATCCGCAGAACCAGATGGTGCCCCGCTCGTCCTGCTGCGCGGGAGCGCCTTCGCAGACCACCGGCTGGTGATGGGTATTGTTCATGCCAGGGCACTCCAGTCGAATCTGGGGCGGCGGCCAGGTGGCGCCCAGGGCGGAGGTCTTCCAGAATTCGGCCTCGAAACTGCAGCCCATGGCCATGATGGCCGCCGTGATGATCACGTCCCGGCGCTCCTGGCCGCAGGAGTTGAGATTCGAATCGTCCACGATGCCGCGTCGGGACCGTTGAAGCGTCCGTTGAAAGCCCCATTCGGGAGGGTGGCGGCCACGATGATGTCCTTCTCGCTGACCAGGCCGATACGATTCGGCGAACCCGGTGGAACAGTGCCGAAATGCAAATAGTCTCCGCAGGGCAGGATGATGTCGGAAGTAATGATGTTGTCCATGATGAACATGCTGTCGCTGGAAAGCACGGTCACTCTTCCCGTCACGATGCCTTCCAGCCGGCAGACGCCCTTGACCCAGATCAGCTCGTGTCCGATCCGCCGGGGCAGGGCCCGGCGCAACCACTCCCGGCCCAGAATCGGCTGGTAGATCGTGTCTCCTTCCGCGTCAAGGCTGTCTGACCAGTACTGCGCCACATGGTAGTGTCCGCCGTCGAATTTCAGATAGGTGGTCAGGGGCTGCTCGAAACTGTCATCCAGCAACAGGTAAGCCTTGTATGTGTGCAGGGCTCCCCGGCGTTCCTTGATCCGCTCGAATGCCTCGTGGGGCGGCCAGTCGATCCTGAGGGAGGGCTTCATCAAGCCCCCGCGAAAGACAAAGGGAATCTGATCTTCGCTGATGCCGTGGACCTCTCTCTCGGTCTGGCTCACCAATCCATGGAAAACGGGACAGCAATCGATACCGATGTTGATTCGGCCGTTGACGTGCACGCGGCCGAAGATCTCCTCGCCCTCCCCGAAGAACGCCATGGCACCCTCGGGAGAGGCCTCGAAGTTCGAGAAATACATGAAGCGCGAGAAGTCGCCGAAACAGAGTCCCAGGGCGCTGCGGTGGCGGAGTTGGTGCTCGCCTTCCCGATCGCTCCAGGAGACCACGCCCTCGGCCGAGACGAAGCAGAAGGGACGACTCGAAGCAAGATCGTAGATCTTGTCCATCTTCAGGCTGTCGTAACCGAAGCGGAAGGAATACCCCGTGTCCTCATCCTGGAAGTCGTTGTCCAGGATCTGCGAGGCCCGTACCGGGTAGAGCCAGTTGTTCTCGTCCTGCCCCTGATCGTAGTGCTCGGGATCGCTGATGAAAGTGGGCACTCCGTAGCGGGCGACGGCGTACTCGCTGCAGTACCGGGCGTGGATCCGGGCGCGGTCGCGCAGGTACTGGTGGTGTTGCTGGCGACCGAGTGCGAAGTAGGCGATGGCGATACCCACGATCACCAGCATCAGAATACCGGTGAGCAATAGGATGGCGCCCCCCTCAGCCCTCAGCGTGACGGACTCTTCTAGGGTTTTGTGACGCATCGCTAAACCTCCGGGAACAGCTTATCCACAAGTCGTTCCAGGTCCAGGGATCCCCGCTCGCGGACAAGACCGCGGATGCGTCCTGCCAGCTCGACGTCCTGCATGTAGAGACCCAGGGCCTCTATCGCTTCTCCCGCGGCCGCAGGACTGCCCGCGGAGATTTCTCCGAAGAGGAGTTCCAGGGCCTCGTCGCTGCGCAGCATGGCCATGGCCAGCAGCAATGTGCGGCGGAAGCCCGGCTCCACGTTGTGTTCCCAGGCCGCTTTCAACACGGGGAAGGCCTCTTCCAGCCTGGATTCCCCCAGGGCCAGGGCCGCCGCTTCACGGATCTCCGCCTGGCCGCGGTCGAGCAGGTCCTCCAGCAGCTCGACGCCGCGCTCCGCCGCGAGCTCCAGCAGCGAGTCCATGCAGGCCGCCAGCACCTGGCTGTCGGAGTCCCCCACGCAGGCCTTGTGCCGCAGCAGCAACTCGGCACCCTCCGTTCCCGTGGCGGCCAGGGCCCTCGCGGCGCCGGTGCGTGCTTCCGCCTCCGGGTCGGCCAGCAGGCGTGCCAGCTCGGGCAGGGCTTCCGGGTGCATCGACTCGACCAGACCCGCCGCGCAGACCGCTCTCAGGCTCGCCGCGGCGTCGACGGGTCCGCCGAAACCGGGCTCCGGCTGCCGGTGCCGGACCCCGGCAATGAAGATCTCCGCATCGGCGCGCCCTGTATCACGCAGAACTTCCGCCAGGGCGGCTGCGGCCACGCAGCCGGGATCCCGCCGCATCCCGTGCAGGGTTTGCCGGAAGGCCTCTTCCAGGTCGGCCAGCAGCTCTTCCGGCGCCAGGCGGGCCGCCGTCCGGGCGGCGCGGGCCACCACGCCTCCGCTGCCGTCCCTCAGCCTTTGGCGTATGCGAAGGAGACTCGCTTCCGTGACCGGTGCCTTCTCCAGCGCGGCCAGTTCTTCGATCTTCCTCTCCAGCGAACGTTTAGCGATCATGATTCCGTGTTACAATTCGAGCGCGCGGCGCGGCAATGCATGCCTCCGCTGCGATCAGTCCGGAATGGGCGGATTCAGGTCCGTCCGGTAGGCCTGTCGAGGCCGGGGTTCCTCTTGCGGCTGCTGTTCAGTCGCTCTTCGTCTGTCGCTCCAGCAGGCCGCGGATCCTGCGCAATTCCTCCAGCATCGCCGGGAAGACGGAATCCTCGCCGGCAGCCGCGACACCGGGCGCAGAAGCCGCCGCGTGCTCCTGCGGCTGGAGGACCTCAATGCGCCGCCTGAGCCGCTCGTGCAGCTCCCGCCATTCCAGCAACCCCGCCAGATGAGCCTCGTAGCCCGTGCCCGAGCCGGACTGCCCGGCCGTCTGGACCTGCATCGAGGCGATGCCCAGCCAGCGATCGTAGAGCGAGCGGTGCAGGCGGAAATCGGTGATCATCCGGAAGGGAATGTTCTGCTGCACCTTGGTCAGGATGCCCTTGTGGACGATCACCTTGTCCTCGACGATCCGGTACGACAGGTTGCGGACCCACAGTGCGATCAGGGGCACGGAAATCACCCACAGGAGCAGGATCGCCGATCCGCAGATGGTCCAGATCACGACGCCGAACAGCCGCGGGTCGAGTTCGTCCTTCAGGAGCGGAAGGCCGTAATACAAGACCAGCGTCACCAGGACGATCAGGCAGCTGATCGTCGCCAGGCTCAGCCAGTGCTTGCTGAGCAGCTTGGGGTCCGGTCTGATTTCCATGATCTCCTCGCGTTGTGTCACATTCCATGCCGCGGCAGGGATCCGCGGCCCGGCCTCGCGGGTTGTCAGGGCTGGGCGTAACGCGTCGAGAAGGGCGCCGCGTGTTCTGCCAGCCAGGCGGCCTTGAGGCGGCAGATCTGGGCGACGTGCAGCAGGTCGTGGCTCAGCCAGGACAGGGCCAGGTCCCCGGCGCTGAGCCCCCCCGCCACCGGGTGGGTCCTGCTGTTCTCCCAGGCGGGGGACTTAAG
Source organism: uncultured Bacteroidaceae bacterium (assembly GCA_964568855.1). GTDB lineage: Bacteria > CAIWAD01 > CAIWAD01 > CAIWAD01 > CAIWAD01 > CAZMSD01. The sequence continues at coordinate 14,960 of CAZMSD010000009.1, read as the reverse complement.
CGAGCGCAGCCAGCTCACGCTGCGGGCCCGTTCCTCGAGGAACCTGGCGACGGAGGGTGCCAGTTTCCGGCCGGCGTAGTCCCTTTCCCGCACCCAGCCCTCCGGATCGATGCCCGGCCACTCGAGCTCAGGGTCCCGCAGCACGAGTTCCAGCCTCCGGCGGAAGTCCTCCGCCTCCTCGTCGACCAGGTGGTTGACGACTTCGAGCAGGGACCAGGAATCCGGATCCGGCCGCCAGCCGGCCTGGTCGACGGGAAGACCGGCCAGCAGGGCGGCGATCGCTTCGGCGTTCGCCGCCAGTCGCTCAGCCAGTCGATCGGTTCGCGGAATCATCGATGCCTCCAAGCAGGTTCAACGCAGCTGCCGCGCGAGCCGGCGTTCAGCCTCCGGAGAGGTGTTCCCGGCGGCGGCGCTCCTTGAGTTCGCGCGCCTCCTCGAGAATCCGCCGCGGATCGAGATCATCCACTTCCGGGGCGAAGAAGGACTCGCCGGCGGCGGCTCCGCCAGGCAGATAACGCCGGCCCTCGTCGTCCCGCCGCAGGTATCCGGCGTCAACAAGTTCCCGTCGCAGGGTCACGTGATCCAGGCCCATCGTCCGGGCCGGCCCCTCCAGCCAGTCCGTCAGGGCGAGGTTGACCTCGGTTTCGCTCAGTTCGCCGTCGCGCGGCAGGGCCAGCGCGGAAGCCTTGAGCAGGATCCGGCGATCGGCCACCTTTCTGGGCAGGCCCGAGAGCCTGCCGCTCGTCAACAGGGCCGCCAGTCGCCGGCCGAACTGCTGCGCCGTAATCGTCTGTTCGCTCACGTCTCCAGCTCCTTGTGTCACGCCGTCGGATGGACCATCCAGACGTTGGGTTCCACGTAGCTCCCGAGATCCCGCTCCCGGTCGATCTCCACCGGAACCAGTGCTCCCGGAACCACGTAGCTGCCGCTCTCGGGGAAGCGTATTCCGGTCCAGGATTCCCAGTCGGCGACGCTGCCCGTGATCCGCATGGCGCTGTGACACACCTTCAGCAGCTCGGCCCCCAGCCTGGCGTGCAGGGCCAGCCAGGGATCGAAGAGCGCTCCGTCGTCGCCGCGCCAGCTGATATACCGCTCCATCGGGGTAAGTGGATAGCGGCACTTCCAGGTCGGGCGCACGGGGGCGATCAGCCCTTCACAACCGAGTTCCCGGGTGAATTCGACCATCTGCCTCAGGGCCAGGCCGCTGGCCCCGCGCCCGCGGAATTCTCGGCGCACCGTCACCTGCAGGGCGCAGACCAGGTTGGGATCCCGTCCCGCCTCCAGGTCCTGGAAGCCCCGTTCAAGGGCCCAGTCCCAGCCCTGGTCGGAAAGCTCCCGCAGGTCGCCGTCCCAGGAAAGCGGGATGCAGTTGCCGAAAGCCGCGAAGTCGCCGCTCCGCGCCTCGACCAGGCCGAACTGCAGCCCCGGAAAGCGAAGGTAGAGATCGCTCCAGTGCTCGTTAGCCACCGGGTCGTTGAGCATGAACTCGGGCCACACCGCGAGCGAGACTTCGTCGGAGAGCTCGAGCATGTCGCCCCTGTCCAGGGCGGTTACGGCGGTGTAACCGGGCAACTCCATGGAGGATTCCTTCTCTTGTGATCCACGGCCGGATTCAGGGACCGTTCACCGGACCCGGACCATCCGGCTTGCGGGCCAGGAACATCTCGCAGGTACCCGCCGGGACTTCCGAATGCTCGAAGGGCAGCGCCCGCACGGAGAAGCCGACGCGCTTAAGCAGGCGCAGCCAGTCGGCCCGGGCGAACAGGCCCAGCAGGTGCCTGTCCTGCGCGACCGTGACGGCACCGCCGGGATGCCGGAACAGGTAGGCGAAGTCCGCCAGGCAGGTTTGGTCCCGGGGATCGGGATCCCAGACCCATTCAAGGTAACGCATACCGCGCTGCCCCTCGTCGTGCCCGCCGTGACTCGTCCGCGGTTTGAAGGTCTCGCGCAGCTGGTCGGGCACGAAGAGCGCCAGGTCGCTTAGCGTGAGACTGAAGGACCGCTTGAGGTGCGAGGCGTTGTTGCCCCCGCCGCAACCCAGCTCCAGCATCGTCGAAGGGCTCTTGTCGCTGTAATCGAAGAACATGCGGCGGAAGATCTCCGCCTCTTCCTCGTAGTCGCCGGGGGCCGAGAGCAGCGGCCACCAGTCGGCGTACTCGGTGTAGGGGGCGGGAAGGCCCGCGGGAGGGGTCGGGGCGCGGGAACTCATCTCGGAGCAACTTAATCCGACATATTCGGTGATTGGTTTCGCCGCCGTATCACAGCTCCAGTTCGTCGCTGATGCCGCGCATGGCCTGCAGCGCCAGCTCGGCGAACTCGGGCAGCGGAATGTCGATCAGATCGCACTCGCGGATCTTATCGCGGCTGACCGAGGCGGCGAAGGCCTTCTCTTTCATCCGCTTGGTGATGGACTTGGGCTTGACGCTGGCCAGCTTGCGGTCGGGGTAGACCAGGGTGGTGGCGATCACCATGCCGGTGATGGTCTCCCCGGCGGCCAGGGCGTGCTGAAAGACGCTTTCACGCGGTTCAGGGCAGGAGTGCTCGTTGTGCCGGCGGATGGCCTCGATGATCTCCGCGTCCACTCCCTCCCGCTCGAGGATCCGGGCGCTTTCCCTGCCGTGCACCTCGGGATCGGCGTTCGTCAGTTCCACGTCCAGGTCGTGCAGGAGTCCCGCCATGGCCCACTGTTCGCGGTCCTCGCCCAGCCGTTCGGCCAGCGCGCTCAACACGGCCTCCGAGGCCAGGCAGTGCTTGACCGTGTTGGGATTCTTGATGTGGCTGCGCACCAGCTCCAGCGCCCTTTCGCGTGTGATACCCGTGGACATCTCGCCCTCCTCGCGCTGCCGATTCACGCTGTATTACTCGGTGCAGCTCCGTTTACATCACGAAGCTCAGGCTGTCAGAACCACGCATAACCGGTCCGCCGCGAATTCCACCGGGCACGTGCATCGGCGCCGCTGATCCGGCCGGCAGCGAAGCGGAATCGTATCACGCAGGGATCCGTTCTCCCGCCGACGCTCCCCGATCAGAGAACCAGGACCTTGGCCCCGCGGATCAGCCCGGCCTTCAGCTCGAGCAGGGCGCGATTGGCCTCCTTAAGCGGGTAGCGCTGCACCTCGGGACGGATCCCCATCTCCGCGGCCAGTTCGAGAAACTCGCGGACGTCCCTGCGGGTCACGTTGGCCACGCTCTTGATCTCCTTCTCCATCCACAGGTGCAGCGGGTAATCCAATCGCTGCAGGTAATCGCGGTCGCCGTCCTCCTTGCGGATCGCGTTGATCACCAGCCGGCCGCCCGGAGTCAGGTTGCGCAGGGCCTCCACCACCGGCTTCCAGGCCGGCGTGGTGTCGATGATGCAGTCCAGCTTCTCCGGCGATTCATCGGTGCTGTCCCCGGACCAGGCTGCGCCCAGTTCCTCGGCGAACAGCCGCTCCTGCGGATTGCGGCAGAACACGTGAACCCGGGCACCGGGGAAGCGGTGGCGGACCATCTTGAGCACCAGGTGCGCCGAGGCGCCGAATCCCGTGAGACCCAGCCTGCTTTCAGCGCCGATATCCGCCAGCCGCAGGGAGCGGTAGCCGATGGCGCCCGCGCAGAGCAGCGGAGCGGCCTCCACGTCGCTGAAGGCGGCGGGGATCGGGTGGGCGAATTCCTGGCGGACGGTCATGTACTCCGCGTAGCCGCCGTCGGTGTCGCGCCCGGTGGCGCTGAAATCCCGGCAGAGGTTCTCCCGCCCGCTTAGGCAGAATTCGCAGTCTCCGCAGGCCCGGTGGATCCAGGCGATGCCGACCCTGTCGCCGGAACGGTATTCCGTGGCCTGGGATCCGCAGGCCGCTACCCGGCCGACCACCTGGTGTCCGAGTACCACGGGTAGTCGAGGAGGCGGCGTGCGGCCCTCGATCTCGTCGAGTTCCGTGTGACAGACACCGCAGGCGGCCACCCGGACCAGGATTTCGCGCTCGCCGGGCTCGGGATCGGGCAGTTCCCGCAGCGCCAGAGCCGGGGGCGTTTCCGCAAGGGCTCCGAGGCCTTCGAGAACCATGGCTTTCATGTCGGTCGTCTCGCTTTCAGGCGGGAATGATCAGAGTTCGTGACCCAGCTGGCCGGTGTGGTGCCGGTAGTGGTCACGCAGGGCCTCCAGCCATTCGCAGTAGCGGGCGTCGCGCAGGATGTGCTCGCGGTCGATGTCGGAGCAGAGCTGTTGAAGCTGCTCCTGGCCCGAACGCAGCTCTTCCAGGACCTGGTCCCGGGAGAAGGAATTGAACTCGTTTACCCAGCGCTGGTTGAAGGAATCGATGTCGTACGAGAGATCCTCGGCGGCGCCCAGGAGGAACTGCTCGAAGCGTGATACGGCCTCCCGGTCCCAGCCGATGATGTGCGCCATCACGTCCTTCAGAGTCCACTCGCCGCAGACGAGTTCGTTTTCGTGCCCCTGCTGGATTCCCAGTACGGCGGCCTCGTTGAAGGCGGTACCCGCTTCTTCCAGCTCGGCCCGCAATTCAAGCCAGTGTTCCCAGGCGGCTTCCATGACTACCCTCCGCTTGTGCTTCCCGCGGTTGCCGGATCCGCTTTCATGATACAACAATCGATTCCCAAATAGGCGCGAAAAATCGCCCCGAAGGAAGTCGACCGGGCATCGGTTACAGCTCAGGTCGCCGTCCTGTACCGCCGAAGCAGGGGACCGGGACCCGGAGCCTCATACTCCCGATTGCTAACATGGCTGCCAGGGAAGAATCAAGACCGGAGCGTTGCGATGAACTGGAGCGAATTGCTGGGATTCGAGGCGGAAAACACCTACAAGGCCGTCGACAACCTGATGGCCATGGTGAACGACGAGGACCTCGACTGGAAGCCGGCCACCGGAGCCAACTGGATGACCACGGGCCAGCTGCTGAAGCACATGACCGACGCCTGCGGCTTCTGTTTCAAGGGTTTCGTCACCGGCGACTGGGGCATACCGGAGGGCGCCGAGTGCGGTGATACACCGCCCGAGGACATGCTGCCGCCTGCCGAGGCCCTGCCAGCGGTGGAAAGCGTGGCTGAAGCCCGGCGCCAGCTGGAAGAGGACCGGCGGCTGGCGGTGGAGATGCTGGGAAGCTGCAGCGAAGAGGAGCTGGCCGGGAAGCCGGCGACCGCACCCTGGGATCCGCGCGAGCTGATGCTGGGCCACCGGCTGCTGCATATGGTGGGCCACCTGCACCAGCACAAGGGGCAGCTCTTCTACTACCTGAAGCTGCAGGGCAAGGACGTGAACACCGGCCACCTGTGGGGAGCCTGATCCCGCGACGCGGGTAATGCCGCCGGACAAGCACAACCGGCGGCGGTGCGCCTGTGTACCCGGGCCGGGTTTCAGCGGTTCTTGAGCAGACGCTTGAGCTCGGGAGCGAACCGGGTCGGCTGCACGCGCTCGAGAACGATCTCCCGGCTATTGTTGAAGCGGGCCAGTCCTGTGAGAGCTTCGGCCAGGGCCGGGGGAAATTCCGTTCCGGGGTCCGCGCCGGGATCCAGGGCCAGACGCCGGACGTTCAGGCGCCGGCCTTTCCTGTCGGCCGCGGGATCCAGGCGTCCCACCAGCTCGTCGCCCCAGAGGATCGGCAGCGCGAAGTAGCCGAATTTCCGCTTGGGGGCCGGCACGTAACACTCCAGCGCGTAATCGAAACCGAACAGCCGCCGGATCCGTTCGCGGTCGATCACCAGGTTGTCGAAAGGCGAGAGCAGGCGCACCTTTCGCTCCCGCAGCGGCCCCGGCGACCGGCGCTCGAGCGTCTCCCGGGCCGCGTAATACACGCCGTCGGTTCCCGCCACGGTCAGTTCCCGGACCTCCCCCGCCTCAAGTAGTTCCCGCAGTGCGCGGGCGATGGTCTCCCGTCCCGCGGCGCGGATGTGCCCCCGGATCTCGGCCTCCCGGGCCAGTCCCAGGGATTGCAGGGCGCGACGGACCAGGAACCGGCCCAGTTCATTCTCGCCGGGACAGGTGGTATCCACGTGCTCCGGCAGCACGCGCTCCGGCAGGTCGTACACGCGCTCGAAGCCGCGCCGCTCGCTGACCATCAGCTCGCCGCGCCAGAAGAGCAGTTCCAGGGCCACCTTGGCCGGTTTCCAGTCCCACCAGGGACCCCGCTTTCCGTCCTGCGGCCGGGCGAAATCCTGCGACCTCAGCGCGCCTTCCTCCCTGATCCGGCGCAGCACGGGCTCCAGCAGGTGGCCGGCCTGTTTCATGCAGTGGCGGACCCAGCGGTCCTGCGTGTCGTAGAACCTGCGCATGCGGGGCAGGCAGAAACGGTAATCGTTGATGGGCAGGTAGGACGCGGCGTGGCCCCAGTACTCGAAGAGCCGGCGGTCGCGGGCCTGGAGTTCGTGCAGCAGCTCGGGGCGGTAGTCCGGGTGGCGCGTCCAGAGCGTGTGCTGGTGGGCCCGCTCGATGATGGCGATGGTGTCGATCTGCACGTAGCCCAGGTGCTCGACGATCCGGGCGACGCCCTCCTTTCCGCGCGGGATGCGAGCCCCGCGTAGCAACTGGGCCCGCAGGGCGATCCTGCGGGCCGCGACGACGCTGATTCGTGGTCGGGATTCGGGCTTCAAGCCGGCTCCGACTCGTTCTCGCCGTAGACGTTTCCTGGGCGCAGGATCCGGGGATACCTGCTCCGCAGCATTCCGCGGGCCGTGTAGCACAGGTGGCAGGCGTCCGCGAAACGCCCGGCGTGCTCGAGCTCGTGCCGGCGCGCGAGCTCGGCCGGGCCGCCCGCCAGCAGGGGACCGATCACCGGATCGTCCTCCGGCCGGTACGCGGCGCAGATCCGCTCGAGCGAATCGTCGAAGAGGTTGCCCGCCACGACACCCTGGCAGATGTGCAGGTTCCCCTGGGGATCCAGGTGCAGACGCCCGGGATCGCGCAGCTCCTCGTAGGGGCACTCGTTGAACTGCGCCCATGGTCGCGTGGCGGCCTGTTCCGACAGCTTGGCGGCCGCCCGGCCGCGATACCTGACATCCCCGGCCTCGCCCTCGCCGAAACTTCCCGGCCCGCGGATGGAGATCAGGTCCACCGGCAGGCCCAGGCTTTCGGCGGCTGTGCTGGCTCTGCGCACCGACTTCGTGATCCACTCTTCTCCGTGATACTGATCGCTGCTGATGGATAGACACTGCACCTTGCCCTGCATGGGTTTTAGCCATTCAAGCGCTTCCTCGCCCCCGGTGGCCCAGTAGGCGTTGCTGACGATTCCGACCGAGAATCCCATGTCCGCGGCTCGCCGAACGCCCGCCAGCAGCAGCGGGTAATACAGGAAGGGCTCGCCGCCCTCGAAGAAGATCCACTCCAGGCCGTCCAGTTTCGCGGACTGATCGAGCGCCGAGCGGATCAGCTCCAGGCTCATGGCGCCCTCCTGCCGCGGGCTGCTCCAGACGAAACAGTGGTCGCACTCGCGGGTGCAGCCGTAGCTGAGCAGAAAATGCAGACCGGTCAGCTTCATACCATGTTACTCCATCTGCTGCGGCGCAGGACGACCGCCCCTGACACCGCATCTTGGCGCAGCCTACCCGATCCGCGGGCGCCTGGCTAGCCGGATGCTGGTCCCGATTCGGCCGCCCGGATTCCCCGCATCCACAACCAGCCGAAGCCGGCCCCCGCCAGGTAGTGCGGAAGATCGCTCCAGCTGAAAGTGGTTCCCAGCAGGATCCTTCCTGAAGCAGTACTCCTGGCCCAGGCCAGCGGCGGCGGATTCCACAGCTGGAGCACTTCAAGCAGGCAGGTGACCGCCAGAACCCACAGCGCGATATGCAGCGGACGAATCCGTTCGAAACATGTAAATACCGCAATGCTCCAGAAGAGCACGTAGAAGACCCCTCCCAGTGAATCATTGACCCACGCGGAGCCCGGACCGGAGTACACTTTCGTGTAAAGCCCCAGGGGAACAAGGAACATCAGGGAGAGCAGCGCCCGTCCCCTCGCTCCGCCCCGAGGCGGTGGATCGGAAGACCGCTTCGCGGCTGCCAGCTCCTTGCCCATGCTGATCCGTTCCTCGACCGTGAAACCCAGGCTTTCGTAGAAAGCCACCGGTTCGGGATCCGAGGAACGCACCTGCAGGTTGCACTTGGGACATCCCATCCCGATCAGCAGGCACTCGGCCCGGCGCACCAGCGTGCTGCCGATTCCACGCCGGCGGTGCCCGGGATGCACGGCCACCAGGTAGATCCAGCCGCGGTGCCCGTCGTAGCCGCCCATGGTGGTGCCCACCACCCGGGAGCCCTCCTCCGCCACGAGGAACAGTTCGGGCTGGATGCTTCGCTTGCAGGAGATCAGCAATTCGGGTGCGTTCCGCGGGGGAGCCCCGGGAAACACCGTGCGCCATAGCTCGACCACCTGCTCGCGATCGGTTTCACGGTAGGGTCGGATCTCCATGGTTCACCTCGACGGACGGCCGTTCGGCCGTCTCGCGACTGCTCCCCGGTTCGGTGTCACACGCGGTCAGGGCCAGCGCTCCAGGGCGGAGTGGAGCGCCCGCAATCCTTCCTCCTCGCGGGCACGGGCTTCTCCGATGGCCGCCACCGCCTCTCGCAGCGTATCATCCGGCTCCACCTTCCCCGCATCGAATGTGAAGGGAAAGAGTTCGGCCAGCCTGTCCAGCGCCGCGCTGACCCGGCCGAAAGCTGTCAGGGAGGAATCCAGCGCCGGCGCGAGGAACTCGTTGCGTTCCCGCAGGCGGGCAAGGAACTCTTTCGCCTGGCGGCGGGCCTCGGCCCAGCACTGGACGTTGTAGCTGTGGCCCAACTTGCCCGCCTGGCCGCTTTCCAGCTGCTCGATCCAATACTCGTAGGCGCTGAGGCCGCAGCGGAACTCCGCCTGGTGGTCGGGTCGCCCGGCGATCAGCAAGGCCCGGTGGATCGCCATGCGGTCGGCGTCCTCGTGCACCGCCGCCGGAGTGGGAAAGGCCAGCGCGTAGGGACCCCCCGGAGCGTTCAGGCCCTCGCGCTCCGCACGCTCGGGAACGGGCCCGCCGGGAACGCAGATGTAACCTTCCTCGTCCATGCCGCGGACCACGCCGAACTCGGGGACCCCGGCGCCCCAGATCACGCAGGGCCGGCCGGACTCGATCTCGCCGCGGATCAGCTCGTAGACCGCGCGCCAATGCGCCCGCGTGCGATCGCAGGCCGCCTCGGGCGTGTGACAGTCTCCGGAAACGTAGGTCAGCGTGGAGCGGCCCAGGCTCTGGATCCCGGAGGACAGTGCGTTCCAGTCGACGAAGGTGGGCCCCGAGGGACACAGCCCCTTGTTGATGGAGAGTGCGAAGGCGTAGCCGCTGTGTCCGCCCACATCGGAGGAGTCGCAGTCCACGTCCAGCGCGCGCAGGCAGGCCCTGACCGCCGCGATCCAGCTCAGCCAGCCTGGTTCGAAGTCGACCTGCCGGTCGATGGTTGTTGCCGCCATGAGAACCTCCCTCCCGCGCGGGTCGCGGTGTATCACTGGAATACCCGAACCATGCAGGAACCTCGTGCGGCCCCTATTCTTCCTTGTAGAGCCCCCGCGCCTTCTCGGCGGAAATCAGGATGCCCTTGATCATGGCCGAGCTGAAGCCCTGGTGCTCCATCTCGTTCAGGCCGGCGATGGTGCAGCCACGCGGAGTGGTCACCCGGTCGATCTGCGATTCGGGATGGCCGGTCTCGCTCTGCAGCAGCGCCGCCGCGCCGCGGGCGGTCTGCGCCGCCAGCAGCAGGGCCTCCTCGGGGTGGAAGCCGATCTCGATCCCGCCCTGCGAAGCCGCCCGTACCGAGCGCAGGAAAAAGGCCACTCCGCAGGCGCACAGCGCCGTAGCCGGGATCATCAACTCCTCCTGGATCACGATGCTGCGGCCGAGCTGATCGAAGAGCTCGGTCGCCACGGCGAGGGCCGCCTCCGAGTCCGGCCCCCCCGCCAGGCAGGTCATCGATTCCCCGATGGAGACGGCGGTGTTGGGCATGGCCCGGACCACCTGCAGGGGCCGGCCGAACATCTCCAGCAGCTGGCGCGTGGAGACGCCGGAAACCACGGACACCAGCAGGTGGCGCCGGGGATCGAGCGCTCCGGCGAGCTGTTCCACCAGCGCGCTCACCTGCTGCGGCTGCACGGCGAGCACGACCACGCGCGAAGCCGCCGCGGCGGCCGCGTTGTCCGCGCCGACGCGGAAGCCGGCGGAGGCCATTTCATCGAGCTTGTCCTCCCGGCGGCGCGTGATCCAGATCTCGCCGGCCTTCCGGGTTCCGGCGCGGACCCAGCCCCGGGCCAATGCCCGGCCCAGGTTTCCGCCTCCCAGGATGGCCAGCGTCGAGGTCCGGATTCCCGATCGCTTAGTCATGCTTGCCTCCCCCGTCCTCCACCGGCAGGTGGATCACAAAACTGCAGACCTCGTCCCCCGTCAGCAGGGACCGACGCACATCGACCTGCACGGGTCGCATCAGGATCTCTTCCCAAAGCTGCTTGTAGAATCCCGCTCCGCAATAGCAGTAGAGTTCCCTTCGTTTCCGCGGATCGGTCTCGCTGAAATACGCTTTCAGGTTGCCGCTCTTCGGGATCTTCGTGGCGACGATCATATCACCTTCACGCCGTCCCGCCAGACCCCAGTCCCTGCTCAGAATCTCATTCACCAGATCCGGCTGCAGGGCAAGGTCGCCTTCAAGGAATGCCCGGAAGCGCTTCCGAAGCATCTCGTGCACCGCGTTCAAATCGCGGTGCACCGCGTAGTGTTTTCGAAGCTCCGCGAGGTTCTCGCACGGGTAGGTGCAGGAACAGGCAACCAGTGCCCGGCGGAGATCCTCAGCATCCAGCACCTGTTCCAGACGCTCAAGCGCCAACCGGGTCCACTGGCAGACCCGGCGTCGATCCGTGGCGTCACAGAGCTCCTCGCAGCCCTCCATTACGAAACGGCGGGTCTCCGGGCTCGCCGCCCGATCCAGATGAGCGGACAGCCGGGAGTGCCAGTTCCGCTCGAAATCCCGCGACATGGGCGGATCCTGCGGTTGTCAGACGTCGAACTTGAAACCGGCCTTGGTCAGGTTCGCCAGGAGACGCTGGCTGCGTTTGCGTGTCACATCCTCGGAGAAGCGCTGAACCGAGACCGCCTGGGGAATGCTCTCGATTCCCTGTTCCCGCATGTACTGCTTGCGCTCGTCGCTCACCGATTCCCAGAGCCGGTCGCGCTCGCTGTAGAACTCCCTCAGCCGCCGCTCGGAGAAGTGCCGGTAGCTGTTTCTGTGCATCACGGCCTCCAGCGGCAGCCGCTTGCGCTGCCGCGGCTCTTCCGCCGGGTGTCCCACGCAGACCATCCCCGCGGGGAAGACGTACTCGGGAGTGCCGAAATGGGTCTGGATGTCGAACTCGAGGATCGGGCCGAAGTAGCAGGTTCCCAGGTCCAGGCTCTCCGCGGCCACGACGACGTTCTGCAGCGCGATCAGGGCGTCCCAGAGGCCCAGCATGAAGTAGATCGGGCGATCCAGCACGGGCGGTTCGGTCTGGTTGATCTTGAACCAGCTCTTGATGCGGTGCAGGTCCAGCAGGGCGATGATGATCAGGGGCGGGCGCTTGATCACCGGACTGATCAGACCCTCGAAGAGGTCCAGCTTCTCCCGGTCGTCCACCACCAGGAAGCTGTAGAGCTGCAGGTTGCCGCAGCTGGCCGCCCGGATGCCCGAAGTAAGCAGGGTCTGGATCGTTTCCTCGGAAAGAGGATCGGATTTGAACTTACGCACGGAACGGTGGTTCTGCAGACAATCGATCACTGGGTTCGTCATACGAAGGTGCTCCTCACATCCATGGAAATCGGTCCGCCGGGTTCCGGTCGACTCATCGCCTTCCGGGACAGGCAGGGATCCGGTTTGCGAGCTGGACCCCGTCCCGGCATCCACGGCTACAAGATAGTCTCGATCGACGGGCCGCAACAGCTCAGGCTGCGTTTCCTTCAGATAAGGAGAGAAAGAACCGGTACACCGCCGCGAAACAGGCGGCGATTTCCACGTCCCGGTGACGGGCCACAACTCGACCTCAGCTCGTGCGATAGGACAACGCCCAGCGCCGCAGGTCGCCGAAGGCCTCGTAGCGCAGGTCTTCCGTCCTCCCGCCCAGCAGTTCGAGAATTTCCGCGCGTTCCGGGTAGTTCTTCAGGACCTCGAATTCCCGGCCGTCCGGCAGCCGCCGGCGGCAGTAGGTGTTCCCCTCTCCGTCCCGGCGGCAGGGTCGCAGATCGGGATGATCGTGATACAGGATGTCCACGAAGACCACCCTGGCCGAGTTTCCCAGCACGGCGTGCAGGCGGTCCAGGAAGGAGCCGAGTCGCGAATGCGGCACGTGGGAAAACCAGTCGGCCGCGAAAGCGGCGTCGAAGTCGCCCAGCGCGCCTTCCGGCGCGTAGGCGTCGAGCTCCCTGAATTGCACGCGTTCAATCCCGGTCAGCTTCGCGCGGGCGATCCGCAACATCGATGAATTGAGGTCGGTGGCCAGCACCCTGTTCGCCCAGCGCGCGAGAACGGCGGTCCAGTTCCCCGTGCCGCAGGCCAGCTCGAGCACGTCCCGGTTCTTCATGTGTGGCACGACCCAGGCCACGAGCGACTCGAGCAGCTCCGCCATGCGGTCGGTGCCCCGCCAGCCCATGTACTCGTCGTGCCAGGGCGCTCGCTGCCCGTAATACTCGGCCGTTTGATCGACGATGTCCATGCGCTGCGCTGTGGTATTGACTAGGGCCTTAACGTGTGATCCTGCCGGTCCAAGATCGACCGCCGCGGTGTCGAAGGACCAGGAAGTCCAGGATGCCGAACCAGAAGCCGATGCCGTAGGGAATGTGGTAGCAGGCGATGATCAGCGGCATCACCGGAAGATACTGCCGGTGTTTCCTGGGATAACAGATCGCCATGCTCGCAGCGATGGCGAATGCGAGATACGCGCCAAGCGCTGCCAGGCTTAACCAGAGCAGGGGAATCCATAAGAAGGACAGGATCACCCCCGCCAGCACGGCGAAGACGAATGCTCCGGGCATGAGGTGAACCGGAGACAGCACGCGTTTGTGTTTCTGCATCAGCAGCACTTTCCAGTAGCCGTACTGGAGAAACTGTCGAATCAGATCCATGGGTCGCGATCTGGGGTAGTACCAGGACCGGACTCGCGGCGATTGCCAGAACCTGCCGCCTGAGCTCGTGATGCGCAGGTTCAGTTCATCGTCCTCGCTGCGAACCATCTCTTCATCCATTCCGCCCAACCGTTCCAGGACTGCTCTGCGCCAGAAGCCGTAGACCACCGCGTCCGCCTCGCCCTCGAAATCGGGATCGCGGTAGGTTGCCGCTCCCGTCACCCACCGACTGAGAAAGGCCAGGGAGTTGGCTTCCTGAAAATAGCCCTTCGCAGCTGTCAGGCAGGGACCACCCACCCCGTCCGCGCCGGTTTCCTTCAGCACGATCAGACCCTGGACGATGTAGTCGTCGGCATATTTGGTATGGGCGTCGAGTCGGATGAACACGTCGCTCTTCGCCGCCGCCAGGGCCGTGTTGAAGGCCGAGGGAACGATCCGCCTGTGGTTGTCGACCATGGAAACGCGCGCATCCCGCCGGTGGAACGCTTCCACGATGTCGCGCGTGCCGTCGTCGCTGAGGGCGTCGGCCACGATGATTTCCGCGTCGGCCGGGGCCGTTCGGGTGCAGAATTCGAGGACGTGCTCGATGTGCTTGACCTCGTTGTAGGTGGGGATGAAGACCGTACACGACAATTCCCGGCTGCCAGCGCTCATCCTGCGTCCTGTAATGGGTGATACATTCGATTCCCGGATTCGGTGCGACTCCCGCGGCGCGATGCTAAGCATAGCAGTTTGGCGCGAATCCCGCGGGCCGGCCGCCTCCCCGCGCGGAAGATGACCGGAGCTCTTCCAGCAAGCCGTCGCGCCGGTCCTCTGTTCCGCCTGCGCTGAGAAGCTGCGGGCATTTGGTATCATAGTGTTTCCGCAGATGATCGAGCGAAATACAAAGGATTCTACTGGAGGTAGAAAGTGTCACAGTTCAAGGAAGTCAGGATTCCCGAGGGGGACCTGATCGAGGTGCGGGATGGCCGCCCGGTGGTCGGTGACCGGCCGATCGTGGGCTACCTGCGCGGGGACGGAATCGGCCTGGACATCACTCCCACCATGCATCACGTGGTGGACACGGCCGTCGAGCGGGCCTACGGCGGAAAGCGCGCCATCGCCTGGTGCGAGCTCTACGCCGGCCTGGAGGGCCTGCATCACTACGGAAGCGAGTTTCCCGACGAGACCGTCGATGCGATCCGCCATCTCAAGATCGCCATCAAGGGCCCCTTCACCACGCCCATCGGCGAGGAGACGCACGTCTGCCTGCACTGCGCCCACCAGCAGTACCGGGCCGGCGCCTGCGAAAAGTGCGGCAAGGACGACGGCGTCTGCGAGCGCTTCCGCTCCATCAACGTCCGCTTCCGGCAGCACCTGGACCTCTTCGCCTGCGTGCGGCCGGTGCGCTACTTCGAGGGCGTGCCCGCTCCCAACAAGTACGCCGACAAGGTGGACTTCGTGATCTTCCGCGAGAACACCGAGGACGTCTACGCCGGGCACGATTTCGAACGCGGCAGCGATACGGCCCGGGCGGTGATCGACCTGATCAAGCAGAAGACGGGCCGCCAGATCCGCGAGGACTCGGGCATCGGCATCAAGCCCATCTCGGTTGGAGGCACCAGCCGCCTGGTGCGCAAGGCCATCAACTGGGCCGTCGGCCAGAACCTGCCTTCGGTGACCCTGGTCCACAAGGGCAACATCATGAAGTTCACCGAGGGCTCCTTCTGCAAGTGGGGCTACGAGCTGGCCGCAGAGGAGTTCGGCGAGCGGACGCTCAGCGAGAAGCGGCTCTGGGACGAGTTCGACGGCAAGATGCCGGCGGGCAAGATCCTGATCAAGGACCGCATCGCCGATTCGATCTTCCAGCAGATCCAGACCCGGCCCGACGAGTAC